>NZ_JBIOTD010000001.1:657500-1022500 GCF_051715125.1 Enterococcus sp. AZ048 | reverse complement strand
CATCATTCTTACTCTGAGGCTAGCCCTAAAGCTATTTCGGAGAGAACCAGCTATCTCCAAGTTCGTTTGGAATTTCTCCGCTACCCACACCTCATCCCCGCACTTTTCAACGTACGTGGGTTCGGTCCTCCAGTGCGTTTTACCGCACCTTCAACCTGGACATGGGTAGATCACATGGTTTCGGGTCTACGACCACTTACTCATTCGCCCTATTCAGACTCGCTTTCGCTGCGGCTCCGTCTTTTCAACTTAACCTCGCAAGTAATCGTAACTCGCCGGTTCATTCTACAAAAGGCACGCTATCACCCATTAACGGGCTCTAACTTGTTGTAGGCACACGGTTTCAGGATCTATTTCACTCCCCTTCCGGGGTGCTTTTCACCTTTCCCTCACGGTACTGGTTCACTATCGGTCACTAGGGAGTATTTAGCCTTGGGAGATGGTCCTCCCGGATTCCGACGGAATTCCTCGTGTTCCGCCGTACTCAGGATCCTCCTAGGTGCCAGTCAAATTTTGTCTACGGGGCTTTTACCCTTTCTAGCAGACCTTTCCAGGTCCTTCGACTATCTCACTGAACTACCATATTGGAGTCCTACAACCCCAAGAGGCAAGCCTCTTGGTTTGGGCTTTTCCCGTTTCGCTCGCCGCTACTCAGGGAATCGATTTTTCTTTCTCTTCCTGCAGGTACTTAGATGTTTCAGTTCTCTGCGTCTACCTCTATTCAGCTATGTATTCACTGAAAAGTAACATCCTATAAAAGATGCTGGGTTTCCCCATTCGGAAATCTCCGGATCAAAGCTTACTTACAGCTCCCCGAAGCATATCGGTGTTAGTCCCGTCCTTCATCGGCTCCTAGTGCCAAGGCATCCACCGTGCGCCCTTATTCACTTAACCTTATCTTGACTTGCGTCAAGGGTCTTACTAATTTCCATGAGCGATCATGTTCCTTAGTAATAAATAAGCAATTGAACTTATTAAAAAACTCATTCAACGCGGTGTTCTCGGTTTGTTTAACATTTTGTTTCTGTATCCAGTTTTCAATGAACGATTTGAGAGTAGACCTCTCAAAACTGAACGAATAAAAGCAAGCCTGTGTAGTTTCCGTAACGTTCATCTAAGATGAACTATTTCCTTAGAAAGGAGGTGATCCAGCCGCACCTTCCGATACGGCTACCTTGTTACGACTTCACCCCAATCATCTATCCCACCTTAGGCGGCTGGCTCCAAAAGGTTACCTCACCGACTTCGGGTGTTACAAACTCTCGTGGTGTGACGGGCGGTGTGTACAAGGCCCGGGAACGTATTCACCGCGGCGTGCTGATCCGCGATTACTAGCGATTCCGGCTTCATGTAGGCGAGTTGCAGCCTACAATCCGAACTGAGAGAAGCTTTAAGAGATTAGCTTAGCCTCGCGACTTCGCGACTCGTTGTACTTCCCATTGTAGCACGTGTGTAGCCCAGGTCATAAGGGGCATGATGATTTGACGTCATCCCCACCTTCCTCCGGTTTGTCACCGGCAGTCTCGCTAGAGTGCCCAACTAAATGATGGCAACTAACAATAAGGGTTGCGCTCGTTGCGGGACTTAACCCAACATCTCACGACACGAGCTGACGACAACCATGCACCACCTGTCACTTTGCCCCCGAAGGGGAAGCTCTATCTCTAGAGTGGTCAAAGGATGTCAAGACCTGGTAAGGTTCTTCGCGTTGCTTCGAATTAAACCACATGCTCCACCGCTTGTGCGGGCCCCCGTCAATTCCTTTGAGTTTCAACCTTGCGGTCGTACTCCCCAGGCGGAGTGCTTAATGCGTTAGCTGCAGCACTGAAGGGCGGAAACCCTCCAACACTTAGCACTCATCGTTTACGGCGTGGACTACCAGGGTATCTAATCCTGTTTGCTCCCCACGCTTTCGAGCCTCAGCGTCAGTTACAGACCAGAGAGCCGCCTTCGCCACTGGTGTTCCTCCATATATCTACGCATTTCACCGCTACACATGGAATTCCACTCTCCTCTTCTGCACTCAAGTTTCCCAGTTTCCAATGACCCTCCCCGGTTGAGCCGGGGGCTTTCACATCAGACTTAAGAAACCGCCTGCGCTCGCTTTACGCCCAATAAATCCGGACAACGCTTGCCACCTACGTATTACCGCGGCTGCTGGCACGTAGTTAGCCGTGGCTTTCTGGTTAGATACCGTCAAGGGATGAACATTTTACTCTCATCCTTGTTCTTCTCTAACAACAGAGTTTTACGATCCGAAAACCTTCTTCACTCACGCGGCGTTGCTCGGTCAGACTTTCGTCCATTGCCGAAGATTCCCTACTGCTGCCTCCCGTAGGAGTTTGGGCCGTGTCTCAGTCCCAATGTGGCCGATCACCCTCTCAGGTCGGCTATGCATCGTTGCCTTGGTGAGCCGTTACCTCACCAACTAGCTAATGCACCGCGGGTCCATCCATCAGTGACGCAAAAGCGCCTTTCAAATAGAAACCATGCGGTTTCTATTGTTATACGGTATTAGCACCTGTTTCCAAGTGTTATCCCCTTCTGATGGGCAGGTTACCCACGTGTTACTCACCCGTTCGCCACTCCTTTTCTTTCGGTGGAGCAAGCTCCGGTGAAAGAAAAAGCGTTCGACTTGCATGTATTAGGCACGCCGCCAGCGTTCGTCCTGAGCCAGGATCAAACTCTCATATAAAGTGTTTGAAACAACCTTGCGATTGTTAAGCTCAATTGTAATAATTGACTTGCTAGCATATTGCTTGCTATGTTGTTTGCTTCTATAGAATAGAAGCGCCCTACACATTTGGTTTGTTTTATTCGTTCAGTTTTCAAAGGTCTACGTTGTTTGTTGCTTTGTTTCAGCAACTTTTATATCTTAACAGGTTACTGAGTGAATGTCAACAACTTTTTTCATTTAATTTTGAAAAAGTTTTGAAACTCAATTGACAACTTTGAAATAATAACACTTAACAAAAAGCTTGTCAACAATTATTTTTCGTTGTTAAATCAACATGTTTCAGCAACGTTATTGATAATATCATACTGAAAAATTATGTCAAACATTTTTCAGTGCTTTTTCAAAAAAGTTTCAGGCGAACAGAAAATGGACTAGCTTTTCGCTAGTCCATTATTATTTCAATTCCGTAATGATCACTAATTATTCTTCCGTTTTTTCCATTAAAAGCAATGTTATAGCTTTCTATCTTAAATTCCCCAGAGGCAAAAATATAGTCGATCCGAAGGCTGTTCGTATTTTGACCCCACCCATCTATAGAAGTCTCCACTGTGTGCTCGCCTGTTCTTTCTTCGGCAGTATTAAAAGCATCGTGTATGTTTAAAGCACTTTTTCTGACTAAATCATATCCCTCATTGCTTTTCTTTGCATCATTATTAAAGTCCCCCATAATAATCAGCTTGTCTTGTTTTTCCATTAGCGTTTTTTCCAAAGTACGCCATTCGTAAGCAAAGGATTGCTTTAAGTTTTGCCACCAAGAGAAGTGTCCGCTTACTGCTGTAATTTTTTGAGAGCCAAATCTTGTTTCACCGATTATCGCTCTTCGCGTGTGGTAGTCTGACGGGTCCGCACTTTCGGAAAGCAACAGACTTTTTGCTTCTATAGGATTCTTTGATAACAAGCCTATCCCTTCATGATAGACATCGTAACCAATATGATTGTACGTCCAAGACCAGTAATAACGACAGTCTAATTCTTTTAAACATTCTGTTAAACAATAGAGGAAATTGTCTTCGTGCACTGTTTTTTGGTCAACAGTGGGTTGAAAATAATGATCTAGCTTAGCGGAAGAACTCGTTCGAAGTTGGTTCACTTCTTGCAAACCAATCAAATCATACTTCTCTTTAGCAATTTTTTTTGCCAATTCCTCAATTTGCTGCCTATCATCTTTTTCCATCCAGCTATGCGTGTTCAATGTTAGTACTTTGATTGCTCTCGCCTCGCTTTAATAATCGAATGTTCCGATCGTTTCTCCTCGTGAAACGAGTCCTGTTTTATCATAATGGTAATTTTCGATCTTGTCACCATTAGTGAACACAACGATCATGGTCGTCCTCTTGCTTGCCTCTTGTATTTTCGCTAAATCTGCTGAAGCGACGATTTTTCCAGCTTTTATTTTTTCGCCTTCTTGCACTTTGATGTCGAATGCTTCTCCGCCTAAATCAACTGTATCGATACCCATGTGCAGCAGCACTTCGATTCCGTCCGCTGTCTGGATGCCGATCGCGTGTTTTGTTGGAAATACGGAAACGATCGTCCCGCTGACTGGACTGACGATCACACCATTCTCTGGAACGACTGCAAATCCTTCACCCATCATTTTTTGCGAGAAGACTTCATCTTCTACTCGATCGATTGGGATAAACTCCCCATTTGCTGGTGCTACGATCTTTGCCTGTTTTCCTAAAAATACTTGATTTTCTTCTATTGAATCCTGCATATTCTCTTGAAAATCACTTTTAGGAATTTGAACACCTGAATCTAAAAGATCTTGAATATCTGATTTAAGGATATCTGCTTTAGGGCCATACACTGCCTGCACCCCGTTGTCTTTGACCAAAAGCCCCATTGCTCCGGCTTTTTTCCAGTCTTCCTCACTGCCTACAGCAGTTTTATCTGCTACTGTTACCCGCAGACGGGTCATGCAGGCATCCACATCGCTAATGTTTTGCGGACCGCCTAGTAAATTGATGATCTTGACGATTTGCGAATCTGCATTCGCTGATTCATTTGACGTTGTACCTGTTGACTCTTCCGTGTCCACTTCATAATTGCCGTTTCTTCCTGGTGTCGCGTAGTTGAATTTCTTGATCATGAAGTTTGCGAAGAAGTATGTGAATACTCCAAAGGCGATACTCGTGATGACAAAGTTAAGCAAGTCGCTCCCTAACCCAGCCCGAATCGCCATCGGTACTCGCGTAAGCAGCTCGATATTTCCAAATGAATGAACACGCAAATGGATGATATCAGCCATTGCGAAAGCCGCACCTTGGATCACTGCGTAGCACGCATACAATGGGACCGCAACAAACATGAACATAAATTCCAGCGGTTCTGTTACTCCTGTTAAAAATACGGCAACTGCTGCAGAGAGGAACATTGATTTGTACTTTTTCTTCTTATCAGGGTCCACATTACGATACATCGCCAATGTCAATCCCATTAAGATACCGGTGGAACCGATCATCTGACCGACTTTGAAACGGGCGGGAGTCCATTGAGTCAGCACGTCTTGGTATTGAGACATATCTCCGCCGTTCTTCAAATTGACCAAATCAGTCGCCCATGCCAACCATAACGGGTCTTGACCAAACACTTGGCTTCCTGCTTGAGCACCCGTCAGAATCTCGTAGGTTCCGCCGAGTTGTGTATAATTCATCGGAATCGTCAGCATATGATGCAATCCGAATGGTAAAAGCAGCCGTTCCAGTGTTCCATATAAAAATGGTGCTAAGATCGGTGCCGTATCTTGAGAGTTCGCGATCCATTTACCAAAGTCGTTGATCCCTGTCTGAATAACTGGCCAAATGATCGCTAAAACCAATGCTACGATCACGGAACGTAAGATGACGACAAAAGGAACAAATCGTTTGCCATTAAAGAAGGTCAAAACTTCTGGTAGTTTTCGGAAATTATAGTATTTATTGTAAGCAGTCGCGCCTACAAACCCAGCGATTATACCGACAAACACGCCCATATTCAAAGCGGGAGCTTCTAGAACACTCGTAAAATAGCCATCCACCATGATTTTTTGTCCAAATAATGTTTGCGTTGTTGCCGTTGGATCAGCAAGCATATCAGACGTGACAGAAAAGATCGCGCCGGTGATTCGATTAATTAAAATAAATGATAGCCCTGCCGCGAACGCACCCCCTGCTCGTTCTTTTGCCCAGCTTCCGCCGATTGCTAAGGCAAATAGCAGATGCAAGTTTCCGATAATTGCCCAACCAACATTTTCAACAACGCCGCCGGTCGTAACGAGCCAACCGAGATTTTCATTGATCAATGGTAAAGACTTTCCGATACTGATCATTAGTCCTGCCGCTGGCATCACTGCGATCACTACCATCAAGGCCTTTCCGAACTTTTGCCAAAACTCAAAACTAAAAATCTTTTTGATTCCCTTCATCGTTGTTCCTCCTAAATAATCCGTTGCAAAAATTCACGCAATCGGTTTCGTTAATTTGCATTATATACTCACAACAGAAATTTGTAAACTCTTTCAAACAAATAAATGTTTACAGCCTTATTATTCGATATACGATTATCAATCAATTAATGTTTGACTTACGCAACCGGTTGCGTGTATGATGAAGCTAAGAAACATTTAGCGTGTTTTTTTACTTTTGCATCTTCGCTTTCCCAAAGGAAGAAGCATCGTCACCTGCTGCGTTAGAGTGATTTTGAAAGAAAAGAACACACCTAAAGGAAACTAGGAGGACTATTATGGAAAAAGTACAACGTCTTTTTGAAATTGACCCTTGGAAGATTCGGACAACACAACTAGATAAGGAAAATCGTCGTTTGCAGGAATCATTGACCAGTATAGGCAATGGCTACATGGGCATGCGCGGAAATTTTGAAGAAAGCTATAGCGGCGACCATCACCAAGGGACCTACCTCGCAGGGATTTGGTATCCTGACAAAACCCGCGTTGGTTGGTGGAAAAATGGGTATCCCGAATATTTTGGAAAAGTCATCAATGCCATGGATTTTATTCAAATGAAACTTTTTGTTAATGATCATGAAATTGATTTGGCGACGACTGCATTTGAGGACTTCGACCTTGAATTGGATATGGAAAACGGTCTGCTCACCCGCTCTTTTGTCGCAATCGCAGGAGGCGCAACTGTTCGTTTCACTTTCGAACGCTTTATAAGTATCGTTAAGCAGGAATTAGCGGTGATTCGTTTAACTGCTGAATGCTTAGCCGGCGACGCTCAGATAAGGGTTCTTTCTAAACTAGATAACAATGTTCAAAATGAAGACAGTAATTACGAAGAAATGTTTTGGCTAGAAAAGGAACGCGGTCACCAAATGGAGAGCAGCTTCTTGACGACACAGACCATTCCAAACGATTTTGGCATTGAGCAGTTTTCTGTAACCGGCGCCATGAAGCACGTTAGTTCTGCCGTTGGTGTTCAGCAAGACGATACGTTAGAAGTTGCAGAAACATTTACCTATGACCTGAAACCCGATGAATCGATGCAATTAGAAAAAAGAGTCGTTATTCTGACCAGCCGTGACGTTCCTGAATCTGAGCAAAGTGAAAAAGCTCTTGCTTTGCTGGAGGCTTATGATGCTTCTTACGAGGAACTTTTAGCCGAACAAAACGCCGCTTGGGCAAAACGTTGGGCGCTAGCAGATGTTTCGATCGGTGGAGACGATGAAGCCCAACAAGGAATCCGCTTTAACATTTTCCAATTATTTTCTACTTATTATGGCGAGGATGATCGTCTAAATATCGGGCCAAAAGGGTTTACCGGGGAAAAATACGGCGGCGCTACCTATTGGGATACGGAAGCTTATGCTGTGCCGATGTATCTTGGAATCTCTGACCCAACGATCACTAAAAACTTGTTGAAGTACCGTCACAATCAATTGCCTCAGGCAAAACACAACGCACGTCAACAAGGTCTAAAAGGTGCGCTATACCCAATGGTCACATTCACTGGGGTAGAATGCCACAACGAATGGGAAATTACCTTTGAAGAAATCCATCGAAACGGTGCTATTGCTCATGCGATCTATAATTACACGACGTACACCGGAGACGAGAGCTACATTCAAAAAGAAGGATTGGAAGTTCTGACAGAGATCGCACGGTTCTGGGCAGATCGCGTCCACTACTCCAAACGCCAACAAAAATACATGATTCACGGCGTTACTGGTCCTAATGAATACGAAAACAATATAAACAATAATTGGTATACAAATTACCTAGCTACATGGGTTCTTTCCTATACTCTTGAAAATTATCAAAAATATCAAGCGCATGCGACAGTCACAATTACTCAAGAAGAGCAGACAAAGTGGCAAGACATTATCCAAAATATGTACTTCCCTAAAGATAAAGAGTTAGGCATTTTTGTTCAACACGATACTTTCTTGGATAAGGACCTATTGCCGACTTCTGCACTCGATCCAGCAGAGCGTCCATTGAACCAGCATTGGTCATGGGATAAGATTTTACGTTCTTGTTTTATCAAGCAAGCCGATGTGCTGCAAGGAATCTACTTCTTCGGGGATAGCTTCACAGATGAAGAGAAACGAAGAAATTTTGAGTTTTACGAACCAATGACTGTCCATGAGTCTTCCCTTTCTGCATCGGTCCATGCTATATTGGCTGCGGAATTGGGCTTGATCGACAAATCAATGGAAATGTACCAGCGAACTGCGCGCTTAGATCTGGACAATTACAATAATGATACAGATGACGGCCTCCACATCACTTCCATGACAGGCAGCTGGTTAGCCATCGTTCAGGGCTTTGCTCAAATGAAGACCAGCACAGGAACACTTAGCTTTGCGCCGTTGTTACCAAAAGACTGGGATCACTATTCGTTCCACATCACCTATCGTGGAAGACTGCTCGCAGTCACTGTAACTCAGAAAGAGGTTCGCATTGACTTGAAAGATGGCTCTGCCTTCGCTATGATGCTGTATGGGCAAGAAATCACCTTGAAGGATTCAGTCAGCGTTCCTTTAGAACAGGAGGAACCAAATGTTTAAAGGTGTGTTGTTTGATCTAGACGGCGTTATCACAGATACTGCTGAGTATCATTATCTCGCTTGGAAGAAATTGGCTGATGATTTGGGCATCTCGATCGACAGGCAATTCAATGAAAAGTTGAAAGGTGTCAGCCGAGAAGATTCTTTGCGGCTGATCTTAGCACATGGTCAGCGCGAAAAGGATATCTCTGAAGCAGAGTTTCAACGATTAGCAAAAATCAAAAATGACAATTATGTAGAAATGATTCAGGCCGTTTCGCCAAAAGACGTCTATCCTGGTATAGTAGACTTGTTAAAAGCATTAAAAGATGCGGATATAAAAATTTCTTTGGCTTCAGCCAGTAAAAATGGCCCCTTTTTATTAAAACAAATGGCCTTGACACCCTATTTTGATGGTATTGCTGATCCCTCGGCTGTCAAAGCAGGAAAACCAGCACCTGATATTTTCCAGTTGGCCGCGAAGGTCGTCGGACTTGCTCCTGAAGAATGTATCGGTATCGAGGATGCCCAAACCGGTATCACTGCGATCAAGGCCAGCGGTGCCTTCCCTATTGGGGTCGGGACAGCGGAACAGCTAGGGACAGATATTCCCGTAGTCGCCTCTACTGCCGAGTTGCGTTTGCCTTTTTTGAAACGGTTATGGGATAATTGATTTAAAAAAAATAAGGATCTACTTGAAAAATTTATACTATTATTGAGAAAGGGAGATGATTTTCATGGTGACTACAGTTAAGGACGTGGCAAAAAAAGCAAAAGTCTCCCCTTCTACCGTTTCTCGCGTGATCAATGATCATCCGAGTATTTCAGATGAAACAAAACAACGTGTGCGAAAGATCATGGATGAGATGGGGTATTTTCCGAATGTCACTGCTCGAAATCTAGGCAAGCAGCGGGCAAATTCATTAGGCGTGATCCTTCCACCTTTAGATTCGCGTGAGCGTTTAGGAAATCCACTTTATCTGGAGCTGTTGAACGCGATAAATGAAACAGCAGCAGAATTCCAAGTAACTACAGCAGTTGCTTCAGCCAACAACAGCGAAACTTTGCTGGAAAACGTCATTCGAATGCATCGCCAAAAGCAGGTCGATGGCTTTATCTTGGCCTATTCCGAGAAGGACGATCCTGTAGCGGAGTATCTTTTTCAAAACCAGGTGCCCTTTACCCTGATCGGCCGGCCGGCTAAACGAGAGGCGGAGATCGTCTATGTTGATAACGACAACCAGCTATTAGGAAAGCAGGCCACCGAACATTTGATTGAAAAAGGCCATAAGAACATCTTGTTCGTTTCAAACGTGACGCAAGAGGTCATTTTCTTTGAGCGATATTTCGGTTATCAGGAGGCGATGATGCTGCAAGGTCTGCCGACCAATCAGCCTTTGACGATGCTTCACCCTGAGGACTACACGAAATTTCCTGAGGTGATCAAAGAAACAGGCGCCACTGCCCTTGTTGTGATAGATGATATTTTTGCGTTAAGAATGATTCAATTAGCCACCTTGCACGGATACAATGTTCCTGACGATCTTTCCGTCATCAGCTTCAATAATTCGATTTTTGCGACGCTAGTCCATCCATACCTCACGACGATCGATATCGATATTTCCGATCTGGGGCGTTTGGGTACCGAAAAATTGATGGAGCAGATCAATCAGAAGCAATCCACTGGTGTACAATTGGTCGTGCCGCATCATTTGATCCAAAGAGAAACGGTTCGTACGATTTAAATTATCCTTAAATACACCCTGTCCAACTTGTGACAGGGTGTTCTTTTTGTATATACTTACGAAAAAATCAGAAAGAAAGTGGTCCAAATGATTCTATTTTTAGCCCTATGCGCTGGGCTCTTTCTGATCTATTGCCGATACTCCACCTATCAATTGACGGAAAAGCATTTTAAGATCAAAAAGAACGACGCACTCTCAATCAAACCCGGAATAAAAGAAGGCGTGACGATTGCTCAAATCAGCGACAGTCATTTTTCTCCCTTTTACTCACCTAAGCGTTTTGATAAGATCGTGACTAAACTCAATCAGGCAGAGCCGGACATCGTCTTGTTCACTGGCGATTTGATTGAAAATTACCAATACTGGCAAACACGTGACTGTGAAGCCATCAGTCAGCAGCTCGCAAAAATCCAAGCTCCAAGTGGAAAATTTGCCATACTGGGCAACCACGATTATCGTTCTGGCGGTCGCGAAGCAGTCAGCAAGATCTTGCATGCCGGCGGATTTACTTTATTGAACAACCAAAGCACACTCACAGACCAAATCAGTTTAACCGGCATCGATGACGGGCAAGAAGGGCAGCCTGATTACGACACACAGCCGCAAAAAGCTGTTTTCTCTATCTTGATGATCCACGAGCCTGATCAAGTGCAGCAGCTGACAGATTTGAGTCGCTTCGATTTGATCTTGGCTGGACACAGTCACGGCGGACAGATTCGCTTTCCAATTGCGCCCTATAAAAATGTCGGGTCAAAAGTTTACGACCAAGGAATCTATCCCTTGACTCCACAGACAAGTTTGATCGTTAATACCGGTTTGGGGACGACTGGGCCGCCGTTGCGCTTCAGAGTCACTCCGGAGATTTTATATTTTCATTTATAACGAGTGATTGAAAGACTTTTTTGTTTTACACAAAATCAGTCTAAGCAAAAAGAGTTTGAACGTTTCCTCATAAGGTGAACGTTCAAACTCTTTTTTATGCACGGATTTTTTGTTTGATATAAGGAATCATGAGTGGGACCAATGAAATGGCTACGATCAGCAGCATGATCAATGAGAAATGATCACTGACGATCGGAATATTTCCTAAAAAGTATCCTGCCAGACTGATTACCGTGCCCCAAACAATGGCGCCAAAAATATTAAAGCTTGAAAAGATTCCCCAGTTCATTTTGCTCGAACCTGCAATGAACGGAATAAAGGTCCGAACAAACGGCATGAAGCGCCCTAAAAAGATCGTCCACTTTCCCCGCTCGTTGAAAAAATTCTCTGCTTCTTTCACTTTGTCTTCTTTAATGAATCGTGAGATCGGACGATGATACAGCGCACGAACTCCCAGTGTGTGCCCAATCCAATAATTCATCATATCGCCTAATATTGCTGCGATCACACAAACACCGATCACATACGGCAAATGCAAAACATTTCCTCCTAACGCAGTCAACGCACCCGCTGCAAAGAGAAACGAATCACCGGGTAAAAACGGAAAAATGACAACCCCTGTTTCAATAAAAACAATTGCAAATAAAATAGGATAGATTCCTAACCCATATTGATGAACCAAAGACACCATATGGGCATCGATATGCAAAATAAAATCGATCAAAGCCATTCAATAAACGCTCCTTCATAAAATAGTCTCTCTAATCATACGACTTTTCTCAAAAAAAGAAAGCGTCCGTTGCTCCTTTATAGAAAAAATCAAAAGTAGGCATAAAATGGTATAATAAACAAAAAGGGTAAAAGGAGTAGTTTATGAGCGTTCTTTCTCATATGAAAAGCATGCAGAAGGATATGTCTGCAGCCGAAAAAAAAATTTACTGCTTCATACGCGACAATAGCGAAAAAGCCGCAAGCATGACCGCTAACGAAATCGCAGAAGCTTCTGGATCAAGTGCCCCCACGGTGGTGCGCTTCTCAAAAAAAATGGGCTTCAATAGTCTGACTGATTTCAAGATCGAGCTTTCTGCCGAAACGATGCAAAAACGCAGCAAGAATACCTATAGCGATGTCGACCATGACGAATCTTTCCATAGCCTAAAAAGCAAATTGGCAAGCAACGCCCGCTTTACCATTGATGAGACAACCGCCTTGTTCAGTGAAGAAGAGTTCATTTCTGCCTGCAAATTGCTGGAGGAAAAAGCTTTCTGCTATGTTTTAGGTATCGGCGCCTCTAACTTGGCAGCAACCGACATCGTTCAGAAATGGAGCCGCCTAGGAAAGAATGTCATCAGCGAACCGGATTACAATACTATTTTGCCGCAGCTCGTGCTGCATCAAAAAGAAGCGGTGATTTGGCTGATTTCCAATTCGGGGCTGACTTCTGAATTGATCGCGCTGGCCGAAACGGCGAAGGATTTGGGTATCCCGATCATTACATTGACCCAGTTTGGACAAAATCCGTTGGCGAAGCTTTCGGATGTGAGCTTGCGAACCTCTCGTCCGACAGAAGCAACGTACCGCAGTGCAGCGACGGACTCGATCTTGGCACAGTTTATTACGATCGACCTTCTCTTTTATGTCTACATTAGTCGGAACCAAGAAAATGCCGAAAAAATTTATACAACAAGAGCCATCGTACAAGAATACCGAAAAAAATATTTTTAGAGAAAGGACATAGGGGCACACTTGCCTCCATGCCCTTTTTCTTTCGTTAGTCCGCTCGTTCTTTGATCCCTCTCCTTTTCCTACATAAAAAAACTCTCTTATGTGAGCGACGCATAATCTCACATAAGAGAGTGTATCAAACGATTCTATTATTTCGTTGTTGCCTTGAACACTTCTTCTGATGCCTTGACCGCACCAGTTTTTTCCAACACATGTGTGCCGACATCTGTCATGTTCGTAATCAGGACCATCATAGATGTGCCTTTACCAGCAGCTTTTACCGCTGTTAGATCAACTGTGGCCACTTGTGTGTCTGACGTGACTGTCTGACCCTCTGATACGAGAATCTCAAAAGGCTTGCCGTCTAATTCCACGGTATTGATCCCCATATGCAACAAGACTTCTAGACCGCTGTCCGTCGTGATCCCAATCGCATGTTTCGTAGGGAAGACTGTGGAGATTTTTCCTGAAACAGGGGAAAAGATCGCACCGTCTGTTGGTTCAATAAAATAGCCTTCGCCCATCATTTTTTCAGCAAATACGGGATCTGCCGCTTCTTCTAACGGATGAACAGAACCATTTGCTACTGCTGTGAAAACATTTGTTACTTGTGCAGAAACAGGGGCAGTTGTTGCTTCTGTTGGTTCAACAACAGGTGCTTCCGCTAATTCTTGTTCTGCTAATTTGTCTTTTGGAATACCGAAGAAATACGTTGCGATAAAGCCGCCGACATACGCTGCCAACAATCCTAGGACATAGCCCCACCAGCGACCATTTGCGATCAATGGAATCAAAGCTGCCCCAGAAGGACCAATCGCGATCGAACCAACGCCGCCGATTGCGCCGATCACAGCACCACCGATACCACCGCCGATACAAGCAGTGATGAATGGACGGCCTAATGGCAAGGTCACACCGTAGATCAACGGTTCGCCGATCCCCAAGATCCCAACAGGCAATGCGCCTTTGATCATCTCAGTCAATTCTTTGTCTTTACGCAATCTGATCCAAAGAGCAAACGCCGCACCTACTTGTCCAGCACCCGCCATGGCTAAGATTGGCAACAACATGGTCTTTCCAGTTTCATCGATCATTTGTACATGGATCGGTGTCAATATTTGATGCAGACCAAACATTACCATCGGCAGGAACAATGCCCCTAATACAAACCCTGAGAAGGCACCGCCCACTGCTAATACCCAGTTGATCCCGCCAACCATGCCATTAGAAATGAAGCCGGCTAAAGGCATGATCAGGAAAATTTCCAGCAACCCGATGACGAGCAAGGAGAGCATGGGGGTTATGATGATATCCACAGCATCCGGTACGATTTGATGCAATTTCTTCTCAACGATCGACAGCAACCACACAGCAAAGATCACACCAATGATCCCGCCTTGTCCAGCAGCTAAAGCATCGCCAGTAAACAGGTTCTTGATCGGTGCTTCAGGATTCATTCCGGTCAATAGCACGACAGCTCCGATAACTCCGCCAAGTGTTGGGTTTGCCCCAAAAACTTGTGCTGCATTGACCCCTGTAAAGATTACTAAGTAGCTGAACATCCCATTTTTCAGAATGTTCAAGACATCTACAAACTGCTGCCAAGTAGCCGCATCCAACGTTCCAGCGGTGATCAGATTGGCCATGATCGCTGCCACACCTGCGACTAACCCTGAACCAACAAATGCCGGGATCATTGGAACGAAAATATTAGAAATATCTTTTAAGACTGCTTTGAAAGGCGATTTCTTTTGTTTGGCCTTCTGAGCGGCTTTCATTTCAGCGGCTTTGGCGTTGACTTTGTCTTTGCCTGAACCTTGAGGCAATTCTTCCCCAAGACTGACACCCGCCATATCAACCATTTCTTTGGCAACTTTGTTCACTTTTCCTGGCCCGATGATGACTTGCAGCTGTTCATCGTCGACTACCCCTAGAACACCAGGAATGCTTTTCAATTTTGATTGATCGACTTTGCTGTCATCTCTGACACTCATACGAACACGCGTCATACAATGAACGACGCTTTGGACGTTTTCCATACCGCCGGCGCCATCGTAGATCTCTTTTGCAATTTGGTTCAAGGTTAGTTCTTCTTTTGCCATTTTTCTTTCCCCCTAAATCGTCTTTTTAACAAATCCATCGGCTTGGATCAATTTTTCTGCTGCTTCTTCTTTTGTACTGTCTGTCAAGATCATCACGATCGCCAATTTCACATTTTGCGCTGCTTCGTCAAAATAGCGTGCGGCTGTTTCGTAGTCCGCATCTGTTGCCTGCATGATAATACGTTTTGACCGTTCAACCAATTTTTCATTGGTCGGTTTCACATCCACCATCAAGTTGTTGTAGACTTTTCCAATACCAATCATGCTGATCGTCGAGATCATGTTTAAAATCAATTTTTGCGCTGTGCCAGATTTCAAACGTGTAGAGCCTGTTAGAAATTCAGGTCCACAATCGACTTCGATCGGTAATTCTGCATGCTTGCTGATCGCTGCATCTTTGTTGCACGCCACTGTTCCAGTAGAAGCACCAATCGAACGGGCGTAATCCAATCCGCCGATAACATAAGGGGTACGTCCGCTAGCTGCGATTCCAATCACCATGTCCTTCGCTGTTAACTGTAAATCTTTTAGATCCTGTGCGCCAAGTTCTGCATCATCTTCTGCTCCCTCAACAGCCACTGTCATTGCCTGTTCACCACCAGCGATCAGACCAACGACCATTTCAGGTTCTACCCCAAACGTTGGCACACACTCAGCAGCATCTAAGACACCTAACCGACCACTCGTTCCGGCACCCATATAAATCAAGCGTCCGCCCTTTTTGAAGGAAGCGATCGTAGCGGATACTACTTTTTCAATTTGCGGCAGTTGTTCAGCCACGGCATCCGGTACCTTGTGGTCTTCTTGGTTCATTAGCTTCACGGCTTGTGCCACACTCATCTCATCCAAGCCAAAAGTTGTCTCATTGCGTCGTTCGGTCGTTAAATTTTCTAAATTGATCATTTCTATTCCACACTCTCTAAAATAAATTTCTGTCCTGCTTTTATCTGTTGGATCAATGGACGATCCCTTTCGATCACTTGCGCGACCACATTTACTTTTTCATCTGCGGGCAATGCGTGTTTAACAAGTTGTATCTCGCCCATATAGCGCAGATAGTTCACATTGTCGATCGTTACGGCCCCTTCGCTGCGTTCCCTCATTTGCAATGGGACAACGTGGGGGATTTTTTTAAAGCGTGCCTCCGCGCTTCGAATCACATCACGTGCTTCATCCTGCCGATTGACATGTTCTCCTAAAATATAAGCCACTTGTTCGTCGAGTGCTTCTACCTTAAGTTGTATCGTTTCTTCTTTAATATAGGAAGAAAATTGTCTTCGGACACCCTCAGATAACCCATTATCTCCGATATACACCTTATCCGTATCTCCACGAAGATCCAATGCAGCAGCCAAAGGATGAATGCCTCGGTGCTCTTCCAGTGTCGGTAAACCTTGATAGAGCGGCCCTCGCAACTGCGCATCGCCTGGTACAAAACCTTGGATCGTAAAGCCGTGAGATTTTAACCAGCCATTTTTTTCGTGGTACCAGCTTTTATCTAAAGCGGTTTCAGGTCTTGGATAGTAATTGTGCCATGCCTCTAAATGATCGATCTTCGCATTTGCTTCTCGCAATTCTTGAATATCCAGCTCAGTGATCGTCGAAGCATTTAATGCGATCGGCAGTTTTCTAGACAATTCAGCGATCTGCTGGTTGCTGATATGGTAATCCATCCGCAAACCCGTCACACCGATTTCTGTAAGCTCTTCGACACGATCAAAAGAAAAGCCGGCACGTTTCAAAGCGTCACCTGAAATGTCGACCATTAGTTCCAAGTCGTATTTTTTTGCGATCGCGCCAAGATCCGTCAAGCGCTTACGATACTGTGCTGCATCGTCTTCCGGGATATGTAACGAAGTGAATATACCAGTAAACCCATTTTGGGCCATTTCTGCAATGTAACTTGTTGTTTCCTTTGATAACTCTTCATTTAGGAATATCGAAAAACCAAACATTTGCTTCCTCCTTCTTTGACATAGTTAGAAAAATAGTTCGGGTCATACCAACGACTCATTTGCTGAACGTAAAAGCTTTTAGCGATTGATTGCCTGACCGACTTAAAGGAACGTTTATTGCTTTCACCGCTCTGCTTGCCAGCGTTAGAATTATTTTTTAATGTAAAAGCCACGAAATGATTCCTCACCTGTACCAATTGGATCGCTCATTCGATCAAAAGCAGCACCTTGTTAATGAAAACCATTTCAACTTTACGAGCTGATTATAACTTCTATTGCCGATGATTGCAATACTATTTCATATATTTTTTATTTTTTATGAAATATCATTTCTTATTTTATGAGCAGACATTCCGCTTTTTTTCTTCTTTTTAGGTATACTGTTCAATGGAACTTGAAAGGGGAATCATTGATATGAAAATCGCAATTGCTGGAGCGGGTGCAATGGGGAGTCGCATCGGGTTGATGCTCCATCAAACAGGCAATGAAGTGATATTGATTGATCGCTGGCCGGACCATATTAAGGCCATTCGCGAAAATGGATTGATTGGTGAGTTTGAAGATCACGAAGTAGTCGCTCACCTGCCGATATATTCACCAGAAGAAATCGTAGAGGATCACGCAAACGTTGATTTAGTCGTTGCATTGACAAAATCCATGCAGCTAGAGGAAATGTTTCAGGATATACAGCCGATCATCGGGAAAGAGACTTTCGTCTTTTGTTTATTAAATGGGTTAGGCCATGAAGAGACTTTGTCGAAATTCGTACCGAGAGAAAATATTATCTTCGGTACCACTACTTGGACGGCCGGACTGTCTGGTCCCGGACATGCAAAGCTGGTGGGAAGCGGAAGTATCGAAATGGAAAATCTGGAGCCGAAGGGCAAAGCCTTCACGCTAGAGGTATTAGAAGTCTTTCAAAATGCTGGATTGAATCCTATCTACAGTAACAATGTTCGTTACTCGATCTGGAAGAAGGCTTGTATCAATGGAACACTGAATGGTTTGTGTACGATCTTGGATTGCAACATCGCTGATTTTGGTTCCATGAGCGTTGCCAGAGGAATCATCGAAACGATCGTGGGCGAATTTGCCGCAGTTGCTTCAGCCGAAGGGATCGATCTTGATCAGGAGCAAGTCATTCAAGCGATCGAAGCTACCTATGATGTCAAAACGCAGGGATTGCATTTTCCTTCAATGTACCAAGACTTGATTCGCAATCACCGTAAAACAGAAATCGATTATATCAACGGTGCTGTTTGGCAAAAAGGAAAAATGTATCAGATTTCTACGCCGTACTGTACGTTCTTGACGCAATTGATCCACGGAAAAGAAGAATTATTGAATGCAAAATAAAAAAAGCGCCTAGGCGCTTTTTTTATTAGGAATGATAGCTATTTTCTTCCAATAAAGAATGAAACGACTGCAACAACAATCACAGCGCCAATAATAGAAGGAACTAAAGCCATACCTGCTAAGCTAGGGCCCCAAGTGCCGAATAGTGCTTGACCAATGGCCGAACCTACCAAACCAGCGACAATATTAGCTATCCAGCCCATAGAACCGCCCTTTTTAGTAATTGCTCCTGCAATAACACCAATAAGTGCTCCGATGATTAATGTCCATAACCAACCCATTCTGTTCTCCCTCTTTCTATAGATAATAATTACATTATCATGTTACAAATAATCTTCATTTTTTCCTATCAATCTGCTCAAAATCTCATGTCTATTTCAATCAAACATCTAAAAAAGGCTTGATATAATAGGTTTTTCGACTTTTCATCGCCTTACTTCAAAAATTTCTTAAGTGAGGAAAAATCTGACGGAAAAAATCCTCTTTTATCAGTAAATCACGATTTTCAATGCAACGATTTAACAAAAATTGTTTTAAGTCCGTTTTTGTTCATAAATCGGATAAATTGCTTTATAAAATAACTAAGACGTGCTTTTTTGAACAGTACAATGAAAATTAAATGAAATTATTTTCATGAAAATGGAATTGTCAGAATATTTTGGTATTATAGTCAGATATTTATCAGAATCTTTTGAATCTACAAACGATTCTGTTAATTTTAGAAATGAGGCACCTTTATGGAAAATAAATTACAGAAGCAAATGACTTCTCGCCACATTATGATGTTGGCACTAGGGGGAGCGATCGGCGCTGGGCTATTCAAAGGAAGCGGCGAAGCAATCGGCATTGCTGGTCCTTCCGTTATTCTGGCGTTTCTGCTAGGCGGCCTGGTCCTCTTCATTGTCATGAATGGTTTGGGACGTTTGGTCTTAAGCAGCGACAATGTCCAAGGCTTATCCGGTATTATCAAGCCCTTCCTCGGCGACCGCACCGCAGACTTTATCGATTGGCTGTATTGGTCCTTATGGATGGTCAATATTATCGCCGAAGCCGTAGCTGCCGCGAGTTTTATGCAATTATGGTTCCCACATGTTCCTTCATGGATCTTTGTGCTGATTCTGGCGCTGCTGACGACTTTGATCAACCTATACTCTGTGCGCTTATTCGCTGAAACAGAATATTGGTTAGCCTTTATCAAAATTGCCGTCATCATTCTATTGATTGTTTTCGGAGTTTATCTAGTCGGGCACGAAGTATGGAATATCGGACTGGTCGATACCGTCTCACGTATGAACAGCCACGGCGGCTTTGCTCCGCATGGATTAAAAGGTCTCGTGAACTCACTGCTGGTTGTGATCTATTCTTACGGCGGTTCTGAATTGATTGCCATCACTGTCAGTGAAACGGAAGATCCTAAGACAGCGATCCCCAAAGCGATCAAAGGTGTCATGGGACGGATCATCTCTTTTTATATCGTACCAATGATTCTCCTATTGATTATTTACCGTTGGGATACACTGGCTGCAACGACTGCAAGCCCATTCGTGATGGTCTTCCAAAAGATGCATATTCCATTTGCCACTGATATCGTAAACTTCGTCATCGTATTGGCGCTGTTTTCTTCAATTAATTCAGGCGTCTATGCTTCTTCAAGAACGCTTTACTTCCGGGTAAAAGATCATTCAGGTTTTACTTCAAAATTAGCCGTACTGAATAAGCACCAAGTACCGCAGCGGGCCGTATTATTTTGTACAGGAACACTTTATCTTGGCGTCATCCTCTCTTATTTCTTAGGAGACAAGCTATTCAATTATTTAGTCGGCTCATTGTCTTACTCTGTACTGTTGACGTGGATGCTGATCAGCGTGGCAGCCTTTGTATTAGCCTTGAAGAAAGGCACACGCACGGAACGCTTTTTCAGCGGATTGGTCATTCTCGTTTTAGGATTGATCTTCGTAGGAATCTTGATAAACAATCCTGTGGGGGTCACACTCTTTACTGCATGTATTTATCTAGCGATCCTTTTGAGTTATCGTAAAAAGCAAGTGGATACAGCAACCGATCAGATCTAGTCACACCTGTCGAATCAATTTTAACGAATTGATTCGGCTTTTTTTGTTGCTTGAAGCGCCATTATGGAAAGCTAGCTTTACATAGTGTAGATAATGCTTTATACTGATAATGTAAAGCACACTTTCCGTAAGGAGTATACAGATGAAAAATCGCTTAGAGGAGATCCGTAAAGAAAAGGGAATCAAGCAGGAAGACTTAGCCGCAGCTTTAGAAGTTTCTCGTCAGACAATCGGCTCGTTAGAAAACGAACGCTACAACCCCTCTATTCTATTGGCATTTAAAATTGCACACTATTTTGATGTGACCATCGAAGATATTTTCATTTATGAGGAGGAAAAATAATGAGAAAAACAAAAAACTTGGCTGTCGCCTTGCTTGGCCTACTGTCGATCTTTGCTGGCCTCTATTTGATTCGAACGATGAACGAACCACAACACATCATGAGGACTCTTCCTTATTTATGTATCGGAATCGGCAGTGGCTTGTTCGGCAATGGGATTGCTGCATTCGTTAACAAAAAGGCGCTGGAAAAAGATCCCTTATTAGCGAAAAAAGAAAAAATCAATTCAAAGGACGAACGCAATATGATGATCGAGAATATGGCAAAAGCGAAGGGCTTTGATTTGATGATTTATATTTACTCAGCATTGTTATTAACCTTCGCATTGATGGGTGTTTCCTTCAACGTGATCATTCCTCTAGTCATCGCCTATCTATTCGTTGTCGGTTATTTTGTTTACCATCGCTTAAAAATCGAAAAGATTCTTTAAATCCCACAAATTTTCCCTTAAAGCAGAATATTGAATTCTGCTTTTTTTCTTTTCACCATTGATTAGATAAAAAAAAGAGACGATCCAAACGATCGCCTCTTACAAGAAATTATTTTTCTTCGCTGCCCATGAATTTCGCAACAAATGCAGCAATTGCAGCTCCCAAAGTTGGAGCTATTAGATAGACCCAATAATGAGACAGCGCACTACCGCCAGCAAAGATCGCAGGACCTAAGCTGCGGGCAGCATTCAATGATCCGCCTGTTAAGTTAAGAGCGACGATGATCAAGAATGCTAAAGTGATCCCGATTGCCAATGGGGCCATTTGTGCATTCCCGTATTTTTCGCTCGTTACCATCAAAATGACGAATACGAACAAGAACGTGATCAATGTTTCTACACCAAATGCTTGTGCAGCAGAGATGTTTGGAAAATCTGTTTGTCCAAAACCATCGCTAGGTAAGTTTAACGCGTGAACATACACATATAAAATTGCTGAAGCGACGATTGCGCCTAATGCTTGGGCGATAATATAAAAAATGCCATCCTTCACGGTCAAACGTTTATTGATCATCATTGCCACTGAGACACCTGGGTTAAAGTTTCCTCCAGAGATTCCTCCCACTGCATACGCCATGATCGTGATCGCTAAACCGAATGCTAATCCAATCGTTAACGTACCACCTTTAGCAATAACTACTGTACCAGTTCCTAAAAAAACAAGCATAAAGGTACCTAGAAATTCTGCCAAATATTTTTTCATTTTTATTGCACTTCCTTCACAAATAATTGAGAGTTTAGTTTATTTAATTTCTCAACTTTTGTAAAGCGAATAGATAACACGTCTTATTTTTCTCTCTTTTTCCCTATTTGACAGAACTTTTCTTCTAGATAAAGATCGTTATTTTGTGCAATCTAAAATCCTTTCATTCTCTTTCATTCAGGATTGAAAAATAAATGAAAGAAAAACCCTCCGAAGATTCGGAGGGTTTCATCATTAGACCAATTCGACTTCTACATCGATATTTCCTCGTGTAGCTTTTGAATATGGACAAAATTCGTGGGCTTCTTCCACGATCTTCAATGCTTCTTCTTTTTCAACACCTGGCAATGACGTTTCTAAGATCACACCAATTTGGTATCCGCCATCGTCTAGTTGATACAACGACACGCGTGCTTTTACTTCTGCATCAGATTCGATCTTGTGCTCTTTCAACATGTGATGCACGGCGCCATTAAAACATGAGGCATAGCCTGCTGCGAATAATTGTTCCGGATTTGTTCCTTCCGCGTGAATAGAAGGTGGCTCGATTTTCATTTTCATGCTGCCGTTTGGTGCTTGAACATCCCCAGTACGTCCGCCATGATTGATCATTGCTGTTTCATACATTTTTTTCAACATTCATCAGTCCTTTTCTTCTTCTTGACTAACAGTCTACGCGTTATCATTAGCCGATTCAATGATATTGCTCAGGAAAAAGATCGTTTGACAGAAAGACACCTTCCTTTTCTTGTTAAAACCTCGAGAAATGTGCAAACGATTACAAAGTGACGTTTTTTTGCTATAATCAAATACGAAAGGGGGATTGATTTTGAAAAAAATTTTAGTTCTAAGTTTCTTCGTCCTTGTACTGCTGTCTGGCTGCGGTAGTGATTCGCCCAACGGAGAATCCTCGGAAGCTTCAAGCAGCGGGGGTGCAACGACAGAAAGCTCACTACGCCCTACCGATAATTCTTCAAGCGGCGCTCAAACAAGTGAGTCACCAACAAATAGTACAGAAAACAGTACGACTCAAACGACATCTTCAGAAGATGCCCTCGCGGATACCGTCTCAAGTAGTGAATTTGGCGGGTATGCGACATTTTACTTTAATGGCATGAACGTACCCGATTCAATAAATATCAATACGACGACCAATCAACTCACCTTCAACGTCAATACAGCCACGCAAGCGGTGTATAATTTCACGATGGAAAATGTTCCTGTTCGCCCTGTTCGCCTTTTTTCTGCCAATACAAATGTGATTCGTACAGTCAATGTCAGCACGAGACTAACTATCGGAAGTCAATTGTCTGGTTCGACGAATGCGAATAACCAATCAGGCACCCTTTATTTATTCCACAATGCCAATGGCGGACTCTCCTTGGCTACACCAAATTACGCTGGAAATGTTCCTGCTGACCAAGCAGACGTGATGATCGAAGTTCTACAATAAATACGGTATCCCCTTCGAGTGACCATCGTCACTCGATTTTTTTGATTATTCCCGCTGGCTGGTCGTTCGTTTTCGGAATGTCTGGAGTAATCCTTGGACATAGGCTTGCTTCGCGGTCAGCGGTCGCCGGCGCTTCCCTTTTTCTTGCGGGTCGGACCTGATTTCTTCTATTGCTTGTGCTTTTGGCTCAAACACCGTATCTTCCTCGACCATGGATTCTTGTTCCTCTTGCCTGAATACCACTTGAATACCCGCTAAATCGGTAATATCAGGGTGTCCGCCACGGACCAACTTCAATGTCTCTTCCTCAGTCAAGTCGGTCAAATCAACTGATGACGGTGCAATGATTTCGATCGTTCGTAGTTCTCTAGTATCTTCTTCGATCGCTGAAGCTGCTTCAATCTGTTCATCGTCAAACGTGTCTGTTGTTCCTGGCCGAGAAACTTTCACGAATTTAGCAAATCGACGAATACCTTTCATTTTAAAAACACTCAGGGTCGTCAGAATCTCTAATATTCCTTCCGCTTCCGACCTGGTGATCGTCTCTTCGGCGTCTCGAATGGTCAGCGTGTGCCTTTTCCCAGAAGCATCCTCAAAAATAGCGACCATCCGCAACTGCAAATCCAGATACTTACGCTTCCCATCTCTAGGTGCCTTCAACCGTTGTGCATAAATACGTGTCGTCTTAGTAAACTGATGAAAGTTCTTTTTATTACCAAATAAGCGGCGAATGACTTGCTCCCAGTCCCCACTTTTGAAATAATCTTTAAAATAGACACAGTGCTTCCGTAATTCTTCGCTTGGATCAGCGTTCATAAAAATACCAACGATCAGCGCCTGGAAAAGTCCTGTAAAATCACTAACAACCATCGCATTCCGCACTAGTATCGCTACGGCGTACTCAACTACCGAAGCAGCATCCTGCGTCGCTTCATAATAGTCTATGACCTTCCGCTCCAGATTTTCTTTTTTGATCCCAAAAAGTTGACGTGGTGTTAATGGTTTGATCAGTGATTTCTCCTTCATGCGCTTAAACTTCCTTTCAACAATCGTTTTCTTTCAAAAATCATACCGCTATCCGAACGAGAAAACGAACCCTTTATTATTAAAAAAAATCAATAAAATAAGTATTGAAAATTCGTCGCATGTAAAAAAACAACCGTTATATCTTTTCATTCAACCGAATCCTTTTTAACAAACAGGATTCTTTATTTATAGGTCTCAATAAATAATCATTCTTATTAAAACCTTCTATAAAACAACAATCATGTTGACTAAAAATAGGCACAAAAAAACGAGGATCTACAATGAGATCCCCGTTTGAATAATCAACAATGATTATTTTAATGTTACAGATGCGCCAACTTCTTCTAAAGCAGCTTTTAATGCTTCAGCGTCTTCTTTAGATACATCTTCTTTAACTGGTGCAGGAGCGCCATCAACTACAGCTTTAGCTTCTTTCAAGCCTAAGCCAGTTGCTTCACGAACTGCTTTGATAACTTTAACTTTTTGATCGCCAACAGCTGTTAATTCAACAGTAAATTCTGTTTGTTCTTCAGCAGCAGGGCCAGCAGCAGCACCAGCAGCAGCTACAGGAGCAGCAGCAGTTACGCCAAATTCGTCTTCGATAGCTTTAACTAAGTCGTTTAATTCTAAGATTGTCGCGCCTTTAAGTTCTTCGACAATGTTTTCAATGTTCAATGCCATTTTAAATTTCCTCCGTTTAGGTAAGTTTTTTTTAGTTTTATATTTTATGCAGCAATTAAGCTACTTCTTCTTCTTTTTCTGCGACTGCTTTCACAGCGTAAGCCACGTTGCGGACTGGCGCTTGAAGGACAGACAATAGCATAGAAAGAAGTCCATCGCGGTTCGGTAGTTTTGCAAGAGCAGTAATTTCTTCGATAGAAGCTACTTTTCCTTCAATGATACCGCCTTTGATTTCTAGTTTCTCAGCTGTTTTAGCGAATTCATCGATAATTTTAGCTGGAGCAACAACATCCTCATTACTAAATGCAACAGCAGTAGGTCCTGAGAATACTTCTTCTAATCCGTTCAATCCAGCTTTTTCAGCTGCACGAACCAAGATAGAATTTTTGATAACTTTCATTTCAACGTTAGCGTCGCGTAATTGTTTACGTAATTCAGTCACTTGTTCTACAGTCAAACCACGGTAATCAACGATAACGGCTGAAGCTGCTGCGCTGAATTTTTCAGTGACTTCATCAACGATAGCGGCTTTTTTAGCGATTGCTACTTCACTCATTATATATTTCACCTCCTGATTTTGATGGAAGAGTTTTTTGAGCTAAGGAAGAACTTCAGGCAGGTTGTTTCTTTTATAAGGAAACTCCTCTCCCTGCGGTCGACCAGTATTGTTCGACATCGGCTCTGTCGAGAAAATCACTCGCCAATCCCCGTGTTGAGACAACAAAAAACTCCATGCCACCGTAGACATAGAGGGACTATTGAATGTTCTCAATAAACGTCCTCGGTAGGAAATTAAGACTTGCGTCACCTACTGTCTTCGGTACAGTTAATAATTAACCTCGACTAACTTACCATAGATAAGCTAGTCGAGTCAAGTGCTTTTCTAAAATAATTAGATAGCTGTTTGTTCAACATGGATACCAGGTCCAAATGTTGTAGTCATTGAAATGTTTTTGATGTATTGACCTTTAGCAGTAGCAGGTTTTGCTTTTACTAAAGTTTCGTTGATTGTGTTAAAGTTTTCAACCAATTTAGCATCGTCGAATGATACTTTACCGATTGGCACATGAACGTTACCAGCTTTATCCACACGGTACGTTACTTTACCAGCTTTAACTTCTTCAACTGCTTTTGTAACATCCATCGTTACAGTACCAGTTTTAGGGTTAGGCATTAAACCTTTTGGTCCAAGCACACGGCCTAATTTACCAACTGTAGCCATCATGTCAGGTGTTGCAACAACAACGTCAAAGTCGAACCATCCGCCTTGGATTTTTGCGACCATGTCGTCGTCGCCAACGAAATCAGCGCCAGCAGCTTCAGCTTCTTTTGCTTTTTCGCCTTTCGCGAATACTAAAACAGTTTGTGTTTTACCAGTTCCGTTTGGAAGCACAACAGCTCCACGGATTTGTTGGTCTGCTTTTTTAGGGTCTACGTTCAATTTGTAAGCAACTTCAACCGTTGCGTCAAATTTCGCGAAGTTAATTTCTTTTGCTAATGCTACAGCTTCCGCAACAGGGTAAGCTTTAGTAGCGTCGATTTTCTTCAATGCATCTTGCATTTTTTTGCTCTTTTTAGCCATTTTGTTTCCTCCTTGATGTGGTTATAACGGTAGAACCTCCCACGTGTTCCGTATCTTTAGATAGGGAGCCAACTGAGAAGCTACTTTCTTGGGTCGTCGAGAATTATTCGACTGTGATCCCCATGCTTCGTGCAGTTCCTTCAACCATGCGCATTGCTGACTCAACGTTAGCAGCGTTTAGGTCTTGCATTTTCAACTCAGCGATTTCTTTTACTTGATCGCTAGTAACTTTTGCAACTTTTGTTTTGTTTGGTTCGCCTGAACCTTTTTCCACGTTAGCAGCTTTTTTCAATAATACTGCAGCTGGTGGTGTTTTTGTGATGAATGTAAATGAACGGTCTTCATATACAGAGATCACTACTGGAATGATCAAGCCTGCTTGGTCAGCTGTACGCGCATTGAATTCTTTTGTGAATCCCATGATGTTGATACCTGCTTGACCTAGTGCAGGACCTACTGGGGGAGCTGGTGTTGCTTTCCCTGCAGGAATTTGCAGTTTAACTAATTTTTCTACTTTCTTTGCCACGAGACATACCTCCTTGAGTCCGTGATGTGGTTAATGGAGATCAAAATTTCTCCTCCCACTTAAAACAGTGTGTACAAAGACACACTTTGGTATCATAGCAGATTATTTATCTGAATGCAAGATGATTTCCTTACTGTTGCAATTTTTCGACAATAATAAAACGCTTCACAATCTCTTTAACTACTATGAGAATAACAAAATAAATTATTCATTTATCTATTTTCAGAAAGCGTATATGTTACACTATGGTCGACTTGATGAGGATTTTCATCGGATAAATTAGGGAGGTTTAAAATAATGGAAGTATTAAAATATCGTAGTGTTTTTGACATTATTGGTCCAGTGATGGTGGGTCCTAGCAGCTCGCATACTGCGGGTGCAGCGCGAATCGGAAAAGTGTGCCGTATGATTTTTGGGGAACGCCCCGATTCTGTTGAGTTTGATCTGTATGAATCATTTGCAAAGACCTATCGCGGTCATGGAACAGATATCGCTTTAGTTGGCGGTATTTTAGGGATGGATCCAGACGATCCTCGTTTATCCGATTCATTGAAAATCGCTCACGAACAAGGAATGGAAGTTCTTTTTGTTCCAAAAAAAGAAATTGCTGACCATCCGAATACAGTTACCTTACGCATGATCAAAGGTGAACTTGAGATGTCGATCACTGGTGTCTCGATCGGCGGCGGAAATATCCAAATCACTGAAATGAATGGTTACAGCATCTCGCTAGGCATGGGGAACCCTACCTATATCATTATCAACAAAGACGTACCTGGCCTGCTCTCACGTGTATCAACTATCTTCATGAAGCACGGGTTGAACATCGGTAAAGTTACTATGACTCGGAAAACAAAGGGCGAGAATGGCATCGTTTTGCTGGAGATCGATGATACCCCGGACGATCCAGAAGGATTACGACAAGAAATCAAATGTGAAGATGACGTATTAAGCGTGACCTATTTTAAATAAGCAAATGAAGGAGGAATTGTCATGTTCTATTCGATCCAAGAGCTTGTAGAACAAGCAAAGGATTATTCATCTGTTGGCGAATTGATGATCGCCACTGAAATGGAATTAACTGATCGTACAAGGGAAGAAATCATTGCGTTGATGGAACGCAATTTAGAAGTAATGGAAAGTTCTATTGAAGAAGGCATCCAAGGAGTGACTTCTGTCACGAAGATTACCGGCGGCGATGCCAAACGTATGAATGATTATATCGAAAGCGGCAAATTCATGAGCGGTGACACTATTTTAAAAGCCGTTCGTAACGGGATCGCTGTCAATGAAGTCAATGCAAAAATGGGCTTGGTTTGTGCAACGCCAACTGCAGGAAGTGCCGGTGTATTACCGGGTGTTTTGATGGCGGCGCGAGAAAAATTGAACTTGAGTCACGAGGAGCAAATTGATTTTCTATTTACTGCTGGTGCGTTTGGTTTAGTCATGGCAAACAATGCCTCGATCTCTGGTGCTGAAGGCGGCTGCCAAGCGGAAGTCGGTTCTGCTAGTGCAATGTCAGCAGCGGCCCTAGTCTCAGCCAATGGCGGAACACCTGAAATGGCATCAAATGCTTTGGCAATTACTTTGAAGAATGTCATGGGACTGATTTGTGATCCAGTCGCAGGTCTTGTCGAAGTTCCTTGTGTGAAACGAAACGCAATGGGGGCCTCTCAAGCCTTTATCTCAGCTGACATGGCTTTGGCAGGTATCCGCAGTGTTATTCCGCCGGATGAAGTGGTGGAAGCAATGTATAAAGTCGGCCGTGCAATGCCGCAAATTTTCAAGGAAACCGCTGAAGGCGGCGTCGCAACCACTCCAACCGGCTTGCGTCTGCAACGTCAAGTATTCGGCGAACCAGAAAAAGCGACCGTTTAAAACGAATAGAAAGCAGCTGATTTTTTCAATCAGCTGCTTTTCTTTATTTCATCAATCCATCGTGGATTTTCTCTAAATTCCACTTCATCATGCTGTAATAGCTGTCCCCTGTCTCTCCCTTTTTCGCTAAGGAATCTGTAAACAACTCGCTAGAAATCGGCAAGTCTACTTCCTTCGACAACCGTTCCATGCTGCGCTTGTCAACACTTGTTTCAACGAAGAGCGAAGGAACTTTAGACGCACGAACTTTTTCAACGATTTGTTTCATTTGCTCTGGTGTTCCTTGACTTTCTGTATTGATTTCCCAAATATAAGCGGCTGTCAGATCATACGCTTTAGAAAAATACTTGAAGGCCCCTTCACTGGTCACAAGTAATTTTTTCTCATTCGGAATATCTGCAAACTCATTCTTTGCGGATGCATCCAATGCCTCCAATTTTTTGATGTAGGCTTCCGCGTTTTCTTTGTACGTTTCTTTATTCTTAGGATCTTTTTCGCTTAATACATTTTGGATTTGTTTGACGTATAAAATGCCGTTGGAAATATCCAGCCATGCATGAGGATCTTCTTGCGTACTGTTTCCGCTTAGATGGATCGGTTCAACGTCTTTACTGACTGCGAAATAATCTTCGTTTTCTTTCTTTTTCGCCGTTTCCATCAATTTATCAAACCAGCCATTCCCAGTCTCTAAATTCAAGCCATTATAAAAAACGACATCCGCTTCACTCGCCTTTTTGATATCTTCCGGCAACGGTTCATACTCATGTGGATCGGTTCCTACAGGGACGATACTATGGATCGCTACTTCCCCTTTTCCAACTTCCTTGACCATATCTGCAATAATAGAGTTCGTCGCCACAACGTTCAACTGGCTAGACTCCTTTGACGCACTGCTGCTTCCTCCCTTAGCTCCGCAGCCTGTTAAGAACAACAGCCCCAGAAATCCTATAAAAATAATTTTTTTATACTTCATATAAACGCTCCTTTCGTAATTGTTGGATCAATCCCTTGCTAGGTGAAAACAGAAATGCTGCGATGAAGAAAACTGCCGCTGTCATGACGATCGTAGCCCCAGAAGGAAGATTGTAACTATAGCTAAAATACAAGCCTATGATGGCACTTAATACACCAAACAAGGTAGATAAGCCCACCATCACAGACAGTTTATTCGTTAATTGATACGCGGTCGCCGCCGGTGTGATCAGCATCGCGATCACTAAAATCGTGCCGACGGTTTGCAATGAAGTAACGGCCACTAACGTCAGCAAGAACATCAAACCATAATTAATCAGGCTGATATTCCATCCATAAGATTGTGCCATCGTCGGAGCAAAAGAAGTCAATTTCAGTTGTTTATAAAAAATACCCACAGCCAAAACAACAATGACCATGACGATCGCTGTTAGATACATATCTGAATCCCGGACCGCCAGCACATTCCCGAAAAGAATGTGGTACAGGTCCGTGGCACTCCTTGCAAAAGAAATCAAAATGATTCCCAGCGCGAAAAAGGAGCTGAATACAATACCGATGGCAGTATCATTTTTCAACCGTGTATGCTTTCCGACAAAACCAATCAATGCTGCTGAAAAGATACCAAAAAAGGTTGCTCCTATAATGTAACTGCTACCAAGCATATAGGAAATCGCCACACCGGGTAAAACAGCATGAGAGATGGCATCACCCATTAAAGACATTCCTCGTAAAATAATAAATGAACCGATCACTCCAGCAGAGATTCCTACCATGATGGAGGTAATCAACGCATTTTGTAAAAATTGATAGTCAATCAATCCTTGAAAGAAATCATGTAGCAAAGTCCGCACCTCCAATTCTTAACATTTGTGTAATTTCACTACCATACGTTTTTTCCATATTGTTCGTCGTATACGTTTGTTCAACAGGTCCTGAAGCAATCAAGCCTTTATTAAGTAAAATCACTTCATCAAAATAGTCTGTGACTTTATGCAGGTCATGATGGACGATCACGATCGATTTGCCTTCATCCCGTAATTCTTTTAGCAATTCAATGATGATTTTCTCACTCGTCGCATCAATCCCAGCGAAGGGTTCATCCAATAAAATCCAGTCTGCCTTTTGCGCCAACGCCCGCCCGATAAACACACGCTGCAGCTGTCCACCAGACAATTCACTGATTTGACGATCGGCATAATCTGTCAATCCTACCTTTTCTAAGCACTCATAGGCAAAAGCTTTTTCTTTTTTTCCAGGTCGCTGGAACGTTTTAAGATGCGGATACGTGCCAAATAGCACCACTCCAAAAACATCAATAGGAAAACTCAAATCAATGTCTTGCCGCTGTTCAACATAGGCGATTTTCTCCCTTTGCTTCGTCAACGGCTGATCACCATACGAAATTTTTCCTGATCGTGTTTTTACTAATTGCAGGATTCCCTTCATCAACGTAGACTTTCCAGCTCCATTCGGCCCCACAATCCCCGTCAATTTTCCAGGTGCCAGTTCTAAATCTATTTGTTTCAAAGCGATTTTTCCATGATACGCAACCGATAAATTTTCTATCCGAATCGCATTCATAGTTACCCCTTCTTTCTATTTTAGGTTAGCCTAACTTTCATATATATGATATACGAAAAAGAAAGCGTACGCAAGATAAATGCAAAAAAAATACTTCATCAAGAAGAGGTGTCTCCTTGATGAAGTATATATTGAATAATTATTTTGCGTCATGAAGCGTTGTGTTTTTTACTTCTTCAATCGTTTTTGTTCCTGCAAGTTGCATAGTGATGGAAAGCTCTTTATTAAGGTGATCAAAGACGGACTTCACGCCTTCTGCTCCACCAAGATTCAAACCATAGATAACTGGACGACCAATAGCGACTAGATCGGCACCGCCGGCTAAAGCTTTAAAGACATGCTCGCCACGACGAACGCCACTATCGAACACGATTGGAACTCGTTTGTTCACTACACCAGCGATCAATGGCAATACGTTGAAGGCTGCAGGACCACCGTCTAATTGACGACCGCCATGATTTGAGATCCAGATACCGTCAGCACCGGCTGCAATCGCAACCTCGGCGTCTTCAGGGGATTGGATACCTTTAACAAAGACAGGCAAATTGGTTAAGTCTTTAATTTTTTTGATATCTTCAGGAACGAGTCCTTGTTTAGCTGCCGCATAAATTTCGGCGATTCCTTTTCCTTCACCGTCTCCACTATCGCTCTTTGCGCTGTAAGCTGCCAAGTTTGGCATAGGCAATGGGAATTGGAAGTGATTGATCACGTCGTCTTCACGATAGCCGCCAAGTGTTGAGTCTGCGGTTAAAATGATGGCTTTTGCTCCTGCTTTAACAGCCTTATCCAAGATAAATTCGTTAAAACCATCGTCTTTACTCATATATAATTGGAAGAATTGCGGTGCATTTGGAGCTGCGGCTGCGGCATCTTCAATCGTTGTATTTGCATAAGTACTGATTGAAAAAATTGAGCCTGCCTCTGCAACCCCTTTTGCCGTATCCGCTTCGCCGTTTTCATGTGCTAATCCTTGCGCTGCGGATGGTGCTTGAATAATGGGTGTTGCTAAGTCCATATCCCACAGTTTCGTCCGCAAATCTGCACGGTCGATCCCACGCAGTACACGAGGCATAATGGTTTTATTATTGAATGAAGTCGTATTTTCCTTCATTGTCCATTCGTCTTCTGAGCCACCGCGAATGTAGCCGAACGCACCTTTTTCCATGCGTTCTTTTACGCGTTGTTCTAATGAAGCGATGTTTACAATGTCAATTGGATGTTCTTCGTTACTTGCTTGATAAGTCATAATAAATCCTTCTTTCGTTTGATTACATGAGTTATCTTAATACTCTTACAAAAAGTAAGCAAGTATTTTAACTTTTCAATGAAAAACCCTAAATGTATCAGCTATCCCCATAAGAAGGTTGCGACAACCTGATCGACCGCAGGATTTTCGTGTAATTGACTATGCTGAGCATTTGATCCGGTAAATATTTGCTCCTTGATGGGGTTGCCATGAGCTTTTAACAAGGAGTACGTTGCTAATGCACTAGATAAAGGGACCGTACCATCCGAGGGATCTTGTTCATTTAATTTTCCAGCTAGCAATAGAACGGATACGCTGCTTGGGACATTGTTTATGCCATTTCGGTAATCGAGATACCGACTCGATTGAGGGGTAGGTCCGTTTTGCAATACGTCATCGATGGATTGGTCTTTTGCTGTATCGTCGAAGTCATTGAAGGGAGCGCCGATCGCAACAAACTTTTCAATGACGGGGGCGTCTTTCGGCTGACCGTATGTCGTTAAATAGCGGAGCGAGCTGACACCCCCCATTGAATGACCGACTAGATTGACTCGATCTACACCTTCTTCTTTCAAATATTTGAGAACCCCGTAAATCCACTCTGTTTGATCCCACTCGTTGTCTTTATTAGCAGCAAATAACACTTGGATACTAGGATTGTCCTTTTTCTTATTCAATTGTCCGTCTACTTGCAAGGCGCCATCTGGCTGCACAGTGATCGTCAGTTCTTTCCTAGCCACCCCTTCATCCCTGAAACGCCGCAGCATACCTCCAAATGAATTGACTGTCCCTCCATACCCATGGATGAACAGGGTCGGAACGTCACTCTTATTTACTATATCTCGGGAGGCTTCTGTTGCAGTTGACCCAGTAGACGTGTTCCCTTCTTCGTGGTGGGATTGCTTTGTTACACAGCCTGATAGCAGCACCACGGTCATTAATACGAACAACCCATAAATTATTTTTTTCATCTTTTCGACTCCCTTCAGACGATTATTTTTTGTATCTTTACTATAGGTATTTGTTCCTCATTACTCAACAATAAGAGCACGCTTTTCGAGATTTTTATTGAAATCCATAAAAAAACCGAGACACACGGCCTCGGCTTCAGTAGTTGCTTAAATTTTATCGATTTGATCGAAGTCCAATTCAGTACTTGTTTCACGACCGAACATGTCGATGTTTGCTTTGACTTTGTCACGCTCTTCATCGATTTCAGTGATCACTCCTTCAAGACCAGCAAAGGCTCCTTCGATGATTTTCACTGTTTCGCCGACTTCTACTTCAATATCATTTTGACGTGTGTTCATACCTAATGAACGCAAGATATGATTGATTTCCTCTGGCATCAATGGCGCTGGTTTACTTCCGGCACCGTGAGAACCAACGAACCCTGTCACACCTGGTGTATTACGAACAACGTACCAAGAATCATCCGTCATGACCATCTCCACTAATACATATCCAGGGAAAGTTTTGTGGACGATTTCCTTTTCTTTGCCGCCCTTAACTTCTGTTTCTGTTTCTTCAGGGACAACTACACGGAAAATATAGTCTTCCATCCGCATACTTTGTGCACGTGATTCTAGGTTGGCTTTTACTTTGTTTTCATAGCCGGAATAAGTATGTAACACATACCATTGTTTTTCAAAAGATTCCATTTTCGCCATCGGCTCCTCGTTCTAAAATAAAAAAACCTCAGCAGTCCCAAGGTTTTTTCTCTCAAGTAGTATACCATGCTTTTTTTGAATTGGCTACTAGTGAATAATCAAATTGATCACTGCTTGAATGGCTGTATCCATGATGAAAAACATCAAAGCAAAGATGATCGCTGTTTCGATTACGACAAGCGAATCATGGCGCAATTGTTTTTTTGAAGGCCATGAAACCAACTTCATTTCTTCTTTGACACTACGTAAAAAATTCAAGGGATTATCCTCCTTAATTAATAGTTATTTTGTTTCTTTATGTATCGTGTACTGATTACAATGTTTGCAAAACTTATTGATCTCTAAACGCTCTCCGCGTTTGCCTTCACTCACTGATTTCGTGTAGTTTCTTGAACCACAGACCGTGCAGGCCAGAGCCGCTTTTTTAGTTGCCATAGCGATCTACTCCTAATTCCTATTAATGTATTCATTTTTCTGGTGAAAAATGAGTTTCTTTGTCATGCCGTATACCATCCAACTAAGGGGGTTCCTTATTGAGTTACCTAGTTTTTGATGATTTACCTTATGACGCGATGCCTCTTGCGAAAAGTTGGACTGGCATCCTAATTCCTATTAATGTATTCATTTTTCTGGTGAAAAATGAGTTTCTTCGTCATGCCGTATACCATCCAACTAAGGGTTGCATTCTATGACTTACTTAGTGGTTGATGACTTCGTTCATGACACGATGCCTCCTGCGAAAAGTTGGACTGGCATCCTTTAATTCTTAAATATGATAAATCTGAGTTTGACGTTCAGCTTGTGTACCGCAATCTGCTAATCTATAAAAAAGCATAGCTGGTAACCTCACAAAGTCACATAGTTACATTATCATCTATCCTTTTGGCTGTCAATCTTCCATTCAAACAATAAATGATTCTTTAGCAGTCGCTTCTTGAATCTGAATTGTTTCTAAAATAAATTTCTTTATCAGGTAGAATATGATAATATGATGAAAGAATGAATAGCTTTATTGGAGGGTTATTGGATGTTATTAAAAAGTCTCGTTTATCCCAAAGAGAATTTGACGACGATCAATGAATCAACGACTTTGCAAGAGGCATTGGACATTTTAGAAGGCACTGGCTTTCGTTGTGTTCCAATCCTTGATGAGAGTGATCAGATTTTCCGAGGCAATATCTACAAAATGCATATTTACCGGCACAAAGCAAATGGTGGCGATATGTCTCTTCCTGTTACTTATTTGCTAAAAAATGCAACAAAATTTATCTCGCTAGACACTTCTTTTTTCAAGATTTTTTTCACGATCAAAGAATTGCCATATATTACTGTCCTAGATGAGGACCACCATTTTTATGGCATCTTGACCCACAGCACACTGTTGAATATGCTGTCTCAATCATGGAATATCCAAACAGGCAGTTACGTTTTGACGGTTGTCTCCACAGGCAAACGCGGAGACTTGGCGTTGATGTCAAAAATCATCTCTAAATTCACTACGATCGCAAGCTGCATCACCTTAGATGTCGGTCAAGATTTCAAAGGACGACGTACGCTGTTCACTTTATCAGCAGGCGTGGATGAAAACAAGCTGAATCAAATTATTGATCATCTTGAACGCAAGCACTTCGAGATCCAAGAAGTGGAAGCATTATCGATGCAAGAATAATAAAAAACGACGGTCCTGAAAATCAGGGCCGCCTTTTTTATAGCTGCTTTGCAAAATGCAAACGCGTATCTAAATAGTACATAATCGGTGCTGAGATTGCCATGATGATCGCTTCACTTAAAGCTAGCCAGCCATAAGTCGGCCAAAATGGAAAGCTAAGTGTCACATTCAACATCAATGCAATCAAAAACATACTTGCGCTAAAGAACACGACATTCAACGCCAAACGAACCTTCGTATTTTTTACGACATTTTGTAAAATTGCTGTTAGTGTTAACGCCAGCAATGTTTGTCCGCCGCCGAAAACCACATCGAGCCATCCCATGCCAAAAATCGCATTATAAATGACGACTCCGCCGAAGATCCCCCACAAATATTTTCGATTAAATACGACTAAATGATTCAAACTTTCTGAGATACGAAATTGGACCGCACCAGATGCCACCGGTGAAACCAAAATCGTTAGAGCCAAATACAACGCCATAATGATCCCGTTCGTGACCACCACATTGACTCGTTTTCTTTCTACCATATTCATAATTTTCCTTCTTTCTCCGAGTTTTTTTAAAGCGGGATGGTTGATGAACCGCTGTAAACCTTTTTCAGCATACGTTGTTTAGGAAAGTAAGTCAACTCTCAAATTCAACGCCTCAGGTTATCAAAATTGAATTTTTTTTACGGCTGGTGATACAATAGTTCTATAGATTCTTATGCTAGTTCAGAGAAAGGTGATTTTATGCTAGGTATCGACAGTGAGTTGGAACAATTATATCAGCAGGCAGAGCAAGAAGGCGAAGCAATTTTTAAAGACCGCTGGACACCAGGAAACTATGGTTGTTGCAGCACTCGTGCGCCGCTAGTTGAAAAGTATAAAATCGTGTTTTCAGATACACGTATTTCTCTTTACCTTTGGGGCACACTCGTCGTAGAAAGCGATGTACAAACTAAAAAAAGTACGGTCAACAAAGAGTATTCAGCATCTAATTATGAGAAAAAAATTATTGACTGGTTTGTTCAAAAATCAACCCTGTAGTGCCTTCCCGCTATGAGAAGGTTTTTTTTTACGTCAGATTGATGAAAATTGGGTCGCTTTTCTACAGTTCCTTTCATTACTCTGTTATAATCTTTTTTTGAAAGGATCGAGGTCATGAATTTTCATTATCATATTTTAATCAACCCCGCAGCCGGAAGCGGCAATGCGGCAAAAACAGCCGAAAAAATCATTCACTTACTGGATGATGGTGATTATACATACACACCCTATTATACGGAAAGGCCCGGCGATGAAAGAGAAATCGTCAATCGCTTGTCCGACTTGCTAAGCCCGTGGTCAGAGTTTTGCGAAAAGGATCATGTCGATAATTCATTTCATTTATTGGTGGTCATCGGTGGCGACGGCACGCTGCATCAAGTAGTGAATCAGTTTTTTGCATTGGATCTTCAGTTACCCGTCAGCTATATTCCTGCCGGCTCAGGAAACGATTTCGCTCGGGGGATCGGACTTTCTCGTGACCCTGAGAAGGCGTTTGAGCAAATCACGTCAGCAATACAACCGCAGCCTATCAATGTCTTTCACTATGACGAAAAAATAAGTGAAGAACAAGGAATTATTCTAAATAACGTGGGAATCGGATTAGATGCATTGATCGTTGCGACGACCAACGCTTCAAATTCAAAAAAAGTACTGAATAAATATCGTTTAGGCTCCGCTTCTTACGCATTGTATTTAGTCAAGGCGATTTTCACACAAAAGACCTTTCCGATACTGGTTGAATTAAATGGTCAAACGTTGAATTTCGAACGGACCTTTTTATGTACGACGACCAATATTCCTTACTTTGGCGGCGGTATCGCGATCGCTCCTATGGCAGACCCTAAGAAAGAAGCAATTGATCTTGTCGTCGTTGAGAAGCCTAACATGTTGGCTATTCTGAGATTTCTGCTTCAACTTGTTCGTAAAAAGCATACGCAAAATAAACACTATCGACATTTTACCAGCAGTAAAATCCGAATCGTTTCTGTCGTCCCGCAATACGGTCAGGCAGATGGCGAGAATATGGGAGAGCGCTCCTTTGACATGAACTTCTCCACCGCGACACAATATATCTGGTACGTAGACAAAAGGACTGAAAAATAAATCCGCGGATTTATTTTTCAGTCCTTTTTACTTACATAAACATCGCCGGCGTAACCTCTTCCATTCCGATCATCGGATCAATGGCTTGAGACGAAATCAATTGCGGCGTCAAAACGGTCGGTCCTGCCTTGACGGGTTCTTCTCGCTTCTTTACTTTAGTGAAGGGTTCTGCTTTGGGCTTTTTCGGAATATCTTGCGTATCTTTCATGATCCGTTCGATCAGCGTCGTTTTTCGTACCGCAGATTCGCGCGTAACACAAGCTTGAAAAGCATCTTCCTCCCCCAATAAAATCAGCAAATCCTTACTTCGCGTTACCGCTGTGTACAGTAGATTTCGCTGAAGCATCCGAGAATACTGTTTGACCATCGGCAACAGGACCATTTTGAATTCACTCCCCTGTGACTTATGGATCGAACAACAATAAGATAGCTTGATTTTATTCCATTCTGAGCGCTTGTAACTAACCTCGTTACTGTCGAACTGAATGACCAGCTCATCAACTTTGTCTTCAGATTCCTTTGCGGGGATGATCCCGACAATGATCCCCATGTCTCCGTTAAAAACGTTCAATTCCGGGTTATTGACTAGCTGCAGCACTTTGTCCCCAATGCGATAAACGATATCGTTCCATTGAACTTCCTTCTTACGGCCGTCATTTGGATTAAAAATCTCCTGCATCATTTTATTGATAGCATCGATACCGGCTGGCCCTCGATACATTGGCGCCAAGACTTGTACATCTTGTGCTGTGAATCCTTTTTTCTTGGCACGTTCGACGACTTGTTTAATGACTTCCTCCATTTGAAAGGCATGACAAGCGATGAATGACCGATCCCGCTGGTTTTTTCGAAAATCTTGCGGCAGCTTCCCGTCTTTGATCTCATGAGCCAGTGGAATGATCGAAGAACCGTCTCCCTGCCGATAGATATCAGTTAGTTCCATCTTCGGAATCTCTTCGATTTGCAAAAGATCGTGAAAAACCTGACCAGGTCCCACAGAAGGCAATTGATCCTTATCTCCTACAAAGATCACCTGCATATTATCAGGAATTGATTTTAACAGGGTATTCGCGAGCCACGTATCCACCATAGACATTTCATCCACGATCAAAAGGCCGCCATCTAATTCCTTAGCTTCAATATCAGGCGTATCGTCATTCGCATTCAACCCCAGCAAACGATGGATCGTACTTGCTGGCAATCCTGTCGTCTCATTCATGCGCTTCGCCGCACGACCCGTTGGCGCTGCCAAGAGGATTGGGAAGACTGCCTGCGTGTAATCTTTCGGATCTAACGATAACTCATTCAATTCCGCAAACAATTTAACGATCCCGTTGATCACAGTCGTTTTTCCTGTTCCGGGTCCCCCAGTCAAAATGAATAACGGCGAGCGAATCGCTTCCTTGATCGCCTGATCCTGAGAATCACCGTAAGTAATACTCAACTGCTTCTCAATGATCCGCAATTTTTTATCAATTTTTTCTTGAGGATACTTGATTTCTTTCTTTCGAGCCAACAGCCTTTCGATAGAAGAAGCGATTCCCCATTCACTGTAAAACAAGGTGTTTTCATAAATCCTCGTAGCTTCTTGTTGGATTTTCTCCTCTTCCACCAATCGTATGATCATATCCGCCACTTGATTCGGCGCGATTTCCACAGGACGTGTCGTCTCCAAAAGTTGCAGCACTTCTGTTAATAGCTGCTGCGCTTCCACATACGTATCTCCACTTTGGTTGGCGTCCTCGGTTACCTGATGGAAGATGGCTGCCCGAATACGCTGAGGACTATCTGCTGCGATCCCTAATTGTTCAGCCAGCGTATCGGCCTTTTTAAACCCGATACCTTCGATATCTTCCACTAATTGATACGGATTTTCCGCGATTATTTCTAGTGCTTCATTCCGATACGTCTGAAAAATCGCAAAAGACAACTGACTTCCAAATCCATAGCGGCTCAGTCCAACAATAATCTGCTCCATCCCATGATTTTGACGGATCGTCTCTACGATCACTTTTTGCTTTTTGGCATTCAAATTGGGAACTTTTACCAACACAGCAGGATTTTCCATGATTTGATCAATTGCTTCTTCACCTAAAACATCAATGATATTTTCCGCAGTTTTTTTACCGATTCCAGGAAATTTATCACTAGAAAGATAGCTGATCAACCCGTTCGCCGAAGTCGGCTGTGCTTGCTCATAGCTCTCAACTAAAAACTGTTTACCATATCGAGGATGATCAACAAAATGTCCAAAAAAACGATACTCTTCGTCCTCTTGCATATCCCCAAAGCTGCCTGTCACAACGATTTCCTGTTCGAGATAATCGCTGTTCGTATCACTCACTTTGATCAACAGAACTTTGTAAAAATTGCTGGGATTTTGAAAAAAGATGGCCTTTAAAGTTCCTACGATATATAGCTGCTCTTCTGACATTTCGCGTCTCCTTATTCGTAGTAATGAAGGATTTTTCTTAAAAAACCCCTGGTTCGAATGCCGCTTATCATTCAACTAAACACTCCAATCGAAGATCTACCCAACTTTTTTAAGGCGATCATTCTTGTCAAACTGCGAAAAGTTGAACTGACATCCTTATTCGTAGTAATGAAGGATTTTCTTAAAAATCCCTGGTTCGAATGCCGCTTATCATTCAACTAAACGCTCTAATCGAAGATCTACCCAACTTTTTTAAGGCAATCATTCTTGTCAAACTGCGAAAAGTTGAACTGACATCCTTATTCGTAGTAATGAAGGATTTTTCTTAAAAATCCCTGGTTCGAATGCCGCTTATCATTCAACTAGTCGTTCTCGTTGAATTGGCATTCTTCTTTTTAAAGCAATGAATCGGGTTTTGATCCCGTACCCTCCAAGAAATCAACGTTATTCCACTGAATCATTTGATAGGGTGGTTTAATGTCCTTTGCTTCTAAAATCGTCAAACTATTGTTGTACAAGCCGCCCATTTCTCGTAGTTCACTTAATGATTTTCCTGTCAACGCTTGGATGGCCGCAGTCAATGCAGCGCCATGACCAACAAAAAGAAGTGGGCCTTCTTCGGCTTCACTCACTGCTTTTTCCACTAAATCATTGATTCGTTTCAGCATATCCTCAATTTTCTCTCCATTAAATGGCGTTGGATCATAAGCTTCTAAATGGTGGCGCAAATTGACCATGTCTTTAGGGTAACGCTCTTGAATGACCGGAATCAACTGCCCCTCTAATGAGCCTAAGCCAAGTTCTCGTAAATCATCTGAACGCACAATCTCAGCAGGGTGCACCAGTTGTTTGTTGATCCCCTCGGCTGTTAAATACGCACGCTTTAGTGTGCTTGTATATATTTTTTCAAAAGGAATGTCCTTTAATTCTTTTCCTAATGCTTGAATCGCTTCTAAACTTTCAGGTAATAGTGGGGAATCCCCCATCATCCCCTGAAATCGTTTCTCTTGATTCCAACGTGTTTTTCCATGACGAGTAAAATATAGTTTCATAAAAATCCCTTTCTATGTCCGTAGTATCTAATCTAACTTATCGTTTTCATAATGATGCGTCAATTCCAAATTAGGAAAATCTTGTTGACGCAAGGCTTCATAGACTACTAAAGCGACAGTATTGGAAAGATTCAGCGAACGAACATGTTCGTCATTCATCGGAATACGCAAGCATTTATCTTCGTTGTCTCGCATGAAGGTCTCCGGCAATCCAGTGGTCTCTTTTCCAAACATGAAAAAGTGATCCGCATCGTCAGTATAATCGATTTCTGAATACGTCGAATTGGCAAATTTTGTGATCAAATGTAAGGGCTGTTCCCCTACGAAAGCTAAAAAGGCCGCAAGATCTTTATGATAAGTGATGTTCACATCATTCCAATAATCCAATCCCGCCCGCTTCAAATGCTTATCATCCGTAGAAAAGCCTAAAGGTTCGATCAAATGCAATGGCGAATTCGTTGCTGCGCATGTCCGCGCGATGTTCCCTGTATTTGCGGGAATCTGTGGTTCAAATAATACAATATGGTTTGTCATAGTGATTTCCCTCGATCTAAGTTAGTATTTATTTCCTTAAAAGTTATTAGCTGCTCAGTCCATCTAAAAAAGAAACGTATGAAATCAAACTCCTCTATCTCATACAATTAGAAAATTTGTGAAAAGCTGGATTCGTATCTGGCTCACAAGCAAAGAAATCATTTTCCCAAAGACCAGAAAAATGAATCGATTTTCGTACGCATACAATTCCACTGCTCGCGCTAAAGACGCAAAGTGGAATTCGCAAAAAAAAAACGTACCAACTCGGTGTCTAGCACGGCGAGTCGCTACGTTAGTGAAGCACTTTTCACTAACTTTTATCAGAACAGGAACCTGATAAAAACCAATGAAAAACAACTTGTTTGTACTATAACATCACGAAGTCACAAATGCAACCTTCTCTTTTCAGTAATTTGAATGAAAACGATTTCTCTAATGTCCTTTTAATAATTCGATATCAACGGTTATTCTCTTTATCGGATCTCTTGCTAAATCAGCTTTTACTGCATCAGAAACCTGCCATTCCAATGGCGACATCTCTAACAGATCCAGACGATTTTTTTCAGGTATGTCAAATTCATACGTCACACGTTCCCGGTAGTCAATTGAAAGCTCCTCTGTGAATCGTTGAATGACCGCTTCATTTGAGTAAGGTTCGCCATCTGGGTGATAGACCGCTCGCAGCTCTTTTAAATACCCCGATTGCGGAACCACTTTGATCACACTGCCGCCTGGCTTCATCACACGTTTGGACTCTCGATACTGAGACGGAGAAAAAATGTTCAGGATCGTATCGAACGAATCATTCGCGAAGGGCAAATTGGTCAAATCCGCCACACACCAAAACGTTTCAATGAATTGGTTACTTGCAAGATAAATCCCCTCTTTAGCAATATCGAACCCGACACTCACCGGAGTTTTCTTTATTTCATTAATTTGTTGTAAAAAACTGCCTTCACCGCAGCCAACATCCAGAAGGCTGCCGGTTTGCATTAATGCCGCGATTTTTTCGATCACTGGCTGATACATACCGGAACGAATCATTCGTCCTCTGGGAGCGAACATTTCCTGATCATACTCTGTTTTGATTTGATGATCTAAAAAATAAAGCGTTCCTTTTTTTGATAGATCAAAGCGATGACCGTTAACGCAGCGCAAGCCTTTTTCTTGTTTAGTCATTTCCTGATGGCATTTCGGGCAACGAAACAACTCAGCCTGCTTCTCTAAAAACAACGCCCCTCGATCAATTTTTTTAAGCATTTTACACCTGCTTTTTTGCTAATTTTTCAAAGGAAAATCCAATGAGTACTCCCGCAGCTATCTTTCCAAACAACGTGAACACAGGGTTTCCCTTTCGCTCTCTCATCATAGCATAGTTCATCTATTCCTACTATCGTCAAGATGTGCTACACTATACGTCGGAATCATCCGCTTTTCAATTTAAAGATAACTAGGAGGATACGATGTTGATTAAAGAATTTTGTGCTGAAAACTATACTGATATTCCTAAAGCAATCCATGCAGGTGCTGGACGTATCGAACTATGCGACAATTTAGCTGTTGGCGGAACAACCCCTAGTATGGGGGTAATCGAAGAAGCGCTCTTGTACGCAGATGAAAAACAAGTGCCTGTTATGACGATGATCCGCCCCCGTGGTGGAAATTTCGTATACAACGATATTGAATTAAAAATCATGGAGAACGATTTGATTCATGCAAAGAACGCTGGAACAGATGGTGTCGTTTTTGGTTGTTTGACAGAAAAAAATGAGGTTGATGAAGAAGCTTTAGAGATGCTTTTGGGCAATAGCGAAGGATTACTGACAACGTTCCATATGGCTTTTGATGCCTTATCGAAGGAAGAACAATTTAAAACGATCGATTGGTTTGCACAATTAGGCATTGACCGCATCTTGACTCATGGCGGACCGCTATCAACGTCTATCGAAGAAAACCTTCCACATTTGAAAGAATTAGTCGATTACGCTGCAGGACGTCTTATTATTTTGCCCGGCGGTGGTATTCACTCAGGCAATGTAGATAAAATAACCGCTGCGTTAGGCGTGAATGAGGCTCACGGTACGAAGATCGTGGATTTCTAAACAATATAAGACCTGTTGCAACCATTTGAGTGGCTGCAACAGGTCTTTCTCTTTATTCTAAGGATTCTCCATTTGTAGCAATTACTTCTTGATACCAATAGAAGGAATCTTTCTTCAAACGTTTCAGCGTCCCGTTTCCTTCATCGTCTTGATCCACATAGATAAAGCCATAGCGTTTGGACATTTCGCTTGTACTGGCGCTGATCAAATCAATACAGCCCCACGGTGTGTAGCCCATGAGTTCGACACCCTCATCTATTGCTTTAGCCATTTCTGCGATATGATCTCTTAAATAATCGATGCGATAGTCATCGTGGATCTTACCATCCTCGGTAACAACGTCCTTCGCACCCAAACCATTTTCTACCACAAATAACGGAATTTGATAACGATCGTACAATTTATGCAATGTCACCCGCAACCCGACAGGATCGATCTGCCAGCCCCAGTCACTGGCAGCAAGATAAGGATTCTTTTTCGATCCCAAAAGATTTCCAGCTGTTTTCTCCCCAGCCTGTTCATGAGATGCGATACTGCTCATGTAATAGCTAAAGGACATGAAGTCCACCGTTCCTTCTTTTAAGATTTCATCATCCTCGGCCTCTTTTTTGATCTCAATTTTACGATCACGGAAGAATTTATCCATGTATCGTGGGTAGTACCCTCGAATTTGAACATCTGAATAAAACAAATTGATATGGTCTGACTCAACACTTTCCATAACATCTAAGGGATTCGATGTTTCAGGATAAGCCTCTTGTCTAGCCAGCATACACCCGATCTGTGCGTCTGGAATAATCTCGTGACAGGCCTTAACAGCCAATGCACTGGCAACAAATTGATGATGTGCCGCTTGGAATTGGGCTTGGAGCATATTATCCGTTTTATCCGCCAATAAGCCGCCGCTTAAGTAGCCTGTCATTCCAATAATGTTGATTTCATTGAAAGTCAGCCAGTATTTGACTTTATCCTTATAGCGATTGAATAAGACCTCGGCATACCGCACAAAGGCAGCGATCGTCTCACGACTCTCCCATCCGTTTTGTTTGAAGGACAATCCTAATGGGAATTCATAATGAGATATCGTGACCAACGGTTCAATTCCATAGTTCAGACACTCATCAAAAAGCGCATCATAGAAAGCCAATCCCGCTTCATTGGGCTGTGATTCATCACCATTCGGAAAGATTCTCGGCCAAGAAATGGACAATCGGAAGGTTTTAAAGCCCATTTCCGCGAATAAGGCAATGTCTTCTTTGTATCGATGATACGAGTCGATCCCAAACCGTTTCGGGTAAATACCGATTTTATCATTCATAATATCTTTTACTTTTTCAGTCGTCATTGGTTGTAGCAACGGAAGATTAACTTTATCAGGATTTTTTGTATAAACTGCGGTGTCGGCAGTAGACCAGCCTTTTCCATCTTCTAGGAAAGCCCCTTCCCATTGATTGGCAGCGACCGCTCCACCCCATAAAAAGTTTTTAGGAAATTTTTCCATCGTGTCATCCTCTCTAAACGAATAGTGTATAATTATCATTACTCCATCAGTGTAGCACATAATGGTATCGCTTTAATTCCATCTTCAAGCGGCCATTTTCTTTTTCTTCGTTCATTTTCATACGTATGAAAATGACGACTCGCTGCGCCTGGATTACTTAACTTAAGGAGTCTTATGATGTTCACGACCTACGATTTTTTTGATTATTTAAATAGACACGATTCAGATAAAACCTATGCAAAAATTATTACCTATTTGCTGACGCATCAAACAGAGGTTCAAACATTGACGATCTCGCAAATCGCCGAACGCTGCTTCGTTTCGCCTGCAACCTTGACGCGCTTTTGCCAAGCCTTCAACATCCCTTCATTTGGTGATCTGCGCGAGCTATTAAATACCAATCAGCAAATGAAAAGCTACAATTACTTGCGGATGAGGGAGACCGACTTTCAACAATTGCAGGAGCAGCCAGACTTGTTCTTAGGTAATTATGCTGCGGAGATCACAAAAGCTCTCCAAGACGTGCTTGGAAAAATCGACTATCCCTCTGTCGATCTGCTGCTTGAGAAAATTCAGCAAGCAAAGAAAGTCGTTCTGATCGGCTACACGACCACTTTAGAGCTTGCACGAACGATGCAGACCGGCTTTATCGCTTCTAACAAATTGACGCATGTTCCTGAAACGACAGACCTGCAGGAAAAAGCCATTCGTGAGGCAGATGAACAGACCGTTATTCTTGTCCTTTCTTCTTACGGAACCATTCTAACGTCTCATGTTGAGTGGATTACACAAATTAGCAAAGGGCCGGCTTATTCCGTTTTGATAACACAACACACGCAAAATTTAATCACCAATCTTTTTGACGAAGTGATCAACGTGACCAACACAAATTATGTACAGATTGGCAATTATCCATTGGAATTTTTTGGTGATTTCCTTGTTCGACGGTACGCCGCCTTAAACGAAAAAAAGAAATGATCGGTCTAAAACAGACGGATCATTTCTTTTTTTCTTTGATAAAACTGGTGAGTTTAAACACCCATTTATTGACTTTAAAACGTAGACGTACCGGATAATTGCCGCCTTTATAATCTTTGATCTGACGATGACGTTCTGGATAAATGTTCAACGGCAAATTCTGAAGATCAAAAAAATTGTAGGCTATGTAATCCTGCGAGTCCATTTTACTCTGAGAGATTTTCTCTTGTACTTTGTAAACATAGGTGATTTCGTCACTATATTCTTTTGTATAAATACCAATCAAATCCTCGATGGTACTGTCAAAAGAAAGCAGCTCCTTGACCAACCGCTGCATTCCTTCCCGTTCACTTTCATTGGGTAAAAGATTCCCTCCAGGCAAATCCCACACGGGCATCCCTGGCCGACGGACGAGTAAAATCAATCCGTTGCGAATAATTATGGCATAAGCTTTTTTCAAAATTTTCTCACTACTTTCAGCATATGTCTTTTTGAATCATTAACTTCCAATAAATCGTTCCATAAAGAGACTAGCAATATTAAAATAAATCAAAACACTCGTCAAATCACTCAGCGTTGTAATAAAGGGCCCGCTTGCTACAGCGGGGTCAAATCCTAATCTTTCCATGATCATTGGAATCCAGCTGCCAGCCAAATTCGCTACTGTAATAGCCGCCATCATCGCTGTTCCGATGACAAATCCTAGAATAAAATTATGCTTCCATATCCCAACGATAATAAAGATCGTTACCCCTGTGACAAGCCCCGTCACTAACCCTGTTAGAATTTCACCAACCACGAGCTTGCCGAAATTTTTCTCCTTGTCATCCGAGATCGCCAAGCGCCGCACAGCCACAGCAAGAGACTGGGTGCCCGCGTTTCCAGCAGTCCCGGTGATCAGTGAGATGAAAACTGCCAGAATACTTGCTTTACTGACTAACGCCTCGTAATGATTGATAAGGGTCGCGGTCGTCATCCCGAGGAACAACAGTGTGATCAACCAAGGCAAGCGTCTCGAAGCCGCCTTAACTGGATTTTCATTAACCTCTTCAACATTGACCCCCGCAAGTCCGGAGTAATCACTCGCCGCTTCATCATCGATTACGTCAATGATATCATCGACTGTTACGATCCCTAATAAGTGATCCTCGTAATCTGTTACAGGCAACGCAAGAAAGTCGTAATCACGGAAGGTTTGCGCCACATCCTCCTGATCATCTCCTACATGCACGGAAATCACACGTTCACTCATTACATCAGAAATCATCGTATCGTCGTCATTCACGATCAGATCGCGGAGCGAAATAACGCCTACCAGTTGATTGTCATCATTGACCACGTACGTATAATAAATCGTTTCAGCAATTTGCGCTTCTCTCTTTAATACATACATCGCAGAGCGAACCGTTTGATTAGCGACGATCGAAACGAATTCTGTCGTCATCAATGAGCCCGCAGTGTCATCTTCATAGTGAAGCAATTCTCGAATCTCGTTAGCGTGTTCTGAATCCATCAAACTTAGATATTTCGCGACTGGCTTCTTATCTAATTCATTCAGCAAATCCACTGCATTATCGGTATACATTTCTGACAGCATGTCCGCAGCATATTGCGGACGCATTTCATTTAAATAATCATCCACATGGTCGTCGTCTTCCTCAATGACGTCAAACATATCCGCCAATTCTTTCGGTGATAAGTAGGAATAGACCTGTTGTCGTTCCTTCTCGGTCAAAGATTGATAAAATTGTCCCTGGTCATAAAAATGCATCTCCAAAAAATGATCACGAAATGCCTGCAGCTCACTCTGGCTCAGTTCCTCCCGTAATTGTTGGAAATGTATCTCTAGCTCTTCTTGGTTTTCATCCATCAATCTCACCTACCTCGTAGTTATGTACTCATTTTCTTGATTCTCGATCATGTATTCCCATGAAAAGCGATACTGATCACTTATCTCGTAATCTAATAGTGCTTTTGCCTGGCATCGCGCATCGTACTATAGTTTTTTTGCTATATCGGCCATATCTTCTGCTAAAGGCAATTCAAAGGACAATCGTTTTGCATCGAAGGGATGCGGGAACGATAGTGAATAGCAATGCAGAGCTTGACGGTCAATTCCCTGATCCATAGCTCCTCCGTAAAGGTCGTCTCCTAGCAACGGGCAGTCGATCGCCGAAAAATGAACTCGAATCTGATGTGTTCTTCCCGTATGCAGTTGAATATCTACTAAAGCACACCGTTTGTTTCGTTTTTCTAGCCAATACTCAGTTTCAGCTTTCTGTCCTGTCTCGATCACTTGCCGCTTTAGCAACGAAGACAAGTCACGGCCGATTGGTAAAGAAATGGTGCCATGATCACGTAAAGAGGCCACTTCTCCAGAAACCAAGGCTTGGTATTTTTTAACAAATCGCTTCTGTTGCAAGCTTTGATCCAATTTTGAATGAGCAAAGCCGTGTTTCGCAAACAACATCAAACCAGATGTGTCTCTGTCTAATCGCGTAACGACATGAACGACCTGATTGGCATACCCTTGCGCCACATAATAAGCTTTCACCCGATTCGCCATTGTTCCTCTTGGATGATACTGTGCTGGAATCGAGGCGATCCCTGCTGGCTTGTTAACAACCAATAAATGCTCATCTTCAAAAACGATGTCAATCGGCACATCGTCCGCCAATAAGGTTTCATGAGGCGCTTCATCTGGAATCACAACTGTTACAATATCATGGGATTTTAAAGAAAACAAGACGTTTTGTTCTGCCCTGTTCACTAAAATTTTCCCACCTTGAAATTTGATTTTTGCCAATAATTTTTTTGATATTCCTTGATGCTTTAAAAAAGTTCTTACGAGCAAAGGAGTCTGCTCGTGATAAGTCCAATTAAATTCCACTTAATTAATCCTCTCGAATAAAGGCATCTTTCACGCGATGCCAAAAATGCATATGCCGATAGGAAGCAAAATGAATCCGCTCTTCAGCAATCTTATATTTGATCGATGTGATGTCTTTTCTGTTGATATCCAGTTGATCAATCGTGATCGAATGGTATTCATTGCTCTTTAGCCGTACGTCGATCCACTCGTGAGACCCAATAATACTAGGCGAACCGAGCGTTCGAAAAACACGATTATTCAATGAAGCAATCTCCGCCAATTGCATCGCGTTGATGCTAGGATGAACCACTGCTCCCCCAACACTCTTATTATAAGCAGTCGAACCGGTCGGAGTAGAGATTGCCAACCCGTCTCCTCGAAAACGCTCAAACAACTCTTCCTTAATATAGACATCTGCTACCATCGTGCGGCTGCCTTTACGAATCGTGGACTCATTCAAGGCCAAAAAATGTTTTTGCTCCCCTTCGTTCGTTGTTAACACAACGTCTAAAAGAGGGTAGCTGACACTTTTTCCTTGTTCGGCGCTCAAGCTGTTTACAAGCTCCGTCAGCTCATAGTCACGCCAATCTGTATAAAATCCCAAATGTCCAGTATGTACGCCAAGAAAGCGTACTTCATCCAGGCGATGGTTGTATCGATGAAACGCGGACAACAAAGTCCCGTCTCCGCCAATGGTGATCACTAACTCGGGATTACGATCCACGATTTCTAAATCATCCTTTTCTGCTAATAACTTGCGCAAACGCTGCAATACTTGAATCGATTTTTCTTCTTGATTATGGATGATTCCGATCCGTAGACTCATGTCGTCTCACTTCCTTTTTCTGTTCCTTACGATTGAATAAATGCTGAGCTTCTTGAATCTCTCCGCGAATACTGGACATTTCTTCATCCAATTGATAGGCGGCTTCTGCTGCTCGGAATAAGCGTTTTTGAATATCCTCAGGAATCTGTCCTTTATATTTATAATTCATTGAATGTTCGATCGTCGCCCAAAAGTTCATAGACAACGTTCGGATTTGAATTTCAGCTAACAGTTTCTTTTCCCCTTCTAACATCTGTACCGGATATTCGATAACTAAATGATAGGAACGGTACCCGCTCGCCTTTCGGTTCGTGATGTAATCTCGCTCCTGTATGATCCTCATATCGTTGCGTCGTCGCAATATCTCTACAACTAAAGGGATGTCTTCAACAAACTGACACATGATACGCATCCCTGCCATATCAGACATCTCTTCTTCTAAACGATTCATAGGGATTCCCCGAAGCTCTGCTTTGTTGATAATACTTTCTAATGGTTTTACTCGTCCAGTAACAAACTCGATTGGAACATGCCCCCCGCTCGTTCGGTACTGTTTACGTAATCCCCGTAATTTTATCTTTAGTTCAGCAACTGCCAATTCATAGGGCGCTAGAAATGTATCCCAGTCTCTCTCCATCGTGTATCCCCCGCTTCTCTTTCCATTCCTTACCTATCTTATCATAAACTTTCAATAGAAAGAATTGCCACATTTTTGTCTTTTGACAAATATTACAAAATACTAACATTTTCATGTATTTGATTCTAATCGTTTGACTAATCAGGTTATTCTATGTGAGGATGACTTATATTAGGAATATTCTGAAATCAGGAGTAAAATAAGATTGAGTAAAGAGATTGAAATCGAATTCAAAAGTATGTTAACAAAAACTGAATACGAGCACTTGTTACGTTTCTATCGTGTTACGGATAACCAATTTGTCACACAAACGAATCTTTATTTCGATACAGTTGATTTCCAATTAAAGCAACATGGTATGGGTTTAAGAATCAGGCGTTTCTCAGATCGTGCAGAAGCGACATTAAAGGTTCCCCAACCGATCGGGCTATTAGAGGTCACTGACCTCTTGTCGCTATCAGAAGTTGACAACGCCATGGAAAGTGAGCAATTCACACCTGAGGCAAACGAGATTTCTGATTGGCTAAAGGATTTAAAGATTCGATTACAAGACGTGCACCTTATTGGGAAATTAGTCACAAAGAGGGCAGAGTTTATGATCCCAGAAGGAAAACTGGCTTTAGATGAAAGCTGGTACAGTGATCAGCATGATTTTGAATTAGAACTTGAAGTACCTGATTCAACTTTTGAAGAACTCGATTTTAAACAGCTCCTCAAGCGTCATGATCTACCCTATCGCCACACACAAAATAAGATTGTTCGAGCAGTGACGGCATTGCAAGAACAACATAAAGAGATGGAGGGACTTCAGTGATTGAGATTTATTTGTTTGTGAATCCAATTGGAAAAAAATGTTTGTCAATTGAACAACGAATTATTGATTTGATCAACAAATACGATATGAAAATTCAATTACGTTTGGTTCCCATCATGAATCTAAATACTGTTTCAGAATTCATGCAGCGAATCGGCGGCTCTGAAAAAGATATTCAGTTACGAACAGAATTGTCTCAAGAGATACATTCTGCTGCTTTAGATGTCAAAGCAGCGCATCTTCAAGGAAAAAAACGCGGGCGGGACTTTTTGATTGAACTGCAAAAGGCAGTCGGTGAACAGAAACAACCCTACTCGAAAAAATTAGCCATTCAATTGTTCACGAAAGTGGGCGGAGACTTAGAAATGTTTTTAGAGGATCGGCATTCTGCTTTTGTGCAAGAATCTTTCCTGACAGATCAGCAAATCGCCCATGAAATGGAAATCACCTCTCACCCTTCTGCGGTTATCTACAATTACGGAAGTAACTGTGATGCCGGGATTCGCATTGAAGGTTGTGACGCGATCCACCATATTTTAGATACATATAACACGAAGGAAGCGCTGCTTGCTTTCTTAGAAATCGAGAGTAAACATGCACCCATGAGACACTCTCCAGATATTGACCATCATTTATCGTTGATTTAATAAAAGCGTCATTGCCGAGATTGGCAATGACGCTTTATTTTTTTAGATACACCGCATTGTCTTTTGTGAAAATATACTTCTTTTGCTGCTTATTTAGATAGAGAGTAATACGATCTTGTCTTAAATTCTTGATTCCAGCCTTGAATCCGACCGTGTCACTCTCTTTGACAACATATACACCACCCGGAATATTTTCAAATCGGGCGCGCCCTTCCTCATTTGTTGTCGCCATAAATGGAAGGCCCTCTCGTTGAATCGACTGCTTTCCGTTCTTTGTATATAAAGCGAATTCTTTTCCAGTTAAGGGATTTCCTTCTTGATCCATTCGAAGAATAGTCAAATTGAAACGCCTACTCCGCAAAAGATAGCTATGAACCGCACGGTATATTCCAAAAAGTAAAAGTAAAACGGTCAATGCAACGCCAATCAAAACCAACAATTCTTTTGATTTTCGTGTGTCGTCAGCCTTTTTTATTGCTTGCGCCATTTTCTTTGTATAGGGGACGCGATGTCCCGTAACTAAAAGTCGGTGACTGTTGATCATGTACGGTGTACAGGTAAGCAATGTAGCGATGTCACGTCCAGGTTCAATCGTAATTACGGAGGTGTCTGAAGGTTCGACGATATCTATTTTTTCTACTTCATAAGCTAATTTATCATCAAAAAGGTCAATGACAAAGACTTCTCCAATTTTCACATCTTCCAAATCGGTAAATAGTTTTTTTTCTGGCAATCCGCTATGAGCAGAAATGACGGAATGTGTATCTGCCCCTCCTGTTGGATAGGAGGTTCCCTGCAAAACAGTGGCTCCCTCTTGCAGCAGCTTCTCATTTGTTGTGTCAAATAGCGGCAACGTGATCTCGATCGCCGGAATACTGATCGCACCAATTAGGTGTTTGCGAATGTAAGCATCCCCTACAATTTTCCGTTCATTGCTGTTTGTAAAAGGCGGTGCTTTAGGGACCAGTCCGTTTTTTTTCAGCTCTTCATTGCGTTGCTTCATTCGTTCTTTCGCTTTACGTACTTGTTCTATGTTTTGTTCTCGATTTTTTCGTTGAACCTCTTCCATCCGCTTTTGATCGATAAAATCATTCATCGCATTGATATAAAAAGGGTACGTCATTACTAATAACCCGACTAAGAAAATCAGTATCATAAAAATCTTGCTGACCATTTGTCTCTTCGGACTCTTTTTTTTAGGTGCGCCTTTCACGCTAGTTCACCTTGCTTTCAATAATAAAATGTCTGATTTTCTGTTTGATATTCTTGTATCCGCGATGCTTGAGAATTTTGAATTTCTTGTCCTTCAATCGCCATACTTTCCCTTTCACACTTAAGCCATTCTCGGTCTCTGCCCGGTAAACACCACCAGGGATTTGCTTGAATTCAACCTTTCCATAGGCATCACTGACTGTGTGGACAAGGCGGCCATCTATCCGAACAACGTCTCGTTTTTGCGTCAGTAACGCTCGAACCCCCGGTAAAGGTTCGCCATTTTTATAGAGATAAAAGACAAAGGTATACTCGCGCTTCTTCGATTGATAAAGGATGATCTTGCGCCAGACAAAATAGCCAAAAAGCGCTGCAAAGAACAAGCATCCTGCTACAAGATAATAGACTCGTTGCCGGTGGTAGGATTCAGTCTCTTTGATTTTTTTTGCAGCCTCTACTGGGTAGGCTACTCGATGGCCTGTAACGAGCAATCGATGGCTATTTACCCCATAAGGTGTACAGGTCAACAACGTCACTAAATCTCGATCCAGCTCTATTTTAAGTGCCGCATAATTATCAGGTTTTACTTTCTTGATGCGATCAACCTGATAAGCGAGTTTCTTTCCTTCAATATGTAAGAAAAAACGGTCTTTCTTTTTCAACAGCTCCAGGTCGGTAAAAAGCTTTTTCTCTGGCAAGCCTGTATGACCCGTTATCACTGAATGTGTTCCTTTCCCGCCAACAGGAAAAGACGTTCCTTGTAAAACAGTTGCGCCCTTATCCAATAGGAAATCATTGGTTTCATCGTATACAGGCAAACTAACTTGTATTTTCGGAATAAATACCGCGCCGATCATATGCTTTTCATAGTATTCCTTTTTGGGACTTTTCGTTCCTCGCAACGAAGACTCAAATGGATCATCGAAGCTGCCCGCACCAGGAATAATGGTTTTTAACTTCTTATTTTCTTTTTCAAGTCTTTCAAGACGCTTTTTCTTATCCGACTCAGAACGCGACTCCATCTTTTCCTGCACGGCTTCCAAACGCTGCTGATCTACATAGTTGTTGATAGAATCAACGACGAATGGGTACATAAAAATCAGAAAACCCGCAATAAACATGACGGCAATCGATAGCTTCAAAAACAAATCGATTTTGTCTCTTTTATTTGGTTTGCTCATCTTTACCCACCCCCTATACTTATGCTAATTTTCTCATAATTATTATCAAAAGAGAAATTCCGTTTATAAAATTTTTTTCAATTATTTGAATACATTGGCCTTAATTATTAAGTTTTTATTGAGAAAACGTTTAAACCCTTAGATATCCACTTTTAATAAGTCCTTCGCCTCTATTTATCCACATTTTAAAAAAATAAAACTAGCGAATCCTTTTCTTTTTTCGCTTTCGCCTCCATGAAATGCCATTGAACCGAAAAAAAAGCAGAGGCTGTCACCTCTGCTCACTCACGCTATTATTCTTTTAATTCTGCTACCAATTCTTCTAACTCATCCAACCGGCGAGCGAAAATTTCCATAGCATCTTCGATATATGTCGGTTGTGTCATATCCACGCCCGCTTTTTTCATTACTTCGATCGGATAATCACTGCTGCCGGATTTTAAATACGTTAAGTACTTGTCTAAAGCATCTGGCTCCCCTTCAACGATCCGTTTCGCTAATGCGCTTGCCGCTGAAAAACCTGTCGCATACTGATAAACATAATAATTATAGTAGAAATGCGGAATTCTTGCCCATTCGTCTTTTATTTCCTCATCGTTAACGACGATCGGCCCATAGTATTTCGCATTCAGTTCACCATAAAACTTGCTAAGATGTTCGCTAGTCAGTGGTGTTCCAGCAGCATCTTCCGTATGAATAAAGTGCTCGAATTCAGCAAACTGTGTTTGACGGAAAATGGTTCCTTTAAATCCATCTAAGTAATGATTGATAATATAGGCACGAATTTTCGGATCTTTCTCCGTCTCTAATAAGTAGCTCGTCAGCAGATTTTCATTCGTCGTAGACGCGATTTCTGCTAAAAAGATTGAATAATCTCCATAGACATAAGGCTGTGTGTGACGGGTAAAATAGCTATGGGCACTGTGGCCCATTTCATGGACGAGTGTGTAAAGCTCATCTAATCGGTCGTGCCAGTTTAAAAGAATGTACGGTTGCGTATCATAGGCCCCAGAAGAATAGGCACCGCTGCGTTTGCCTTGGTTTTCTACAACGTCGATCCAGCGCTCTGCAAATGCTTTTTTGACGACATCTAAGTATTCTTCCCCTAAAGGTTTTAACGCTTCAAGCGCTTTTTCTTGCGCTTCTTCATAAGTAAACTTCATTGGCGCTTCTGCTAATAGCGGTGTGTACAGGTCATACATATGCAACTCTGGCAGACCCAACAATTCTTTACGCAATTCCACATACCGATGCAGCAGTGGTAAATATTGGTTGACCACGAGCGTCAATGTTTCATAAACATCCTCTGGAATATGATTCCCACTCAATGCGGCTTGGCGGGCAGACGTATAGCCGCGTACTTTTGCTTTATAATTATGCCCTTTTACATGCGTGCTCAATGTTGTTGCCAGCGTATTTCGAAATTGATGATAAACGGAATATAAGGCCTTAAATGCCTCCTCGCGAACTGTGCGATCCGTACTTTCGAGTAACTGTCCATAGACCCCATGAGTCAATTGAACATTTTCCCCTTCTTCATTTTTTACAACCGGGAATTTCAAATCCGCGTTATTCATAATTGAAAAAGTATCCGCTGAACTGCTAAAAATCTCACTGGCTCCAGCTAACAAGGCTTCTTGCTCAGCAGGTAAAACGTGGGCTCTTTCTGAAATGATTTGTTCAACAAAGTGACGGTACAACTCAAGTTTTGGTTCAGCCTCAAAGAAAGCCCAAATTTCTTGGTCCGAAAGCTGCAACATTTCCGGTTCAAACCAGCTAACCGCTTCACTGACCTGCGCGATCAGACTAGATGCTCTGGCGTAAAGTGCTTGGTTGGTCGTATTAGCCGTGTCTTCATCGTTTTTCAAATGAGCATAGACATAAATGACCTCCGCTTTGCGATAAATATCCAAAATATAGTCAATCGCCATTAAAAATTCTGTTGCTCCTTGATTTAGACTTCCCTTGATCTTGGTTACTTCGGTCAATTCATTCGCTAAATCTTGAAATTTTTTCTCAAAAGCAGCATCATCAACAAAGATTTTGGTTAAATCCCAAGTCAACTCCGCTGGTACTTCTTGACGCGTTGGTAATTGCTTTGCCTCACTCATAACTACACTCCTAACTCTATTTTCGTACTTTTTCCATTAGAAAAAAGCAGCATGTATGAACGTTTATCTTTACACTTCAGTCGTTTTACTACGTAAAAGTAAAGGATAATCGATTGTATTTTTCATCCTCAATCTTACCACAATTTAGAAAAAAGTAATTTGGAAAACTGCTAGGGGGATAAAACTTTAGCCTTTCTTTGACAAAAAATAGCCTCAAGATACATTCTCTCTAAAATTTCGCGCTGGTCAATTCTATAAAACAGCCATTCTTTCTGATTCTCTTGACGGAATTCCAAAAATTTCTGAAAGATTCGGGAAGCGTTCTTAGCTTCCTTTTGAAACAAGTAGCGAAATACAAGAAGATCTTCCTGATAGAAAAAAGAATAGCGGCTGGGAAAATATACCCAATTAGGCAAATACAACAAATGTCTACGCTCACTATAAAGATATTCTTGCAACACTCGGACTCTGGGATTGCTTTGAACAAGCTTGAGACTCAATTCCTGTTTTCTTTGACTGATACTTTCACTAGTTAGGTAAAGATGGGGCGGACGTTTTGCAACACAGGAATGATAAATTTCTTTTAACGGGTGGGAAGACTCCGACCACCGTTCTTCTGAATAAATCATTTCATCGACTTCATGGATATGATAAAGCAATCGAATTTGATTATCTCCTAACAGCCATAGGTGCACCCCTCGTTCTTTATCGAAGGAACAAAACTGTTTTTGCAATACCGTAAATTTTTCTTTTGGCCAAAGCTTTTTTCCTAATAACCACCAATCCTGATAGTTTTTGTCCCGGTACCCGTGGATACGTTCTTCTAAGCGCGTGCTTTTCAATGGGGAGCATTGAATTTCCACCGCAATACGTTCATGGAGCAGGTCTGGACGTTGCGGTAGATCTGGCAATGGCGTTTCCAACTGCCACGTTTCGTCAAAGTGATTTCCCCATTCATGAAAAAACCATTTTGCTCCCAGATGTTCCGGTGTCTCTCCTTCACTTAAGCCATGACACTCCGAGTGTCTTCCATGAGCGAAATGAGGAATCTTGATTTGGCCTGCCTTTCGAATCAATCCTTCACCACAATCTGGACAAAAAACGTGTTGTTTCTTTTCAACTTCCGAAGCTTGTACCATCTCTTTTTTTTTCAGTATAAGCAAATATCATTCTCATCACCTCAAAAAAAGATACGCAATTGCATTCAAACCTGCCTATTTTTTGTAGAAGCGTTTATTCCATTCGACAAATATACTGAAAATCAAAAAAAGCCCTCGTTCAAACGAACGAAGGCTGTAACATCAAACTATTTAATTAAAATGAGCACGGGTAATTTCAATCGCTTCACGATGCATCAAAAGCTTCCCATATTCTTCTAACATTTCTGTCGACACAGAAGAATCTTGCGCATATTCCAAAACTTCAGCAATCACGTCTGATAAACCAAACTCACCGAAAATTTCAGGATCAAAGTAGACTTGTAAATAATAAGTCTCGTTCAACAGATATAAATCACACCAAGCTTCATCTAAAAAGTGATAACTTGCTAATTCAATCATATCCTCAAAACTATTCAACTGAAAAACCCGTAAGCGACTTGTTACTTCGTCCTCTTCAAGGCTTTCAGAGTTTGCTAAAATTTGTTGACGAATCAGTTGGTCAAAATCATTCGTTTCGAACTCCGTCGAATTGTTCATCTTGTTGATGTCTTCTGGTGTCAAGTTTTTACTAATAAATAGTTCCAATCCGTCATTTTTCGGAAGGACCTGAAACGTTACCGCTTCACTACTTTTAAACTCATCTTCGATATCTACTTCTTCTAAAATACTGTAAAAGAAGGATTCGATTTCTCGATGATTTCCTAGTAGATCTAAGAAAGTAATACCGCGCTCCGCTAGATCTTCATTCTCAATAATGACTCGGATCGTATTTTCATTGATGTGTTCCATCTCCATCTTGGCACACCTCACTTTAAAGATAGATTATATGTTCATTGTAACTGATTCCGGTTAAAAGTAAAGAAAGCCATCGAATTTTATTAAATTCCTATAAACAAAAGAGGAAACACTCATTTATAAAGGCTGTGCACTCAAGAAATTTTCCCCTTAGAAAAAAAGAGAATCAAAAAAACACCTCGCAACCGCGAGGTATTTATTCTATAATCCAGCCATTAATTGGGCTTGACGTAATTCATATTGGCGAACATCACGCGGTAGGAATCGACGAATTTCATCTTCATTAAATCCTACTTGCAAACGTTTCTCATCGATCATGATCGGACGACGTAATAATCCAGGATTGTCTCTCACTAAATCCAACAATTCCTTCAGTGACAATTCATCTAAATCCATGTTCAACTTTTGGAAAACTTTCGAACGGGTTGAAATGATTTCTTCAGTCCCATCTTCAGTCATTTGTAAAATGGCCTTCAACTCATCAATGTTCAATGGCTCAGAAAAGATATTTCGTTCAACATAAGGAATCTCATGTTCCTGTAGCCAAGCACGTGCTTTCCGACATGATGTACAACTAGGGGAAGTATATAGTGTTAACATGCATATCACTCCTTTTCTTGACTCTCAATTTTTGTAACAGATAATCAGTACTTCCTGCTATCTGTTTCTATTATACAAAAAAAAGGTAACAAAAAAAAGAGGACATTGTCTTTTTTTTTACAAATATTAACGTTATTTAATTTAGGCTTCCGTTATACAAGGAGTCACGACACTTCCCATTTGTCAATATGAGAAAACAATGGCGTATCTCTCATTTCAGACAGTGCTATAACAGTTGCAAAATCTGTAACATAATAAGCGCCATTTTTAAATAAAATCAAATTTTATTCTTTTAAAAAAATTTTTTTATCTTAGAAAAATTAAAAAACAATATTTTTATAAAGTAAATTTGTGTTTATAAAACTTTATATAACAAGGCTTTTTTAGAATGATTTTAAAAAACTTCAGCTAATAAAGTACAGCAGTTATTATTTTATAGTTATTTTATTTTGTGCTGTTAGTAATTTTTCTGTATCAAATTTTTTTACTATTTTGCGGTTAAACAATAGATACAGCTTCCAAATAGTCGAAATAAATCAAAAATTTTATGGAGTTTTCAAAAAATGGTAGACCTTAAAATTCCGCACTTTCTTCCCATTTCAATCATTATTTTTTTCTGCATGAATATTTTTGATTGATGGCAGTCTATGTTTTTTCATCCATTTTGATGCATTGATAACATAACAAGAATTCTCTTAAGTTTCTATTTTTTTGCTCAGAACTGTTAAGAATTTATTATTTGCTATAATAGAGGTACAAACTATTAGGAGTGAGAAAATGATCCAAGGTATCGTATTTGACCTAGATGACACTTTATACGAACAGCAGTCACCTTTCGCAGAGGCGATCAAAAGCCTATTCCCATCGTTTCCAGTCAGTAAAATGAATGATCTTTTTATCCGGTTTCGCTATTACAGTGATTTGCATTATATGAAATCAATTACGGGGGAATGGACGCTTGTGAAAATGCGCTATGAACGCATTCGACTTGCTCTGGCTGACTTCGGTTACCTACCGACTGACTCAGAAATTCATGCTTTTCAAGAAAACTATGATCACGCTTTAAAGAACATTGCTCTTCCTTATGAAATAACGGAGGCACTCGACTATTTGAATCAGTCAGAAATTCCTATTGGACTTATCACCAACGGTCCTGTCGAACGCCAAAATGATAAGATTCGCGCATTGAACATTCCTCGCTGGATTGACCAGAAACATATTCTAATTTCTGATGGTGTTCAAATTCAAAAGCCGGATCCCGGTATTTTCAAGCTGATGGAAGCTGCTTTGAATCTATCACCTGAATCGCTTCTGTACGTTGGCGATAGTTTTGATAACGATGTTCTCGGCGCTAAAGCTGCGGGATGGTCTGTTTGGTGGTTCAATCATCAGAGACGTGAAATACCTAAGAATCAACTCCCTATTTTTGAAAAGGAACTGCGGAGTTTTAACGAATTAAGCCAAGCCCTTATGAACAAAAAAAGTTTGCAGCGCTAACGCACTGCAAACTTTTTTTTATTCACCCAAACTTAAAATCATCCGAATATCTTCTTCTGTAAGTTTGCTTGTTTGTTCTTCATTGCCTTGGATCACTTTTTGGAACAGTTCACGTTTTTCTTGCTGCAACTGATTCATTCGTTCCTCTATCGTCCCCTCAGCTATCATTCGCCAGACTTCGACCACTTTCTTCTGTCCGATTCGATGCGCGCGTCCAGCTGCTTGTTCCTCTACAGCAGGATTCCACCAGAGATCGTATAAGATGACCGTATCTGCACCTGTTAGGTTTAGACCAGTGCCTCCTGCTTTTAATGAAATCAAGAAGACGTCTTTCTCACCTGAGTTAAATGCATCGACCATGGTCAAACGATCAGAAACTTTCGTACTGCCTCGCAAGTAGAAGCTGCTGATCCCTTCTTCGGCAAATTCTTTTTCGATAATTGAGAGCATACTGGTAAATTGAGAGAACAGTAAGACACGTCGACCATTCTCTTTGGCCGCATGGATCAGATCCTTGACCTGATCTAATTTCCCTGAGCCGCCTTCGTAGCCTTCCATGAATAGTCGAGGATCATCACAGATTTGGCGCAAGCGGGTCAGTCCTGCTAAAATACTTACACGCTGTTTGCGGAATGTTGCCGAATCCATTTGATCAACTTCTTGACGCATCCGTTTTAAGTACGCCAGATAAACGGTCTTTTGCTCCTCTGTCAGGCTGCTTAAGACATTGGATTCGATTCGTTCTGGCAACTCCTGCAACACAGTGTCCTTATCACGACGGAGCACAAATGGCTTGATCATCTTTGCAATTTCTGGAACAGCCATTTGTCGGAAGCGTCCAATAGGTGGAAAGAATCCAGGCATGACTGTTTGAAATAATGACCACAGCTCTTCCAGATTGTTTTCGATTGGTGTCCCACTCAAGGCAAACCGATGTGGAATCGACAAATTCCGTAGTGCGCTCGAAGTTTTAGTCGAAGCGTTTTTCACCATTTGCGCCTCATCAAGAATCATGTATTGATACCCATTCTTTTCGTGAAGGTCGATATCCTGACGCAAACTTGCGTAAGAAGTAATGACGATCTCCTTTGCTTCTCCAAGCAATTGCTCACGTTCTCCTCGATTACCGGAAACTACGATAGAGTCCAGCGTAGGAGCAAATTTTCTAATTTCTGCCTGCCAGTTATAAACCAAGCTTGCTGGAGTCACAATCACCGCTTTGATCGGATGCTGTTCTTTTTCTGCTAAGAGGAACGTAATGACTTGGATCGTTTTCCCAAGTCCCATTTCATCTGCTAAAATCCCTCCAAACCCATAATCACTCAGCATTTTCAGCCAACGGAAACCCGATTCTTGATACGGACGCAACGTGGCTTGCAGATTATCCGGCATCGCCACTTGATACTCTTCTGGATGCGTCAAGTCTTGTACCATCGCAGTAAAGCTTTCACTGAATTGCGCTTGCGGATTGTCTTTTAAGCGCTGCTCCAGCATGATTCCTTGGCTTTTAGGCAAACGAATCAGCCCATCTTTCGCACTAATTTTATCACGCAGCTGGCCGATCATCTCGCTAGTCTGTTGAAATGCCTCTGAGTCAAAAGATAATACTTCGCCATTGTCCAATGTATAAAAACGATCTTTTCTCAGTAAACTATTCAATACATGATCTATTTCATTGTCTTTAATACCTGTGACATCAAATTTGATATCTAACCAAGACCCGGCTTGATCGACCTCGATCGTTGGCTGGTATTCTTCTCCGTCTAAGAACAATTGACGAAGTTTTTTCCCCATTCGTACTTCAGCGTATTTTCTAAATTCTTCTACTTCAACCTTGAAAAAGTAATAAAGATTGTCTTTCACCGGCAATTTTTTTTCAAACCCGGTATCGATTTTTTGATAGCGATAAGTATCGAAGAGATCCAATAGTTGCTTTTCCATTTTCCGGTCTCTCAAGATCTCGACATTATTAGGAAGCTTGGGCTGATGGGTCTCATTCGTTGAAAAATAAGCGTTCCCGTAATGGAATTCTACCTCTGCCTTAATCATCCCTTTAATTTTCCGAAAAATCACTACCGCGCGCAAAGGTTCCTCTTTCATGATTTCAGCAACCTCATCCAAAACAATCACGCGCCCAATTTTACGCAAATACGGGAAGACATCCGTAAATAATTGTGAAAGCTGACGTTGCTCGTATCCAATAACAGGCTCTTTCAAGCGTTTCATCAATTGTTTCAATGTGATGTAAGTATCCTGCTGCTCATGAGTCATCAAATAATAAGAATTCTCGACAAATCCCAAGAAATAGTTGCTGTAATAATTTGTAAAACCATCCTCAACAGTCAAACCGAAGTCATTTTCCCCACGCTTCTCTAACGTAAACGTTAACGGTAATTCTTGCCCTTCATGAACCTCAGAATAGGTCTTATCCCCAAGATTGATAGTTAAATTTCCCGTGACTTCCATTTCCTTCAACAATTCCTGCATCCGATGAACAGGCAATAATAGATAACGCTTGTCTAATTTACCTTTGACTTGTAGACCTGCTTTACCTAATAATTGATACGTTTCGCTGATGCCTACCAAATCTTCAATCAAATCTCGACATTTTGGATCAAAAGCGCCCGCTTCAATTTGGAAACGGCACTGTTTATTTACGGTGTATACGGAATCCGTTTGGTACGCATGAAGAAACTCATATAAATTCTTAACGATGTAGCTTCGCTTATTCAAATTGCTGCCAATTCTTAGTGAAACTGCTAAAACATCCAATTCAGGATGGTACGGATTTGTCGGGATCGCTTCTACCACGAATTCCACAAATAATGAACGCAAAGGTTCTGCTTCCTTCTCTAATCGGGAAAACCCTTGATTTAGGAGATCCGCAAAAGAAACACTGCTCTCCATTTTTTTAGGTAGTACACTTTCAGGTTTGATTACTCGTGACAATCCTTTTTCCCGCAAATACAATTCCACAGCCACCGTGTGCTTGCAATAGCCATGCTCTTCCCAATAAGGACACGCACAAATATCATTTTCTTTTCCACTGCCATCTAAATCAACCAGATAAAGTTCACTGCCTAATACTTCACCATGCCAAACACGACGAGCGGGATCTGCCTCTACAGACAAGACCCGACCTTCCTTCAAGTAAGTTCTGCCGCGTTCGATCACTTTTTCTGGAATACTCCATCTCATTTACGCTTCACTCCATCCTTCTAGCTGGTAACGAATACTGCTGCGTCCCGTCCCGCTAGTTTCCACCACAATTTGCTGCGGAATACGTTCTTTTAATTCTCGTACATGACTGATGATACCGATCATACGTCCTGCACTTTCTATTCCTTCTAAGGCTTCCATTGCCATTTCTAATGCCTCTTCATCTAACGAGCCAAACCCTTCATCAATAAACAAGGCCTCAATTGCTACTCCGCCTGCCTGATTTTGGATCACTTCGGCTAATCCTAATGCCAATGACAATGCGGCAATAAAACTCTCTCCTCCAGATAATGTGTGAGAACTGCGAGTCGCCCCTGCATTATCATCGTATACATTGATTTCTAATCCGGTATTTCCTTTAGAGCGTCCCGTTTCTTGTTTTAGTTCAAACTGATAACGCCCTTTTGTCAGATGCTTTAATTGCTGATTGGCATTTTTTAATACTTCTGCTAAATACCACTGCAATACATAGCGCTCCAAACTGATTTTTTGAGGATTGTCCCCATTCATCGTTTGATACAACTGAATAATTTGACTTAAATCCGTTAACTTGTCCTTACTTTGTTCCTGAAGACTCTTGATTTTTGTCACTAAATCACGCTGCTGCATTAACTGATTCTCTTTAGCATAGTACTGTTGCTGATACAACGCAACTTCTGCATCACTTTCGGTCAACAGTTTTTTGAGTTGTTCCATATCCGGTTCAACCTGCCCTTGTAACGTCTCTTCCAACTGTTTCTGACGATCCCTCAGAACAAGCACTCGTTGTTCAAAATCACTGATCTCCTGCTCCAGCAGAGAGACATTCGCGGGTGGCTGCTTCACTTGATCGATCGTTAAGCCTTTTTCAGCCAATTGACTGTTTAACGACGTTTGATAGCTCTCAAGAGTTTTGGCCGAGTCCTGCTGTTGTTTTTCTAAAAACCTTTGCTGTTCGTGCAAACGAATGCGCTTCTGTTCGACCTCTTTTACTAACGCCTGATGAGCGTCTAATTGCACGTGGTACTCCTCTACACGCTGCTTCAGATCAGAGATACGAGCTTCTAAAGCCGCAACTTCCCACTCTTTTGTTTGCTCATCTACGCTGGCTAAACGCCCTTCTATACGTTGATTTTCTCCTTGAAGTACGTGGATACTCGTTTCAAATGCATGCTTTTCAGTTTCATTTTTTTCAAGACCTGCTGCCAACTCTTGCATATCTTGATTGGCTTTTGAAATTTCTGCCAATGCGTCTGCTGTTTCATTCTGTCGCTCCTCAAGAAATTGAAGGATCGGTTCAAGTTCTGCAGCAACCTTTTTCTGGTAATAAGTTTCAAAATCTCTTTGAACACGTTTTATTTTCTCTAATAATGACTGTTGTTCAGACAAACGAGCGGCTTGCAGAGTATCGAAAGCAGTCATTGAAAGCTCATAACGAGCTTCAGTTTGCTCCCTTATCAGCTCTAATTGTTTTAAACGAGCTTCTTGCGTTTCAAGTGCTACCTGTAATTTCCCTAAGTTATCTAGTGTTAATTCTTTATGCTGTGCCGGATTCGGATGCTCTTTTGATCCGCATACAGGACAAGGCTCTCCCGGCAGAAGGTCCATGCTTAAACGAGCGATCTCTGCTGAAGCCCATTGGCTCTTTAATTTTTTATATTCTGCTGTTTCACTCGTCAGCTGGTTGCTTGTACTGCTGACTTTTTCTACTAATTGAGCTAATTCGATCTGTTGGGATTCTTCCGCTTCTTGCTGCTCAAAGATATGCTTAGCTGATTCTTTTAACTCCGCAATTTTTTGTTGAAATTGCAGTTCTTCATACCGTCGCTCTTGCCAAAAATTTTCGCTGTTTTGCTTTTCTTTCAATGTTGCTTGCTTATCTAGCTGCCTCGTGATTTCCTGATTTAGTCGCGCTAATTGCTCCTGTTGCTGTGCTAGCTTTTGGATCAAATCATTTTTTTGTTTGACCAATTCTTCCTTTTGTCGAACCAGAGGCAAGAAGGATTCTAAACTTTGCAATTCTTTTTCTTTTGCTTGCCAATCGGAGCGCTGTTTTTCAAACAGGTCCGATTGCTTTTGACAACGTGTAGATTGGCTTACTAATTCTTCAGAAAGCCGTTTATTTTCATTTTCTTCAATCGTTTGCTGCGCTTGGATTTTGAGTAATTCTTGTATGCGGTCATAGGTTGGACGCAGCTTCTCGATTTCTTTTGTTTCACTCAATCGCCGCTTTCTTAATTCATTCTCGGGTAAGTCTGCTTCCACTTCTTGCTGCTGCTCTTGGGTCTGGCGATACGATTTGAAACTTTCAGACACCTTTTCTGCTTTTTGAACTTGCGACAGCAGCGTTTTTTGCTGTGTCTGTTTTTCAACAAGCGCCTCTTTTTTTTGTGTTAAGGCCTGCGCCTCCTCAGAGAGATAGCCCTCAGCAAAAATCAATGACTCTTCATAGGTTGCCCCTTTTTCAGCTAAGACCTGTTGGAATAGCTGATCGATCCTAGTGGTCAGCTCACTAACCCCTTTTTCCAATTCTGCCTTTTTGAGTTTCAAATTCTCTGTAAACTGTCGATACACATTCGTTCCAAACAAACTACGCAAAACGGCCTCTTTTTCTGTGCTGTTCGCATTTAAAAAGGTTCGGAATTCTCCTTGAGGAAGCATGACGATTTGGCGAAATTGATCTTTTTGCAAATGTAAAATCTGATAAATCACTTCGTTCACGGCATCTACTTTTGTATAGGCTTCCGCTTCTTTTCCAGTATCGTCAAAAATACTGAGCTGAACCTTTTGATTTTTAGTCGTTTCACCCTTGCCGTTTTTCTTTGCTAAAGTCTGCTTTGGCCACCGCTCGATGGCATAGCTTCTTCCCTGGTGTTCAAAAATAAATTGAACGCGGGTTTCTTCCGTAGGCTCCGCAAAGGAAGAACGAATCTCATTAGATGAACGTATTCCCCCTGAGGCGTCTCCATACAAAGCAAAGGTTATGGCATCAAAAATGGTGGTTTTTCCGGCACCTGTTTTTCCACTGATCAAAAACAAAGGCGCTTCTGTCATTTCTTCAAAATTTACTTCTTCATGAAGGAAGGGGCCGAAATTTTCCATAATAATCTTTTTGGGAAGCATTATTCCTCGCCTCCTTTTTTAAGTACGGTATGCAAGCCTTCTTCGATCCAGGACTTTTGTTGTGTTGTTAAGTCATTTTGTGAGACTTCTGTGAAGAAATCCTTCGTTAATTCTATTGGGGATTTTTCTTTAATATTTTTTACTTTTAAACGTGTCTGACTTTCATTTTCAAATCCATTCGCCCGTTCTACTTGAATGATCCGTGGATATACCTGCCTCAATTGATTCATTAAATTCGGGATCACGGCTCGATCTTCCAACAGAATAGAAAGATAATCTTCACGGTTAATCGTTGAATAGAACGCCGGATCGAGCAATGTTGCAAAATCGGCTTGCAGCTCTTTAATTTCATGAAGCGGCGACAATTCCCGAAAGGATAACGCCAGCGTTTCTGTATCTAAGATCCAAACACCCTTCGTCTGGTCTTTTTCTGACAACGAATATTTTAAAGGCGAACCACTATATCGCGCATTCGGCATTTTTAATGCATCTTTTCCATGTAAGTGTCCCAATGCAACATAATCAAAGTCCGACAATAATTGCCCATTGATTCCATCAAGTCCGCCCACTTCGATCTTTGTCTCAGAATCGGTCTTACTGCTTCCTGCAACAAAAAAGTGGCTTACAAGTATCTGTTTTTTGCTTGGATCAAAACTTTTGACTATTTCCTGCATTACCTTTGGCATTGCCTCTTGAATCGTCCGAATGCTTGAATCTTCAAAATAGATGCGGGCATCCACGGGTTCAAAGTATGGAAGCAAATAGAACTGAGTATTGCCTATCTCGATCGGAAGTAGCCCTTCCTGTAATCGCGTATGTAAATGAAAGTTTGCTTGATTGAACCAAGGCGCACCCGTTGCTAGTCTCGTGGCACTATCATGATTCCCAGAGATCGCTAGTAGCGGAAATTGTTCCGTTAAATTCCACTCAGCAATCGTTTGATTTAATAACCGTACACTGTCCTCTGAAGGAACAGAACGATCGTACAAATCCCCTGCGATCACAATAGCATCTACTGCTTCTTCCTGTGCGATTTTTTTTATTTGATCAAGAATATATGCTTGGTCTGACAACAAGTCATAGCCATGCAATTTTTTTCCTATGTGCCAATCCGCAGTATGCAAAATTTTCATTGATCCACCCTTTTTCTAATAAAGTCCTTCCCAAAAGTATAACATGATTTCCCTTTTTTTTCTGCTTGGCGAGTGAAGGTCACACTATAAAAGACTTTCTCTTCAACGTGTTTTACGATACGATAAATGAAGTGTCGAATAAAAAAGGAGGAAACGTTGTGCCTGTTGGTATTATCATTAATTCGCTCTCTATTATTATTGGCGGAGTCTTGGGGGGGTTTTTAGGACATCTGCTTTCTGAAGATTTTAAAAAGCAAATCACTTTGATTTTTGGTGTTTGTTCAATGGCTATGGGAATTCCCAGCATAAGCCAAATGGCGAATATGCCTGCTGTGATTTTAGCTATTATATTAGGAACCTCATTAGGACTTCTCTTACATTTCAATCAAAGGGTCAATGACGCTGCCGCTCTGATGCAAAAACCGATCGCACGATTCCCGCAAAAAGATTTACTTCTTTCACATGATGAATTTATGGGAACACTCGTTACGATCATTGTCCTTTTTTGCGCAAGCGGGACGGGTATTTTTGGCAGTTTGACTGAAGGGATGACAGGAGACCCCACGATCCTCATTGCAAAATCGATTTTGGATTTATTCACCGCAGCAATTTTTGCCTGCAACATCGGTTACGTCGTTGCAGTAATCGCCATTCCTCAATTTATTATTTTTTTCTTTCTATTTCTTATCGCAGTTTTTATTTTTCCTTTGACAACGCCGTCCATGATCTTAGATTTTAAGGCTTGTGGAGGATTTTTAATGCTCGCAACAGGATTTCGCATGATCAAGGTTAAAATGTTTCCTACAGCCGATATGATTCCAGCAATGCTTTTGGTGATGCCCATTAGCTGGATTTGGTCGTCGTGGATTGTTCCGTTATTTGGCTAAAGAAAAAAACAGGTTCCACACTCTACAGTTGAGCGTGGAACCTATTTTTATGAAGCCATACACAGAATCAATCTGCACTTTTTTCTTTTGCAACATATTTATACGTTGGATCGATTTCCTCATCTAGTTGGTTAAAGGCGCCTTGAACACGCCGCTCAACCTCCGCTAAACCAGCCTTGTCCATTTTTTTAATATCAGAAATATCAATAGGATCTCCATATCGAATGATTACGGGCGTCCGTTTGAATAGATGGGAAAATTTAGTTGGTCCCTGATAAACAGAAGGAACAATAGGCTTCTTAGACAAACGGGAAATCAAAGCCATGCCTCCCTTTAACTCCGAAGAGTGACGTGTTCCACTTGGAAACATGATCAGGCTCTTGTCAGAATCCTTTAACATCTTGACAGGTTTTTTAACGACACTAGGCCCTGGCTTGTCGCGGTCCACAGGAAAAGCATTCAAATGAACCAAGATGAAGCGTATAACAGGATTCTTAAATAGTTCCGCTTTCGCTAAAAAGCTGAACTGTTTTGGCGAAGCACCAAGAGCCAAATAAAATGGGTCCCACCACGTTCTGTGAGGGGCTACTAAGATATAGTTTCCCTCGGGTAATTTTTCTCGATTTTGATAGTGAGCGTTCCCATTAACAATCGCCAAGAGAACTCGTACGATGACACGGATAAATTTAAAAAACATTTTTTCTTCCTTTCAGTTAACTAACTAAACGTAGTATAATACATCAGTATGATTTTTTTAAGGGGGCAAAAGAAATTGTTAAAAAAAGGCGAACGAATCGATCAACTTTATGCGGAAGACATCCAAATTATCCAAAGCTCAGAAGTCTTCTCTTTTTCCATTGACGCCGTTTTACTGGCAAATTTTGCTCGTGTTCCAAAACGAGGCAAGATCGTGGATCTTTGTGCTGGAAACGGTGCGGTCGGCCTTTTTTTGAGCCGAAAAACAACTGCGCACATTGATCAAATTGAATTGCAGCCTCGACTTGCCGATATGGGCCAACGAAGTATTCAATTAAACCATTTGGAAAGCCAATTGACTATGCACGAATTGGATTTAAAAAATACGTTTGATCGGATTAAAGCAGATTCTGCGGATCTTGTTGTCTGCAACCCGCCTTATTTCAAAGAACTGCCGACTAGTCAAAAGAACCCCAACCCCCATTTAGCTATCGCTCGTCATGAGATTCACGCAACTTTAGACGATGTTGTCGCTGTTTCAGCAAAATTATTAAAAATGAATGGTCGTTTTTCAATGGTCCATCGTCCAGATCGATTCTTAGAAATTATCGACTGCCTACGTACCCATCGCATTGCACCAAAAAGGATTCAATTTGTTTATCCCAAGCCAGGCAAAGAGGCCAATACACTCCTCATTGAAGGCATTAAGGATGGAAAGAGTGAAGGCTTGCGATTCCTTCCACCATTATATACTTATGACCATTCCGGCAGCTACTCTGCGGACTTACAGGAGATGCTTTATGGCAACTGATCAATTTTTCTACGTATTACTTTGCAAAGACCATAGTTTTTATGGCGGGTACACCACTGATTTATCACGCCGCTTAGCCGAGCACAATAATGGGACCGGGGCAAAATACACCTACCCCCAAAGTCGGCGTCCTGTGAAGATGATTCACGCCGAACGTTTTGATACACGGAGTGAAGCCACAAAAGCAGAAGCAGCGTTCAAAAAACTACCACGTAAACAAAAAGATAAATACCTAATAGACAATCAAACAAAAAATGTCCTATGATCAAAAAAGACCCTGTAATTTGTACACGAGAAAAACGTGTGTGAATTACAGGGCTCTTTTTGGCTTTCTCAAGATTCTTCTATTTTCTCAAGAAAAATTAAGACGTCCGTCTGATAACTGACGGACGAACCTTTTTTGTTGTTGCTTCTTACTCGCCTTTTAACAATTCTTTTGTAATCAGATGACAATAATGGATCGAACCTGTTTCATTCGGATGGACTTGATCGTCATAAAACCAGTCTGGATGATTATTACTAAAATCATACCAATCAATCAAGTGAACATTTTTATACGTTTTAGCCGCAGCCTCTAAGTTTGCATTTACATCATTTTGCCAACGTCGTGTTGGAACATGTGTATTGATAACAAAGACTTGATGTTTTTCACCTAGTACGTTCATTATTTGAGCAAAATCATCGCTGTTAAACGCACCATTTGTCCCTAAACTCAATAAAATCGTGTCATGCAGTTCGCCTTTATCCTTCAAGGCCTGCAACAATGGCGGGCTATCTTTCAACTGTCGGCCAACTTCACCGTCAACCACCATTTTAGGAAATATCTCTGTAAGTCCTTTTGAGCCGGCCAATAGGACGGAATCCCCAAAAGCCGTGACCTTTAGATTCTTCGCCTTCGTTACTTCACGTTGACTAAGACTATATTTGTCTGCCAAGCTTGTAGGGATTTCAGAACTGCTGGTAGACCCTTGTGTCTGATCGGTTCCACTTGAGTCCTGTTGCTCAGAAGAACCTTCTGTTTTATTAGCTGCCTGTTTATTCTGTTCAATTTGCTTTTGCAGTGCCTCTTGGTTCGCATCTACTCTGTTTGTCGGCGCGATAATCATACCAACAACTGCAATCAAAGCAATCAAACTAGAAAAGACAAAACCGATTTTTCTACGACTCTTGATTGGTGCCCCAAACGAGCGTTTTAATGAAACAAACGTCTTGCGATAATTAAAGGTACGCAACGGTTTTTCTACATAGCGATACGAAAGCTCTGTAACGAAAAGAATCAGGATGACTTCCATAATAGTGTGCAAAAATGTATGATTGGCTACATTTACTTTCGCTTCATAAAAAATCATCACTGGAAATTGGTACAAATAAATGCCGTAGCTGCGCTTCCCAATCCAAGTAAAGACTGGATTTGTCAGCCATCGGTTCCAACTTGCGCCAGGATGAGCTGTAATAGCAACTAGCAAAACGCTTAGTAAACTAACGAGAAACATTCCGCCGTAATACACAAAAGACAAATCATCTCTTAAGAATAAGAACGCTAGGATCAATAGTAGTAAAGAGCCAAATCCGATCCCATTTAATATTCGCTTCGCTTGTGAAGGGATTCTCGCCTTCAACCGTGTACTAGGCCAAATGAACGCCAAAGCTCCACCTAATAAAATGGAGAACAAACGTGTGTCTGTCCCGTAATAAACACGTGTAGGATCTTGTCCAGGTACGTATAAAATAGCCATCAAAATCGCTGAAAAGATCGCTGCTCCAACAATACCAAGAAATACTTTCCCTTTATTTTTTACAAACTTCATCAATAGGACAAAAATGATCGGCCAAAATATATAATTTTGTGTTTCAACCGCCAAGGACCAGATATGGGTGAACGGTGATTCCCCTGAAAAGCGATCAAAGTAAGACATTCCATGATTGATCTGCCACCAGTTATTTACATAAAATAAACTGCTGATGACATTTCCCCGTAAATTATTCAGCAAATTACGTTGAAACAAGGTGATGTAGGCCGAAGCCCCGATCAACATAGTTACCAATGCCGGATACAACCGTTTCATTCGTCGATAGTAAAATTGCTTGATATCGACTTTCCCGGTTTGTTTCCATTCTTGAATTAATAAATCGGTAATCAAGTATCCTGAAACTACAAAAAAAACAGGAACTCCTAAGTATCCGCCACGCATTTGAGCGGGCATCAAATGATATAAAATTACGCCAATTACTGCTAAGGAACGGATGCCATCGAAACCAGTAATATAACGGCTATGCTCTAGTCTTTTTCCCATATTTTTACTTTCCAACTTTACTATAGAATATCAAACTAACTATACGTATAAATCAAACAAACTGCAACAATTTCTCAATAAAAAAAGCATTTCCTAAATATTTTAGTTTTTAGATTGAAAAATGTTGATGAGAATATCTTTTGCATTGAGTGTTCTTGTAAAAGATCAATTACTCATTTGCCTACGTTGACTACTTTTTAGACTGCCTGATTCATTATGTTCTCATAGTGCCAATAGTCTTATACTCATGTCAACTGGTATCAACTGCAATCAGCAGCGCTGACAAAAAAAGCTGAGACGGCTGTCTCAACTTTTTAATCCATTGTCTCCTCGTAAAAACGCCCCATGATTCGAACGTTCTCTGAGATACTTACGAACGCAGCTGGGTCACTCTCACGCATGATTGCTTCTAATAAGGGCAATTCAAAACGAGTCACGACCGTAAATAAGACGGTCTGCTTGTCATGCTTATAAGCACCTTCAGCTTCATTGATTATTGTAATTCCGCGACGCATTTGATCTTGAATACCATTGATCACTCGTTCTGGACATTTTGTGACGATCATGACTTGCATTTTCCGCTGCTTCGTATAAAGGGCATCTGTTAGTTTCCCGCTCATAAAGATTGCTAAAGCAGAATAAAACATGTATTGCCAGCTAAACAAAATTCCAGCCATCAGCATGATCATTACATTGAAAATAATAGAAATCGAACCGACAGAAGTTCCCGTTCTTTTGCGGATAGTGATACTCAAAATATCCAATCCGCCAGAAGACAATCCGTTTTTTAAAGCAAAACCGATTCCCACGCCCATAATTGCTCCCCCAAAAATCGCACAGATGATTGGGTCTGTTGTTAGGGTCGTTTCTGGAATAATGTGAATGAAAAACGAGGTTAAAAAAACGGTTATAAACGTAAATATCGTAAATTTGTGACCGATTTTAAACCAAGCCAAGAAAAACAACGGCACGTTGATCAAAAATAATGTGACAGATACTGGTACGGTGAAACCAACTACACGATGCGATAAAGTTGTCAATATTTGAGCAAAACCAGTTGCTCCACTTGAATAGATGTGTCCTGGTTGGTAAAAAAAGTTTACGGCTATCGCCGCTAAAAATGCATAAACTACTGCGACAGATAAGCGGGTGGCGTAATCGTGGTGAGGCCACTCCTCTATCTTCTTTTTCATCATGTCATGTCCGCCTCATTTCAAAATTTCACTCACATTATACGTATTTTCATGAAAAAAAGAAAGCACCTACCATAAAGGCAGGTGCTTCTCTTAGTATTTTCTTAGAGTTACTGCTTGATTATCCAGTTTTTATAGAACATCGGCCCTCTTTAGAGCTGGATTTGCTCGCCTAAATACAGGATTCAGCTGGTTACTCTTCTATTTTAGTCACATCGATACTCAACTCATAAAGTTGTAATGGAGATACGGTACTTGGTGCATCTGACATTGGGTCTGCTGCTTTACCATTCTTAGGAAAAGCAATGACTTCACGAATATTGTCTTCGCCAGCCAACAACATAGCAAAGCGGTCCAAACCAAGGGCGATCCCGCCGATTGGAGGGAAACCATAATCTAGTGATTCCAATAAGAAGCCGAATTGTTCATTGGCACTTTCGCGAGTGAAGCCTAAAGTCTCAAAGACTTGCTCCTGTAATTCACGTGTATTGATACGCAATGAACCACCGCCCAATTCGTACCCGTTCAAGACAATGTCGTAGGCCTGTGCGTATACTTTTTCAGGATGATCTTTTAAGTTCGCAATATCCTTTTCCATTGGCATCGTAAATGGATGATGGGCAGACACATAACGACCCAATTCTTGATCAAACTCAAATTGCGGCCAATCAACGACCCATAAATAATCGAAACGGTCTTCATCGATCAAACCAAGCTCCTTACCAACTTTTGAACGAACCGCACCTAAAGCTGTCACAGCAGTTAAGAATTGGTCGGCAGCGAACATCAATACGTCGCCAGCTTCAGCATTTGTCGCTTTCTTCAAGTCTTCACTGACACCGCCCATGAATTTCGCGATCGGTCCAGTTAATTCACCGTTCTCGTCTACTTTGATCCATGCCAATCCCTTCGCACCAAATTGACCAACGAACTGACCTAGGCGATCCAATTCTTTTCGAGAATATTTATCGGCAGCACCTTTTGCGTTCAATGCTTTAACCACGCCGCCATTATCAGAAGCCATGCGGAATACTTTGAAATCAGTGGCAGAGGCAATATCTGTCACATCGATCAATTCCATATCGAAACGCGTATCTGGTTTATCTGAGCCATAGCGTTCCATCGCTTCATCCCAAGTGATCCGTGGGAATGGCAACGTCACTTCAACCCCACGTACATCCTTCATGACTTGTGCGATCATTGCTTCGGTGTATTCTTGAATTTCTTCAGCCGTTAAAAAGCTCGTTTCAATATCGATTTGTGTAAATTCTGGCTGACGGTCGCCACGTAGATCTTCATCACGGAAGCAGCGAACGATTTGATAGTAACGGTCAAATCCAGCAGTCATCAATAATTGTTTTAAAATTTGCGGTGATTGCGGCAACGCATAGAAATGTCCTGGGTGAACACGTGAAGGAACCAAATAGTCCCGAGCACCTTCTGGCGTTGATTTAGCTAAATAAGGTGTTTCAATATCTAAGAAATCATTGTTATCTAAGAAACGACGAACCGATTGTGTCAAACGGTGACGCATCATCAAGTTTTGTGTCATCTTCGGACGACGTAAATCCATATAACGATATTTCAAACGGACTTCGTCACTGATATTTTGGTCATCTTCAATTGAAAATGGCGGTGTTTTCGCACTATTTAAAATAGTGATTTCTTCACCCTTCACTTCAAAGTCGCCCGTGCTCATTTTTTTGTTTACCGCACCTGCATCCCGTCGGATCACCGTTCCGGTAATTTCAACAACGAATTCGCTGCGGCATTGATCCGCAACCTCCCATGCTGTTTTCGATTCTTCAGGATTAAAGACCACTTGGACGATTCCTTCACGGTCTCGCAGATCGATAAAGATCAGTCCGCCTAAATCTCGGCGTTTTTGTACCCACCCTTTTAATGTCACTTTTTGATCCAAATACTCTTCGGACACGCGCCCGCAATAGACAGTACGTCTAGCCATTTTTCCATTCCTCCATTTTTTAAGTAATCTACCTTTTTTATCAGTAGGATTTATTCCGTTTTAATCAATTTTCGGCATCGTCATTTCGTCATAGATTGCTGCAAAGTCGTCGTACAGATCAGCCAATGGAAAGGCCTTTTCCTCACGAGTAGCTGAATCTTTTACATTGATCACGCCTTTAGCTAATTCATCTTCCCCTAAGGTTAAAACAAGTTTTGCCCCTTCTTTATCAGCAGTCTTAAATTGTGCTTTCGCTTTGCGTCCCATGAAATCACGATCGGCTGAAAAACCAAATCCGCGAATCGCTTGAACCACTTTTAGGGCTTCTAAGTTTGTCACATCTCCAAGACCCACGACATAAGCGTCGAGACTTGCGGCACTTGGAATCATCACTTCTTCTTGTTCTAGAGTCAATAAAATGCGTTCGATTCCCATCGCAAACCCAATTCCAGGTGTCTCTGGCCCACCAAGCTCCTCAACGAGACCATCATAACGACCCCCGCCACAAATCGTCGTTTGCGCTCCCATCCCTGGTGCGTCACTCATAATTTCAAAAATCGTATGGTTATAATAATCCAAGCCTCGAACCATTCGGTGATCGATTTCATATGAAATGTTCAAATACTCCAAGGTTTTTGTGACACCTTCAAAGTATTCTTTCGCATACTCGCTTAAATAATCCAAAATACTTGGAGCATCCGCAACGATCGGCTGGTCTTTACGGTCTTTACTATCTAAAACCCGCAACGGATTTTCATGCAAGCGACGACGTGAATCTTCACTTAGCTCTTCTTCATGCGCTTCAAGATAGGCGATTAATGCTTGACGATAATTGGTCCGTGTTTCTTGATCTCCTAGAGTATTGATTACTAATCGCAGCTGGTTGATGCCTAGTTGCTTAAAGAAATCCATCGCCATTGCCATTACTTCTACGTCAAGACTTGGATTTTCACTGCCAAACGCTTCGACACCAATTTGATGAAATTGACGCAATCGTCCTTTTTGCGGCCGTTCATAACGAAACATCGGTCCAGTATAATAAACCTTGTATGGTTTCTTGAATTCTGGGCCAAACAACTTGTTTTCAACGTACGCACGTACGATAGGAGCTGTTCCTTCAGGACGAAGAGTTACATGCCGATCACCCTTATCATGAAAGTCGTACATTTCCTTAGAAACGATATCCGTAGTATCCCCCACACTGCGGGCAATTACTTCGTAGTGTTCAAAAATCGGCGTACGAATCTCTTGGTACTGATAATCGTTGAATACTAAGCGGGCAGTCTCTTCGACAAATTGCCACTTTTCACTTTCTCCCGGTAAAATATCATTGGTCCCTTTTGGTCGCTGATAACTCATGGTTTATCTCCTTTTTCTTGATATCGCAAAAATACAAAAAAAGCCCTTGTTCCTATGAACAAGGGCGAAAATCGTCGCGGTACCACCTATTTTTTTAAAAGAGTTTTACTCTTTTTCTCTGGCAATTAACGCTTGCTTTACGGAGCGGCTTTGCACACGCTCATCTCCAGACTGTCTTTCAATTACTTATCACGAAATTGCTTTCAGCCAAGGCAATTTTTTCTGTACGTTATCTCGTAATTTACTAGTTCCTTCGTAGATGTTTCATTGATGTTTTTATCTCTTCCTAAGCTACTAAAAAAAGGCTTGAAAGTCAAGTGATTTTCAAATGATATCTGAAAAGTGAAAAGAGGAGTCGCTTTTTCCCGCTCTTTATTTTAAACTTGGAAAGAAGCATCATTTTTTTATTGCGAAACACAGAAAGGGGAAAATGTACTATGACAGATGTGCGAATTGGAAAATCACAAGTTTATGCAAGTGCCTTAGGATTAGGGACGAATGCCGTTGGAGGCCACAACCTTTATCCAAACCTGACCGACGATATTGGAAAAGAAGTCGTTCGGACCGCTATCCATAACGGAATCACACTATTGGACACGGCTTTCTCATACGGACGCGGGCGTTCAGAAGAACTAATTGGCGAAGTGCTACAGGAACCGGAATTCGATCGTTCACGTGTCATTATCGCTACAAAAGCTGCCCACGATATGCAGCAAGATGGGAAATTTAATAATTCACCCGAATTTTTACGTCATGCTGTCGAAGCGGCATTAGAACGGTTGCAAACAGAATATATCGATATTTTTTACATCCATTTTCCTGACGAAACTACTCCAAAAAACGAGGCAGTCGCAGCTTTGCATAAATTGAAAGAAGAAGGAAAAATTCGCGCGATCGGTGTCTCCAATTTTTCTTTGGAACAGTTAAAAGAAGCGAATAAAGATGGCTATGTGGATATTGTCGAAGAACGTTTCAGCCTGATTCATCGAGAACACGAAAAAGAGCTTTTCCCATACTTGAACGAGCATACGATCAGCTTTGTCCCTTATTATCCGCTGGATTCAGGTTTGTTGACTGGAAAATACAGCGAGGAAACAGCCTTCGAGGACAGCGATCTTCGTAGTAAAAATCCTGACTTTAAAGGAGAACGCTTTAAAGAGATCATCAAAAAAGTAGATCAATTGAAACCCATTGCCAAAAATTATGACGCGACGGTTACCCAATTAGTATTGGCTTGGTATATGAAGCACCCGCATATTGACGTGGTCATTCCAGGAGCAAAACGACCAGAACAAGTCGAGGCAAACGCAAAGGCCGTGGATATTCACCTTTCTGTCGATGATTTTGAAAAAATTGATCAGTTATTCCGTTAACAAACAGAGCCATGACAGGGAATTGTCATGGCTCTATTTACGTGTTCGTTTCATTGAAGTATTCATCGAAATAGAATAGTCGCTTTTTTTTAAACTTTAAACTACACTTGGAAAATAATCACTTATTTTTGAGTGATAGATAAAAGGAGCGAATGTTTTATGACGGATGTACGAATCGGAAAATCACGTGTTTATGCCAGTGATCTGGGATTGGGCACAAATGCAGTTGGTGGACACAATCTTTTCCCTAACTTAAATGATGAAACTGGAAAAAAAGTCATACGGACAGCCATCAATAATGGAATCACGTTGCTGGATACAGCTTATGCCTATGGCTATGGTCGTTCTGAGGAATTGATTGGCGAGGTTTTACAAGAGCCAGAGTTTGATCGTTCTCGCATCATCATAGCGACTAAGGCCGCTCACGATCCTGAAAATAACTATGCTTTTAATAATTCTCCGCAATTTCTTAAACAATCCGTAGAGGACGCGTTAAAAAGGCTACAAACAGAATATATCGATATTTTTTATATTCATTTTCCAGATGAAGCCACACCTAAAAACGAGGCTATCGCCGCGCTGCACGAACTGAAGGAAGAAGGAAAAATCCGTGCAATCGGTGTTTCAAATTTTTCACTAGAACAACTTAAAGAGGCCAATCAGGAAGGCTATGTCGATGTTGTCGAAGAGCAGTTCAATTTGATTCATCGTGAACATGAAAAAGACCTCTTCCCTTACCTGAAGGAAAATAGGATCAGCTTTGTTCCATATTTCCCTCTCGCTTCTGGTTTACTTACTGGAAAATATAAGAAAGAAGATCGCTTTGACGCGTCAGATCGACGGAGCCAGAGGCCCGATTTCACTGGTGAACGTTTTGAAAAAATCGTCGGCAAAGTGGATCAGTTAAAGCCCATTGCCAAAAATTATGATGCCACTGTAGCACAATTAATTCTGGCGTGGTACATGAAGCATCCACAAATTAGTGTCATTATTCCCGGCGCAAAACAACCTGAACAAGTTGAAGCGAATGCAAAAGCCGTGGACATTCGATTAACAACTGAAGATTTTGACACGATTGATCACTTATTTAAATAATCAGGAAAGGAGCCCGATGTGTGTCATCAGGCTCCTTCTTTATTTACGACATTTTTTTCTTTCCCTGCTAAATAAGCAGCAAAGTTGTCCACGGCTATTTCCATCAAACGCTCTCTTGTTTCTAATGGACGCCATGCGATATGGGGGGTGATGATACAATTTTTAGCAGACATTAACGGATTGTCCTTTGTCATTGGTTCTTTTGAGACGACATCCACACCTGCCGCAAAAATTTGACCTCTATTTAATGCGTCTGCAACAGCAGCTTCATCTAACAGACCCCCACGCGCCGTATTTAATAAAATGACGCCCTCTTTCATCCTGGCAATCGTTTTTTGATTGATCATTTTTTCCGTTTCTGAGGTTTGAGGAACATGCAAACTAATGATATCGGCTTGCTGATAAATTTCTTCGATAGATACTTGCTTCGCCCAATCCTCTTGGGCCTTTTTAGGACGATGGTTCCAGTAAATAACCTTCATATTAAACGCATGCGCAATTGTTGCAGTGGCCTGAGCAATCTCCCCATACCCTATCAAACCGATCGTTTTCCCTCTTAATTCCATTAACGGTGTTTTTTGATACGTAAAATCTGTACTCCGCTGCCATTCTCCTTGTTGAACAGAAGCATTGTGCACACCAACTTGATTGGCGATCTCCAATAATAATGCAAACGTAAACTGTGCCACGGCGTCCGTTCCATAGGAAGGGATATTGGTCACAGGAATGTTCCGTTTTCTGGCAGCAGCAACATCGACTACGTTATATCCTGTCGCCACTACACCGATATATTTTAGTTTCGTAACAGCAGACAAAATTTCTTCGTCAATTGGCGTCTTATTCGTAAGAATGGCTTCTGCTTCACCGATTCGATCAATGATTTCCTGTTTATCCGTAAAAGAAGTCCGATCATAGACCGTCACTTCACCAAACGCCTCAAAGCCTTGCCAATCCAAATCCCCTGGATTTAAGGCATAGCCATCTAACACTACGATTTTCATTTCTCATTCTCCTCACTTTTTGCTTCATTAAACAATAGCATTTAATTCCCTTTACCGTAAAGAAAAAGTAATTCAACAAGAATGTCTTCTATTTAATGAAGATATTTTGGATGCGGATGCCACTGAGTTTGGAACCACGCAATTCATGATAATAAAAAAACAAGCCTGAACCGATCAAATGTCTTTGATAGGTTCAGGCTCTAAGAATATAACCGCACAGATCAACCTTTTTGGGAAACCAAATTCCCTACCGTCCTGCTTACTGGTGGCTGATTGATAAAACAGTAATTGCAAAAACTTATTTATATAAAAAGTGATTCTGTGGCGGACTTCCTCAAATTAATAAGCGCGTGCGATCCAAACGGTATGCTTCGCAGGCTTTCCATTCACGATATCGACTGTTTTTTCAACAGGTGGGTTAAATGGAATATTCCGTGTAGTAAAGCCTGTTTCTTCTTTGATCTTAGCTTCCGTTTCTTCCGTACCATCCCAACCGATTAAAACGAAGCCTGGTGTTTCCCCAGCTTCTTTCGATTTTTCGATATGTGCTTTCAAATCATCTAACGTATCAATATCTGTATGTTCATTCGCTGTATAACGTTTTTGCGCGCTTTCGAATAAACGTTTTTGCATTACATCCAATTGGGCAACAATGTGTTCTTCGATGCCGTCTAAAGAGACAGATTCCTTGTCCGCTAAATCACGCATTTTGATAACGGCTTGATTGTTTTCAAGATCACGCGGGCCAAATTCAATTCGTAATGGCGCCCCTTTAAGTTCCCATTCATTAAATTTATATCCTGGTGTATTGTCCGTAGTATCAATTCGAACACGTAACCCTTTCTCAACTAAGGATGCTTTCAATTCTTTCAGACGATCAAGAATTTCAGGTTTCTTTTGCCAAGGGCCAACAGGGATCAAAATCACTTGTGTTGGTGCAACTTTCGGTGGCAATACTAATCCTTGTTCATCCCCATGAACCATAATCAATGAGCCGATCAGACGTGTTGAGATTCCCCAAGAAGTCGTATACACATGGTCATGTTCGTTGTTGCGATTCAAGAATTTAATATCGAAAGCTTCTGCAAAATTTTGTCCAAGGTAATGAGACGTTCCTGCTTGGACGGCTTTTCCGTCACGCATCATTGCCTCTACTGAATAAGTGTCTACTGCACCTGCAAAACGTTCAGACGGTGTTTTTTGTCCACGATACACAGGGATTGCCAATGTATCTTCGATCAACGTAGCATATGCTTCTAAAACGCCCATTGTCCGTTCGCGTGCGCTTTCTTCTGTTTCATGTGCCGTATGTCCTTCTTGCCATAAGAATTCTGAAGTACGCAAGAAAGGCATCGTCTTTTTCTCCCAACGGAAAACGTTCGCCCACTGATTGATTTCGTAAGGAAGATCACGGTAAGAGTTGATCCAGTTAGAAAATGCATCACCGATCAGTGTTTCAGATGTCGGACGTAAGGCATAAGGTTCTTCCAGCTCTTCATCGCCAACTTTCGTCAACCAAGGTAATTCTGGCGCAAATCCTTCTACGTGCTCTTCTTCTTTTTCCAAGAAATGTTTAGGGATCAGCATTGGGAAATAGACATTGCGAATATCTTGTGTTTTTAGGTATTTGTTAAAGTCCTCTTGAATATGCTCCCATAATTCCCAGCCATCTGGTTTAAAGATAATACAGCCGCGAACGGGTGAATAATCCATCAAGTCTGCCTTTTGGATTGTTTGTAAATACCATTTTGAAAAATCTTCTTTTTGTAAGTTTGTCATTCATGCATCCTCCTAAAATAAAAATAAAAAAAACCGTTCCATCCCTACAACTTGTAAGGACGAAACGGATAATTTCGCGGTACCACCTTGCTTGGTCAAACATTGTTGACCCAACTTTCAGCTCCAATAACGCTAGAGTCGCGTGCTGTTTTCACAACAATCAACTTTGGTAGGTTCATAAATCTCAGAGGGCGCGTTGATCTTTCAGACGGTGAATCAACTCTCTGCTGCCAATAAAATTTATTACTATTCCAAATGCTTAACACCATATTAAAGACTTCTCATCAAAAATGCAAGCCTAAATGTTAATTTTTTTCTAATCCTCTGGAACATAGCGTTCTTCTAAGCGGCTCATCCACCAGCCCAAAGCTGCTCCTAAAAGGCAGAGAACTGCGCAGCCGAGGAATCCAAGGAAGCCGATCCCGCTATAATCTGTTGGTACGATCATGACCGTAGAGGCGAATACAATTCCTAAAATAAAATGAAACATTGGGGCATAATAGTGACTGAAGACCCAGTCCATCACTTTTGATAAACTCAAAACTGTCACTAATCCTCCGATGCCGATCGGAAGGATCACACCCATATCGACTGTTTTGAACCCGTCTGCCATTGCTTTATACATACCCATATACACCAAAAAATTAGATGGGCTAAGTCCAGGGACAATAAGGCCTAAACCAATCAAACCACCTGCGATCATCCAAGTAAAAAAGTTTTGATCGACTGTTCCGAAGAGACTCGATCCCTTCCACAAAAATAAAAATCCTAAAACAAAACTAACCGCAATAATAACATAATCTTTTGTTCCTCGGCCTTTTTTTCCAGCCTCTTTCCATAATGCTGGGATCGTCCCGATAATACATCCTACAAAGAACCACAGCATAATTGTTTCAAATTCACCCAACAAAAAGCTAACCGCAAACGATAACACGAATACTCCTGTCAGGCCACCAAGTCCCACAGGTATGAAGAAAAGTACATTTTCTTTAAAGTTCTTTGTGATATGGGCTAAAAATGAAATGATTCGTTCATAAATACCAAATACTGCTGCCAAAGCACCCCCGCTGACACCTGGTAAAATAAATCCTGAGCCGATGAACATTCCTTTGATGAAGCGTAAAAACCAGTCGCTTTTATTCGGCTGTGTACCTTTTTCGTTTTCCATAAAAAAATAAGTCCTCCTAGTTCATTTAAAAGAACACATTTTCCAAAAAAATGAAAAATGATTCTAATTGTCGTGGTGTTCATTCGTTTAACGAATAAAAAAAATCCTATTGCACCTTAGTTAGTGTACCGATAAAAAGAAACTGGCGCAAGGCTAACTAGAGAGCACGCGTCGAAAACTTATAAATTTTTTTGAGATTTTGAGCATTCCTTTACGCATGGTCCTTTCAGAATTGACGACTGTAGGCACAATTTTTTAGTCATTATCTAAAAATAAACGAAATTATTTTTAAGCGATTGATAGCCCAAGCATCAAAAAAAGAAACCGGATGCGCATTGTTTGAACATCCAATTTCTTTTATAATTTATTATACACTGAATCAAGGTACTCTTGACGTTCTTCAAGCGACAAATTTTTTAGAGATCCCAAATGGTGCCAAGAGATATTACGCATCCCTATGTCCTCTAACGTTGTCGTCAATTGATGCTTATAGCTGCGAGTGCAGCGACGCTCTAGACTCTCTGTCGGTTGATCAGAAGTAGTAAAAACAACGACTGACTCAATCGATAACAGTGGCTGGATGCCATTCCCGCCATCAAAAAAAGCGAATTCATTTAGCAGCACTTTGTCAAGGAACCCCTTTAAACTAGCCGGCGAGCTGTACCACCAAATTGGAAAAACCAGAACGAGCTGTGTTGTTGTACGTAACAAATTCATATAATGTAACACTAAAGGATCTAAAACAGAACCGCTTTGATAAACTGCCAGCTCTTCTTCCTTCATGACCGGGTCAAATCCGTCTTTATTTAGATCAATTATTTGATAGATTTTCTGATCTTGTTCAAGACCTTCGACCAATCGATTCAAAATACCATGATTAAAACTTTCTTTCCACGGATGATCAATTATCAATGTTGTTGCCATTTCAGTCTCCTCTTTACCCTTTTTAACAAAAATAGCACAAGTTTATTGCATTTCGATTTCATTTTGATTTCAAAAAAGCTAAGAACTTGATAAAGTTAAGTTATATTCACAAATCCCCTCGTCAATTCCTTTCGATAAATGTGTTTATTTTTCAATTTCCAGACAGACGATCCGTAAAAAACAAGGAGTTTGCTCATGTATTATTTACCTAATATAATAACTTTTCTTCGTATTTTGGTCGCGTTAGCATTGCCTTTTATAGCAGACAATCTTTTTCTTCCGCTCTGTTTATTTACTGGAATGACAGATTTTTTGGACGGGTGGCTGGCAAGAAAAATGAATTGGACTACTCCTTTAGGCGCATGGCTAGATAGCGTGGCGGATCATATTTTCTTCGCTTCTGTCGCAGTCAAGGTTATAGAGATTTTTACAGTGCCTCTATTTATCCTAAAAGGCGCGCTGCTGATCTTACTGATTCGTTGTCTCTCTTATGTGATCGGCTATTTTCGGTTTCATCAATTCACCAGTTTACATACGTATTTAAATAAATTAACGGGAGGTCTTCTTTTTATATCTCCAATAATCTTATTTTTTCTACCTATCCATTTGTTAGGTTCGCTTCTGTTGTTTGTTGCGACGCTCTCTGCTTTTGAAGAGTTATTGATTGTGCTGACTTTTCCTAAGATAGATAGAAATGTACCAACTTTTTTTAAAAGAAAATAAATCGTCTCATTACGGCTTCTTCTTACAGTAGGTAAACTAAGGATTACTCATTTATTTAAAAAAAGGCGAGGTGATTATGTAATGAACGAGGATAAAAAGGGATTTTAATGCCCTGCTGAATGAGAGTGATTTTATAGAGCCGATCACTGCGGGTGTCTTCATTTCTATTGCAGCTTGGGCCAGTGAACAACACAATACCGATCAAACGCCATACCGGCGAACAATAAAGGCAAACGGAGAAATCAACCCGAAATTTCCAAGGGGAATAAAAAAGCAGAGAGAACTACTTGAGGCAGAGGGGCATCGTGTCATTCGTCCAGGAAAAAAATTTCCGATAGTATGTTGAAATTTTGAAGACGCAATGTATGAATTGTAAGTTCCATTTTTATGATGAAAACAAACCGAATTTATGTAGTAAAAAAAGCCTTTACCTATTTCGGTAAAGGCTTCATTGTTTATTTACTCAAGCGTTCAACATCACGAGCAATCATAACTTCTTCATCTGTTGGAATTACAAAAACCTTCACACGAGAATTTTCAGTGGATAGCTCTGCTTCTTTTCCGTGGATACTCTTATTGATTTCTTCATCAATTTCGATACCAAACCACGTCATATTTTCTAAGACCATGCTGCGAACAGGATCAGCATTTTCCCCCACACCAGCTGTGAAGACAATCGCATCAACACCATTCATCACTGAGATATATTGCGCAATGTATTTACGGATGCGATCGCAATAAATTTCTAAAGCCAAGATGGCATCTGCATTGCCCTCTTCAGCGCCATTTTCGATATCACGCATATCGCTTGAAATACCGGTTAGACCCAAAACACCTGACTTTTTATTTAGAACATCAATCATTTCGTTGATATCTTTGATACCTGCTTTTTCCATCAAGTATGGCAATAATGAAGCATCGATATCACCTGCGCGCGTGCCCATTGTCAAACCCGCTAACGGAGTGAAGCCCATTGACGTATCTACTGATTTTCCACCTTCGACAGCAGTTACAGAACCACCATTACCGATATGAGCAGTGATGATTTTTGTTTCTTCAATCGGTTTGCCCAGTAACTCTGCTGCACGTTCAGAAACATAACGATGGCTCGTTCCGTGGAACCCATATTTACGAGCTGCGTATTTATCATAGTACTCTTTAGGGATGCTGTATAAATAATTAACAGCAGGCATTGTTGCATGGAAAGACGTATCAAAAACAGCTACACTTGTCACATTCGGTAAAATATGACGGAATGCTTTAATTCCCATCGCATTTGCCGGATTATGCAACGGCGCAAATTCACTTAGCTCTTCAATTTTCGCCAAGACATCGTCATCAATCAAAACAGAATCTTTGAAGTATTCGCCGCCTGCTACTACACGATGACCTACGCCAGTGATTTCATCAAAGGATGCAATGATTTTCAACTCAAGTAATTGGTCCAATAACATTTGAACGGCAACTTCATGGTCTTTGATATCAAGAACTTGTTCAAATTTTTCACCTTCACCGTATTTGATAGTGAAGATTGAATCATTTAAACCGATTCGTTCAACGATTCCTTTTGCGATTACTGATTCTTCAGGCATTTGATAAAGCTGCCATTTTAGGCTTGAACTGCCTGCGTTGATTGCAATTGTTTTTGACATTTTAACTCTCCTTTGTTATTAAATTACTTTTCGCTCCATTGAGCAGTTTATAAATTAGAAGACTTCCAGTCCTCGAATTTTTTAAAGAACTCTGTTACTTTGGCAGGATCTTTTAGGGAAGGAAGATGAACAAGCAATACTTTTTCTACCTGTTCGGCCGTCTCACCTTTTTTTTGTAACAGTAAAATACTTTTCCTTGAATGTTCAGATTGGAATAATTCGTCTGGCAATTGGATAATTCCTTGAAGCAATACTTCATCCTTCAACCATTTTTGCAACAACGGCCCTTGTTCTGTTTCAAGAAAATTACTTGGTACTAAGAATAATCCAAAGCCATCTGGCTTCACATAGTTCATCGCTTGTTCCATCAATAAATGATGCGCATAACTATGCTCTTTCTCAGAATGAGTCGCAAATTTTTCCGCTTGCTGATCATTTGGATAATAGCCGACTGGCAAATCTCCGATCACATAGTCAACAGGGTCAACTAATAAATCTTGCAAACTATCTTGGTGGAATAACTTAATTTCTTCATCCATCAGCAACCCATCTGAAGCAGCAATAGCTAGTAAGGTTTCGTCGTTATCCACGCCAATTCCTTTAACAGAATAATTTGCTGCCTGCAAATTGATCACTGTTGTCAGTAATAAATTTCCCATTCCGACAGTAATATCTAAAATTTCTAATGGCTGATCCTTTTTCACTGTTAGTTGTTCTATCAAGAAAACAAATAGGAAACCAATACTGTCAGGTGTTAACTGATGATTGGGTTGTAATCCTTCATTTTTTGAACCTTTAAGTAAAATCAATTGGGTTAGCTTTCGCCAATCTTCTTTCCCTAGATCCAATGCTAATAATTCTTGATATAATGCTTCTACTCTTGCAACAGTACCTGCATCTGGTTGCTCTTCAAAGACACGTACTTTTGCATTGTCGACCAAGTTCTCCGTATTTTCGATGTAAGCGTCAAAAAAAGAAGTTCCTAGTGAACGTTGCAATACGATAACTGCTTCTTCCATCAATGAAAAAGCTTTCTCAATTTTCTCTGGATCCATCTTGCACCTCACAAACTAATATAACACTCACGATACCTGTTCTATTTTAGCGAACATGCACCAATTAATCAATCGCTTTCTTTCTTTTATCATCGATTTCCTAATTCGGTGTAAAAGTACCTTTCACACTGTATTCTCTCTCTTTCGCGTGATATCAAAGGCTATATCAATCCGAAGAATTTGATGTTCTATTTTTTTCAAAAAATTGATATGTTTTCTTTTTAATTTTCACATTCATTACTAAGCGATTCGCCTCTGTCTCATAGGCGATCTCTCCTTTATTGAATTTCCATACACCATTTTTATTTTTCAACTTTGGATAATCTGCCAAGAAAAGCTCTTTAGCGATCTTAGCTTCGTATAACTGCTCCGTTCTTTTTGTTAAATCTGCTGTTTGATGATAGCTTGTTGTTAAATTTAGTAATAAGAAACTAAATAGAAAAATAGCCAATAAGACGGAAAGTAAGATTCCGCCTTGGCTATTCGATGATCCATGTTCCTTCTTTTTGTTTTCCATCCTTGAAGGTAACCACAAAATCCACTCCATGATTTTTTTCTTGGCAAACAAATCGACTCACTCCTGTTAATAATGGCTGATAGCCATCAGATTGGCTTTTAATAATTTTGTCATTGCTTTTCTTGATAACTATTTTTTTCTTTTCATCATTCTCTGCCCAAATCTCACGTGAACTGGTTTGTTTATAATGGAGACCCTCCATCTCCGTTTCCAATTGTAGTAGATAGATTTCCCACTCTAGCTGATGATACCCGCTAAGCGACTGCTCGATCTTATGCGCATGTTGAATTAACCCAGAAAGCAACAACAGAATTCCGCTTAGCATCAAAAGCGCCACTAAACTTTCTAACAATGTGAAGCCGCTATTTTTTCGCAATCAGAATTCCCCCCTGTTGATTTGACGCCGTTCCATTTTCCAAGGAAATAGATATTTGCGGTCGAGCGGACTCCCCCTCATGTATTCTGCACCGTCGAGTTTCAATATACAGGTCGCGATAATTTCCTAAATTCGCCAGACGTTGATGGCTCTCCTTTTGCATTTTAACTGTGACGCCCACATAACTAGAAACAAGAATCAGTAATATCGCTAAACTAATCAAACTTTCTAACAAGATGTACCCTTCATTTCCTTTCAAAGCGACCACTCCCCAGTTGAAATTGATACGTAATCTTTTGATTGTCTTCTGTGAAAACCACATGCGGAATACTGCCATTTCCAGGCTGTGTGGTCGATATGTTCCCCGTTCCTGCTTTGAAAGCAATCGAATACCCACTTTGTAACTTCACAGTACGGGGGATCTTCAATTTTCTCCAAGACAGCTCAGTATGATTTGTAAAAAAATCAATCAGCTGCGCCTCATTATGAAGATCGATCCGTGTATTGCGCTGGTCGGCAATTGCAACTTGTTGGATATGCAGGGTAGACTTCTCGAACTGATAATAGAAAAACTCTTTTTCCAACTGTTGTTGCCACTCCTTAATAGCAAGCGTTGGCAGTAAAACGAAGCTGCAAACCAGCGCAAGAACGATCAGTGTCTCAATGAGTGTAAATCCCGAATTATTTCGGTTGTTTTTGCGCTCTTTCATACGCGTCATACTGCTCCTTTTTGACGTATTCTTGATTGATTAACTCTTCTCTTGTGGGTGTCTTTCCAAAATCTAATTCATACACTTGAATTTGTGTTTCTACTACTTTTGCTATTGCTGCATCGCTTTTTTTACTAGCGCTTTCTTTTTGATTAATTAGTTTAGGCACGAATAATAATAAAAGCAGGCTGATTACCAAAAGTACGACCAACATCTCTAATAAGGTGAACCCAGATACTTTCTTTTTCATATAATTCCCTCCAAATTCGTTAACGGCAAAAGCATCGTCATGTATAGGCTGATAATCAAAAGGGCAACGATCAAAAAAACAAGGGGCTGCAACCAAGAACACAGGAATTCTAACTGATTGAAAAAGCGACGCCAGACTAATTGACTATAAGTTAATAACTCTTTGGCCAAATTCCCTCGAGCTTCTCCTTGAAAGATGATTCGTCCAAACTCTTTGGTTAAAAATGGGTAACGTTTCAATTCTTCGGCTAGCGAACTGCCTTGAGCTAAGCGGATCTTCAAATCTGCTGCTAATTCTTGCATCAATGATTTTCCATCTATAGACAATAGACATTCGATAATTTGATTTAATTCCAATCCTTGCTGAAAAAGTTTGCCCCATTCCAAGGCAAAATAGGCAGAATAGTAATTACTAAATAATGCTCCAGCTAACGGTACCGTTGCTAAAAAGCGAAAACGGATCAAAAAGTTTTGTCTTCTCCCCCAAGCTTGCCAGCATACTATTAATACTAAAAAAAACAGGATCATTCCTAAGGCAATCACAGGAACAACTTTTATGAGCTGAACCGAAAAATCCTCCTCCCGAATCATTCCGCTAGCTAATAGCTGAGGCAACAAGAAAAACCGCATTCCCAATAAAATAACAATTAGAAACACCAATAGAAGCAACGGGTACGAAACCGCCTTGAGAAAATTCTCTCTTTGACGTTGGACTAACCGCATTTGTTCAGCAATTCCCAGCAATGTTTTTGACAAGTCACCGTGAGAATCAGCAAGTTCTATTTGTAGTATTTGATCGTTTGAGTAATTCAACTTTGCAAAACTCACCGCTAAATTTTCCCCTTGATGGAGGTCTTTTTGTACACCGATTAATACAGAAGGCAGAAAAATGTTTGCATTAACAAAGAAGTCCAATGCCTGCTGCAAGCTAAACCCATTCTCCATCAACTCACCTAATAAATGAGCAAAATCAATTCGTTGTTTTCTGGTCAGTTTGTTTCTGTGCCACACGACGCATCCCCTCTTCCCAGGTGAATGTCACCTTCTCTTGATAAAATTGGTAACTTGTCAATAACCCTACCGTTTGGTCTATTGGTAAAAGTTCTTGATAAATAATTCCCCGTAGGCATTCTTTTAGTAACGAGGCCTCTCCTCCAAGCTCAAAGACCCGTGCATGAGCAGTTTCTAAGCTGGCAGCATGAAGGGTAGCAAATACGCAATGACCCGTTAACGCGGCTCGAATTGCGCCTTGAATCGTCTTCTCATCACGGATTTCACCGATAATCAACACATCTGGATGGTGTCTCAATGACAACTTGATCAGTTCATCATAGCTTTGTTGAATTTTTTCATTTACTTGCAACTGTACAAAATCAGGTTCTTCAATTTCAACCGGATCTTCAATGGTAATAACTTGCCCTTCCATTTCACGTGCCAACTTGTACATCAATGTTGTCTTACCCGAACCCACAGGCCCGCAGAAAATATACAGCCCTCTTTTTTTAGTATGCCTTCGCAAAATATCCAATTGCTCAGACAAGTGGTAAACCTCGGGACTAGTACCAAACTGATGTAAAAATCGAATAACTAAACTCTCCCGTTGTAAATAATCTCCTACCGTGGACAGCCTCAATCGCTGATTCGTCTCCGGTAACGGATAAGAGATCGCCCCAAGCTGAACTTTGCGCTTTTCGCTGACATCCATTTGCCCCAAATATTTGAAGCGGTTAATCAACTGCAATGCCGTACGTACATTCATTTCATTATCAACATAGGAAAGATCTGAGTTCTTATGCTCATAAAATGGGCCTCTGCGAAAAAAGTATCGATACTTATCTTTTTGGGGCAACAAATATAAATCTTGCATTTGGTGGTCAAAACCATATTGAATCAATTCGTCTGAAAGCTCTTCGATCTCCATTTTTATCACCTCAAAAAACAAGATACGTAAAAACTTTTTTCTGCTCCAAAAAAAAGAAGATAAACCTAAAAGGTCTATCTCCTCGTCTGCCATTATTTTGTCTTATCCTGAAAACGTGCTTCCACTCGATAAATTCGCTGTCCTTTGTTTGAAAACTTCTCTTCATATTCGGTCATAATATTTCCCTCGAAAGAACTTTCGTGCAGATCTAACCAAACGTGTTCAAGAGTCATTCCGTATTTTGAGAAACTACTCAATGAATATTCAAATAACCCTTGGTTGTCTGTTTTAAAATGGATTTCTCCGGCTGGCTTCAAAATCGCTTCGTCTACTTTTAAAAAGCTTGGCGATGTCAGTCGGCGTTTTTCATGTTTTTTCTTTGGCCATGGATCAGAAAAGTTCAAATAAATCTGATCTACTTCGCTGTCCGCAAAATAATTCGTCAGCTCTGAACCATCTACATGTAGCAATTGTAAATTAGGCAATTCTGCTTCAACTAGTTTATCTAAAGCTAAAGAAATCACGCTCACTTGCATTTCTATACCGATGTAATTGATCTCGGGATGAGCCGCCGCCATTCCAGTAATGAACTGCCCTTTACCCATGCCAATTTCAATATGGATCGGGTGATCGTTACCAAAACGTTCAGACCAGCGCCCTTTCCATGATTCAGGCTCTTGCACCGCATATTCAGGTCGAGCCGCCAGCATTTCTGCTGCGCCCGGACGATTTCTAACTCGCATGTTTTTCCTCCAAAAACTATTTTCTAACTCTCGTTTCTTTCTATTATAGCTAATAAAACTCGCAAAAAGCTGAACAAGACGTTCAGCTTCCAGCAAAAATTCGTTTTAATTGTAAGATCGATTGGTTCATGTGATGAAATTCTTCCCGTTTGTATTGACGAGCAATCTCTAACAGCAAACTCATCAACCCATACCAATAGACACGTTCCATGTTCTCATCAGTTGGGCGAATCCCATAGCGAACAAGCCACTTGCTCCAGCTAGATAACGGCACATAGTTTCCTAAAATCGTTCCAATATCCAGAGCCGGATCAGCAAACATCACAGAATCCCAATCAACTAAATATAAATAGTTGGAACAAACCAACCAATTTCGATGATTTACATCACCATGTACCACCGTATAATTTTTCTTTGCATACGTCGGTATATTTTTTTTAAGGTACGCATACACCAGCTCAATGAACGCATTTTGTTCGATCATCGTCGGTAAATTCGCCTCATAATCAGCCAATAGCTGCTGTGGTGAAACTTGGCGTCCACCCATTTTTTTTAACATCACTTTCAATGAAGGCGAGTGATGTAAGTGATACAGTACATCTACTACGTCATTGCGACGCGGTATTTCTTCTGGTTCGAGAATACGACCATCCAACCATTCTTGAGCAGTCAATGTATCGCCGTTTCCTGTCCGTTTGATCCAAACAAGTTTCGGTGCGATTCCTTCACGAGATAAAGCCGCCAACATTGGGGTGGTATTTCGTTTAATGAAGACGCGATCTTCGTCACGATAGCCGATATACGTTTTTCCTGTATCGCCTTTGATCGGCTGCACACGCCAGTCACTATCCAACTGAAACTCCATTCCCAAGGCCCTCCCCTAGCATTTTAAACGTATTTACTATTTTAGTCGGGGAAGGGCTCTTCGTCAAGAGCATGTATGTTCTTCTTTGATTATTTTTCATCACGATGTGCCTGAACCGATAAATTCACTGCTTCGATGTAGGCGTGAAGAATTTTTTTCGTTACCTTCCCTGGCATACCGTCGCCGATTTTTTGATTGTCAATTTCGATAATCGGCATAATTTCTGCCACTGAGCTCGTTTTGAAACATTCATCAGCTGCTAACAGCTCTTTGTCTGTGAACGCCTCTTCTTTCAATTCAATACCTAAAGCTTTTGCAATTTCGCGAATTTTAATTTTTGTGATACCTGGCAAAATCAAATTCCCGTCCGGATGCGTATAAAGAACTTCATTTTTTACCATCCATAAATTTGAGGCAGAAGCTTCTGTCACGTAATTGTCACGGACCAAGACAGCTTCTTCATAACCGTTTTGTTTGGCCTCATCTAATGCCAAAAGATTCCCCAATAGGCTGATAGATTTTATGTCACAATGCAGCCAACGTTTATCTTCTACAAATCCAGCACGGATACCAATAGTTTGTTTCGCCGTTGGACGAGAAGCCGGCTGAATATCCGCCATCAAGACCGGCGGAACTTCTTTCGGATCAGGAAAATCATGCAGCCTTGGTTTTGCAGTTCCCCGTGTCACTTGGAAATACACTCGCGCGTTCTCCAAACCAGCTTCCTTGGCTAATTGGTGCAACCGTTCGCTAAGCGCCTCTTTCGTAAAAGGAAGTGTCATACGGATTTTTTCAGCACTCACCCATAGTCGATCTAAATGCTCCTTTTCCATATACATGTATCCATCGTAAATACGGATAACTTCATAAATACCATCACCAAATTGGTAGCCGCGATCCTCTAAATCAATCTTTACTTCTGATTCATCAACGATTTGATCGTTCCATAATACCTTCATTCTTTAATCCTCCATTTTCTTTATCCTTGTTGGGAGATAGAACCACGCAAACAAACTAATTTCGATTAAAAGTAACACAAGTATGATCAAACTTCCAACGATTGACAAATGTACAAGGCTGCACAACGTGAAGATAAGTGCTGCAGCAACTAATAAAATCACCATCAAGCGCTGCAAAGCCGTTTTTTTGTATTTTTTTGACACAGGATAAAGCTGTGTCGCACTGATATAATCAAATTGTCCATACAATGGAATCATTTGAAACCCGATCAAATAAATAAACAATAGACTGACTCCAGCAACAAATCGGATGTCATTCAAAGAGAGCAACAGAATACTTCCTACAATCAACAAGCGGAAAAACAACCCGCCAAATTCTGCCCCCCGTAACGCGCCTCGCGCAAACAAATAAAGATACGTGTTTTCCTGTTTAAAGGAAATTCTCGCTAATAGACCATCTAGATATTTCCTGCGACGAACCTTTGCTTCGACTTCTGGAACATCCGTAAACAAATTAATAAATTGATAGATCCGATGCAGTCGAGCATTTTCACGCGCAATCATCTGACTCCAATCCAGTAACTGGATTTTCTCTTGTGTCAACACTACAAAACCCATCATCGTAGCTACTGCCAAGACCGAACCTAGCCATGCCATGCTGTAAAGGGCGATAAAAATGATCGCTCCGCTCCCGACAAACCAAGCGAAATACAAACGCTGCGTCTGCTTGCGCGTTTTTTGGTAACAGGCGAAGCGCTGGATTCTAAGATTTGCTAATTTCAGACTCCACAACACTATTATATAGAAGAAAAAGTTTATAAACCCTATTTGCTTCGCTAATACCACTAAAGGGATCAATGCACCGCATAAAAGCAGTTCAACTGTAAATGGCAGCGCCAAGGAGTGACGCAACCCGCTTGTCAAATAATTGCCCATTTCTTTTTCTTTCGGCAATAAGAAGGTCATATCAGCAGGCTCAACGAGAGTCGCTAATCTCCCAAAGGGTAAAACGAGCCACCACACTACCCCGACGATCGGCAGACTCCAAGGGAAATCTGGTGGCAGTTGTTTTAACAGGTTTGAATAATAAAAGGCTAGACCGCCAACTAAAAACAAGCACACCAAAACAAAATGATCATTTAAAACATAGCGCATGTACTTCATCATTTTTTTCTGGTGGCGTTGACGCCTCAATAGAAAAAAATCATGCATGTTCCTTCTCCTTTGTTAAAGCGATATAAATTTCATCTAACGAAGAGCCTGGTAAATTGAATTCTTGCTGCAATTCTTGCAACGTTCCAAGTGCCCGCACTTCACCCTCATGAAGCACAACGAAACGATCGCAATATTTCTCTGCTGTCGCTAAGATATGGGTAGACATTAAGATCGCGGCCCCCTGTTCCTTCATGGTCACCATCAATTCCAACAGAGCATTGATAGCCAATGGGTCCAATCCTAAAAAGGGTTCATCAATAATGTATAAACTCGGTTGGATCAAAAAGGCGCATAGCACCATTACTTTTTGTTTCATTCCTTTTGAAAAGTTCACTGGAAACCAGTCTAACCGATTTTCCAAGCGAAATGTTTTCAATAACGACTCTGCTCGATGCATCGCTTCATCTTTAGGAATACCATAGGCCATTGCAGTAACTTCGATGTGCTCTCTCAACGTTAATTCTTCATACAAGGATGGCGTCTCAGGAATGTATCCAATTTTCTTTCGATAATTTTCTGGGTCTTGCTGCAGGGTAAGTTCATCAACCTTGATCGTCCCCTTTTGCGGTGTTAATAACCCAATAATATTTTTTATCGTCGTAGATTTTCCCGCGCCATTCAAGCCAATCAGGCCAATCATCTCGCCATTTTTAACATCAAAATTAATATCCTTTAAAACAGGCACGTGTCCATACCCGCCTGTTACGTGTTCTATTACTAAACTCATGCGTTCCCTCCAAGTTCCTATTTATAAGAAAACAACTATTATAATTCTCCAAGGTCTTTTACCTAAAATAAGTAGCCCCTCAGTCAAAGTTAAAAGAGCGGCTCATTCATAGTTAACATTATAGCAGAATCCTGCAAATAATTAATCTTCACTTGACCTTTTACAGCACAAGTATTCCAAGTTATGGTAAAGTTAAGGAAGAATTTTCAGTTGTCGGGACATTTTACCCATACTGACAGCACAAAATAAATCACCACGAAACAGGAAGGATGTTTGCAATGGAAAATTGTATTTTTTGTAAAATCATTAATCAAGAAATTCCCAGCTACAAAATTTATGAGGACGACAAAGTCTATGCTTTTCTAGACATCTCACAAGCAACAAAGGGGCATACTTTAGTAGTCCCTAAAAAGCATGTTACGGATATTTTCGACTATGATGAGGACTTGGCAGCAGACGTCTTCGCACGTATTCCTAAAATTGCACGTGCGATTGAACATGCTTTTCCCGAAATGGACGGATTAAATATCTTAAATAATAATAAAGAACTTGCCTATCAATCCGTTTTTCACTCTCATATCCATTTAGTGCCGCGTTATAGTAAAAAGGATGACTTTTCAATTCATTTTGGAAATCATGCGGATCAACAAACAGCGGAAGAAATGCAATTGATTGCTGATCAGATTAAGGAGCAGGTGAAATAAATGGGCTTTTTTAAAGGAATTCTATTTGGTGCCGGTTTAGGAACCTTAGGCGGACTTCTATTAGCACCGCGTAAAGGTGAAGAGACCCGCGAAAAACTAATTACAAACACGCGTGAGTTGGTTGAATTAACGGATGAATTAAACGATAATTTGGCGGCGTTCCGCGAATCATTGGTTACTTTAAAAGGAACGTTTGATACGCTGGTCCCAGCTTTCAAATCAGGAGTCGAAAAAGATGTAGAAGATTTTCGCTTTCAGGCAGAGCCTCGTATCCAACAGATTCAAGCGCAACTTGAAAAGATCAATCAGTCTTTACCTGTCACGGAAGAAAAGACGGTACTGAAAAAAGGACGCTTCACACTGGAAAGACCCACGGACGGAGACTAATTCTCCAGTGTTTTTTGCTTAGTTAATTGTGCTTTTATTGTGAATTTTCTCGGAAACTATTTTTAACCCCCTTTCCTTTGCATTTTTAGGTGTGTTATAGTTGAAAAGGAATAACAAACGGATGTAAATTATAATTTTAGGAGTTGTAGCATAGAAATGAAGAAAAAGATTCTTTTAGCCACTGCTGGCTTACTTAGTGTAATTGTATTGGGGGCCTGTTCAGGTGGATCTAGCCAGGACATCGCAACAATGAAAGGCGGAAAAATTACCGTCGAAGATTTTTATAACGAAGCGAAAAAAGAACAATCAAACCAAAGCTTAGTTCGCAACATGATCATCTATAAAGTATTTGAAAATGCTTATGGAGACAAAGTTTCAGATAAGCAAATCGACAAAGAGTACGACAAGCAAGAAAAACAATTGGGCGACAGCTTTGAAAGCCAATTAAAATCTGCCGGCTACACAAAGAAATCTTATAAAGATTACTTGAAACAATCATTAGCTTTCCAAGAAGGTTTGAAAGCTCATGTGAAAATCACTGATAAAGATACAAAAGCTGCTTGGGATTCCTTCCATCCAGAAGTGACTGCTCGCATCATTTTAGCAAGCAGTGAAGATGAAGCAAAAGAAATCAAAAAACAATTAGATGATAAAGGTGATTTCGCAAAAATCGCGAAAGAAAAATCACAAGATCAAACAACGAAAAAAGATGGCGGAGAGATCAAATTTGATTCTCAATCAACAAACGTGCCTGCTGAAGTAAAAGAAGCTGCTTTCAAATTGAAAGACGGCGAAGTCTCTGACGTGATCACTGCGATGGATTCATCAACTTACCAATCAAGCTACTACATTGTCAAAATGGAGAAAAATTCTTCTAAAGGCAACGACATGGATAAATACAAAAAAGAATTGAAACAAATCGCTGAAGATACAAAAATGGCGGATCAAACCTTCTCTTCTGAAGTAATTGCAAAAGAATTGAAGAAAGCAAACGTGAAAATCAAAGATGATTCATTCGAAAACATCTTATCTGATTTCTTAACTACAAATAGTTCAGGTAAAAAAGCAACAACTGAATCAACCAAATAGTTTGATTGAAACAAAAGGGGAATTCCAAGCGGAGTTCCCCTTTTTTGCCTATTCATGCTACAATAAAGTAGCGAATACTTATAATTAGAAAATGGGTGAAACATATGAAAAAATTTGCCTCTAAAGAAGCAGAAAAAGATTATTATGAACACGAAGCCGACGAAGCTGAATTCGTTGCTTGGTATAAAGAACAAGATCATCCCGAATATGACAAGCCGTCAGTAACGGTCGATATCGTCATCATGGGGTATAACAAAGAAGAAGACCAATTAAAAATTTTATTGATCCAACGACGCGGCAATCCGTATCGCAATTCATGGGCATTACCCGGAGGCTTTGTCGAACGGAATGAATCCACGAATGATAGCGTTCGGCGTGAGACTGCTGAAGAAACGGGCTTAACGATTGGCCGGAAAAGTGTGGAACAGCTGCATACCTTTAGTACTCCGAACCGTGATCCTCGTGGTTGGGTAATTACGGTCAGTTATTTGGCCTTCATTGGGCAAGTACCACCTACTGCTGGCGATGATACACAAGATGCCCGTTGGTTCAACCTTGAACGTCATGGTGAAACGATCAGCCTGACAAGTGATGATATTTCCATTGAGATCGAATTGGAAGCTGGGAAATCCGTCGGAAAAGATACGTTGGCCTTTGACCATAACGAAATCATTCGCAAAGCATTCAATCGAGTGTTAAATAAAATGGATCATGAACCTCTCATCCTGCAAGTATTGGGCGAAGAATTTACGATCACCGAAGCCCGTAAAGTGTTTGCGAAGTTTTTAGGTGTCGATTTCAAGACAGTCGATCATTCCAATTTTAAGAAAGCTATGCTGCAATATTTCGATGAAATCGGTGAACGTCCAGTCGGGATCGGACGTCCTTCAAAGATTTATCGCCTAAAAGAAGAGATCGGCGAAAAAAAATAAAAATTTTACTTACATGAAATTGAAAAATCTGTATATAATGGAACAAGCAAAAAAGAACGTTCCATAACGCAGTGAAGATACCTTAAAAGGCCGTCGTAGCGAGTTATACGATGGCCTTTTTTGCGTCCGAAATTCCATTAATTATTTTTGGAGGATCGGTCTACATTATAGGAGGATTTTTATGCCAAGTAATAAAAGAGAAAGTTTTGTTTATACGATAATGATGTGTTTTGTGATGGTATTCTGGATGAGCGCGTATAACATCGCTTTGCATTCAGGTGCTTTGACGTTGGACAGTTTAAAATCAGCTTGGCTGGGGCTGCCATTGGGGTATTGCTGTGCACTGATTCTTGATTGGTTTGTGGTTTCTGGCCCGGCGAAAAAAATAGCCTTTCAATTAATACCGACATTTTCTAGTCCTTTGCGCAAAGTGATTACTGTCTCTAGCTGCATGGTTTTACCAATGGTCTTCTTCATGTCTCTTTATGGGACGATCGAGGTATTGAGTCAAACACACCATTGGGAACAGTTTTTTATTATCTGGGGACTCGCTATTCTAAAGAATTTCGTTATGGCTCTCCCTTTCCAATTGCTTGTGGCTGGTCCATTGGTTCGAAAAGTTTTTAGAAAAATTTTCCCGATCGGTACGATTTTAGCCTAATACAAAATAGCCAAGAACACTTGAAACATGTTCTTGGCTATTTTGTATGTTTGACGGATCGCTGTTTCCATCAAGAGCATTCTTTATTTTTCGAAACCTGCAAGAGGATTTTCTCTATCGCGCGTACTTCCTTACGCAGTTTCTTGGTAGTGCAGCATCAAAAAAATTCTTTCTTCTATTTTGCTAAATTTTTGAGAATTTCTTGATAACGTTTCGTCGCGACTGCGCTTGTTTGACCTTTTTGACAAAAGGTCAATTTCCGTAATTTCGGAACCACTCGCTCAACGACTACTTGCCCATCCACTGTTTTGTCTTTAAATAATCCAAAGGCTTCCATAAATCGCGCGTCTTTACGAGCCTTCTCATAGAAGGACAAGACATAGAGATAGTAAAATAAATTGTATCCGCGAAATGGATATTCCACCTGCATGAACAGCGTTCCGATTCCGTAATGACAGGGACCAATCGGCAGTTTCGTTTCCCAATGATGCAAGAGAAATTCAATCGCCGCCTCTAATTCTGACGCGTCAACAGTTTCTATCTGGCGGAAAAGTTCCAATGCATTCAATGTCGGCAGTGGATTGGAAACGGTTGTTTCAGGTCCTTTGCCAAAGTAGAATTTTTTGCACCACCAGCCGCCGTCTTTGTGACGTGTTGACAGTAAATGCGTGACAGTCTGTTTCATCCTTGGGTCATCCCCATGACCTAACCGTACGAGTAACGTAGCCGCTGGGATTGTTTGGCATGGGAATATTGCTCCTTTAGGATATAGCTTGAAATCCCCGGGCTCCTGCCAGCTTTCCCATAAAAGTTGCGCTATCTCTTGTAAGACTTCTGTCTGCGGGTCCATTCCCAGTTCCAATAAATACTCCGCCGATTCTAAACATGAAAAAGGCGCCCCTTTTCCTAAGCGTCGGTCTTCTGTCGTCCAATAATCCCACCCTTGATCATAACGGCGATCCAAAATTGCTTGAATATCTTCAGTATTCATCTCTTTCTCCTCGCGCACTTTCTTTTAAGTGTATCATACAACAAAAAAAACTCCTTCAAAAACTGAAGGAGATGTTTGTTTTATTTTGAGGCTGCTTTTTTCATTTGCTTACTACGTAGTTGTCCGCAGGCGGCATCGATGTCTGTACCATGTTCTTTTCGAATGACACAATTGATTCCGTTCTTTTTCAAGACATCATAAAAACGCAGAACATCTGCTTTACTACTGCGAGAATATTGGTCGTGTTCACTAACCGGGTTGTAAGGAATCAAGTTTACGTAAACCAGTTTTTTCTTGTCCTTCATCAAATCGGCTAATTGCTGTGCATGATCTGGACGGTCGTTTACTCCAGAGAGCATAATGTATTCAAATGTTACACGACGATTGGTTTCTTCTATATAATAATCCACTGCGTCCATCAATTTTTCGATTGGGAAGCTGCGGTTGATTCGCATGATAGATGAACGAACTTCATTGTTTGGTGCATGCAATGAGATGGCCAAATTGACCTGTAAACCATTTTCCGCAAATTTTTTGATTTTTGGTACTAAGCCGCTTGTTGAGACCGTAATATGGCGCGCGCCAATGGCCATTCCCTTGTCGTCGTTGATGACATGCAGAAAATCCATCACATTGTTGTAATTATCGAAGGGTTCTCCGATGCCCATAACAACAACGTGTGAGACACGTTCTTCTTCGCCGCGTTCATCGAAATAGTGCTGCACGAGCATGATCTGTGCGACGATCTCGCCTGCCGTTAAATCACGCTGTTTCTTTAATAACCCAGAGGCACAAAATGTGCAGCCAATATTACAGCCAACTTGAGTCGTCACACAGACAGACAACCCGTATTCTTGGCGCATCAAGACCGTTTCGATCATTAAATGATCCGGTAGTTCAAATAAATATTTGACCGTCCCGTCGCTAGCTTCCTGCACGACCAATTGTTTTAACGGATTGATGATAAAATTTTCCTCTAACAAAGCAATTGTTTGTTTTGAAAGATTGCTCATTTCTGCAAACTCACTGACACGGCTGCGATAAAGCCATTCCCAAACTTGTGTTGCACGGAATTTCTTTTCCCCGTGTTCTAAAAACCATTCGACTAATTCTTCTCTTCTTAAACCATAAATTGAGGGTTTATCCAAAGTGTTACCTCCTAGTGCATTCTACCGAAGTGCTCGCCCCTCACTTTACTGGGGACTGCCTATTATTAAGGTGAAACCTCTTAGTAATCTCTTTTCCTTCGTGCGTTTCCCCTCACTTTCTTTCATATAAGTAAAAAAAAGCTGGAAACATTCGCTACATACTATAACTGATTCACAAAGAGAAAACAATCAACTTTGAAAAAAAGAAATGATTTCACAAAGTAATTGCTCATAAAAAGAAAAAAGAGAGGCTCTACGCCTCTCAGTCTAACCCTTCAATATTGGCATGGATTCCAGCACATTGGAAGTCCTCCTTAATAGTTCTCACTTCTTCCGTGCTTAACGCTTGAACCTCCTTCATCGCGTATTCCCACCCTAAATAATCATATTTACTGCTGCCGTATTGATGAAAGGGCAATAGATGAACCTCTGTTAGTTTACGTTTTGTTAAAAAGTGAATAAGCTGCTGCCGATTTTCTTTATTCGTCGTGTATTCAGGGATCAACGGAACTCGAGGAATCACTTGGATGTGCGTTTGCGTCAAAAGATAATCCATGTTTTCTCTGACTGTTTCTGTATCCAGACCGATCACTTTTTTTGCTTCACAGCGGTCCATGATCTTTAAATCAAACAATACTTGATCAACATACGGTGTAAGCATTTTTAATCGCTCTACTGGAAAACAACCCGTCGTTTCAATAGCTGTATGAACACCAAGATCGTGCAGCTCTTTTAAAAAAGCCGTTGCAAACTCGGCCTGCATTAACATCTCACCGCCAGAAAGCGTGACCCCGCCGCCAGATGTCCGATAAAAAATTTCATCCTTCAAGACATCCTCCAAAAGATCGTCTATGGTGCGCCACTCACCAATCTGTTCGGTTTTCCCATTTTTTATCCACGTAGCGGGAGTTACTTTTTTCCGTGATTCCGGATTTGAGCACCACGGGCAATGCAAAGGACATCCTTTCAAGAAAACCAGTGTTCGAATACCGCCGCCATCGTGAACCGAATACCGTTGAACATTAAAGACCAATCCTTGTTCCATTCCTATCCCTCACCCTACAATTGATGTTCAACACGTGCAATGATATCGTCTTGAATTTGTTTATTTAAATCAACGAAAAAGGCGCTATACCCAGCTACGCGAACCAGCAATCCTGAATATTTTTCAGGATGTTTTTGAGCTTCTAACAACGTTTCTCTTGATTGAACATTGAATTGGACGTGTTGAATTTTTAACTTTGTAAACGCCAATAAAAAGTCGGCAAATTTGTTCAAGCCTTGCTGTCCTTTCAACGTGTTCGGTTGAAACTTTAGGTTCAGTAAGCTGCCATTCACCGTCAAGAAATTATCTAGCTTGCTGACAGACTTTAATACCGCTGTCGGCCCTAAATGATCGCGCCCGACCATCGGTGATAACCCGCCATCAGCTAATTGTTCCTGTGCTTTTCGACCATCGGGAGTCGCACCCACTGCTTCCCCTAGTGGGATATGAGCTGAAACGGTATAGGCCCCAGGAATAAACTGTCCACCACGCACATTCTCATATTTCTCTAATTCTTTGGCATAATGTCGGAAGAATGTTGCTGCAATGATATCCAGCTCGTCATCGTCGTTTCCAAATTTTTCAAAATCCTGGATCACATGCTGTTGCAGCGCAACATAGTCACCTGTAAAATTAGACTCTAATGCATCCACTAACTCACTAAAGCGCATTTCCTTCTTCTCAAAAACCATTTTCTTGATGACATACATCGAGTCACTCAAGTTGGCTTCTCCAATGCCCTGCACTCCGGAAAAGTTGTAGCGAGCACCGCCTTCTGTGACATCCTTTCCATTTTCCAGACAGTCATTGATCAAGACAGATAAAAATGGGGTAGGCGCGTATTGACGATGACCCAAATCCACGATATTCGATCCTTTAACTACCAACTCCACATAGTAATCGATTTTCTTTTCAATCGTTTCGACTAATTGGTCATAGGTCAAATTCGACTCGTTTCTCAATTCATAGATACTCAACTCCATGATCCGAAGCAGATTAAAAAGTGCAATATCGTGGAGACCGTAAGTCTTTCCAGGAATCGAAGTCTCCACACAGCCCACCGTCGCATAGTCTCGCGCGTCGTCGAGCGATACGCCTTTACTCAAAAATGCGGGAACACAGACATCGTCGTTGAATAATTGAGGGATACCTGTTCCCAAACGAATCGTTTCCACCGTTTTTAGTAAAAACCGGCGAGGGATCAATTCGTTCATTCTCACTGACAAGTTTGGCTGCGGCAACAGGATCTCGTGGTAAAGCTCCAACATCACGAACGACAGCGGATTAACAGATGTGTGTCCCAATGCATCTAGCCCACCTAGAACAACGGTATAGCCAGTAGGAAATCCAGCGAAGCATTTTGCGCTGCTTTCAGAACGTAGAAGCACTACGTCATTTGTCTTCACATAAAAATCACCCAGCACTTCGTAGAGGAATTCTTTGTCCACGCCTTTATTTAGCGAGGCTTCGTAAAATGGATATAAATAGTGATCCATTCGTCCCAAAGAAAGGGAAGATGCATTTGATTCATACTGTCCAACGATACTGGTCATCCATAATAATTGAAGAGCCTCATAAAAGGATTCTGGCTTATCAATACTTAGTTTCCGGCACATTTCAGCGATTCGTTGCAGTTCTTGACGTCTTTTTTGTTTTTTCTCGTCTTTTCCTAAAGACTCCGCCAATTCCCCATAGCGTAAGAAATGATCTTTCATCCCAATAAAAATGATTTTCCCAGCTTGGTAAAACAGGTTATCCGGGTCTTCCTTGATTTTCTCGTCTAACATTCCAAGATAGCTGCCGATTCCACGTGATAGGATGCCGGGGAAATCCATAATAATGTGCCCTTGTCCCTTATCCGTTTGATTTAATTTGAAAACTTCCTCCTTCAAAGCTATACTTACTTCTTCTGTCAGCTCACCATTGATGAAATCTTTCATTGAGCGCCTTTCCCAATATGGAAATAATTTTTCACGGTAGATTTTTTTATCCGCCTCTGTAAACTCAAATTGGTCCTGCGGTCGTGTATCGATCGTATCGATTTCTTTCATGATCCAATAAGGGTCCATTTCCGGTGAAAGAATCCCTGATCTCGGACGCACCGTTCGATTTCCGACTAACAATTCCCCTTCACGAATGCTTATTTCAACACTCCCTAAAATATGCGCGACTGCCTTTGCGCGACGAATGATGGTAGGCTCGCCTTCTGTTTGACGATAACTTTCCGTATAAAGCAATGCGCGTTCCAATGAAATCTGACGCTTTTCTTTGAATAAATGACTCTTCATTGCTTGAATCCGTGGATTCCCTTTCATCACGAGATTTGCATTGTTTTGTTCCAAATCAATAACTCCTGTTCCCATTTTTTTCACTCCTCTTCTTCTATTCACACTTAGTATAGAAATATGTTTCGATTGAAACCACAGAATTCTTTGAATTACAGTAAAAAAGTTGGATTTGTTCACTTTTTCCCAAGTTTTAGATTGTTTTTGTTGGAATCTCATGCTACCGTTAAAAAAAGGGGGATGTTTATGAAGGCTGCAGAAATTGCGCAACGCCGCAAAGAAATCACGGAACTTTTCTATCATCAAAATGAGTTGAAAGTTCGTGAATTAGTGAAAAAGTTTCATGTCTCTGATGAAACCATTCGAAAAGACTTAACCTACCTAGCGAAGGAAGGCATTATAGAAAAGCGCCACGGCAAAGCCACGTTAGTTCGTGAAAAAGAATTGGCTCCTGTCTTCCAACGTACCTCACAATTTGCTGAGAAGGAAGCATTGACACAAGCCGCATTAGATTGCATTACTTCTGACGACTATACTATCGGCCTCGATCAGGGAAGCACCTTGGCACTTTTGGCAAAAAAAATTGGGCCCTTGGAAAAGAAGCAGATTTTTACTAGCTCCCTTGCGGCCATCTCCCAACTTGCCCTCAGTCAACACAAACTCTTTTGTTTTGGCGGAGAATACTCTCCCGCAGATATGGCTTTTCGCAACAATGGCAGTGAGATATATCCCGATATTCAATTTGATCTTTGCTTTTTCGGCTCAAGCGGGGTCAAAAATCGCAAGGGCTTTTGTACATCGTCTTTGATTGACGCTGAAGCAAAACGTCGGATGCTAAAAAAATCTACAAAAAAAATCGTGCTTTTGGATCACACGAAATTTGAAAAAACTTCTCTCGTTCAAGTGGCTCCCTGGTCATCAGTAGATGTAGTCATTACTAGTAAAGAACTGCCTCTGGACTACAAGCGCATGATCAGTGCCTATGCGAAATTGATTTTAGTCTAGAAAAGAGGGCTCGAAACGACGTTCGATCCCTCTTTTTCTTTACATGATCTCGATATCTAGATCGAAGTCATCCCCGATTCCCACTGCTTGACCCGATTCTTCAACAACGGGCTTCTTCAAGGCAATCACGATACCTGCGGTAATTACTGAGCCGATGACTGTGCCTAAGATATAGACCAATGGATTTTGAGCAACGGGAGCAACGATCCATCCACCCCATGGTGCCGGGTTTCCAGCACCTAAGACCATCGCAATAGCTGCACCAATGGCACTTCCTATCATATTCGCCGGAATGCAGCGCAGCGGGTCAGCCGCCGCGAAGGGAATGGCTCCTTCTGAGATACCTACCATCCCCATGACAATGGCTGCTTTTCCAGAGTTCCGCTCCTCCACTGTAAACTTCTTCGGTGCAACGATCGTCGCTAATCCCATCGCAAGCGGCGGAATACAGATAGCTGCTCCGATCCCAGCCATGATCGTCAAAGCAGTTTCACTAGGCAAGCCTGTCGCAGGATTGATCGTCCCTACCATCGCAGAGCCAAAACTAAAGGCCACTTTATTGATCGGTCCACCCATATCTGAAGCGATCATCGCACCTAAAATCAATCCCAGTACAACTAAATTTCCCGTTCCCATTGATTCTAACCACTTGGTCAACGCTGTCATCAAGGCCGCGATCGGCTGACCAATCACCCAATACATCAATGTACCGACAACCAGTGTACCAAACAATGGAATGATAAAAATTGGTCCTAATGAACGCAAGCTTGATGGCAACTTGATTTTCTTTAAATAAAAGACGACAACCCCTGCGAGAATCCCGGATAATATTCCTCCTAAGAATCCTGCACCAATGTTACTGGCGATCAATCCGCCAATAATCCCTGGTGCCAGCCCGGGACGATCGACCATTGAAAAGGCGATATACCCAGACAAGATAGGGACCATCATACCTAATCCCGTGATACCAATAGTAGCAATGTCAGCCAACCAGCCTTTATCTGGAACGGAGGCATCTCCGGACAGCAAAACACTCAATGCTAACAAGATACCGCCCGCGACAACAAAAGGAATCATATACGAGACGCCAGTCATCAAATTTTTTCTAGTACCTTTTAATAATTCAATCATTGCTGTTCCTCCTATTTTGCTAATTTCTGCTGAATTTTTTTGACGATTGCTTCTCCTTTATTGATACAGTCCCCTGCGCTCACACGCAAGACCGGTTTCCCTTTGAATCGCTCTTCGTTCTTGATCCCGATATTATTTGTCAGAATCACTACATCCGCACCAGTGATCTGCTCCATCGTCAACTCGTTCTCGATACCGATCGACCCTTGTGTTTCTACATGAATGTCTACATTATTTTTTTTAGCAGCAACCTCTAAGCTTTCAGCAGCAAGATAGGTGTGTGCCACTCCTGACGGACAAGCCGTTACAGCAACTAATTTCATACGTTTCTCTCCTTTTATGTTTTATTCACTAAGCGACTACGCTAGCCAGACTGTCATTCAGCAAGTCCACGATCTCTTGATCACTCGCTGCGTGCGCCAATGTTTCTCTGAATTCTTGATGAACCAACTTTCTTGATAACCCAGCGATTATTTTCAGGTGTTGATCGCCTTGACATTCTTCTGGAACAGCCAATAGAAAGACAAGTCCGACCCCTTCACCATCCAAACTCTGCCAATCTATTTTATTAGTCAATCGTCCAAAAGCGACGGTCGTCTCTTTAACATGAGCACTTTTCCCATGAGGAATGGCGATTCCAAAACCAATTCCAGTAGTTGTTAAGTTTTCTCGATCTACCACACTTTCTACATAGCCTGCATGGTCATGTAAACGTCCCGCCTGGTTGATACGATCTGCTAATATATTGATTGCTGTCATTTTTGAATCTGCGTCTATCGATAGATCTACTAATTCTTTCGTAATCACTTGCATATTATTACCTCCCGATAATATCGTTATAAATTTCTACTGCCTCTCTATCTCCAAAAATACTTTTTAACTGTTTTTCCGACTGAACAATCTTATGAATGTCTGTCATCACTCCTCGTACAAGGGTCCGGTCGCTTTTAGCAATGCACATCAATAAGATCGAATGCACTTTCCGTTTATCCCAAGTAATCGGCTTTGTCAAAGTGACGATCACGATCTTCGTCTGCAAAACATTTTGCGGTGATGCGTGCGGGATCGCTACTCCCGTTGCTAACGCGGTCTCACCAATCGTTTCTCGATCAAATACTTCTTTGCGAAACCCACGTGTGACGATCTCCCCTTTTTCCAGCTTATCGATCAACCAATTCAAGCACGTTTGCTTATCTGAAAAATGCTTTTTCGTATAGATATACGCAACATCAATGACCTTTTTTAAAAATGGAAACGCCAAGTTTTCAGCTTCTTCAGATTCTTCTGAATAGAATAAATTTGAATAAAGGGCCGTGATATTTTTGATGTCCTCTTGAGTGACTAAGGTGGAGACCTGAATGATCGGCTTATTGACACTTTCTAATTTGATAGAGGAAATTATCAAATCAACATTATCCAAATTTTTCTTGTATAGCTTATCGAGCGTCGTAATCTCCGCGATATCTTGTGCGGGCAAAATTCGTTTGATCTTATTGAAAATCAATTCCGATGTTCCTACGCCATTGGGACAGACAATCAAAATCTTTTTACCGTTTTGACTTTTCTCCAGCGAGACTTGAAAATACATGGCTACCAAAGCCACTTCTTCATCGTTGAAATGAACGCCCAACTTTTCTTCAGCATTGGCGAGCGCATACCAAGTGGCACTAAAGGTGATGGCATATTGGTTTCGAATTTCATTGACCAACGGATTTGTGATGACGATCCCCATCTTCAATCGATAGATCATTGGAACAAAATGGCTGGCAAAACGTTCTTTTAATTGTGTGTCAGCCACAAAATCAACCTGCATGATCTCACTCATGTTTTTAATGATCTTTTTGATTGATTCCGCGTACCTTTCATAGCTCTTATGACTTTTACTGTTTAGCTTTACACCGTAACCGACCAGTTGACGATTGACGTAGGAGATATCTTCTTCGTCATACGTGACAGCAAACGTGTCTGATACCCGCACAACTAATTCATTGGCGATCAAATACGTATCGATCAATTTAATCTGATCAAATAGAAATTCCTTTTCTTCAATGTGCTTGCCTCTAGTCAAACGGAAGCAGAACACCAACAGACGGATCATCAACGACTTTACGTAATGACCTGGAAAACAGAAAGCTGTTTGACTTCTCCATTCCGTAATTTGCTGGAACACAAGCGCTACTAACTGTTGTGGAAAGAAGTATCCCAACAAGTCTTTCGATTCTTCATTAAAAAGATGCTCTGTATCGACTCGATGAGTGTCTAAGTAATCTTCACAAAAACGAAATAAGCTATTTTGAATCTCCTCCTCGTTTCCTACAGCTTTTGTCCCTTGCTTCGTAGCTGCTAGCGTTAAACGATAGTTCTCAATGATTTTTTCTAAATCGCTCACGATCGAACTTGGACTTACATGAAACTGCTGAGAGAGCATTTGCTGCGTCACGGTCTCTTCGTTGATTACTAACTGTTTGACGATCTCCCATTGGCGCTCCTGTGAGCCAACAGCTTCTTCCGTGTTCAATCCAATGTGCTGCTCTAGAAAGTGCATTTTTTCTTCTACTGTTCCTTTTAGCAAAATACCAACACGCGGCTTTTTTTCTAAAACAAGCGGTTCTTTCTCCAATAAAAGTTGGATCTTCTTCAAGTCAGAATAGAGCGTCCGATTTGATTTTCCTAACTTCTCAGAGTAGAAAGACACTGGCAAATAATGCTCATTTTGAACCAGTAAGTGAAGTAATCTAGTTTGCCGTGAGTTCAACCCTTTCATTTTTGTTTCCTCCAATTGTAAGCGCTTATCAATCTAACAAAAAGATAGCACAGGCTTTTTCTATTGTATAACACATAAAAGTTCCACATTAATGTTGAAATTTATTGTTTCTTCTTTTTTTAGCTATTATTTTTTTATCTTTCATTACACATAATGTTGATATAGCAGGCTTTCTATCCCTGTAGTCCTATATTAGACACGCGAAAAAAAGAGGTGCGTGGGAATTGAAATCACTGTCTTTTTGCACATTTGTGCAATCAATTAAAAACGCAACAAAAAAGCTTTGCCAAAAAATGGCAAAGCTTTTTATTCATCCAATGGATTTTCTGGTTCTTCTTCGGCTTTTTGCATAAAGACTTCCCGCGGCTTGCTGCCGGTTGAAGGCCCGATGACGCCGTGTTCTTCTAATTCATCCACGATCCGCGCTGCTCGATTATAGCCGATACGGAATCTTCGCTGCAACAAAGAGATGCTCGCTGTCTGCATATCTACCACTAATGCTTTTGCTTCTTCGTAAAGTTCATCCTGCGGTGTTTCTGATGGCGAAGAGCTTGTTTCTTCTGTTGGCATCATTTTTTCTTCGTAGTGAGCTTCCTGCTGATCAGAGACAAACTCAACGATCTGTTCTACCTCGTGATCCGAAATAAAGGCGCCCTGAACACGGATCGGCTTGTTCTCTCCCATTGGCAAGAACAACATATCTCCACGTCCTAGCAGTTTCTCCGCACCATTTCCATCAATGATCGTTCGCGAGTCCGTCCCGCTTGAAACGGCAAAGGCAATTCGTGACGGAACATTGGCTTTGATGATTCCGGTAATAACATCGACACTTGGACGTTGCGTCGCAAGGATCATATGGATACCCGCCGCCCGCGCCATCTGTGCCAAACGCGTAATCGCGTCTTCCACTTCATTGCTTGCGACCATCATTAAGTCCGCCAACTCATCCACTATGACAACGATAAATGGCAAGATCGGCCGGTTTTGACCATCTTCCAAATTCTTCTGAATCACTAATTCGTTAAAGCCGGAAATATTTCGCACACCTGTTGCGGCAAATTTTTCGTACCGTTCTTCCATCTCCTGAACGACTTTTTGCAACGCTTGTGCGGCCTTTCTTGGATTCGTCACGACCGGCGTCAATAGATGAGGAATGCCGTTATACACATTCAATTCGACCATTTTCGGGTCGATCATCATCAATTTTACTTCATTTGGCTTTGCCCGCATTAAAATACTTGTAATGATCCCGTTGATTGCTACAGATTTACCACTACCGGTAGACCCAGCGATCAGCAAGTGGGGCATCTTCGTTAAATCTGCCACCCGTACCAATCCAGAGATGTCTCGACCTAATGGAACTTCCAGAATTTTATCTGGATGGTTCGGTTGAGATTCGATGATATCGCGGAATGACACCGTACTGATCGTGCTGTTTGGCACTTCGATCCCAATCAAAGATTTCCCTGGGATCGGCGCTTCCATTCGGACATCCTTCGCTGCTAAAGCCAGCGCGATGTCATCAGTTAGATTGACGATTTTGCTGACCTTTACACCAACGGCCGGTTGGACCTCAAATTTCGTAACAGATGGTCCTAAGCTGGCTTTGACGACTTTGGCCTCTACACCGAAACTATTGAAAGTTTTCTCCAATACCTTGATATTTTGCTCGATCTTTTTGTATTCATCGCTTTGATCGGCAGCTGGAATTGAATCTAATAACGTTGACGGCGGCAACTGATAGTCATGATCCTCAGGCTCCGCGCTGATCTCAAATTCTAAATCACCTGGATCATCAATCTCCTCATCTTCAAGTGGGGCTTTTTTAGGTACAGGTGCGGCTGTCGTTCTTTCGGGCTCCAAATTTTCTTGAAACCCTTCGATCGGCACGAGCGTCATCTGCTCAGGTTCCTTAACTAAAGGCTCTTGGCTTTCTTTCGCCAATTGCTCCCCTGGTGTCATTGAACGAACCTTGTTTTTTTCTCGCTCGGCCAATTCGGCCTCCAGCTTGGCTTTTGCTGCCGCTTGCTTTTCAGCCTTGGCTTGCGCTTTTTGTGCTTGCCGTTCTTCTCTTTTTGCTGCTTTAAGTTCTTTTTTCTCGTCAGATTCTGAGAATTTTTCCTGCATCATTTCGACGAAATTGCCTAAATAATCCGTCACTTGGTTGAATTCTAAAAGGCTGAACAAAAAAATACCCAATAGTAATAATAAGCCGGCAATCAAATAGCTGCCTACTTGTGATACGAGAAAATGCGTTAAATTATAAAGCGCCGCACCTAGCATTCCACCGCCGACATTTTGGGTTATTTGATTCCCTAAGAAATCTGTCATCAATAAATCCCAAGTCGTTTTTAAAATATTAGGATCTTTGCTTTCCACATTCGCAAATAAACGTGCATGAAGAATCAGCAATATTCCAAGGTAGAAAAAGCCGATCCCTACCCATCGTCGCGGTTTAGTCAATCGCAACTTGGTATTCTTTACAACGAGCAGCGTGCCATAAAGTCCTAACAGCAAGGCTAAAAATTGATACGTGTTTCCGCCTATCAGACGTAAGACATTCGCAATCAGATTTCCTAAGAACCCTAGCTTAAATAATGCAAAGACAGTAAATAATATAAATAAAAGTCCAATGCCGATGATCAGGCGCTGCTCTTGGAGTTGTTTTTGCTTTTTCGTTTTTCTTTTTTTCTTTGTACGCTTCTTTTGCGCCATGATATCCCTCTTTCCATTCTGTACCATTATACAAAAAAAAGAAGGCGAACAAAAGTTTTGCTCGCCTTTTCTTTCTGATTAAATAATGTTTAAATTTTTGGAGAGACATTTCGCTTATTCTTTAGGCAAGGACAATTCTTCCCCAAACCATTTTTTCGAGATCTCACCGTATTTTCCATTTTCCTGCAGCTTCTTGAATGCTTCGTTGATTTTCTCAACCAATTCCTTGTCTCCTTTGCGTGCACCGACCGCAAAGTTTTCATTTTTGAATCCTACGCTGAAAATATTGTAGGCATCTAATTTATTTGCTTGCTTCAAGTAGTAATCCGCGTATACTTTATCGATCAATAGTCCGTTGATTCGATTGTTTTCAAGGTCGATCATCGCTTCATTGAAGCTGGCATACAACGTAGCGTCATTCTCTTTCACGATATCCTTCAGTGTTTTAGCTTGATTATTGAAGGCTTCATACCCTGAAGACCCTTCTTGCGCCCCTAAAACTTTATCCTTCATATCTTCTGGCTTCGTGATGCCGCTGTCCTTTTTAGTGACTAGGACTTGTTCATTCTGTGCATAAGCATCAGAAAATAAAACTTTCTTTTCACGTGATTCTGTCACGGTGTAGCCATTCCAGATCAAGTCGATCGTGCCGTTTTCCAATTCATTTTCCTTCATTGACCAATCAATTGGTTGAAAATCTGCTTTGATTCCGTATTCGTTAAACACTGCTTTGGCTAAATCAACGTCAAAACCAACGATTTTTCCATCTTCATCTTTAAATCCCATTGGAACGAATGTGTCATCTAAACCGATCGTCACCTTTTTATCTTTCTCAATCGTCTTCCAGCTTTCGTTGCTGCTCGCTTCTTTTTTGCCGCAGGCCGCTAACGTCACCAGTGTTAAAACAGCCACCATTCCCAAAATAATTTTTTTCATTTTCATACGTTACTCCTCCTAATGTTTTTTTATTTGATAGGTTCAACCTTCAATAACTGATCACCAATTTCTTCTGCAAAAACCAAATCGTGGGTAACAACAATTTGAGTCACTCCGTCCGCTTTTAATTCCAGGATCAAACTTGCCACTTGCTGACGCAACGCAGGATCTAGCGCACTGGTTGGCTCATCATACGCCAACACTTTCGGATTCATCGCCATCGCACGAGCAATCGCTAAACGTTGCTTTTGCCCGCCGGATAATTGATAGGGATAATTGTTCAATAATTCTTCAATGCCTAGCAAACTTGCTAAATGCTCGGCTTTATTCATATACGTTTCTTTGTCTTGCTTTAAGACCAGTCTAGGACCGATCGTGATATTGTCTAAGACACTTAAATGCGGGAACAATTGAAAATCTTGAAAGACGACCCCAACAACTTGTTCTTGTTCTTTCGAAGAAGTGGGATCGAAGGCGGCGCCATCTAGTAAAAAAGTGCCGCTATCTGCTGTTTCTAAACCAGCCAAGGTTCTCAGTAAGGTTGTTTTCCCACCACCGGAAGGGCCAACGATCGCTAATATCTGTCCATCCGGAATGACTAAGTCCAAATTATCGATCACCTTTTTATTTCCAAACGATTTGTTTACTTTTTCTAATTCGATCATTTTTTCCACCTGCCTAACGATAATAGTTCAAACGATTTTCTAGTTGCTTCAAGATCACTGAGGTCACCCCAGTCAACACTAAGTAAATGAGCGCTACCCCGAATAATGGCAGCAACGTCGTATCTCGTTCCATTGCGATCTTCCCAGCCCGCATCACATCTGACAATCCTAAGATATAAACAAGTGACGTATCTTTTACTAAATTAATGACTTCATTTCCGACAGAAGGTAAAACAATTTTAACGACCTGTGGAATGATGATTCGCGTGATCGTTTGAATCGGTGTCAATCCAATGACCTTCGATGCCTCGTATTGCCCAACTGGAATTGATTGAATCCCACCACGGAAAATTTCTGCATAGTAAGCGGCGTAGTTCAATACGAAAGCAAATAATGCGGCTTCGAAACGGTCGAATATGATTCCCATCAATGGCAGACCATAAAAGACGAAAATCAATTGCAGCAGCAACGGCGTCCCTCGCATGATCCATACATAAAACTGTAAAATCCATTGTAACGGCTTAAAGCGGCTCGCCAATCCAAACGATAGCAAGATTCCTAACGGCAGTGAGCCCAATATCGTATAAGCAAATAATTTCAGTGTTATCGCTGCCCCTTGTAATAATTGCGGCATGACTTCGATCAAATAATTCATCCCAATATCCCTCCATTTTTTTGAAAGTTGTACGGCCTTTCAAAAGCTCTTAATCGTGACTATTTTTAGTAAAGATAGAATTTGCTAGTGGCTGCTAATCTTTAATTCTTGACTAGAAACTGACAGCTAATTCGTTTTAATGAGTTAACTTTTTCAAAAAACGAAAAAGTTAGTTTGACCCTCATCACGCATACCATCCAACTACACAGTTACTTACTTAATTAGCTGAATGAAATTTTACTCACCCTCCACCTCATTGAACTGCGGAAAATCGGACTAGCAAAAACGCCCTCTGGTATCTCTACCAGAGGGCGTTGAATACGCGGTTCCACCTCATCTTTGTTCCCTTCTCGCGAAAAGAACCTCTACGGGTCTTTCATGATCCAGCAGGTAAAACTAAAAAAAGTCCTTTAGCCGCTAGGGCTAAAGGACGTAATTACGTGGTTCCACCTTTTTTCATCGTCGTCTCACAACGAACGATCTCAACTGGTCAATCTGACCTCCGCTGTAACGGGCTCTCCCGGACCAACCTACTTTCTTCAGTTGATCGACTCAAAGATGTGGTTCACAACTCATTGCCGTCTCTTTTCACCAACCAGAGACTCTCTGGGAACAAATGAACTGCTACTCTTCTTTTCACTGTCGTTTGATTAAGTTGAGTCATACTTTACACGCCTTTATTGGGTTTGTCAATAAAGATCATTCATCTTTTTTTCATTCGCTTCAAATTTAATTTTTAGGAACGAATTGAAATTTCGCCCAAGGCTTCAAAAAGTCCAACATGATCACTTCTTCTTGCGGGATTTTTCCGACTAAATTTTTGCGAGAATCACTATGGGGTTCTAAAACGATTTGCAATTCATTTTTGTATTTTCCAAATTCATCATTTCCTACAACGATGTCTCCCACTTGAAATTCTTGCGTATTGTCGTGAGCAGGATTTGCCTCGTTGGCATACTTCACTCGAACCATCGTTGACCGGACGGCTGTTGACGTAATATCACCCCGACGGAAATGCTTTGGATCAGCGACGATTTTGCGCTCGATTTCTGTTGCTTCAGGTACGAATTCAATGCCAAGACTTACTTTGTACCGATCGACGGCTGCTACTTTTTCCAATTCGTCATCAGAAGCATAGGCATTGCCGATGATGACTGTATCGATCACTCCCGTTGCAAACATGTGGCGTGCTTGTAAATCAATCGGCAGATGGCGATGCATCTCTAGTGTAGGCAAGCCATCATTGATATCCCATGGGCCGTATTCCGCATCATGGCTCGTAATAAACGCAGCCGTCTTAATGCCGTGTCCCTTGAAACGTTCACTGCAACTGATAAAAAAGTCGTAGGGCAAGGCAGAACCTTCTTGAGGATAGAAATTGTGACACCCATAGATAAATGGTTCGTTTGCTTCGTAGGATAAGATGTTGTCCAAATAAGCAACATTATTACTCATGTTCAGCTCAATGGCCAGACCCTCCGGATTATAACTCAGCATTGCCTCTTTATTTCCATCAAAGCCTTCATCCAACCGAATACCTTCTGCACCAAGTGCGGCGAAAAAGCTTAGGTTGTCATAAGAAATACCCAAATCATCAAAAATCGATGGCGCGATATCTAGAACTGTTTCAAACCCCAGATCCTTCGCGTAATGGATGATGCTACCGAATTTTTCACTGACTTTTTCTTTGCCTTCCGTCACTTCCAGCATACTCATGAAAATACGCGTATAGCCAAGCTCAGCCGCTTTTTTGATATACGCGCGATCCGCTTGCGGATCACTATGATCGGGATAGACCGAAATACCTAATTCACGTTTCATTCTCTTCCTCCAGTTATTCTTAGTCTGCTAATCCATTTCGTTCAGTCACTTCTTTGAACCAGTAGCCTGATTTTTTAACAGTCTTGATTTGTGTATGAATATTATTTGAAATGAAACCGTAGCGGTTCTTATAGGAATTCAACCAAGACCAGCAGTCGATCGGTGTCCACATATGATAGCCAAAGCAATTTGACCCTTCTTCGATTCCTTTATGCAGCCATTCCAGATGTTCTTGAACAAAATCGATCCTATAATCGTCTTCGATCATGCCCGTCGTATTTTTAAAGCGGTCCTCATTGGAAACACCCATACCATTTTCAGATACGTACCACGGAATGTTCTTATAGTTTTCTTTGATATTTACTGCGATATCGTAAAGTGCTTTCGGATAGATTTCCCATCCGCGGTCCAAGTTCACTCGGCGACCAGGCATATCATATGCATCATAATACCGATCAGGCATCCACTCGCCAACGGAGTTTGGTGCAACATCGGGTGCTTTCACGCGATTCGGATGATAGAAGTTCACCCCTAAGAAATCAACCGTATTATTCTTTAAAATGTCTTTTTCTTCGTCCGTTGTTTCCCATAAAACCTTGTCCTTCGTCAACAGCTCTTCTAATTCAGCAGAGAAATGTCCATACACTGCGGGTTCCAAAAACATTTTATTGTTCCAAAGCTCCGCAATACGCGCAGCCTCTTGATCTTCCGGCGCGTCGGAGGCTGCATAAGTCGGTGTCAGATTTAGAATCGTTCCGATTTGCGCATTCTCAATGTTTAATTTGCGGAATGCTTGGATGGCTTTCGCAGAAGCTAAATTCAAATTGTAGGCCACTTGTACCGCTTTTTTTCCATCAACGATATTTGGATAGTGGAATTGGAATAAGTATTCGCCTTCTACTACCACCATTGGTTCATTGTGCGTCGCCCAGTATTTCACACGATCACCAAACAATTCAAAACATTTCTCAGCAAACCCTACATACAGATCCACCACTTTCTTTGATTCCCAGCCGCCGTATGTATCGTACAATTCTACTGGCAAATCAAAATGGTGCAGATTCATCACAGGTGTCATGCCCTCTGCCAACATTGTGTCGATCACATTGTTATAAAAGTCGACAGCGTCTTGATTCACCGTATTTGTTTCTAAATCATCGATCAAGCGGCTCCATTGGATGCTGGTCCGTAAGCTGTTCATGCCGATCGAGCGCATCATGGAAATGTCTTCTTTGTAGCTGTTGTAAAAATTCGAAGCGACATCCGGTCCTACATGATTATGGAATTTTTCCGGTTCGATCTCGAAATGATAGTCAAAGACATTCGCATGTTTTTTGTTGAAGCGTCCTTCGCTTTGTGGTCCAGATGTGGCTGCGCCCCACCAAAAATTTGTTGGAAAAGTTTTCATTATTGTTCTACCTCATTCTTAAAAATAGTATTTTTTAACGAATAAAGAGGGTGGAATCCAGTGATCCGCACCCCCTTTTTTGTTATCAATTAAGCTTCTGCTTCTTTAACTTTTTTCAATTCTTGTCTTGTTGCTAAGGATACGAATGGTACATACATCGCGATTGAGATTACTAAGTTCACTGCTGCCAAGATGGCGCCGGAGAAGCTTTGAGTAGCTAAGAATCCACCAATGATTGGAGGAGTTACCCATGGCGGCATTACTGTTGCTGGCGGCACTAAACCGAATTTCGTCGCAAAGTAAGCTGTTGTTACACAGACCATTGGTGTCAAAATGAACGGGATAAACATAATTGGATTCAGCACTAATGGCAGACCGAACATCAAAGGTTCATTGATGTTGAAGATACCAGGAGCTGCTGCCAAGTTGTTTACGACCATAAATGGTTTGTTTTTACGTCCAACTAGGTAGATAGCAATGATCAAACCGATCGTTACACCCGTACCACCCATGTTTACAAATGAATCGATGAATGGTTTGTTCACGATATACGGAGCTGCTTTACCTGCTGCCAATGCATTTGCATTTGCTTCAATCGCTGGCGCATTGATTGCTTGCATGAAGGGATCGATCATGTTGGCACCGTGTAACCCGAAGAACCATAAGAATGGTGTGATGAAAGCAATGAGTAACGCTGAGCCGTATGAATTTGCTAAGCTCATGAATGGTTCTTGAACAGCTGCGTAGAAAGCAGCAAACATATCTTCTACACCGAAACCTGCAATAATCGCAGCAATTAAACCAAAGATCGAGATAACGATCATCGCTGGGAATAGTGACGCGAATGAACGTGCAACTGCTGGCGGCACGCCATCAGGCATTTTAATAACTAATTTTGGACTACCCACTAAACGAGTGAATAATTCTGCAACGACCATACCCACGATCAAGGCAACAAACAAACCTGAAGAGTTCATTCCGCTCGTTGCTGCTCCTAAAGTGAAGAATGATGCCACTGAAACAACACCTGTTGCGATTGGATCTTTTCCATAGTGGCGAGCTAAATTGTAAGCTACTAAGAACGCGATGAATACAGAAAGAACACCAAATGTTCCGTTCCAAACAGCGCCCCCGAAGCCTTTCCATGATTCGCCGCCGAAGATACCGTTCATGAAGTTACCAAAGGCTGGAATCGACAGTGACAAGTTGTTGATCATTACTGCTAACGCTCCTAGGATCATTAGCGGCATTGTTACCATAAATGAATCCCGAATCGCGACTAAGTGACGCTGATTACCGATTTTTGAAGCAACCGGGATAAAGTGTTTTTCCATAAAATTGACAAATTTATCCATTTTTTATAGTCCCCCTAATTTAAAAATAATCATAAAAACTTTGTTTTCCTTTTGGAAAAATATCTAACGCAACGTCTTTTGACGCAGTGACTTTCCCGAAGAAAAGTCCTTCAGCTAAAGATAATTCGCCTAGTAATAATTCGCTCCACCCGTGGATAGAGGCTTTGACATCGCCTGCTTTTTGTACTTTTTGACACGTCCCCTGACTGATCAGCCAGCTACCAACATTCCAAGGACATTCCTTATCTTCAGTTACTTCTAAAATAATTTCTTGTTGCTTTATCGGAAGTTTCGGTAATAATTGCGTGATGTCAATAATTCGACTCATCATATACGGTTCCAAAGTAATCGTGAAATAGTCTTGCTCAAGAAAACATTTTTCTATGCATTCATGAACAGGAGCATGATAAAGAAATTCTTCAAATGATGAGACATGGGATTTCAAGTACGTTAATAATTTTCGCATCGCGAGTTCGTCCTCGTAAGCGAGCTCATCGACTACTAATGTGTTTCCTTGCATTCGATAAATAATGTAACCCTTCGCCTTACCAGCATCATCGAAAGCTACCGCATAAAAACGGTGTGGATAATAGTCGTTTAGACGTTCCCACCACCACTCTTCTCGGATCACTGTTCCGACTTGTTGCTGTGTCAGCAAGCGTTGGTAAATAGATTGAATCTCAGGCTTCAATTGCTGCCAAGATCCGCGTTTGATAGTCCCCCTTCTTTCACTTTTTAAATAAGTAAAAGCTAGTGCCGGGATGCGGTATGTTTTTCTTCGGCTTGTAGGTTCGTACCCGAATTTACGATAAAAATCTTCAGAAAAAGGAGCAAGCTGAGAAACCGCCACGCCTTGATCATACAGATCAGACAAAAGTTCGGACATGATACTGCTGATGCCGCCCTTGCCTCGGTATTCTGGATAACTCGCTACGTACCCAACACCAGCCATTTTTACTTTTTGTTGAAAGAGCTGCATCTCGAAATGATTGGCCATCACTAAGTTCGTCAATTCATTGTCTTGATACACTCCATAACAATCCGCGTGTTCGTAACGTGATAAAAAGAGCGGATCATCAATGATCGGATCTTGCTTTCGAAAAGCATATTCAACCAAAGCTGTGATCGCTTTCAACGTTTCATGATCGCGAGCTAATTTCACGTAATCACTTCCTATTCGTTCCCTATACGTTTGTAAAGGTCCACGACTTCTTTAGCCATATCATTGAAGGTAATACTAGTCATCAAATGATCTTGACTGTGCACTGCTAAAAGCGTCACGGTCATTGGATTACCGCTGGCTTCTTCTGTTAACAACCCTGTTTGAGAATGATGGGCTTCAACTAATGCTTGGTCGGCTGCTTCAAGTTTTTCTTGCGCCAAATCAAAGTTGCCTTCTTTAGCGGCTTGAATCGCTTCCATTGCATCGCTTTTCGCATTGCCGGCATTGATGATCAACCCCATTACTGCTTCTAATTGTTCTTGACTCATCGTATCGCTCATCTGCTTATCTCTCTCCTCCGGACAATTATTTCATTAATTTTAATGCGGTATTTAAAACGGCTTCACCATTCATCATGCCATAATCTTTCATATCGATGACATCAACTGGGATTCCTTTATCCGCAAGTTTTGTTTCAAATTGGCTCTTCATGAAACGAACTTGTGGGCCTAATAGTAAAACATCTACTGGTTTGCTTGCATCTTCTAATTTAGAATCCGCTTCCGAAGCTGAGACCGCAAAGATATCAGATTCCAATCCTTCTGCTTCTGCTGCTTTTTCCATTTTTGTTACTAATAAACTGGTACTCATTCCTGCTGCACAAACTAACATAATTCTTTTCATAAATGACACTCCTCAATTTTTATTATTGTACACTTTATATAAAGCAACTCCCGTGCCAACTTTTATAGTGCACAGAAGCCGTCATGATAAGGGTTTCATCTTACACACAAAAAAAACTAGGATTACACACTGTGCAATCCTAGTTCAATTCGATTGTCTTCAAGGGTCTTAACGATGTAAGCGATGTCGTCTTCAGTAAAGCGAACCCCAAACTGTTTTTCAAGTATTGAGAGATTTGCCGCTGTTTGATTGAAGCGCACACGATGCTGTTGATGAAAATATTTTACATTCTCGAACGTCGGGCGGTTCTCGCCTTTTTTGATTTTATCCACTAAAAAGGCAATATGGACACTCAATGCCTGCAATGCCGTATTCTCAATAATCAATTCCTGGTCTTTACGGATCAATTGCAACACATCATCAATCAATAAAAACAATGTTTTGACATCCAATTCAGGAGAAAAGTTCTTCGTTAAGGAGTCCACCATCTCCGGCAAAGTGATCGTGCTTCCCAACAGGTCCTGAAACTCTAAGATCTTTTCTCGTTTAAATAAATTCATTGCTGGAATAAATGGAATCTTTTGATAATGGATCTCCATCGTTCCTACGATCGCCACGATATCTTTGTGAGTGATTAGCTGGTCAATGCGGTGTTTGAAGCTTTCTCGCTCCAAGGATTGCATCTGAATAACTTCAAACTCCTCCAGATTGACGATCTGCGAGACCACTTCATTCAATCGTTTAGAGACGCCTTCGCCAGTGAAGCAAGCAACGATGATGACTTTCTTTTCATCCTTTTGAGTGGGCTCCTCTAGACGGACCATCGTTTGGAACATGGAAATCACACTGGTGTAAATCTCCTCCAAAGAGCGTCCCAACGTAGCTAAGCGCAAGCTCTCCAATACCAGCATCGTACTTGCCATAGAGATCACTCGCGTACGAATCCCCATTTCATGAAAGATCAGATTCCCAAAATTATTAGGCGAACCCATGTCTGTCAGAAGAATGATCCCTTCAGAGAACTCTTCTCGTTTTCCTGAGATATAATTTTTGATTTGACCATACATTTTCTCAGTATTTAATGTCAAGGGCATGTTAAAGGCGATGCCGCTGGTCGTGCCCAACAGCTCCTGGACCGTTTCCAACATACTTGATGCGGTTGATTTTCCGTGCATCACTACCAGCACTGCGACTTGCCGTTCATCGACCTGTTGCGCCTCTTGATTGTCCATCGTCAAAAACATGGTGATAAAGCCGATCTCATCTAAGGGAATCATGATGGCATAAGCTTCTTCGATCCGATTCGACAATTCGATGGCTAATTGGAACTCTTTTGAATAATTCCGACGAATATCGTTTAAATTGGGGTGAGAGATGAATTGATTGCCACGAATTCGTTCAATCGTCGAATTGATATGCAATGCAAACGCAAAACGCACTTTCTCATCGTACTCACGGTTCATTTGACTTGAAGCAAAGTCATAAAGTTCATTCACCAGCTTCCACAGATCGTCAGAAATAATTTCGCGATAGGCGTTCGTGTGTGACAGCTCTTCAACATAGGTCTCAAAATACTGATCGACATCATCCGAAATCAATTCTTCCAAATCAATCTCAGATAAATTTTCACGACCTAGCTTTTCCAATTTATAGGTAATAGAATGATAAACTTCCATATCTTTATTTGGGTCTTGCCCCCAAACGACTTCCTCCGTCCCCGGTTTCAAAGTCAGATAAAGATTTCTTTTATCCATAAAAGGAGTGAGTTTGTCTTGTACTTCATTCATTCGCAGGAGGCCTTTTTGGACTACTAAAGGCAAGTCTTCTTCTACGATCATGAGTTTGTCTGACTCACTATTGGTTTGATGATGCAAAAAGGCCTTTGCGCAGACTAATTTTAAGTCTCGTTTTAATTGCCCGATGTTTCCTTCTGCATTATATAGAAGAAAGGCTAACAAGCTCCGCTTATCGATCGCGATTTCCTGCATCAATCGATTGGCTTCCTGCTGAAGAAATTCTTTAATGATGGCTAGTCGCTCGTCTAACGAACGTTCGGCTAAAGAAGGCAATTCGATCTGCATGGGGATTCGACGATTAAACGTAGACAAAAATGTCGAACTTGTTTCTGTCGTTGCCCCAATAATCTGCACGGAAGCTTTCTTTTCTTGACCATCACCCAGAGAACGGAACGTGCCCTTATCAATAAAGGTGAAAAGCATCTCCTGTCCTTCCGGCGGCAAGCGATGAATTTCATCCAAGAATAAAATGCCTCCATCCGCTTGTTCCATCAGCCCTTTTCGTGTTTCCTCTGCACCGGTAAAAGCACCACGCTTCACTCCAAAAATATGTCCGTAAAGCAACTGAGGATTTTGTGCATAGTCCGCACAGTTAAACGTGATAAACGGGGCGGTCTCATTTAATACATTGGCAGAAACAGCAAAGCGGTACATGCATTCCGCAAACATCGTTTTCCCTGTTCCCGTCTCGCCAAATATGATCGTATGCAGTCCGCGGGGAGGATATAAAATCGCGGCTTTTGATTTTTGAATTTGACTCTTCAAAGAATCTTCGCGACCAATCAAATTATCAAAATTAATATGTTTTTCCGTGGACACCGTAGTAATTTGAAACTTTACCGGTCGTCCGTCGATTTTTTTTACTGTGCCGTCCTTCGTCAATTCATTCAAGTAGCGGCTGACATTGGTCCGATCCACGCCTAATTGATCCGCCAACTCTTGGGCTGTCAGTTCGTTAGGATTTGCTCTCAATGCGTCTAATACTTCATCTTTTCTTGATTTCAAAAAAATCCCTCCCGAAAGTGGTATAAACCATTTACATTGTAACCCTTTTCTTTTCTTATTTCTACTCCTTCAAGTTCAAAAAAATTTACACTCCATTAACGAAATGAATGGGTGATTTTTTCTAATTCTTGGGACACCTCTACTTCTGAAACATCATTCGTCAAATAATACTCCAGCAAGCCAACCAACCCGTGAGCGAAGAAAACACTGGTCATCGGCGATTGGTCCGTCATTTGCTCCATCAAATAATTAATTTGAAAGCTCGCAAAAAAACCTTGCTTATCCGCACGAAACAACCGTTGCAGATGGTCACGATTTGCCGTTACATATTCAAACGTTTTTTCTAGTTTTCTCTGATTGCTTGTTTCTTCGTTCCGATCACAATACTCGAATAATTTTTGCATCTCGTAAGCAATACTTTTTTCCAGCAGGTCATCTTTATCAATAAAATGAAGATAAAACGTGCCTCGATTAATATCCGCCGTCTGACATATCAGGCTCACAGATAGGTCCTCATAACTTTTTTTCTTTAAAAGCTGATAGAAAACGGATGTAATTACTTTTTGAGTCTTTCGCTTTCGTCGGTCCATCATTGCACTCCAATCAATTAATACTTTTTGTTCAATTATCAACATAAAAGACTTTTTGTTGATTGAAACTTCTGAATAGTCCACTTATTATAATGTACACAAGTTGATTAATCAACGCCTGTTGATTTTGGAAGGATTGAAAAAGATGAAAATACTAGTATACGGTGCAGGCATCCAAGGAAGCTATCTTGCCCATTCACTCCTAAAAGGGAACAATCAAGTAACACTCCTGGCACGAGGTCAGAGAAAAAAAGAGCTGCAGACAAATGGTTTGGTGTTGACCCATTCCCTTCAGCGCAAGCAAACAAAAGATACCCTTCGAGTGATTGAAACGCTTCAACCGAAGGATCAGTATGATTTGATTTTTGTGACGATGAAATACAGTGATTTCCCGACAGTCATTGACTCTTTGGCAGAGAACTGCAGCCAAACGATCCTCTTTGTGGGCAACCAGATCGACGCGGCTGGTTTAGAAAAAGATTTGCAACAAAAAAGTGTGCAGCCTAAAGACGTTTACTTTGGTTTTCAATTAACTGGGGGTATGTCTACTGACATCGGGGTCTCCGTTCTGCGTTTTGGAAAAGGGCAAATGAAAATCGGTTCGCTGCATACACACTTTAAACTCACACAAACCTTAGATACTGTGTTTGAAGGTACAAATTATGGTTGGAGTCATGAACAAAAAATGGATGACTGGCTAAAAAGTCACGCAACGATGGTCATGATCCAAAATTCGTTCGAATACCTTTATGATTTTTCCGCTGTGACCATTCGCAAGTCCGGCGAACTCTCGACGCTTTCCTATGCATTAAAAGAAGGCATTGATTTGTTAGAAGCAAGCGGTAGTGAGATTTTGCCTAAAGGACAACAATTTCTATTCCAGCACCCAGCTCTTGCAAAGCTTTTTTACACACTCTATTATCGTTCACCAATCAGTCGAATGGTTCAAGGAAATTTCAAAGAGGTTTATGAATTGATCCGGACGTTTGAACACTATCAAACAAAAGAGAATAAAGAGCTTGATACCCTGCTTCAAACTGCTAAAGAAAAGTACGAAAAAAGCTGAGGAATTTATCCTCAGCTTTCTAACTAACAAAGCCGCCAAGACGATTTCGAACTTGGCGGCTTGTCGTTAATCTTGGTCTTTCATGGCTGCCTTTAGCGCAGCAGCTAATGGACTTTCTTGCGGTTCTTCTTGATCATTGAGTTTCTTTAATAAGCGGCGTTCTTCGTGCTTAGTCATTTTCTTTGATCGTTCTTTTTTGTCTAACATCTTCTCTGTCGTTCCGTCATATTTACAGCGGAAGTAAGCGCCGTTTTTCCCGTCGATGATCTCCATCTTGCGGTGACATTGCGGACAACGATGATTCGAGACTTTTGGATCTTTCCGACGGCGGTACGTACACTCTGGATTCGTACAAATATAGATTTTACCATCTCGCGTATTTTTTTCTCGTAACGGTGACCCGCACTCCGGACATTTTTTTGCTGTAATAGAGAAATCCTGATACTTTTTGTCGCTATGTTTAACTTCACTGACTAATTTCTTCGTATCGGCTTCGATTTCTTGCAAAAATTGTTTGCTGCTGTATTTGCCGTTAGCGATCTGCTCTAATTGCTTCTCCCATTTTTCTGTCAGCTCTGGGGTCACTAATGAAGGATTCACCAGCTCCAATAATTGCTTTCCTTTTGGTGAAACCAATAGTCCGCTAGTCGTCCGTTCCATTAATTCCGATTTGATTAATTTCTCGATGATTTCAGCACGTGTAGCGGGAGTTCCCAGACTGTGCTTTTCCATCTGTCCTAGAAGAGTTCCTTCATTCAATGGCTTCGGCGGTGTCGTCAGAGCCTTTTCAATTGTAAAGTTCGGAACGATTTTCATTCCTTCAGACCATTGAATTGTCTTTTTCGCCTCTTCTTCGGGCTTCCATCCAGCAACCAATACCTTGTTTTGACGGAAAGTGAACGTCTCCTGCTGGAATGTCACGGTTACTTTTTGTTGGCTCTCCTTGTGCGCTTCTGCAAATAAACCTAAGAATCGTGTCACGATCATATTATAGATTCGCTGCTCATCGGTGGACAATTTTTCGAAGCGGGCACGCTGTTCAGTCGGAATCAGCGCATGATGATCTGTCACCTTGCTGTCTTGGAACACGCGCTTTTGTTTTACTTGCGCACCGTTTTTGATATATGTTTTTACTTCTGGCGCAAAATCACTGACTGCCTGCAGGCGTTCTTTCATCGTTGCCTTCATATCATTTGTCAGATACTTACTGTCTGTTCGCGGATAAGTCACGACTTTATGAGTCTCGTATAGGCTTTGGACGAGAGACAAGGTTTTCTTCGCAGAAAATTGATACCGGGCATTGGCTTCTCGTTGGATCTCTGTTAAATCATACGGCAAAGGAGCCGGTTCCGTCTTTTCCTTTTCCGTTATCTCTGTCACTGTTCCTTTTTGCTGTGACAAATCCTTAACCAGCTTTTCAGCCGCTTCACGTTCAGTGATTCCATAAGGGTTCTTTTGGTTCAATTTGGCTTTTTGCCCTTCAACCTCCAAAGAAACCACAAAATAATTTTGCGGACGGAATTTCTCGATTTTCTTCTCTTGTTGCCGAACCATCGCAAGGGTCGGTGTTTGTACACGTCCAGCCGATAGACTGTCTTCGTATTTTACTGTCAATGCGCGTGTGACATTTAAGCCAACGAGCCAGTCCGCTTTTGCCCGTGCCAATGCTGAATAATACAGATTGTCATAATCTTTCGCAGGCTTTAGCTGCTTAAAGCCGTCTGTGATCGCTTTGGTCGTCTGTGAAGAGATCCAAAGCCGTTTGACAGGTTTTTCAAAACGTACATATTCCAAAATCCATCGCGCGACAAGTTCCCCTTCACGACCGGCATCAGTAGCAATCACCGCTTCTGTAATATCTTTTCGTTTTGCCAGCTGTTGGATCGTTTTTAACTGTCCACGGGTTTTAGGTAACGGCTTGATGCCGATCGTTTTAGGAATCATCGGCAATGTCTCCATCTGCCAACTTTGCCATTCCTTATTCAAATCCTCCGGCATTTTTAAACCCAATAAATGACCAAGGGCCCAAGTCACGACAACATTGGGTCCTTCAAAATAATTCTTATTTTTTTGATTGGCGTTAAGCACCTTGCTCAAGTCTCTTGCAACACTTGGCTTTTCCGCTATAATTAGCTGTTTCATAAAATTCCTTTCTGCTATCAACCGTTAATGGCTGTTCATCTTTCAATAAGGCAAGACCCCAATACTGTTGTAAATAGTCATCACATTCCTCACACCAGCGTTCGTCCTGTTCTTTCCAAAATGCGCTTAAAAAGTTATGTTTCGCACTGCTATATGTATTGGTATTTTGGAGCTCGCTCCAACGATGTTCGTAATAAGCTACAGCCGCGTCAAAATCCTCAAAAGTCGCGGTTTCTTGAATATCTTCTTGCCATTCTTCAAAGAACCACCAAGGTTCATTATCTCCATACATTGTAATTACTTGATACATCCCGCTACCCTTCTTTCCACCCTAATCATAAGTATCATGAAATAAAAATTCAAGAAAAATGTTTCTGGCTGAAACAAGTTCAAGAAAAATCAAGATAACCACAAAAATTTGCAGAAAAATATTGATTTTTTCTTAATTATATCCTACCACAAAGCGAGAGGTTTTTATATGCACCTTAAGAGAGTTATAATGAAAATCGATTTTTGAAAACTTCATAGGTAATGAAAGAAGGCAGTTAACACGTTGAGTAAACTCAAAAATACATTGTTTCAACCACGCCCTACTTGGCAAAAGAACTTGATTGTTTTATGGTTTGGTACCTTTATGGCTGGCATTGGGTTCAGTCTCGTGATGCCTTTTATGTCTTTATACATAGATTCCCTAGGCCACTATACCAACCAGCAATTGAACTTTTGGAGTGGGATCACCTTTTCTTCGACTTTTTTGATCACCGCGATCGTCTCTCCTTTATGGGGAAGATTGGCTGACCAAAAGGGCCGAAAAATAATGTTGCTGCGGGCCTCTCTAGGAATGGCGATCGTTATCAGCTTGATGGGAACAGTAGGGAATGTTTATCAGTTGATCGGTCTGCGCTTGCTGCAGGGTGTTTTCTCCGGCTACATCAGTAATTCTACCGCTTTGGTGGCAACAGGCACCCCTCGTGAAAAAAGCGGACAGGTCCTTGGAACATTAGCCACAGGAGCTGTAACGGGTAATTTGCTCGGACCTTTGGTGGGGGGCGTCACCGCGTCCATCTTTGGGTATCGTTTGACCTTCTTCATCACAGGCGGGATTCTATTTTTAGTCTTTCTTTTGAGTCTGATGTTTGTTCATGAAGAATTTACACCGATCGAGAAAAAAGATATGCTTCCGGCAAAAGAGATTTTTCATAGCTTGAAATACCCGCATGTCGTCATCGGAATGTTCGTTACAACACTGATTATTCAAGCCTCGAATAATTCAATCAGCCCCATTATCAGTCTATACATTCGACAGTTGATGCATAATCACGGCAATGTCACTTTAGTCAGTGGTATCATCGCCTCCATTCCGGGAATCGCTACTTTGATTGCGGCGCCGCGCTTTGGACGGCTGGGGGATAAAATTGGAAGTGAAAAAATTCTGGGAATCGGATTGATCTTTGCCATGCTGGTCTTTCTGCCTATGTCCATCGTAACAAATGTTTGGCAACTCGCTTTTTTACGCTTCCTTGTGGGTATTTCTGATGCTTGTCTGCTCCCTGCTGTACAAGCGCTGATCACAAAGTATTCTCCTCAAGAAGCTGCGGGAAGAATCTTCAGCTACAATCAATCCTTCCAAGCGGCTGGAAACGTTGTTGGACCTATGATCGGGTCTAGTGTTTCCTCACTCTTCGGCTATCGCGGAGTCTTTATTTCAACCTCCGCATTGGTTCTGATGAATTACTTGTTAGTTCACCGCAACACGAAAGAAATCGCTGAAAATCATCACCAAGCACAAGGTTCTCATTGACCGCCGAGACAGATTAATGGCAACTTTTTCGTTAGTTTTTTATACTAATAAGTGATTCTAATGAAAGAAGTGAAAACGATGCTTGATGGACAATTAAAGTTTTTAGACTTTTTCCTCAACAATACGATTGAAGGAAAAGAAGAGGAAGCAAAAGAGATTCTAGTGAAAAGCTTCGCGGATAAAGAAACTGAGGCGCTAAGCCTGCAAGAATTCAAGAAGCTGCAAGAAAAACTATTTCCCTTGATCAAACCTGAAAAACTTAATGAAGTGAAAGTTGCCATGGCACATTTTGCCCAGAGCCTTTCATAGAAAAAAGACTTCGTCGAATGGACGAAGTCTTTTTTTGTTCTTATTCTGCGACTGCTTTTTCTGTACTTTTACTTTCTACATTAAATAAAGAGCGCAGGCATTTCGTTGCGACCATCAAGCCCAATCCTAATAACAGAAAGGCAAAGACTAACTGTAATCCGTCTGATAAGAAGACAAATTGTCCTGCAGCCGGAACTGCTGGGATCGTCACTAAGTAGTCTGTCGCACGGATCAATTTCGTTACCAGCCCATAAACTGACATGCCCAGTGCCGTAAAGGTAACGGCAAGCATGATCCCCATAGGAATGTAAAACATCACCCCTGATTTTTTAGAGGTCTTCATATAAACGGCCACCGCGATCATGACCATCGCAGCCAATAATTGATTCGCCGAACCAAATAGCGGCCATACACTGTTATAGCCTCCAAGCGCTAAGACAAACCCTACACCTAAAGTCACAACCGTTGCGACATATTTATTTGTTAATAATTTAGCTAGCCCTTTTTGCTCGGCACCCTCTTCATAAAAGAATTCCTGCAACGACATTCGGCCAATACGTGCAACGGAATCCAGCGAAGTCAATGCCAATGCAGAAACACACATCGTCATGAAGGCTTGCGCAACATTCAGCGGCAAACCAAATTTCGTTAAGAATCCAGCGACTGAACCAGAGAAGATCTGGAAAGGTGTTCCAGCCGGTAATTGACCATTCTTAGCAACAGCGCCTGCTACTACCAAAGCCACTACCGCCAAAACACATTCGCACATCATCGCGCCATAGCTGATAGGACGCATGTGTTTTTCGTTCGTTACCTGCTTCGAAGAGGTTCCCGAAGAGACCAGACTATGGAATCCAGAAACAGCTCCGCAGGCAACGGTGATAAATAAAATCGGGAAAAGGTATTTCACATTTCCTGTAGCATCCTGTACCGCAAATCCATTGAAGGCATTCAGCTCAACCATCGGCGCTTCCACCAAAAGTCCCAACACCGCCGCAATGATCATCCCTAACAGCATATACGTGCTAAGAAAATCACGAGGAGCCATCAACAACCAGATCGGCATAACCGATGCTAAGAACAAATAAGCAAATACGATCAGCAGCCACGTTTGTTTGTCTGCGAAAATCGGAAAGAGAATACCAATAGCCAGCGTCACTAACAAGACCACGATTCCAAAAGCATGCATAGCGATGCCCTTTAAGTGCACTTTCTTCATAAAGAATCCGACTAGCACTGCGGAAATGATAAACAGCATCGAGATCGAGGCCGCAGAAGCATTTGCTGTGTTGACTGCTGCGGGAACGTCCGGTGTCATTCCATTGAAGGTCGTGGCAACAATGTCACCAAAGGCCGCAATGACTAACAGGGCAAACAGCCAGCAGAACAATAGGAACAGCTTCTTCCCAACTTTTCCAATATATTTTTCAATGATCAATCCAATTGACTTGCCTTCATTTTTAACGGAGGCGTAAAGAGCGCCAAAATCATGTACTGCTCCAAAAAAGATTCCGCCAAACAAGATCCATAAAAAAGCTGGCAACCAACCAAACATCGCGGCAATGATCGGGCCTGTCACCGGTCCGGCACCAGTGATCGATGAAAATTGATGACTAAATACCACAAAAGCCGGCTCAGGTACGTAGTCGTCTCCATCCTCCAGAGCGACCGCAGGCGTTACCGCCTTCGGATCAATGCCCCATTTTTTCTCCAACCAGCGGGAATACCCAAAATACGCGGCGATAAAACAAATAATAGCTACTATTAACAAAACAACACCATTCATAAACTCACCCAACTCTCTTCGTTTTATAATAAATATTTAATTAGTATCTTCCCATAATTCCATGAGCATGTAAAGAGAATCATTTTAATTTTCACGAATTTTCTGTAAATACAATTGAAACAAATTCGTCCTGTTCTTGAATACTTTGACTTTTTTATTCACAAAAAAACAGCCACTTTTGTAGTAAGTGACTGCTTTTCTCTAAATTAAATATATTGTAATTCCTTTGCTTCTTGGTACGCATGATCGATCAATCCGCCGCCTAAGCATTCCATGCCGTCGTAGAAAACGACCGCTTGGCCTGGTGTGATCGCGCGAACAGGATCATCGAAAATGACTTCTGCTCGATCGTTTTCCAGCAAACGCACAGTAACGGGTACGTCTTGCTGACGGTAACGAAACTTCGCAGTACATTTGAATTCTGCTGGTCGCTCTTCATTTGTCGTAAAGTGAATCTCGCTCGCATCCAAACTCGTTGCGTATAACGCTTCATGATGGAACCCTTGTCCAACATACAGCGTATTGGTAGCTAAGTCTTTGCCGACTACGAACCAAGGATCATTGGTTTTTCCGCCGCCGCCGATTCCCAAGCCTTGACGTTGGCCGATCGTATAATACATCAGACCCGCGTGTGTTCCTTTTTCCTCACCGTCTAGCGTGACCATCTTCCCTTGCTTTGCAGGAAGGTAGTTGCTCAAGAATTGTTTGAAATTCTTTTCACCGATGAAGCAGACCCCAGTAGAGTCTTTTTTCTTAGCAGTAGCCAAGCCAGCACGTTCAGCGATCGCACGAACTTCTGGTTTTTGCATCCCGCCTAAAGGAAACATCGTCTTCGCTAATTGTTCTTGCGATAACTGACTCAAGAAATAGGTTTGGTCCTTGTTATTGTCCACGCCTCGCAACATGTGGACCACCCCGTTTTCATCCTTTTCGACTTGGGCGTAATGTCCAGTCGCGACATAATCCGCACCTAACTCCATCGCGTAATCCAAGAACGCTTTGAACTTGATTTCTTTGTTACACATCACGTCTGGATTCGGCGTGCGGCCTGCACGGTACTCCGCTAAGAAATATTCAAAGACACGATCCCAATATTCCTTTTCAAAATTGACAGAGTAATAAGGAATGCCGATTTGGGCAGCGACTTTCGCCACGTCCTTATAATCTTCTGTCGCGGTACAAACACCATTTTCGTCAGTGTCGTCCCAATTTTTCATAAAAATGCCGACTACATCATAGCCTTGTTCCTTTAACAACAAAGCTGTCACTGATGAATCGACGCCGCCGCTCATTCCTACGACGACTCGTGTGTTGCTGTTAGACACAGTATCACCATCATTTCAATATAGATTCCGAAAACTCTACGATTTGAAGGTCGCAACTTTTCAGTATGACGAATTATACAACATAAATCTTAAATTTTCGATAGATATTCCTTTATATTATTTTTATTTGTCTTTTTGTATTGTTTGTATTAATATAAATAATACAAAGGAGGGCAAGTAAATGATTATAGAAATTGATTCCCGTTCCGAAGAACCCATCTATTTGCAATTGCGGAAACAGATCATTATCGGTATCGCCCGTGGTGAGTTGAAGCCAAACGAGCAACTGCCGACCGTCCGCCAGTTTGCCGATGAACTAGGAGTAAACACGATGACTGTCTCTAAGGGCTATCAGCAATTGCGGGAGGAAGGCTATCTGATCACGGATCGGCGGAAAGGAACTTTGGTCGCTTCTTTGCCTGTCACCTCTAAGAAAACAGACGAGGAACAATTAACATTAGTGTTGGCAGAACTTTATTTGTCTGAACCTGACGAAAAAGCGATCCAAGAAAAGGTCAAAAAAATAGTAACGAGTTTTGGAAAGGAGTAAGGCGGATGTTCGAATTTATTCTGTTGCTTATATTGATTTTTTGCAACTTTATCATGGCCTTCGTTAGCTCTTTAGCCGCGAAGCCGCATAACTATGTGATCGTGGAAAATACTTTTCCAGCAGATAAAATGGAGGAGCCGCAAGTACTAGCCTTTCGTAAAGACTATCGAAAGCGCCAATTTCAGTTGGCCTTTGGTTTGAGTATTGCTGCTTTTCTTCTCCTCATACCAATGAAAGAATCCCTCTTCATGCTGCTGTTTTTCTTTCTTCTGTATCTCAGCATTGGTTCTGCGTATTTACTGCAACTTCGCTACATTCGTAGAGGTCGGCAATTGATCGTTGCGAATCAGTGGCAGTTGACCGAGCAGCCGATTCGTGTGGATACAAAATTGGTTCTTGAGAAAAATCGAAAATTGGTATCCCCTTGGTGGTTTGTTTTATCCATCGGTTCACTGATTTTATTGACCGCTCTGACCGCTCGACAAGGTGCAGGAAGCTTAACTTGGATCTTATTTGGTGTCTGCAGCGTCGCGCTGGTTCTCTTTATTCTGAGCTGGGCATCGATCAAGCGCCTGCCGACTCGAGCACTCACTGACGATTCGTCCATTAATCAGCAATACAATGACCTGACAAAATTTTATTGGTCAACATTCATTGTGGCAACGAGCGTTTTCATTAATCTCATTGCCTATATTCCAATACTGACCATGAACAGCAGCAGTCGTCTATTTAGTGTCCTGATGATCAGCGAATTCTTGCTTATTTTTCTTTTTTGCGGGCTGACCTTCTGGTGGTTGTTCCGTTTACGTACGAAGCAAGACCAATTATTGGCGCAAACACCGAGCTTTCGGTATGCAGGAGACGATTACTATTGGCGTTACGGAATATACTGCAATCCAGATGATCGTCGTTTGATGATCCCTGACCGTATTGGCATGAATTTGACGATCAACTTAGGGCGAATCGGCGGAAAAATTTTTCTTGCTTCTGTTCCGCTTCTTCTCATTGTCGCTATGGTTGTCTCTGTTGGGCCTCTGTATATCTTGGACTATCATCCCGATCCCTTGACTTATCAGCTCCAGCAAAAATCGATTCGTTTGGATGGTCCGCTTACTAAAGAACAAAAAATTTCTTACGATGAGATCAAAACAGTTGCGTTGATCGAGACTCTCCCCGATTCTGGAATGAAGATCAATGGCTTAGGGACGAAAGATTACGCCCTCGGAAGTTTTAAAATCGATGGCAAGCCCGCCTCTCTCTTCGTGGATCATCGTTCCAAACCAATCTTAAAGATTTCGACAAACGAACGCGATTACTATTATACGAATATCAAACCAGCCGTTACTAAAAAGGCGTATCAGCAAATCCAGTCTCACCGTTAAAAATCAAAAGGAGAAGAACCCAATGACACAAACTGTTCGAGTGATCCGCTTAAGAGAACACCCTGAAAAGATTGATTCCATCCTGTCCTATGTAAAAAAGCAATGGGCTTCTGAAGAAACAACAGCCGTCTATGAGGACTGTCTGACCCACGCATTAACGACAAAAAACGTGCTTCCCCAATGGTATGCGTTGATGGCTGGTGAAGAGATCATTGGGTGTGCCGGCCTTATCACAAATGATTTCATCAGCAGAATGGACCTATGGCCTTGGCTTTGTGCTGTTTATGTCGATACGCAGCATCGCGGACACTTTTTAAGTAAAATACTCATTGAGAGCGTCGAAGAAGACGCACGCAGGTTCGGGTTTGAGAATCTTTTTCTCGCGACGGATCATGAAGGTCTCTATGAAAAAATGGCTTTCCACTATATCGGCGATGGCTATCATCCATGGGGAGAACACTCGCGGATTTACAAAAAGAGCCTTCGAGAAACTTTTAACGAAGCCGCCATCCGCGAGTGATCCTTTTAAAAAAAAATAGACAGACGACTCTTTATAAGCCGTCTGTCTATTTATTTTTTTATTCTACTTTTCCCATTCGTTCGATCGGCCAGAAGACAAATTTCACATTGGTCAGAATATCGTCTTGATCGATCATGCCAATCATACGGCCATCTTTTGAAATTCGACGGTTGTCGCCTAAAACAAACAGCTTTCCTTCTGGAACATTCTGCTCCCCAAACAACTCCTGCAAATCAAAATCGGTCGTTAACGGCAAGCCATCCGTAACTTTTTCTTTGTATTCGTCCAAATAAGGCTCGCTGTATTTCTTGCCATTAATATAAAGCTGATCCTCTTTGTAAGCGACAGTATCCCCGGGCAATCCGATCACTCGCTTGACATATTCGGCGCCGGGATTGTCCGGAGCTGGAAATGTCACGATATCAAATCGGTCGAGGGCGGTATGCTTCAATCCAAACATTCGCTCCCCATTATTCAGCGTCGGCTTCATCGAATCTCCCACCGCTTCGACGGGGGTGAAGACAAACCTGCGCAGTGCGATCACTAAGCCGACCATCAGAACATAAAATAGAATCGTCTTGATTATTTCCTTTTTGTTCACTTTCGGGCTCCTCTCTTGCTTTTATGTTATCCGTTCCTTCAAATTTACCACAAACCCCTTGTCACGAAAACAGTGCTTCCGTTTTTCGTTATTCATTTTTTTGATTCGCTGTAAACTTTACGAAAAGGTAAAAAAACATGAAAAAGGCATCGACTGTTCAATGCCTCGCCTGTACTATTTTAATTTCTTGATTTCTGCTTCTTTGTATTCCGCGATCTCGTCAATCAAATTTTCAGAGATCGGCGTTCCGAATGGCAGGGGTGCTTTTAAAAATCCTCGTTCAGGCGCGTCTACCCCAACATTGATATCCTCCGCGATCGGCATACTGTAATTATGAATATGTCCATGGAGATTCCGAATATTTAACGTCTTGCCTAAGAGCATCGGATAATGGGTCAAATAATATTGATGATGGTTAAATTTTACGATCGCGCCCACATCGTGAAAGACAAATTTGTCTTCTCCATTCTCAAGCTTTGGATCATGGGCCGCCAAATAATTGAAAAAAGTCCGAGAATCATGGTTTCCTTTGATAAAAATAATACGACCGTTTAATTGCACCAACTGTTCTAAAATTTCTGGAAAGCCTTTTTCATAGTTCGGATGCATCGCCACATCTCCTAGGTGATAGACCGTGTCCCTTTCATTCACGACAGCGTTCCACGCACGGATCATTTGCTGATTCATCTCGTCCACAGAATCAAATAAACGCGGCGCAAAGTCATTATCTCCTAATAAATTCTCATGAAAAAAATGCGTATCTGAGATAAAATATTTCATTCCATTCACCTACAAACGAATTCAGATTGTTTCTTATAGTTTACCATCTCTTCTAAAAAAATGCGCTTGACTGTTCCTTTGTTTTATAAATTTCTATCCATGATTGGAGAAAGCAGCCAAAGAAAAAAGACCACCAACTTATACTTGGTAGCCTTGTTTTTGTAAAAGTGCTTGATATTTTAATTTGATAATAGAAAGAACTGCTTCTAACTGTGTTAGATCTTCCACTTTGCTGGTATCGAATTCCCGCGTGCGTTTGAAGGATTTTCCAGTGTCGATCAAATGAAACACTTGGTTCCACTTCTCAAATTCAGAAAGCGTGTTGAAGTTGGCGATGGGAAAGGCCGCGCCATCGCAAATTTCCCACAAGCGGAAAATCAAAAAGGCCGTGTCGATGACTTCCATTCGTTGCCTCTTCTTCGTACAAGTCACGATCACTTTTTCAGGATTGTATTCCAAGTACCAATCTAAAAGAATGAAAAAGGCTTCCCAACGGTACGTGTCTTTAAACATTCGCTGTGTATCTGGCATATCTCGAAAAATCAGCGGAATCAAATACTGCTTTTTATATTTCCAACAAGGGATTCCATCGATAAAATAATCAACATAACGTGTTAAATAGCTATTTCCTTCATAATCACTAATATAATAATCTTCCACCCCATATTTTTGAAACTCTTTCGTCAGCTTGGCGCAGTCTTCGATCGAGACGGTTAGGCCAGATAAGAGACGGAAATCAGAAATAATTTTGTGATGATCGATCGTATGTACCTTTTGAACCAACTTGTCACCTTCATTTCCAGCTATTTTCTTATTATAAGTGTACCATAATCTTCTGAATTTTAAGCTTATCAGCCTTAAAATTTTTCCCAAAAAAAGATGAATATAGCAAAATAGACACAGAAATATAATAACAGCGCGTTTTAAAACACGAATCAATAAAAAAATATTAGCTTTTTATAATCGCTAAATAATTTCGCAAAAAAAAAGGAAGACCTTATCCTCTTCGATAAGATCTTCCGTCTTCTTTAGACTTCCTCTTTGACAAACAATCCACGCTCGATCATTCCATCCATTAGGAAATAGAATTTTTCTTGAACCATTTCTTGTCGTTCATCTTTAAAAATATCCACTGTTTTCAGACCATTGGCAGTCGTTACAGACATTTTCATTGTGCTGATATCTTTTGATACCGTAATTTTCAATTTGAATCCTTCTTTACTTTGGGGCGTTGCCTGTAATGGACGGATCAATTGGAAATTACCTGAAGTTGTCTCAGTAAATCCATTGTCTCGCAAGGTATATTTTTTAGCGGTCGGCGCCAATGCGTAGTGATACTTTGAACCTTTGATCGTTGTTGTCTTCGTAAATGCCATTTGCTCACCTCATCATTTTTTCTTTTCACTCTTAATTATAAAGATAAGTTTCAGGCATTTCAATCTACTTTGTCAGTTCGTGCAAACTCGCGACGAGTTGTTCCGCAAAATAATCGACTTGTTCGATTGTATTCCCGTAACCAAAACTGACGCGCAACGATTCTTTGACTTCGATCGCGCCTTCGCCGTACATTGCCTCTAATACATGAGAAGGATCGATCGTCCCTGCGGTACAAGCAGAACCCGTAGAAACAGCAATGCCCTTCAAGTCTAGCTTCATCAACAACAAGTCGTTGACGATCCCAGTAAAGCGGAGATTCAAAACGTGAGGCAGCTTATTGTTCAAATCACCATTCATGTGATAATCAACCCCTGCTTGATCAAGTGTGGTCAATACTTTTTGAGTGAATTGTTCGTAGAGTTTTTGACGTTTTTCACGTTCAGCCTCTGTCAGCAGTTCTACCGCTTTAGCCATTCCGCAAACCCCTGCCAAGTTTTCAGTTCCTGCACGGCGTTTTTCTTCTTGTTCCCCACCGTGAAGCAATGGCTGCAATTTGGCCTCATCACTTTTATACAAAAAACCAACACCCTTTGGTCCATTGATCTTATGCGCAGAAATACTTAAGAAATCAACGCCTAATTCACGAGGACGAATGAATTGATTCCCGTAGGCTTGGACGGCATCCGTGTGAAAATAAGCAGGATGGTCCTTTAACCGCTCCCCGATTTCTTGAATCGGCATCAAATTACCGATCTCATTGTTTCCATACATGATAGAAACCAAGATCGTATCGGGGCGTAGGCTTTCCTCAAGATCCTTTAAGGAAATCCTCCCTTTGCGATCAACTGGCAAATACGTCACTTCAAATCCTTGAGTTTCCAGATACTTCATTGAATTGATGACTGCTGGGTGTTCAATTTGTGTCGTGATCAAGTGACGGCCTTCATTTTGACGACCAAAGGCGGTCTCTAGAATCACTGTATTATCTCCTTCGGTCCCGCCGCTGTTGAAAATGATCTCATGGTATTTTACACCAAGACTTTTCCCGATCACTTCACGAGCCATCTCTAATTTCCCTGCAGCTTGTCGTCCAAAAGAATGAATACTTGAGGGGTTCCCAAATGTTTCATTCATCACTTCTGTCATCGTTTCGATTACTTCTGGATGCATCGGACTTGTTGCCGCATGATCTAAATAAATAGTTTCCACAAACCTTCAAACCTTTCTATACGTCAGGATTAACAAATCTGCTCAATAGAGAAGCACCAAGCAGATACTATTTTTCGCATCCGTCCACCGATGCTTCTAGCAATAAGACATATTTCGGTCAAAATCGCTTAGAAGCACAATCATTGGGTGCATAGATGAAGCTTAGTATCTCCTTGGTGCTTCGTAAATTTGAACAACATTTGCTTATTGATCAATTATTCGTTTTTCTATGTCGCACATTCTGAAGCTTGGAACAGAGAGTGCTCTGACTGTCAGTCAATTTGTGGGTGAATCACCCGCAGGAGGATAGACAGTTTTATTCAAAATCCTTTTGTTCCATCGTAAACAACGGACTAACGGATTCATTTTGATGGATTCGTTTCACTGCTTCTCCCATCAGCATCGCACTGCTGATAATGGATAATTTCTCAGGATGACGCTCAGGTGCCGTCAAAACGGAGTCTGTGATACAAATATCTTTGATCTCAGTCGCATCCAAATTGGCTTTTGCTGGAGGTGAAAGCAACCCGTGAGAAGCGCAGGCAACGACTTCCTTCGCCCCTGCCTTTTTCAAGGTTCTTGATGCATTAGAGAAGACTTCACCCGTGTTCAAGATGTCATCTACCATAATACAACAGCGGCCTTCTACATCTCCGATCACGTACCCAGAATCTGGATTGCCCTCTTCGGCAACATCTACGATCGCGATCGCTGTATCTAAGTATTCCGCTAGGCTGCGGGCACGCTGCACCCCGCTGTTTTTAGGAGAAACCACCACATAATCATCCCCAACCATCCCGCGGCGACGATAATAATGGGCAAATAAAGGCATCGTGAACAAATTGTCTACAGGAATATCGAAGAATCCTTGCACTTGCACCGTGTGTAAATCAAGTGTCAACACTCTTGTCGCACCTGCGTCTGAAAGTAAATTCGCAACCAGTTTTGCAGTAATTGGCTCATGTGGTTTTGCCGTACGATCCTGTCTCGCATACCCATAATAAGGCAGAACGACATTGATCGTTTTTGCACTTGCTCGTTTTAATGCATCGATCATGATCAATAATTCCATGTAATAATCATTTACCGGCTCATTGGTCGACTGGATCAAATACACATCAAATCCTCGCACTGTTTCTTCTAGATTGATGGCGATCTCTCCATCACTGAATTGCTTGACAGTACTTCTCCCTAACGGCACGCCACAGACATCGGCGATTTTTTCAGCCAATGGTCTGTTCCCATTAAGACTAAAAATTTTAAATTTTTCCTTACTTTCTTCTGACATGGTGTCCCTCCAAGTATTTTTGTAACACCAGTTTAACATATTTTCAGTTATTTGCTGTAGCATTTACTTTTTTTAAGGAGATTGTGCCATTCCCCCACTCAGCCGGGATCACAGCCTCGCTCTTGCCCCAGTTGTCATGGATTTTATAAAACCGATCGCCCGCCGAGGTCTCCATGAATCCATGAACGACGACCCAATGATTTTTGTAGGTGCTGCCCCTTAGTTGTAAAAGACCGATCATGACCGGCTCGCCTCCTAATAGGCGCTTGGTCACCCGCTGCCAAGAACCCACCATCGTCCCGCGGGCACGGTAAGGAATGCGGTAGCGACGAAAGAAACGATTCAAACCGATCGAAATCTGCAGCGGCACTGTCGGGAAGTCCACCGGCTGAAGCATTGGTTTCAACGCACGAATCAGTTCTTCTTTTTGTTTGCTGTTCTTTTTTCTCAGTCCCGCGGGCAAACAGGCAACATCAATCTGATCCTGCCAATACGCCAACAACACGCTGCTGGCATAGGTCCCGCATAAAAAGCCTCGCGGTGTCTTCCACTCGCGATACGTTTCAAAGCTTTTCAGGTCATACCAGTGATCCTTTAAATAGTCCATCGCTTCCACCACCAAATCATTTTCTTTTGTGTATCTTCTTAAGATATATCATAATAGATAGTAGCTGAAAGAACTAGAAAAAGATCATGGACATTGCCAGAGACTTTTTAGTTTTCAACTTATTAAAGAATTAGGAGGAGTCTATTTTGGATAATACTAAGATCACAGAAGATTTATACGAAGCCGTCAACGGCGAATGGATCGAGCATGCAACGATCCCAGCAGATAAGCCTGCAACAGGCGGCTTTCAAGACCTCGTCGATGAGATCGACGACTTGTTGATGGCTGATACAAAAAAGATGAGCGCGAATCCTTCTGCCATTCCAAACGATTTAATGAAGGAATACATTGCTTATTTCCAATTGGCAAACGACTATCAAAAACGCGATGAAGACGGCGCTGCACCCCTTCTTCCCTTATTGAGAAAAGTGGAAGACATTGAAGCGCTCGCAGATTTAGAAGAGCAATTAACCAGTTGGGTCATCGAAGGACTGCCGTTACCTTTTGGAGTCGATGTGGATGCAGACATGAAAAACACAACGATCAATGCCTTATTCGCAGGTGCGCCTGGACTGATTTTGCCAGATAAGACCTACTATGAAGAAGGCCATCCGCAAGCGCCGCAGCTTTTGGCGATCTTTAAGGAAATGACGATGACGCTCTTTACTCTTGCCGGCTTCGACGCGGAAAAGGCAGAAAAAATCACAGAGGAAGCCTTGCGTTACGACAAATTACTGGCCCCTCATGTAAAAAGTGCGGAGGAAAATGCCGACTACAGCAAGATGTACAATCCTGAAAGCGGCGAAGAATTTATCAAGCACAGCCAACACTTGGATTTAAAGAAATTATTGATCGGGCTGATCGGTGAGATTCCTGAAAAAATCATCGTAACGGAACCGGCCTATTTTGAAAAATTGGATACCTTAGTAAATCCTGATACCTTCCAAGAAATGAAAAGCTGGATGCTGGTCATGACCATCAACGCATTGACCGGTTACCTGAGTGAAGAATTTCGTCAAGTCGGCGGAACATACAGCCGTGCCCTTTCTGGCGCTCCCGAGGCACGTCCGAAGGAAAAAGCAGCGTTCTACCTCGCCTCTGGTCGTTTTGATCAGATCGTTGGGGATTATTATGGAAAAACTTATTTCGGCGAACAAGCCAAAAAAGATGTCGAACAAATGGTACGACGGATGGTGGGGATCTACCAAGAACGCTTGAGCAGTAATACGTGGCTTAGTGAAGCGACCCGTGAAAAAGCGATAGTCAAACTAAACACGCTGGGCATCCACGTCGGCTACCCAGAGACGATTCCGCCCATCTACACACAATACAAGGTAACACCTGTAGAACAAGGCGGTACTCTTTTGAGCAATGCCCTGCACTTCAGTCAATTAAAACGAAAAGACGATTACGCAAAATGGAACAAACCCGTGGAACGTGACGAATGGGAAATGAGCGCAGATACTGTGAATGCCTATTACCATCCCTTCCGCAATATCATCGTCTTCCCAGCAGCGATCCTCCAAGCACCCTTCTACAGTTTGGAACAATCAAGCAGCGAGAATTTCGGTGGGATCGGCGCGGTGATCGCCCATGAAATCTCCCACGCTTTTGACAACAATGGGTCACTCTTTGATGAGTATGGAAACCTAAACAACTGGTGGACAGAAGACGATCGGACTCGTTTCCAAGAGTTAGCTGATCAAATGATCGCTGAATTTGATGGCCTAGAGATCGCTGGCGGGAAAGTCAACGGCAAACTGACTGTTTCAGAAAACATTGCGGATGCAGGGGGATTAAGCTGTGCGTTAGAGGCAGCGAAGAAAGATCACGATGTTGATTTGAAGGGCTTCTTTATCAACTGGGCAACGATCTGGCGCATGAAGGCACGGCAAGAATACACGCAATTGCTGCTTTCTATCGATGTTCATGCACCGAACAAATTACGGGCAAATGTCCAAGTGAAAAATTTAGCCGATTTCTATGACACATTTAACATTCAGCCAACAGATGCCATGTACTTGGCACCTGAAAAACGCGTACGTATTTGGTAATAGAAAAAAAGGGTTTGACAATTTTACTGTCAGACCCCTTTGTTTATGCCTATGCTTTTGGTTTCTTTGAGTCGATCGCGTATTGGCGACGTCCACCTGGTTTTGGTACAAGATCGCCGATCATGTTGCCGAAGCCGCCTTCTACACGTAATTCATGACCATTTGTGTAGTCTGAACGTTTGCTGGCAAGGTATAATACCGCATTTGCAATATCTTGTACTTCGCCGATACGACGGTTGGCAGTCATTCTTCTTCTGCCTTCTTCCACTTCTGCATCTTCATAGAATTTAGTTGATAATGGTGTTTTAACGAAACATGGCAAGACACAGTTGCTGCGTACGCCATATTGTCCCCATTCACCAGCGATCATCTTAGATAGCATATTCACGCCGGCTTTACTTGGGCTGTATGCTCCTGAGTATGTTTCGGGAGCGATCGAAGCGATCGTCGAGATATGGACCATGCGACCTGATTGTTGTTCGATCATCACGCGTCCGATACGTTGTGAGACTAAGAAGTACCCTGTCAAGTTTACATCGATCGTCCGTTTCCATTCCTCTAATGCTAAGTCTTCCAATGGGCTGAATGTTAAAATCGCTGCAGTTTGAACCAATACGTCGATTCTGCCAAAGTCTTCTTTGACTGTTTTCGCCAAGGCATCTACTTGCTCTTCGACTGTTGAATTGCACGAATAGCCTTTCGCTTTGACGCCGTATTTGTTCGCTAATTCTTTCGCGTAGCTTTCTGTTGCTTCTTCATTCAAATCGACTAAGGCCAAGTTGGCTTTTTGTTCCGCAAAATCATTAGCGATTTTCCGTCCCATGCCCCCTAAAGCTCCTGTGATAACTACGACGTCTCCTGCTAAATCTAACCATGTGTTTTCCATTCTTTCCGCTCCGTTCTTTTATGTAATCTTTCTTTAAATATACTGAATCCGTTCCCAGGATACTAATTCTTTTTTTCAATCAATCTATAGTCTTGTTCAATCAATCACCAATAACCGCTTGATCAGCGTCTCGCTGTACTCGGGTGCGACCGGATCGAGCAGCACGATATTTAATAGAACCGGTGAAAAATCCAGCTCTAACACGGACTGAGCAAAGCTCATCGCCGCAATTTCACTTAACGCGTGTAACCGTGCATGCCGCTTAAAGGGCCCTGTTTGGTAGCTTAAATTTTTTTGAATCGTGAACAACTGCTGCTGATTTTCAATAAAGTGATACAGCTCATGAGCCAATAAAATATCTTCTACTTGCTGATCCTTTAAGAAGTCATATTTCTTCAAGGAAGGCGCCGCTGCCTTCAAAAGACTTTGATTGATCCGAATGCGATCAGGCAGTTGAAATTCCGCAAAAACATAGCGAAAGCTCTCCGCTTTTATTTCTTCCTCAAAATAATCGATCGTGATCTTTTCTTGCTCACAATACGCACGCAGATCCTTAGCGGGCACTTGAGCCGCGGCGGCTTTTCCACAGTCGATCGCTTGATACAAAAGAGTTGAGCGCTGTTCTTCAGGGATTTTTCTGTAAAGATGATCCTGCGACAATAACCCCTGCGCATAAGTCGCATCGCTTAACTCAAGCAACGCAACAATATCCATCCGCAGCGCCCCCTCCTTCTTTGTTAGCTTTTCTCGTTGTCGCTAAATATAGCGATTCGCGGCAATAATAATGATCTCATCCGTCCCCAGAATCTCACTCATTTCAATCTCCATCAGCATGGTTAATTGAGAAAAATCTGTACTAGAAAAATCCAATAGCCGCGGACCAACGCAGAAATAATAATCCGGTCGAATAATCAAATCACTTTGATAGTTCGCCATGCTTTCCCATAATTGATTGACTACTTCAAAATAGCTTTGGATCGTCGTTTTGACTACTTTGGCGTGCTCGCGCTGTACGCGAATAAAGCCTTTTTTGTCAATAACTCGGATCGCATCCCCTTTTTTCGTTTTTGCCCCGTAAATAGCAAAATGATCTGTCGTATCCAATAATCTGACTTGATCAGAGGGCAATCGGAAGTCCTGGATCGCGATCTCTCGTGCCTCCGCTTCAGTTGCTGCACTTTGAAGTTCCGTTGCCTGTGCCGCGGTCGATCCTGAGGCGCGGGCAGTGATTTTTTGTGTTTGAGGATCGATCTCGATATGGACCTCGACACTGTCCTCTGTTGCACCACTCTCGATCGCCATATCGGTCACTTCTTGTTTGATTGCTTGGATATCCTGCTTCGTGGGACTAGGCACGATTCGCTCAACGACATCCTGAACAGCCGCTAATGCCACTCCAATCGAGGAAATGACCTCCGCGTTTTCTGGTATCTTATAGTTGAGGGCCATCCGTTCAGCCGCATACTTGATCAAGGCAGCGACACCGCCGCCGACACCGACTAACGTCATTTGGTTCTTCTCAAGCTGGTATTTCTTTGCTAATGACTGGATCACAGGCTCGATCTTTTCGACTGCTTTGGTCAATATCTGGTGCGCGACATCTTCAATAGACACATTGAGATAGTCAGCCAAAGGTGCCATCGCTTTTCTTGCAGAGGCGACGTTCCCGTAACAAAAATCGTCATCCGTCACATAGCCCAATACGTTGGCAGCACAAGAATTGGTTATCGTGATGCGTTTTCCATTTGCTAAGCGAATGGCAACATAGTCTTCCGGGTCCCCCTCCTTCGGCGAATAAAGCTCCAATTGAGGGTCGACGATTTCTTCTTCCGGTGTATAAACAGCGTATTCCAAGCCGGCGATATGCGCACTGCGGGGGCCGACATCCTTTACACCGCTCTTATTCACACGGATCATACTGCCGCCAGCGACACCCAATACTCGAACATCCAACGAATTCACATACGTCTTATGCCCAGATATCTCCGAGTAGTCGATCACAGGTCGACCGTTTTTGATCACCCCTAAATTTGTTGAGGTCCCGCCCACTTCAAAATAGATACCGTTAGACGTGCGCAGATACATCAACGCGCCCATCACACTTGCCGCCGGACCTGACAGCATCGTCAGTACCGGACGTTTTTTCATCTCGACAACATCCATCAGACCGCCATCTCCCCGCATGATCATCAAGGGAACATCCACCCCTGATGAACGAACACTGCGCTCAGTCGAATTCGCTGTTTCCAGCATTTTCGGTAAAATCGAGGCATTGATCGTCGCTGTTCGCGTCCGCCGAGAGAGTCCGTAAAGCTTGGTCATCTCTGAAGCAAGTGTCACTGGAATATTTTTTTTGCGAGCAACTGCTGCAATCTTTTCTTCTAAGTTGAGATTATCTACGCCGAATGCCGCAGAAGCGACTAAAACATCCATTCCTTCTGCCAGCAACTCGTCAACAATCGGAGCGATTTCTTCTTCGGTTAGATTTTTTTGCGAAATGAATCGCGACATTACGTGGATACTTCTTCCTGTGCCTAGATCAATATCCTTCAAATTTGTTTGCGGTCGTGCCAGCCAGCCTTCGAGCCCAGGTTTCGCTGTGCTGATGATCCCGATATTGGCAACGTCCCCTTCTAATAAGGCATTTGTCGCCTGCGTCGTACTGTGGGCCACGAAGACGACTTCCTCTGGCGCAATATCAAACTCCTCTAAACATTTCAAAAAGGAACGAACGACACCTTCAGCAACACCTTGCTCGCTGTCATGCGTCGTTTTCACGGAAGATTTCCCGATAATTTCTTGAGTATCATTGTCGATAGCTACTGCTTTCGTATGCGTACCGCCGACATCGATCCCGATCCGAACACGTCGTTTCATGTTGAGACCTGCCTTTCCTAAATTCTCTCTTCTAACTCTAAAGTGGATTGTTGAGGAAGAAGTTTGCGACTTCTAAAATCAATGCCACCATTGTTCCTGGAATCAATGCCACTTTCATGTAATCCACTGCATTGATACGATTGAAGCCCAATCCCCAAGCATTCCAAGAAATCGTAATATCAAAATGAGCCATGCCGATCAGGACAGAAGCAAACAAAGGATACAAGAAAGTGGTTGGAAAGTTGGTCGTTTGACTGACTACTGCCAGCAAGGCAGCGCCTGAACCAATCAATGAAAGCGGGCCCTTGAACCAAGTCAACGGTGCTAAAATCCCAAACGCGATACACAGGATCAACGGCGATGAAGGAATCCAACTGCCGATGATCTCTTGGAAATAAGGTGCCGCATAGACGGCCGCATCATTGAACATCGCTAAGGTGATCCAAAAAGCGATCAGCGCCGACATATCTTTTACACCCTCGGTAAAGATGCGAGAAATGGTTCGACAGATCTCTCGGAAGTTCCCCGACAGCCCACCGCAGACACCTAGTCCGTATAAGCTGGCTAAGATAAAGCATAAGATGACTGGCAGTTTAAAGACGATCACGCCCACTACAGGCAAGAACGGAGTGATCAAAGAGATCCCCGGTGCATCCACCACTTCAGATTGTTTGGTCGCTGCCCAAGAATACGTAAGATTTTCCATTTTCAGATAGATCATTGACGCCAACGAAACGACGGTGATCATTACCGCAAAGGCCAAAATGCCAAAGGGAAAATAGTCATTGTACGTGTACTCTTGTCCTCCATTGGAATTCAAAAAGAAGGCTGAGTATTGCCCAAAATTGATGGGATTCAAAAAGATCCCCGCCGCGACCGACCCCGTAAAGGAGAAGAATCCGACCACTTTTGGAATACCGATGGAAAACAAGATCGGCAAGACGATCACCGCGATCGCGATCACGGACCCGCCGCCTGTCATCGAAGTAAAGATAAACCCGCTGATCACATTCACGATCGCGAGAATCACCGCAGGATTGTCTCCGCCAAGCTCGACACTTTTTCGAATGATCGTGGCCGCGATACCGGTATCCAAGAGGATTCTCCCAAAGAAGGCCCCTAAGAAAATGTTCATGACCGATGCGCCATATTTTTCAGGCGCCGTTTGATACACCTGACGCAGCATATCGTGAACCGTCAATCCATCAAAGGCCGCATTAGGCGACAGCAGATTCCCGATGATCGGCAAAAAAGTCCAAATCGTAGCCATGATGAAAAACCCGATCATCAAGTTATGTCCTTTAATACAATAAATGACCATTCCCGCGAAGGAACAGATGAGTAATAGTCCAATTAAAATATCCATGAGGACCTCCTAAAATAGCTAGCGTCCAACGACGGACACCTGTTGATACTGATGATACACGAAAAAGACGTGCATTTACCAGGTTCTTTTTGGAGCTGCAACAGGAACTGCGCTGATACCCATGCAGTTCGATTTGATTCTTAGATCAGAAACACGTATTACGTCTCTCTGTTTGTTGTAAAAACAGGTGCAAGACGCGGAACGAGGAGGTGACTCTATTCAGTCATACCTCCTCTGCTCTGCAATTAATCACGCATTTTTTCAAAGGCACTATAGCCGAATACTTTTTTGTGTTGCCCTAACAGATAGACCATCATAACAGTGGCTGTTAGTGCCGCCACTAAAAGCAAGCCCATCATGATGTAGATCGCTTGTTTTTCACCCACTGATTTCGTCATCGCAGAAACGATGAACGGCAAGAAGGTACTAGCAAATCCCATGAACGTATAGTAAATCCCCGTATTTCTTCCTTTTGGTCCCGGGCAGAATAGCTGACGCAGCCCTAACCCTGTTTGCAACGCACCACCTGAGGCAAAGAAGCCTAATGCTGCGATACCGATGTAGATCACTGCCGGCTGACGGATCAGTAAGACGATCGCCAAGGCCAACGCTGTGAAGACAGAATCGATCACGAGAACCTTTAATGGGTTCCAACGCAATTTACCCATCATGAATGCCCAGAATACAACGGCGATGATCCCGCCAAAGGTGTAGATCGATGTTAAGCCCGCCGCTTGAAGTTCCGTCAAGCCGGCATTGCTTAAGCCAAAAGCTTTCGTGTATTGCTGTGCACCATACATGATGAACATACATAAGAAGGCATAGAACATTGTAATGAAATTGACTAAAATATTTGGTTTTACTAACATTTTTGCTTTAGCAGCTTCGATTTCTTGTTTGATCGCATCGGAGTGACTGCCGCTTGAATCCTCTTGATCGCCGCCGCCCTTCATCATGTCGTCATAAGCGAATGGTGAGAATGCCGCTAAGACCAGACAGCCGATAGATAGCGCCAATGGAATGATCACGCTTAATTGAGGAGAACCCATGTTAGTGAAGTTCACTACCATCAATGGATAAACGATTCCGGCTAATGAAACGAACAACTTGATCCCTAACAAAGCAGAACCTGCATATTTTGGTGCAGCTTCTTGAACGGCTGGGTACAATGAAGCATCCCAGAAGCCAGAAGTCGCAACACCTGCCATAAAGGCACAGATCGAAGCGATCAGCATGCTTGGACTTAATAGTAAGCCGGCAAAACAGATGATATACAGAACCGCGCCCCCGATCGCCATTTTCTTCCGGCCGATCTTGTCGGACACTTCTCCGCCGATCCATACAGAAATAAATTTACCAAAACCAGTTGCAGTAATTGCTAGCGAAACGGCAGCAGCTCCAGCCGTCGCATCCGTGTATCCCCATTTTTCATAAAAGTAAGGCATATTTTGACTAAGAATAAGTGCTTGCATCCCATGTGTAAAGTAGCACAAGTAAGTTGTCACTAATGACATGATATATTTTTTCGATCTCATCCCTACACTCCTAATTTGTGTTAGTATAATTTCTTTCCGTACACCCTTTTTTCAGCATGTACGGAAAGATTCGCTTACGGCCGAACGGGTAATTCTTGGTCTGTAAAAATCTTGAACGCTGCTTTCCCTTGTCCCAGCAACATTCCTTCGCCAGTAACTGTCTTACAGCCCTTCGCTGACGCGTCATTGATCAATTGCGTCTTCGGCGGGTTGTAGATAGCATCTGCGACGATCAATTTTTCATGAAGCATGCTTGTATCGCTGATCGGTGTTCTCGTTGAGCCTGCGCCCATACCAACTGTTGTTCCATTTACTAAGACATCCGCTTCTGCGATTTTTTGCTTCAATAGATCCGCATCGCCTAGATCATGGATCGCTACCGCCAATTCTGGGTAGAATTTCTTGATGCGTGCAACAGTTTCTTCTCCCTTAACAAAGAAATCATCTTTGATATTGAAAATATCGATCGCCGCTGCTTCTTCGATCGCTAATTGTACTTGGATCGCTGTCGCCGCACCGCCTGTACCGATAACGACAAATTTCTTGCCCTTCGGATCAACGTCGTTTGCTTTCAAGTTATCGACAAAGCCGATCCCATCAGTGATATGCCCCGTTAATTTGCCATCCTCATTTTTGAAGGTATTGATGGCGCCTACCATTTGAGCCGCTGGTGATAATTCATCCATATATTTCGCCGCTTCACCTTTACAAGGCATCGTGACATTCCCGCCAGGCATATTGAATGTGCGAACGGATTGGAACGCATGTGCCACTTCTTCTATTTGTACATCGAACGCAAGGTATACAGCATCGATCCCTAATTGTTCAAAGCCATAATTGTACATCGCTGGTGATCCTGAATGCCCAACCGGACTTCCGATCAATCCATATAAGTGTGTTTTACCTGATACGCCTTCTAACATTTTTTTATCCACCTTTTTTTAATCTTCTAGTAATTCTGGCCACGCTTGTTTGATCACATCAATACTTGTGTCGTAGTTCATTTGTGCTGCTTTTTCATAGCCTAAGCTCAAGATCGGATCAGAAATAACTTCTGTCCCAATAACGCGAGGCTCGATGCCGTGTTCTTTGATTGCTTTCAAGAAGCCAACCGTATCGCCCCAGCCAGTTCCTGGGCATAGACGGTCATGCATTGATTCGTCACGTAAGATCGTATCCGGGTAGCGACGTTCTAACACATCACAGATTTGAACAGAAACAACTTTTTCTGCTGGAACATCTTTTAAATCTTCTGCTAATGTTTCAGCACGTGCCCAATGCCACGTATCTAGAATCAACATGCCGTTGTCACAGCCTGCTTCCTTCACGATATTCCATGCACTTGCTAAATCTGGTACACCGCTGTAAGGCATAAATTCTAAGCCGATCACTAATTCCTTCGCCCGTGCACACAATTCTTTAAAGGCTTGGATATGAACTTCTGCTGGATATTTTTCCATCAAGCCGCAGTTGATATGCCCTACGCCGAACAGACGCGCCATATGATACACCGTTTGTTCTTTGAATTGCTGTAACAATGTCTCAGGCGTTTCTTGAGTCTTATTAGGGTCTGCCCATAAAGTGATGTATTCCACTTCTGTGACTTTCATATCGTTTTCTTCTAAGATTTCCAACATGCGGTCATCTGAATAACCTTGTTTCACTGCCAACATATACGTTTCAGCACGTAAGCCGATGCCATCAAAGCCTGCTGCTTTTGCGATTTTTACCCGTTCTTCAAAATCAATTTCCATACCTAATGTATAAGAGCTGATCGTCAATGGTACCTTTTTCATTTCATTTCCTCCTAAAATTATAGCGAATTTTCTAAAAGTTATTTCTTTCACATGCAGAGCTGCAGTCTCCTAATGTATGAAAGCTTTTTTTGTTGCGAAATCCGTACCTTTCATAATGTATCGGCTTTCACAATCAAATCTTGCCTTCATTTTAACGTGCAGCATTTCAAAATTCTAATTGGTTTTTCTCGTAGAATCTATAGGTAAAAGATATAGGTTTTGCTATACTTATAAAAAAGAGCATATACATAGGAGAAGAGCTATGAATCTACAGCATTTAAAATATTTTGATGTGCTGGCCCGTGAGCAGCATTATACACGCTCCAGCAAACTCTTGAACGTCACACAGCCCAGCTTGAGCAACGCGATCGCCTCTCTCGAAGACGAACTTGGGATCACGCTGTTTGAAAAAAAAGGCCGGAATGTCGTATTGACCAAGCCCGGCATGATTTTTCAAGATTATGTCTCCCGTACATTAGGAACACTCGACGATGGGATCGAGACTGTCACCAAGATCAGTAAGGGCAGCGGGTTTATCAGCTTCGCCTTCTTACCCGTTCTGGGCACCACCTTTGTGCCAAAATTAGTCCGTGACTTCCATGACGCGAACCCCGACAAAGAAATTCTCTTTGACTTTCACACTTCTTCGGGTGTCACTAGAGAGATCGTGGATGGCATCAAAAACATGCACTACGATATTGGGATCTCTTCCTATCTGCCGGACGAACCCAGCGTGGAGTTCTTGCCCATTGCCGGTCAGGAGCTGGTCGTCATCGCACCCTTGGATCACCCGTTGGCCCAGTTCGATGCGATCTACTTGGAGCAAACGCAGCCCTATGAACAGATCGGATTCAGTAAAAGCAGCGGCTTGCGAAATGTGATCGACGAAACCTTCAAGAAAAATAATTGCAGCTATAATATCGTCTATGAAGTGACGGTGGATCAAGTCATCGCAGGCCTGGTCAGTCAAGGCTTCGGTATTGCTGTCGTGCCGAATATGTACATTTTGAAGCACCTGCCGCTAAAAACGATTCATTTGAAAAACGTGATGCTCGATCGCTCCTTCTATTTGGTCACCAATAAAGAAGCCTATCTGACACCCGCCGTCATTAATTTCAAGGAATTCGTGCTCGCACATTCTGATCCAAAAGAAATCGTCTATTAATATAGTAGAAACTTTTTTAATAACAAAGAAGCAGGAAGGGATCTCCCTCCTGCTTCTTTGATTATTGCGCTTCTTCCTGTTCTTTTTTGGCCTTCGCCTTTCTCCGCTTCAAAAATGCTTCATCATCGTCTTCATCTGCGTAAAACTCCATGATCGACATGCGCCCGCATTTGCGAAACTCCAATTCGTGGAACCGACGAATGCCATTCTTTTGAAAAATACTTAGCCGCATCAGTGTCGTCAGCAAGATAAAATAACGGTCGTTCGACATGCCGACATCCGCGTTCCGAAATTTTTGCACGATCTTGCGTCCATTTTCATCTCTGAAAGCAGCATGGTACGCATAGCTATATCGTTCCATCTCATTCTCGGAACGATCCGATTCGCTCAAGTAATTTTCATAGAGCCAGATTTTTCTTTTGTTCGTTGGCGCCGCCGCTGCTCGAACGGCTGCTGTCTCAGGACGAATCTTATGGGTCCACTCAGAAAATTCCCTGCGGTTCTTAAATAATCGATCCCGCACCACTTCCCATTCATCGTAGGTAAAAAAATCATAGAAATACAGACAATAGTCCCGCAAATGATCTGTCGGTTCCGCTGTCATAAAGAGTTCTTTGAATAAGTCCTTGCAGACAAACGAATAATTGTCCATGGTGATGGCATTAAATAAAAGAACGGCCACCCCATATTCCACCACTGATTCCGTATCATGGGTCTCCGAATAATACTGACTGATCCTCTTTTCAAGGTTCCCACGCTTCATGGAAAATAATTGTCTTTCTCCCAAAGGTTTGATCGCCATGTTCTGCCCTCTTTCCTAATAATCGTTGTAAATCTATCATACCTCTAAATGAGGCGAAAAATTACCCTTCTTTATTCACAAAAAAAAAATTCCTGAGTACTTTTTTCTTCAGAATGAAAAGATTGTATACTGCCTCTTTCTATGCTAGTATTTTTTTCGGGGGATCTCCCCCAAAAATAAATCAGAGTAGGAAATAAAGCGTCAAGTGCCGGAGGGATGGGATGTTGCCCTTTGGACGAAAGACTTTGTCTGCGGTTTTATTTTCGCATTCGCTGCATGAAGAATGTAGCAGCTCTATAAGGAGATGCTAGAAATGAAGAAACACCTCGATGCTAGAAGCATCACAACGATGGCGCTATTGATCGCCATGATGGTCACTTTGTCCCGAATCTTAGGAATCGAGACGCAATTTGTCAAAGTCAGCTTTACCTTTATCCCAGAGATCATTATGGGCATGCTCTTCGGTCCATTCTGGACAGGGATCGGTTCGGTCATCGCTGATTTTATCGGAATGTCGCTTTTCGCAAAGGCCCCATTTTTCATCGGCTTCACCATCAATGCCTTTCTTGAAGGAGCCATCTACGGATACTTCTTTTATAAGAAAGAAATTACATGGAAAAATTCGATTCAGTCTGTATTAGTAACGACGGTCGTGATCAATTTGATCTTGACGCCGCTATGGCTGGCATTGATGTACCATGTGCCATTGACTAGCTGGGTGATCTGGGCACCACGTTTGATCAAGACCGTGATCTGGATACCTATCCAAGCCATCATCACCTATTTCTTAGGCGGTGTCTTGCCTTACAAACAGTGGATCTCACGCTTTAATCGCGCCCATTAATTTTTAGAATTTTATTATATTTAAGTGAATGTAGTTATTTACTTCACACGAATTTTCCTTTTGGAGACTGTCTCATCCCATAGACAGTCTCCATTTTTGTGTTATTTTTCTCAAGCATAATTATCGCTATTCATTTTGGAAAGCGCTATGCTATGAAAAATCCAATATGAAAGCTGGGAGAAAAATGAAAAATTCAGATGTTTTGATCGTCCCTAAAGACCGTTCACTATACTTTTTCCCTGCCATATCAGAAATGAGTGTTTGTTCAGGGAAAGAACTGCTCACCGCCAGCAATGACTATTTACGTCATTACTTGAAAGAGTTTCAATTGATCATCTTTTTAGACTACGGCTTTGAACCCGCGATGGCAGAGCGTATTCGCCCCTTCACAAAAGCAAAAATCGTTTTATTTTTCTGGAATCATTTCAAGTTGGAACACTATCGAAAATTAAATGCTGCTCAAAAAGAGCCTGCCATTGATGAGATCTATCACTTCGATCCCTTAGAAGCACGAGACCTCGGATTGAAGCACAATAGTTCCTTTTACACACAATCTGTCGGAGAACCCTTCCACGATACAGACTACGACATCTTTTTTGGTGCGAACGACAATGGACGCAGAGAACAAGCCATGGCTTTAAAGGACCGCTTCGAGTCCCTCGGCCTGTCCACCTTTTATCATATACTGCCTAAACGCGGTAATGAACAAGATGGCTACTTGCCCTACACAGATTACCTGAAGCTCGTCAAAAGCAGCAAAGGGATCTTGGAGATTCTCCGATCCGGTCAATACGGCGTGACCCTTCGGACCTTTGAATCCCTTTATCTTCAGAAAAAATTGGTTACCGCCAATGAGATGCTGCCATTTTACCGGATGTACGATCCAAGAAACGTTTTTATGATCGGCCCAGACCTGAGCCAACTGACCGCATTCTTGAATATCCCTTACCAGCCCGCAGACCAAGCCATTCTCGACTTCTTTGAAGCAAAGAACTGGGTCAATCGCTTCATTGATTACGATCCACAGCTATTCGAAGAGTTCGAATATTACCCAGAGCTGATGAAACATGAGAGCGCGTTGTAGCCAATACAAAAAGCCAAAGGTGTCCGCTTCAACACGTTGGAAAGTATTTGTAAGATTTTACAGTGCCAGCCAGGAGATATTATTGAGTATGTGGAAGAATAAGTAAAAGCCGTGCGGGTGCACGGCTTTTTTGCTTGATAAATAGTCAATTCACTCAACAGCTCTGATCAATAGAAAGGATTCAATGACAAAAATCGTTATTGCTTAAATAATCAGGCGTATATGCTTTTAATCTTTGCGCGATTTGTAACGTCTCAACCTTATTAATAAAGTCAACAATCGTCTCATCTCCACTGATTGTTGAAAATTGTCCAAAATCATATTGCCACCACTTGATTTCCAATAACTTTTGAACTACATCTGGAGGAAATCTGAACCGAATAATCTTAGCTGGAACGCCTCCCACAACAGCATACGGAGGCACATCTTTTGTTACCGTTGAATTTGCAGCGATGACTGCCCCATCATGCACAACGATTCCTTTGGAACTAAATGTCACATTTCCACCTATCCAAACGTCGTTTCCAATAACGATTGGCCCAGACTTTATGGTATTGGGAACATCCAGAAACAGTGAATGGTACTTTTCTTTATAGTTACGAATCGATGCACTATTTCTTTCATACGTTACATAAGAAGTCGTAAACCTAGATGTAGAGTGGTTTTGCCCCATAAGTCGGACCCCAGGCGCAATCGATGTGTATCTCCCTACAATTGTATTGATAGGCAAATTACTTCGGCTATAACTAAAAGAGCCCATTGTATGAATGTGATTCCCACCAACAAAAGTAGTAAACGGTTCAACAACAGCATTTGAGCCAACAAAAATATGATCTTTGTCTACAATCCAACGGCTTTGATGATCCGTTAACCTAGAAAAGACACTTTTTTCTCGTAAAAGAGCGTCATAGTCCTCCGTAAAAAGAATTTTTCTATATAAAATATTCGCTTCGTAAGAAATTTCCTTTTGGAAAAATGTGATTCCTTTGATATTCTCCACAATTATCTCCCACCTTAACGCTTGATTCTGTAAACATGACAATGAGTCCTCGATCATCAATGATATTTTTATCCTTACATGAAGGTAGCTTATTCAAGATACCCTCCTCTTGCTTGTATAATCTTCTCTCCAACGATCCTGGAAAAAGCTTTTGCAATGGTATTTGAGCTTGGTAAAAATAAGAAGTGCAATGCATCCCAAAAACTAATGACATCACCTTCGTATAATCGTGGTCCGCTTCCCCCCGAAATGTCGAATGCCTTGATTTGAAAGGTCTCATTTAAATTATGAACATTGTCTAAAACGATGAGTGCATTTATCATTTTAGTCATAGAAGCTGGTGGAATTTTTTGATTTTCATTGATCTCGTATAGGGATTCTGGTGGACAAAGAGTATAAAAGTGTGGATTTCCTCTTGGTAAGACGATCACACTTCCAGATTTTGCCTTGTATGTTTCTAATGGCGCATAATCTGGATCGCTCTTTTTCTTCTTTGCAGTATCTACCAATACCTTCATGGCTTCGTAGCAATCTGTCTTGCCGGTATCTCCTGAAGCCCCCATGACAGATGCTAGATACAATTCTCCTTCTTTGTCTTTTACCAGTGCGACCGAATTGAATACTCTATTCAGGATAGTGCCAGACTTTCCACCAAGAATAGTGTAAGATTTCTCAAAATTTTCATCTTGAACGGTAGCCATAACATTGATTTCTCTAGTATTCTTTCCACGAATAGTTGCTTTATGTTCCTTCTTTCCCCAAATCGACAAAATTTCTTTGTATCCTATTGCGTTCAGAACCAACTTCAAGATATCTCTAGAAGTAGAGAGGTGTCCCCTCTGTCTAAAACCATTGATATTTTTCAAAGTCGTATTCTTCATCCCTAAAAGTTTTGCTTTATTATTCATTTCTTCTAAGAAGACAGTTAATGCCACCTCATCCGGTACTTTATCTGGTACTTCAATAAACGCCAAATTTTTATTTAATTTTCCGTCCAATAATGAGAACGTTTCTTTCATGGATAAATAGAGGCCTTCTTCATCTTGCCGATCAGGTAAGACTTCTTCAAATGTTTTTGAATTAGGTTCTTTCCCTCTGCCATACAATTCTGTTAAATCGATTACTGTTAGTCGTCTTATGCTACCTGCTCCATCTGCCCCGTGAATACTTCCAGCAAAGACCAACTGCTTTTCTTGCAAGTCTTCTGAAGTATGAAGGACATTCGTGACAGTCTCAAATCCTTTCGTTACGCGTTTTAAGCCCATGTTGGGATTTCCATACTGGAAGTTGCCTCTAAAGTAGACTCCAAAGAGACCTTTTACATATCTAGTCACTCGTACCTCAAATCTTACAAAGTATTGATGATTTGGTTTTAAAGTAATAGATTGACAAATCTGCGAGGAAACGGAGGAATCCACGATCAAGCTTCCACACCCATCTTCATCTTCTTCTATAGAGACGCTTCCAGCATTTACATGCCAACCGTTAAGCTCTTCCTTCCACCAGGAATTTTTTAGAACATTTGGAATCCGCTCTTGATATTTATTGATTTCTCGTTCTTCATAATCCAATTCTCAGCCCTCATTTTTACTGAATTTTTTCTTTTTCCAACATATCTACTACTTCATAAAATCCGATTCCGTGTGAGCCCTTCACAAAAATAAAGGAATCGTCTGTAACTGATTTTCTTATTTCCTCCACGATTTTTTCTTTGGTCTCACAGTGTATACAATTCTCGTTTTCTATTGTCAGATATTTGAAAGGTTCACCATAAAGGAGTACTTTATCAGCTAAAGAAGCATTTATATAAGGTTCTAATCGCAGGTGTTCTTTCTTTGTATGGTTTGCAAGGTCGGCTACTTCTCCTAGTACAAGCAAAGATTTTCCAGTGTAAAAATCCTTTTTACTCGTGAAATGTTTGATCCCGTTGATCGTCGCCTCGATCGAACTATTATGAGTATCGTCAATCAAGGTAACAGTTTTATCATTTATGACCTGTTCTTTAGGACGTAAGATTCGCTCAAAGCTTTCGTAACTATTGAACTTATTCGCATAATTTTCTGATTTAAGCCCTAAACATTCAATTGCTAGTAATGCGCCCATCGCATTTTGAATCTGCCCATCGCTATCCGTCTTCAGCATGAAACTAATTTCCTTACCATTCAGAACAAGTGTCACTTCTGTCCCATTCTTCATGATATGTTTGTCTTTTAAATAGCAGTCCAAGGACTGATCAGTCATGCTGTACATGCGAATCGTCAAATTCAGAGAGGCTGCTGCTCCAATGAAATCTTTTAAATACTGCTTAGGGATATCTCCATTAATGACCGCATATCCGCCTTCCTTTACACCATAAAAAATCTGTTTTTTTATCCCCAAATTACGCTGTATCCCCGTCCCTGCATGAGCACTCCCAAAAGACGGAATAATCGCGACATCTGGCCTCCAGAAATAAGAATTATTTCCATATGCAAGGGGAGTCATTGAAGACGCAGCACCTTCGTACACGATGAAATCCAGATTATTTGAAATTCCTAAACTTAAGCTAAAGGTCGGATAGTGCATATTTGCATTAGATAGATTTTCTAAAACAGTCCCCGTATCTCCAAGTAGATGGCTCATCATCAATCGAGTAGAGGATTTCCCCGCACTTCCAGTTATTCCTATTGATTTTCCTTTATATATCTCACTCATATATGAAATATACTCATAGCTGAATAGAAGACTGTCTGGAACAATATATTGTGGAATCGTATTTTTCAAAGAGACAATAGGTTCATCCGTGACAATAAGAGAAATATTTTCTTTTTGTTTCGATTTTTCAATCAAGACATTCGAATGATAATTTCTTGTGGTGTAGGGGATCATGGACTTATAATGGGCAGCCGATAAAGATACTACGGCAACATTATCGAATCCTCGTATATCGATCATAGATAAATCTTGAATCACATGCTCGACTTTTTTCATGTCCCTCGCTAATTCTTCATTTAAAAAATAACCTTGGAAGTGCTGTTTTAACCACCCACTAAAAGTTTCACTATATCTTGATTCATCTAGATTTTTTAGAGAAATATTGCTGTTTGCTTCACGCTCATTGAGAGCAAAATTCACTACATCAGACCCATCGTCCCCATTGATAACCAAAACACATTCCAACTTTTTATTGTTTCTTCTAAAAATAAAGCCTTCATTTTGATTCGTGCCCCAAAAAATACTTGATACTATAGAAGGATGATCTTCGAAAATAATTGGGGGGATGATTCTTTTTCCTTGAATCCTATGTGCACTATTTTTAATGAAAGAGTGGCTAACCGCACTTAACTCTAAAAATGCTAGGCCAATTTTATAATAATCGTAAATATTCGTTCGCTGGGCAGTATTCTTTCTTCCTATTGGCGCAAGTCTGGAGAACACAGAGATGTTCATCTGATTGGCTAATTGATTGATTTTTTGTCTTGCATTTTCATAGCCGCCATACACTTCAAACAATGCTGAGATACAGTCTGGCGCGTTAAACGAAATTGCTTGATTTAGTACTTCTGAAAGCAATCGTACTTCTCCCGCTTGTCCTCTTGTAGAGCGTAGGGAGCCAAACTCTTTTTGTACCTCCCTTGTAAAAGTTATTTCATGATCTGGAGACAGCACTCCATTCTCAATATCCTTTAAAACTAGCAAGTACAATAAAAGATGCATCGTGCCCCATTTGGAACAACGATTTCCTGCTGGTCTTTCATTTAGGATCTTTTCTGAATTAAAAATTAATTTTGTTTTTTGATATAAGATGCTTCCTACAAAATTGTCGTTATCCTTCACTGATTAACAGCCCCTCTCATGGATCTATTGAGTTATTCAAACTATTTATCTAACACTATCTCTAAGTAATTCTCTTTGATCATCCATTTGTCGAGAGAAGATTTTTCTCTTTTCAGAAATTGCACAACCTCTGAAAAATGAACTTCACTCACAAAATTAGGCTGCCATTTTGTGTCTCTGTTATTGGAATAAATAGGTCTCAGAAGAAGCTTTATCTGTTCATTTTCTACTTTCAATTCAGCGATCATTCCATAGGGAACGGACTGAGGATACCCGTCATATTCGCCATCACTATTAAAAAAGCCGTTTCCGATACTATAAACAACAGGAACATTCGAAATTTCATCAATTTTCTGCAACGTGTGCGGTCCATGACCAATAATTAAATCTGCCCCTGCTTGCACGACTTTTTTTGCTAAATATACTTGAAGCTTCGATGTCATATTGAAGTCAACGCCCCAATGAGGAGAAACAATGACAAAATTTTCTGGATGTTGTTCTTTTTCCCATCGAATTTGTTCGAGTAGTACACCATCTAAACAGTTCACGCCCGACTTGCTTACACCTGGATAGAAATCAAAATAACGATAATTCCCTTGTCGATACCAGTACGCATTAAATATGACGATCTCCTTATTGTTTGATTTGATCCGTAATGGCTGAGAGGCTTCTTTTAAATTCTCACCTATCCCTGCAAAAGCGATTTTACTTTTTGCCAACGCCTTCTTAGTCGAACAGATTCCTGACTCCCCATAATCAGCTAAATGATTATTTGCAAGAAGCAAGGCATGGATGTTCGCTTTTTTAAGCGCCTTCACAGTCGGTGTTGGGTAACCACCTAAAACAAATTTTTTTAATTCCCATAGCCTAGCGTCTTCTCGATCTTCCACCAATGCAGCCTCGAAGTTCGCAATATTTAATGATGCTTTTTTTAAATAGGATTTCAGCGGTTTGAAACAGTAATCATAGCCTTCTTCAACCAGAGGGTCCCATCTTTTTGCTTTCGTTCTACGATCTGAATAAAATTCGCCTGGATAAGTATCCCCAATGATATTCATCGTAAATGACTCTTTTTTTATTGAAATATCGACTTTTTCACTTTGAAGATACTCATGCTTAGTCAACGGTATTTCATTTAATAACAAACAATCGACCAAATAGTCTCGCGTATACATATTGGGTGCATTCGCAACAATCACAAGTGATCGCTCTTTTCCCCTACTATTGATTCCAATAATCGTATGAGGATTTTCCCAAGAGAGCGCGTGATTTAATTGCCCACTCTTCACTGTAAAATCAGCTGATAAAATATGCCTTCCTTTATAAATCATTTCTGTAGTGGCAAGCATTTGTAAATATTCTGCTCGTAGAGATACCAGCTTCTTACCAAGAATGATCAAGTCATCCATTGTATAATACTGCTCCAGTGAGGATTTTTTTCCTGAGACATTCTCTAAACAAGGAGAAGGCGTGTCTGCTTTATACTGGTCAAAATAAGCACTTATTTTTTTTTTAGTTTTCTCTGTAATCATTTTTGCCATCGCAAATATCGTCGAAGTTTTTTGAGTAATCAATGCCAGTTGAATCAATTCAAGAGCGACACATTCTTCCCCTTCAGCAAAGAACGACGAACCATCTAGTTTCGCCTCTCTTTCAATAAACGCGTCAATCCGCACTTTGTCAGTGGGAACTATTTTTCTATTCTCCATTAACTTCAGAAATGTGTAAGTGACATATTGTGGACCCAATCCTTTATCGTTGACTATCACTGGTACTCCAAACCAATGTGAAATTTCGTCTGTATCTAACGCTACCTTTATTCCCTGATAATTACTCATGCGCTTTGTACCCTTCCACAAAAATAATTTGCTCCCATTTATCCAAGATTCGTTGTTTTGAGAATTCCTTTGATTTTTTAAAGGACTCTTTTGAAAAGTCATCATATTGTTTCGCATCACTTAATAGATGAATAACTTTTCTGGCTAACTCGTCGATACAGCTATTTGTAACCAAGTATCCAGAGGAGCCAGAATCGATCATTTCCCTTGGTCCGTAATTGATATCATATGAGATCGCTGGAATACCATACGAAATTCCCTCTAATAAAGCTAAGCAAAATCCTTCAAAACGACTCGTCAATAATATAAGGTGCATTTTTTTGTATTCCTCATCCAAATCAAGTAAATAGCCACGAAATTTAACTGCTTCCTTTAGATTTAATTGATTCGTCAGACGAATCAATTCTTTTTCTGTCTTATAATTTTCTCTTCCGTCTCCAAAACCATAAAGATGCAATTCTGTAAAAGGAAGAATTGAATGAATGATTTTAAATGCCTTGATTACATGATCCAGTCTTTTTTCCTCGTAATATCTTGCGACTACACCAATTTTTATAGGTTTCTTTCGTACTATGTTTGAACGGTTTTTTCGCACATCTTTTCGTATCCCAACTGGAATGCACACAAATTTCTCTGCATTATTAAAGCGTAATGCAAGATCCGCCTGCTGTTGCCCTGTTGAACAAACCACGTAGTCAAATTTATCAAGATCAGAAAAGACTTCTCTGTAGGGTCCTGAGATTCTCCCTTTCTGAGAATCTGTTCCTAAATAATGCTTGCTGTGAAGAATCGCAATTTTTTTTCCAACTTCTGAAACCTGTATCAAAGCATCCGCTACCAAGATATTTTTATCAGAAATAACTGTGTCTTTTTTTGTAAGAAGTTTACGCAGAAAGAAGATGATCAACTCTTTCTCTTGTTTTAGAACTGTGGATGTTCCTTCTTTTTCATGGACCTTGATCAACAAATTTTCATTCTTTTTTTCATGATCATAGAACTTTTCTATACAAGTGATTCCCTTTGGCGAGAAATACCGTTCATTTATTATCTGAAGATTCTCATCTAATAGACTTTCACAAGAAAGAAAGCCTCTAGAATCAAATAGCTGTCTCTTTTTCTTTTTACCGTTCTCATCGAAATAATTGATATATTTAACTTGCTCGTCTTCATTCAGATGTGCGTAAGCAATATAGGTGTTCTCTTGATAGACACGATAATCGTTTATTTGTCCTACTCGTTTAAAGGAATAATTTTCTTCTGGAAAAATATCACTGAGAACTACAGATGTATACTCACTGAAGCTTTCGGCTTCTTGCAAGAAGTCATACATATTTACATAGTCTTCGGAAGCCAGCCCATACATTTTTGTCATCTCACTGAGTTGCGTATTATATCGAATCGTGACCAATTTACTTTGGTATTTTTCTTTTAATAAATTGTGCCTTTGAATTGCTGCACTCTCAATTCCGGTTAGTTGCCTTCCTATATTGACATTTAAGTGATAAATCATGTTTTCCCTCACATTTTTCTATTTTAATAGGATTTCCCTCTTATTCAGCCCGCTCCTGACCTCCCCTTCAATCAACACAACCCGTAAAATTATTTTCCCCACATGATTTTCTTTATTTCTTATTTTTCGAGTGTATTTTACTGATTTTTCGGTAAGGAAGAAGCCGCTGGGGTGGCGGCTTACGTCGGTAGTATTTGCGGCTTATATTTAAAGTTCGATGACCTTTAGTTCGCCTGAGACTTCATCGGTTTCGAGGCGTAATTTGATTGGATCGATCCGATAGCCGCGCCCCCAGGAGGTTTCGAGGCAGGATTCATCGAAGCCGTAATTCGCCAATTTGCTTTTGATGCTGCGAATGATGCCGGACAGGCGGCTCTCTTTTGATTTGGTTGGCGGTTCTCCCCAGAGCTTCTCCGACAGGTCTTCTCTTGAAATGTATTTCTTGCCAGATTCTTGTAGAATCTTAAAGACTTGCAGTTCTTGATTGGAGAAATTGATCAAGAGATTCTCCAGACGGGCTTCTTGGGTGTTCGAGGTCTCCCAGACCTTCTTCGGACACCGCTGGTCGCAGGCGATCAATTCTTCCCGAAGCTCATCGAAGTGGGTGTTCTGAGACAGGAAGCCTTGAACCCCTAATTCTTTCCAGGTGTGGATCATTTCTGGTGTCAACTGGTTCTTAGTCTTACGGAAAATCGCACAACTGAAATTTTGAAACAATGGTAAAATCTTGGTTACTTCTTGGTCAGAAATCGTTTCGCTGAAGATCAGCGTTTCAAAATAATTCAAGTCCATTCCAAAGTAATCTTTCGTCTGTAATTCACGTAAAAATTTTTTGCTGCACAGTATCTCATGACCAAGGTCGTTCACTTCTCGAACGAAATCTTGTTCAAAGGCTAGACTTTTCGTTAATAGTAGAATGGTCAATGATTTCTCCCCCTTTTATTGCTGCCTATCAGTGAAATTGGCTTCGTGGGCCAGTTGATCCACTTTATTTTCCAGATCAGCGTAAATCTCCAAGACCGCTTCTTTTGATTCAGCGACTTCTCTTAGGATTTTCTTTGCACTGTTGGCGATGTTTTCGACTTCCAATTCTGCGGTCCCAATAAGGTGCTTTGCTTCGACCTGTGCTTCTTCGATCGTGCGGTTGGCTTGTTTCTTCGCCGTGAAGAGCACTTCTCCGATCTCAAGCTGTGATTGTGTGACTTCTTGCTTCAGTGTGATATTTTTCTCCATGAGCTCGTTGATTTGATTGCGTGCTTGGAGAAGCGCGTCTGGATCACATTCGATCACTTCGTCATTTTTCGCTTGTAACTGTTCCTTCAACGTATCCGCTTCTTCTTGTTTTTGCTGTAGGCGCTGCTCGTAGTCCTGCATCGTTTCATAGAGTGCATCCTTCTCTGCTTGGACTTTTTGAGATTGGTTCGTTAGGTCACCGTATTTCTGATTCAATTCGACGAGGGCCTTCTTTTGCGTGCCAAGCTGTGTCATCAGCTCTGTGACTTTCGCGGCTTCTTGCTTGAGTTCGACGAGCTGCTTTTCCTTTTCCAAAAGGGCATTTTCTAAGCTGGTGTTTCTTTCGATCAATTTTTGATTGATATTGCCGTTTTCGATCTGCTCCTCCAGCTTGATGATCTCCTCCTGCGCTTGGAACAGGGCATTCGCTAATGCTTCTCGCTCTTCCTTAAACTGTTTTTGGATCGTTTGTTTTTCTTCGTCTAATTGTTGGACCATCTCTTTCGTCTCCTGCATAGCTGCCGTCCGCTCCTCTAATTGTTTAGTCTTTTTCTTTTCCTGGATCAAGTGGGTCTCCATATCTGAATAATTGCTCTTCAAGTCGGTAAGCTGCTTCGTCAAGGCGGCTGTCTGCTGCGTCAACTGCTGATTTTTTAGCTGCTCCTTCTTTAATGCTTCCTGAGTTTGACTCAACGATTGCTCTTGGGTCTTGGTCTTATTTTTTAGCGCGGCACAGGCGGTATCCAGTTCCTTCTTCTCTAAAAATACTTGCTCAGATCGCGTCTTTAATTTGCGCATCTCCGCTTCCTGTCCATCGATCACCGCTTGGTTTTTCTTCTGCGCTTCCTTCATTTTCATGACGATCGGATGCTGCTCCTCGTTCTCCTTCGCCAGGGCTTCAAGTTCTTGGATCGTTTTTTCACAGTCAGAGACCTTAGCCTGCTGCGCTTCTAGCTCTCGGATCAGGCGAGTGATCTGCTCTTCCTTTTGCTTCTTCTCTGAGACACTCTGACTCGCCAGTGCGGTCAGTTCTTTGGTCTTCTCCGCAAAACGCTGCTCTAGCTTCGTGTAGTCCTGTTGAAACACGGTCAATTTTTCTACCGCTGCTTTTCTTGACGCTTCTTGCTTTTCTAACGCTTCGGCATCCTTCTGGACCTTGTCCTTGAGTGCCCGCTGGTCATTTTTCAATTCAGTGATTTGATGATTCAATTGCTTTTCGATCACTGCTTTTTGCTTCTTCGTCTCTTCCAATTGCCGTTGGTTGACGAGCAATTGATGCGTCAGCTTTTTGATCTGTTCTGTTAGGTCACCGATCTCTTTGCGCCGATCCGAATCTTGCCACAAACGCTTTTGCAGCGTTTCGATCTGTTCCTGACTAGTCGCACGTTCTTCTTTGATCGTGTTCTTTAGCTGTTCGTTTTCCCACTTTTCCTGATAAAGCTCTTCTACGTGTTTGGCTTGGATCTCTTTCAGCTCTGCGATCGTCTTATTGAGCCGCTGACTATCCTCTTGATAGCTTTTTTGCTGCTGCGTCGCGTCTCTTAGCTGCTCCCGTAACTGCTGGATCTCAAGAATCTTCTTCTCGATCGTCTCGCGGTTTCTTTCTAGCTCCTCGTTCGTATACGCTTTTTCCATTTCGCTTTTTTGAAACAGCCACCCCGTCTTTTTCGCCATTCCCTTTTTCCTTTCCACTCGTTTTCTTAGAAACGATTGATACTCCCTTTATATGTGCACATTCAATACGTCTTCATAGGCAAATCAAATGCGGCTGCAGCTTCTTCAGTGATCTCATCCATCGGCTCGATACGCTCCAGCTCCCCCTGAACGACCAGACGCGTCGTCGCGTAGATATCGCCGCACGTCAGCAGAGTGATCAACTGCCGTTTGGGATCAACATCCAGTACATCCACGGCACTCGGATCTACCTTCTCTTTCCAAATCGCCACATATGTATAGACATTGGTCAAATCCGTGAGATAGATCCTGTCCCCTAGCCGGACTTCCTCCAGCGGTGTAAACAATAAGTCGGCCCGATCCGAACGATGACTCGCGATGCCATAATTTCCCTCGCCCATCTCCTGATCCGGCGACAATGTCCCCGCACCATAGTACAAGCCATCATTTTCCAGCCCTTTGAATACTGGCAGACAGATCCCGACACGCGGCACCGCCACACTGGCGATCACCGGCAGCTTCTTGCTCGTTCCCTTCAATTGCGACTGCGCCACGGCATTCAAATTCAGCGGCTCAACCGCATCAAAATCAAAGGGCACCTCTTTTTTCTCGTTCTCTTCTATCTCTTCTTTGGTCACGTTAGAGATCTCGTACGCTTCTGTCGTCTTTTCGATAAAGAAGTTTTTGACCGGCTTGTTAAAAAGAAACAAGCAGCCCGCCAGAATAAGCACGGTCCCTATTCCTCCAATGATCCTTTGCTTCATCTCATTCTCCTAATAGACAAAGGGCGGATCGAATCCCTTGCATCCGCCCTTTGAAAAAACCTTCGTTTATTCTTTTTTCCGTTGCTTGTCTTGACGACGCCGCCGGACAAATCCTGCAAGCCCCGCAGCCAACGCACCTAATCCAGGGATGCGATAGATCAGTTGATCCTCTGCCATTCCTGTTTTCGGCAACGAACCACTCGCCGCAGCCTTGCCAGAACCAGATGACAGTGTACCCTTCGTACCAGAATTTTCAGTCTGGACCTTCACCGTTACCGTCTTCTCATCATCGGAATCCGAATCGCTGTCTGAATCCGAGTCGCTGTCTGAGCCCGAGTCACTGTCCGAATCTGAGTCACTATCCGAATCTGAGTCACTGTCTGAATCTGAGTCGCTATCCGAATCCGAGTCGCTATCTGAGTCTGAGTCGCTGTCCGAATCTGAATCACTATCTGAATCGGAATCACTATCTGAGTCCGAATCGCTATCGGAATCCGAATCGCTGTCTGAATCTGAGTCACTATCCGAATCCGAGTCACTGTCTGAGTCCGAATCGCTGTCTGAATCCGAGTCACTGTCTGAGTCCGAATCACTTTCAGAGTCTCCCTGAACAACAGTGCTGGTTGTAGAACTTTCTTTATCTGCCTTACCTTCTTGATGACCGATAATTTTCGCAGTTACCGTGTCGCCATCCTCCAGTGTCTGACCTGTCACCCTTGCATACTCTTTCGCCAGTTGGCTCATGTCATAGTAGAACTCCCCATTCGGATTCACGTCGATCCCGCTGACAATGAGCTGACCGTTAACATAAATGTCTACAGTGTAGGTTCTGTCATGATCTAGATTTTGATCCGGTACCTTCCCAGAAATAACGGTATCCCCTGGCGATAATGGATCTAACGTCGGCGGATTCACTACCCAATTCTCGTAATCACTGTCGGCATCTGAATCACTATCTGAGTCTGAGTCGCTGTCCGAGTCTGAATCGCTGTCTGAATCCGAATCACTGTCTGAATCCGAATCACTATCTGAATCCGAATCGCTGTCGGAGTCTGAGTCACTATCCGAATCGGAATCGCTATCCGAATCGGAATCACTGTCTGAATCCGAGTCGCTATCCGAATCCGAGTCACTATCCGAGTCCGAATCGCTGTCCGAGTCTGAGTCACTGTCCGAGTCTGAATCGCTATCCGAGTCTGAATCACTATCTGAATCCGAGTCACTGTCCGAATCTGAGTCACTGTCCGAATCCGAGTCACTATCCGAGTCTGAGTCACTATCCGAGTCTGAGTCACTATCCGAGTCTGAATCGCTGTCGGAGTCTGAATCACTATCCGAATCCGAGTCACTGTCCGAATCCGAATCACTGTCTGAGTCCGAGTCACTATCCGAGTCTGAGTCACTGTCCGAGTCCGAATCGCTATCTGAATCTGAGTCGCTGTCCGAATCCGAATCACTGTCTGAGTCCGAATCGCTATCCGAGTCTGAGTCACTGTCTGAATCCGAATCACTGTCTGAGTCTGAGTCCGAATCGCTATCTGAATCCGAGTCGCTGTCTGAGTCTGAATCGCTGTCCGAGTCCGAATCACTATCCGAATCACTGTCTGAATCCGAATCACTGTCTGAGTCTGAGTCGCTATCTGAATCCGAATCACTATCCGAATCCGAGTCACTGTCTGAATCCGAATCGCTGTCCGAGTCTGAGTCACTGTCTGAATCGCTATCTGAATCCGAGTCGCTGTCTGAATCCGAGTCACTATCCGAATCTGAGTCACTGTCTGAATCCGAATCGCTGTCCGAGTCTGAGTCACTGTCTGAATCCGAGTCACTGTCGGAGTCTGAATCGCTATCCGAATCTGAGTCGCTATCCGAATCCGAGTCGCTATCTGAATCTGAGTCGCTATCTGAATCTGAGTCGCTATCCGAATCCGAATCACTATCTGAATCCGAGTCACTATCCGAGTCCGAATCACTATCCGAATCGGAATCGCTATCTGAGTCCGAATCACTATCCGAATCACTGTCCGAATCCGAGTCGCTATCTGAGTCTGAGTCGCTGTCCGAATCTGAGTCACTATCCGAGTCTGAATCGCTGTCCGAATCCGAATCGCTGTCCGAATCCGAATCACTGTCGGAGTCTGAATCGCTATCTGAATCCGAGTCACTATCACTATCGGAATCGCTGTCTGAGTCTGAGTCACTATCTGAATCTGAGTCGCTATCCGAGTCTGAGTCGCTATCTGAGTCTGAATCACTGTCCGAATCTGAATCACTATCGGAGTCTGAGTCACTATCTGAATCCGAGTCGCTATCCGAGTCTGAATCGCTATCTGAATCCGAGTCGCTATCCGAGTCTGAATCGCTATCCGAGTCTGAATCGCTATCTGAATCTGAATCACTATCCGAGTCTGAGTCGCTATCTGAGTCTGAATCGCTATCCGAGTCCGAATCGCTATCCGAATCCGAGTCACTATCTGAATCTGAATCGCTATCTGAATCTGAGTCGCTATCCGAGTCTGAGTCGCTGTCTGAGTCCGAGTCACTATCTGAGTCTGAATCACTATCCGAATCTGAGTCGCTGTCCGAATCTGAATCACTATCCGAGTCCGAGTCACTATCCGAATCCGAGTCGCTATCCGAATCTGAATCACTGTCTGAATCCGAGTCACTATCCGAATCCGAGTCACTGTCTGAGTCTGAATCGCTATCCGAATCTGAGTCGCTGTCCGAATCTGAGTCGCTATCTGAGTCTGAGTCGCTATCCGAATCCGAGTCGCTATCTGAATCCGAGTCACTATCTGAGTCTGAGTCGCTGTCCGAATCGGAATCGCTATCCGAATCTGAATCACTGTCTGAATCCGAGTCGCTATCCGAATCTGAATCACTGTCTGAATCCGAGTCACTATCCGAATCCGAGTCACTATCCGAGTCCGAATCGCTGTCCGAGTCTGAGTCACTGTCCGAGTCTGAATCGCTATCCGAATCCGAGTCGCTATCTGAATCTGAATCGCTGTCTGAATCTGAATCACTGTCTGAATCCGAGTCACTATCCGAATCCGAGTCACTATCCGAGTCCGAATCGCTATCCGAATCTGAATCGCTATCTGAGTCTGAGTCACTATCCGAGTCTGAATCACTATCCGAGTCTGAGTCGCTGTCCGAATCTGAATCGCTATCCGAGTCTGAGTCACTATCCGAATCCGAATCGCTATCATCATCTTTCACATACTTAACAGTCGTATCTTCATGTGGATCATCAATATCTGGCGCTTTATATCCTTTTGAAGGATCATCCGAATCAATAAGTTCTAGCTCTTCGCCTTGATCATCTACAGCTGTAAATCCCGGAACATATGGAACAATTTGATTTTCTTGTACTAATTCCTTTCCAGTCACCACGTAGCTGATTTCCTCTGGTCCATTAAACGTCGGATCATCACTAACTAAAACAAACCTTCCTACCGCTCTATAGACACATGTAATCTCTGAGTACCCATCACGGTCTACGGTCATGTCCGCATCTGATTTGTCTTCATCTATTCCTTGATAGAGATAATTCGTTGGGTATGCGATAAAATTCTCAATAAAATCAGGCGTGATTTCAAAATCTACAACAGTATTGAAGGTGTCACTAGGGCGAATGGTATTTCCATTGACATCCACGTAGTGAAATTCCAATACTGCATCATTCGGAGAATACACATACGTCACGACAGATGTGCCATCCTCATTTACTTTCATATCTTCGTCAGAGCTGCTATCGATTTCTTTGAAGGTATAGCCCTCGATCTCTTGTTCTTTCAGAACGATCTCTCCGCCGACACCCGCTTCTTCTACTTGCTCTTGTTCTAACGTTTCGCCTTTTTCATTCACATAGCGGTGTGTCACAGTTGCTTTGTTGGTCGTATAGACATAGATCACGACGGAATTTCCGCTGCGATCCACGATCATGTCGCTGTCGGAGCCTTCCCCCATCTTCAAGAAAGCATGATCCTCAATATCGAGCTTTCGTTCTGGTATCTCTGCATCAACAGTTGATTGTTCGGTATGTTCTGGCGAAAGGATTGCGCCATTTTCGTCGATATAGCGATAGGTGATCGTCCCTCGGTTCGCCTTATAATAGTAGACAACGACAGAGCTGCCGTCTTCATCCACCTTCATATCCGAATCTGAAGCCTCTTTATCTTCTCTATTGTAGGTATACCCTTCAATGAAGATTTTTTCGTGAGGGATCAAGTTTCCTGATACCGCGTCCTTTACAACATCAGGAATCACATTTTTCCCTGAATCGTCAATATAGCGATAAGTTACCTTCGTTTTAACCGCTGTTCCTTTTTGGTCTGAGAGCGGCCCTGGTACCCCAAGAACATCTATTTCATTCTCAATATTGGCTACCTTCTCGTTGACATCATTCGTCAATCTCTCAAGTTCTTCTATAGTCACTGTAGGTGGGATTGCCAGTGTATTTTGCTTTCCAGCTTTAAGCGCTGCGATGGCTGAGCCCAAATAATTTTGATAGCTCCATTCCATCCCAAATTGACTTCCAAAATCTACATAGGTTTCACCCCATGTTGCTGTATTTGCCCGATCCACTGCCGCATCTTTTCTTCGAGATACTGCGGGTACAGCAGCTTTCAATGCATTTGCCGCATCAGATACAGAGACCTTCGAATTATGATTTGTTGGATTATCGATTTGGGCTTGAAGCAATTTCTGGATCAATGCAGCGATTTCCGGTTCATTTTGCACCGTATCTGCCACTCGCAAAGCGGGCTGAACGATCTCCACATCGACTTTGATTTCTAAGTCAGATTTTCTAGATTCCGCTTCTGTAAAATTGATGGCATCAGAAGGGACGGTCATCGTCACTTCTTTCGTTGGTTTCGTCTCTGTTTGTGTTTCAACGTTTGGTGTTTCTACCGTTTCTTCTTTCTGCGGTTGTTGAGTTACTTCTTGAACTACTTCCTTGTTCTCAGTAGGCGACACATTTGATTCGACCGTGTCTGGTGCAACGGGAACTTCCATAGATGGCGCCGATTCATCTGGTACTTCTTCTGGTAAAACAGATTCCTCCACTGGCTGTTCAATAACTTCTGGTTCTATTGGCGGCGAATCCTCTTGGGGATCGACAGCTTGCTGGATCGCCATTGGGTCTACGGCTTCGACCGCCGAAGCAGAGGATGACCCACCCAGGATCATTGCGCTGATGACGCTGCTTTTGACGACCCAGTTCTTCTTGACCTTGTGCATACGGTATCTGCGATAGGCATTCTTCGCTGTCTTCTTCACTTGGTACTGTCTGTTTTTCATTCTTATCCTCCCTGCTTTAGAAAAGGGGTCACGCTCCTTTGAATACAGAACGTGACCCCTTACTAAATGGACATCTACGACTTAGGCTTTGTTCTCTCCCTTTCTGCGTTTCTTCGGTCCGCCATAGAAGGCTAATCCCATCGAAACTAAACCTAATCCAGCAACAGAATAAAGCATTTGGTCATCATTTGTATTTGTACTTGGCAGTTTCTTCGCACTTGATCCATTACCAGAAGTTGAAGCCAAACCATTATTATTATTTGAATTATCCAAAGGCTTAACATTGAACCCTTTTCTTCCAGGGTCATTAGGATCAAGAGGATCAGTACCATCTTTCACTTCTTGTCCATCATTAATACCATCACCATCAGTATCTGGATTCAATGGGTCGGTACCATGTTTTTTCTCTTCACCGTCGGTTAATCCATCGCCATCACTATCCGGATTTCTAGGATTCGTACCATCTTTGACTTCTTCTCCATCTTTAACACCATCACCATCGGTATCTGGATTCAACGGATCAGTATTATGTTCTTTCTCTTGTCCGTCTGTTAAACCATCACCATCAGTATCTGGATTCAATGGGTCGGTGCCATCTTCTACTTCTTGACCATCCTTAACACCATCACCATCAGTATCCGGATTTAGTGGGTCAGTCCCTATTTCTTTTTCCTGACCATCAGTCAATCCATCACCATCGGTATCTGGATTTAACGGATCAGTGCCATCTTTGATTTCCTGACCATCATTTACACCGTCACCGTCGGTATCTGGATTATTCGGGTCAGTTCCTATTTCTTCCTCTTTCCAGTCTGGAATACCATCACCGTCAGTATCTTTATTAGGATCGGTTACATCACTGTCCGAATCTGAGTCTGAGTCGCTGTCTGAATCCGAGTCTGAGTCACTATCGGAATCACTGTCTGAATCGCTATCGGAATCACTGTCTGAATCCGAATCTGAATCGCTATCAGAGTCGCTGTCTGAATCACTATCGGAATCACTGTCTGAATCGCTATCGGAATCGCTGTCCGAATCCGAATCTGAGTCGCTATCGGAATCACTATCAGAATCCGAGTCTGAATCGCTATCGGAATCACTGTCTGAATCCGAATCGGAGTCGCTATCCGAATCGCTGTCTGAATCGCTGTCCGAGTCTGAATCACTATCGGAATCGCTGTCTGAATCCGAGTCTGAGTCGCTATCTGAATCGCTGTCTGAATCTGAGTCCGAATCACTATCAGAATCGCTGTCTGAATCTGAGTCTGAATCGCTATCAGAATCACTGTCTGAATCTGAGTCCGAATCACTATCGGAATCGCTGTCTGAATCTGAGTCTGAGTCGCTATCGGAATCGCTGTCTGAATCTGAGTCTGAGTCGCTATCTGAATCACTATCTGAATCTGAGTCTGAATCGCTATCAGAGTCGCTGTCTGAATCGCTGTCTGAGTCGCTATCGGAATCACTGTCTGAATCTGAGTCTGAATCGCTATCAGAGTCGCTGTCTGAATCCGAGTCTGAGTCGCTATCGGAATCACTGTCTGAATCTGAGTCTGAGTCGCTATCGGAATCACTGTCTGAATCTGAGTCTGAGTCGCTATCGGAATCACTGTCTGAATCTGAGTCTGAGTCGCTATCGGAATCACTGTCTGAATCTGAGTCTGAGTCGCTATCGGAGTCACTGTCTGAATCGCTATCCGAATCGCTGTCTGAATCTGAGTCCGAATCTGAGTCCGAATCTGAATCCGAGTCTGAGTCGCTATCGGAATCACTGTCTGAATCCGAGTCTGAGTCGCTATCGGAATCACTGTCTGAATCCGAGTCTGAGTCGCTATCAGAATCACTGTCTGAATCCGAATCTGAGTCTGAGTCGCTATCGGAATCACTGTCTGAATCTGAGTCTGAGTCCGAATCTGAATCGCTATCGGAATCACTGTCTGAATCTGAGTCTGAATCACTATCGGAATCACTGTCTGAATCTGAATCCGAGTCACTATCGGAGTCGCTGTCTGAATCGCTGTCTGAATCTGAGTCTGAATCACTATCGGAATCACTGTCTGAATCTGAATCCGAGTCACTATCGGAGTCGCTGTCTGAATCGCTGTCTGAATCTGAGTCTGAATCACTATCGGAATCACTGTCTGAATCTGAGTCTGAGTCGCTATCTGAATCACTGTCTGAATCCGAATCTGAATCACTATCTGAATCGCTGTCTGAATCTGAGTCTGAGTCGCTATCTGAATCACTGTCTGAATCCGAATCTGAGTCTGAGTCGCTATCGGAATCGCTGTCTGAATCCGAATCTGAGTCTGAATCACTATCGGAATCGCTGTCTGAATCCGAATCTGAATCGCTATCTGAATCACTGTCCGAATCTGAGTCTGAGTCGCTATCTGAATCGCTGTCTGAATCCGAGTCTGAGTCGCTATCAGAGTCGCTGTCTGAATCCGAGTCTGAGTCGCTATCGGAATCACTGTCTGAATCCGAGTCCGAGTCGCTATCTGAATCACTATCCGAATCTGAGTCTGAGTCGCTATCTGAATCACTGTCCGAATCTGAGTCTGAGTCGCTATCTGAATCACTGTCCGAATCCGAGTCTGAATCACTATCGGAATCGCTGTCTGAATCTGAGTCTGAGTCGCTATCTGAATCACTGTCTGAATCTGAATCTGAGTCGCTATCGGAATCGCTGTCTGAATCCGAGTCCAAGTCGCTATCTGAATCACTATCCGAATCTGAGTCTGAGTCGCTATCTGAATCACTGTCTGAATCTGAATCTGAGTCTGAGTCGCTATCTGAATCACTGTCCGAATCTGAGTCTGAATCACTATCGGAATCACTATCGGAATCGCTGTCTGAATCCGAATCTGAGTCGCTATCCGAATCACTGTCTGAATCTGAATCCGAGTCACTATCAGAATCACTGTCTGAATCTGAGTCTGAATCCGAGTCGCTATCGGAATCACTGTCTGAATCTGAGTCTGAATCCGAGTCGCTATCGGAATCACTGTCTGAATCTGAGTCTGAGTCCGAATCTGAATCGCTATCGGAATCACTGTCTGAATCCGAATCTGAGTCGCTATCGGAATCGCTGTCCGAATCTGAGTCCGAGTCGCTATCGGAATCACTGTCTGAATCCGAGTCTGAGTCACTATCCGAATCGCTGTCTGAATCCGAGTCCGAATCACTATCCGAATCATCATCATCATCTTCTACATATTTAATGACTGTATCTTCTTTTGGATCGTCAATAATTGGCGCCTTATATCCTGCTTCTGGATCATGTTCATCTATTAACTCTAACTCATTGCCATTTTTATCCGTAGCCGTATAGCCAGGTACATATGGAATATACAACGAATATTCAGGATCATTTGGATCTAATGTTCCAGTTGGATTGTTTTCGTCATTAGGATATATAATAAAGTCCCACTCAGGATTAAAATCTTGACTTTCACTTTCAGGTACAAAGCCACCCATAGGCACGTAAATATAGGTTACTTCAGAATCCCCTTCTGGTTGCACAACTGTATCCGAGCTTCCATCTGTCCTATCATATACAAATCTGTCAGCAGTTTTTATATTATCTGCAATCGTATCGTTGACTTTAGCGTCAACCGTTTCAGCATCAGCAACTATATTCCCATGTTCATCAACGTAGTTGTAAATAATTCTGGCATCATTCGCTACTAGCGTCCAAACAGTGTCTTCAGTTTTATCATCCACTCGTATCGTTGAACCTGTTGTTAAAGTATCTCCATTCGCATCTTCATAATGATAGCCCACTGGCGCCCCAGGAACATATAGATCATCAACATTAATTAAATCATCTTGAATTGTATAATACTCACCATACAGTTTTTCATTACCAATTATCGAGTCATTGAAAAGCAATTGTCCTACTTCTTGATAAACGTACACTACATCTGGTGTTGGATCATCATAACTTCCATTCGCATTGTCTGGTCGTTTAGTGAGAAAATAATTCAAATGTCGATAATCTCTAGCTTGTGTTACGTACCTCTGCCCAAATTTACCAGTTAATGTACGGTTGTCAGCTACATTGATATCCTCATCTCCGTCACCATCCCCATCACGATCAATCATATACTTAAGATCGACTGAGGAATCATTTGCTGTGTAGTAGTATGTAACTTCTGTCGTTTCTCCCTCTTCAGGGAAAGTTACATTCATTGCACCAGTTTCTGGATTCGCTCCATTCGGAAGTCTAGTTTTATCTAACGTATACCCTCTCACAACTAAGTCATCAGCAGTAATATCCGTTGATTGTCCAGGCCAATCAGCTCTGTTAGTTACTGATCTAATTGCATTTCCTACTTGATCTTCAAATTTAATTTTAATTTGACTTTGTCCCTCTACCGTTATTTTGTTTGGTGTTGTTATATAAGAATTATTACTACTATGACCGGTAGAATCGGTATATTCGACATTAATATTATGAGTGACGGTATCATCTGGAAAAGTATATTCATTTGCTGATCTAGAGTCTACAATTTGTGTGCTATATATATGATTTATTTTTCTTACAAGCTCAGGATCTTCATAAGTTACTCCAAATTTCAGTTCAAAGAATTCAACAGGTGTTGAAATTCCATTTCTTTCGACACATTCTTTATACTCTTTGGAGTCTATTAACTTGAATCCACTGCTTGAAATGTCCACATTTCTCGCATGTGTGTAAGTTCCATCAGAATTTCTTATAGTAGTATAAGTGTTCGTCCCCGCTGCTTCTAAGTAACTTTGTACTTGTTCATCTGAGGAATCTATTGGTACTTCCACATAGGTAAAAGTATCACCTGTTAAATTGAATCCTGGGAAAAACATCCCACCATCTCCAACAGGCGAAGGAAAGGATACCTTACTGTGTGTCGTTTCAATGTTTTCTCTGTTCATTCCAGGATAACTTATTAAATCATCGCCAGCACTAAAACTCATTCTTTCAATCTGTACTATATGATTTTCTGTATTGGATGGAGTACCACCTAAAAGTGCATGCACAACTGATTCAGTATCTGTATATACATGATAGAGAATATACCCTTGTGGTTTAGTATAAATAGCGTCATTCTTAGCGACCCCCCAACCAATAGCTCCTCCCGAAAATGAACTTGTAACTTTTTCTATTTCTTGTCCATCTAAATAGATATTGAACGTAAGGCAACGTATAGTATTAGTAGTTGTATCATAATAATAGGGAAATTCTTTTAATCCTATTGAATTTAATAATGATGTAATATTCTTAGTTCCACTTATTGATTCAGATATTTCTAATACAAAACCTGACTCATCAGATGCATATTCAATATTCCCAACTCCTGGTACTGATCCCTTTAATCCAAAAAAACAGCTTTTTTCTCTACCAGAAGTCAAGCTTTCAGTATCATCTGTAATGGGAATAAAAATCTTATCTCCAATATTTATTTCGTTACTAGTATTATCGATAGTTAATTTAATTCTCAAACTATTATCAAATTCATTACTCGAATAATTAGAACTTGCTAGTTCACCATCAATTGTTACCCTCTCTATATCCGAGACTATCACTTCAGTATCTTGATTCGCAACCCAAGTCTTCGTTCCATCTCCATTATCAACCGCACGAGATTGTTTTCTCTCAGATTTATTTGTTTTCGAAGCATCATTAGTACTATTTGTTGTTTTGTCCTCAGTACTTTCAGTAGTCTTCTCTTCTTCCTCCACCGATTCCTCTGTCTCAGTAGCCACTGTCTCTACAGGTACTTCCGGCACGGTAGACTCCACCGTTTGCATGGATTCTTCTTGGACGTCTGCTAGACTTTTTACCTCGGTCTCTTCTCCCGAATCGACTTCTTCTGTTTCTGCCGCAAAGGCTAAGTGCGGTACCATTGGTGCGCCGACGGACCCAACGATCATGGCGCCTGCGACCCCGCTTTTTACAACCCAATGCTTCTTCACCTTATGCATTTTGTATTTTTTTATCGGCTCGCGGCGATAAATGATTCTTTTTTCATTGCTCATCAGTAATAACCCCTTCTTTCTCTTGTTAAGTTTCTTGGTGCGATGAATATGCGTGGTGATTATTTATAGAAATAATCGTAAAAATTAATCAAGCCGCTTAAGAAATGTTCTTGATCGTCGATACGCATCCGAAACTTGTCGTGTCGCGTGTAGAATCCGTGCACGATCTTCTTCGGACACTTCATAAACATGGCCATCTCAGGAAACATAACCCCCTTTTCGATCTCGATTTCAGCACGTTTGACGGCGACTTGCCGGAGCCGCCAAAAGTCTATTTTAGAAACAAAGGTCGTAAACGCCCCTTGTGTAAAATAGCTGGTGTCTTGGAGCTTATCGGTCATCTTGATGGCTGCCATCAGCAGCTCTAAGAGGGTGGGATAAGCGGTGTCGCGAAACTCAATGAAATTCAAGTTCTCGAAGGCGTTTTTCAGCCCGAACTCGTAGTATTTCTGGTCATTAAGGTATAACAAAATCTCATTGGTGGCGTAACTTAACCAATGATCGTGGTAGCGTTCGTACTGTTTTTCAACGAACCGGTCGAATAATTTCTTAGCCAAGGCCAAATGCCGGTCGTTCTGCGTGATCGCGTAGCCTCGCAGGATACTGAAGACGGCTTCCCCATCGTAGTAGATGATATTGAATTTCTTCTTCGTCTCTAGTTCCTCATTGAGGATATGGGTCGTTTCTCCTTCGTCATTGACGAAACGGTCGTCGATCCCTTGAATCAACTGATTGATGATGGGCTCATATTTTTTATTGCCCGTGATCGTCTGGAACTTCGCCATCGCTAGGATCGCCAAAGCCTGTGCTCCTAACTTGATGGAGATTCCTGATCGTGCCTGCTCCTTCACGTAATGGGCGCCGTCCTTTTCTAATAGAAGATTCTGGACGCCCCAGTCCAGAGCCTGCTCCGAGCGCTTCAGCTCTTCGTCTTTTCCGAGGTATTCCTGTGCCTCCAGTAAGGCATAGACACTGGAGAAATGCCGGACAGAGTTATAGCCGGTCAGTGAATAATCGTAGGTCGGATAATAGCCGTAAATGAACTGACCCGAATCCTTGATCTGCCGGAATAAAAAGTCTTCTCCGTGGGCGATCGCGTGATCGATCTGCTTTGGCAATAGGCCGTGATTCGTCTCCCGCATCCCTTCTTGATTGGGCTTCGTGGAGAGCTTGATCCAGGCGCCGTCTTCAAAATAGAACCCCTGCGTCGTGAAAAGATAGAACGTTCGTTGTTTCAATCGTTCTCTCAACGAGGTCTGGTATTTTCGCTGCATGTATTTTTCCAAATTCGCTGTATTGATCGACAGCTCTGGATTATTGAAGCCGACACGATGTTTCTTCGACGGTCGGATCAGGGCGCTGCCCATGAGCTCTTCTCCGAGAAAAGCGGTCCGAAATTTCCGATCAAAGGCGATCCCTGTGCGGAAATAATTGTTCCGCGGTACTAGCGCTAGGCGCCGCATCAGATCGGCGTAGCTGTATTCCTGACAGTGGGTCACGACATCGACCCGAATGTGCGGGGCATCGACTGTGCTTAGTTCCCCCTTCATCCAGTGGATGCAGGCTTCTAAGGTCTCTCCCCGAAAGTTCTTGACCCTTGCCCGTTCGTTTCCATTAGAAACAGAAAGAAACAGATGCTTCTGCTTCGTTTCGATGGGCACGTATTTGAGCTGTTTGACTAGTTTTTCTATGCTGACTTCTTTCACCGTTACTCCCCTTATGCGTTAAATTGATCGTTACCAGCGGCCTCGCTGCGGCCCCCAGTTTTTCTGGATCGGTTTGCATTTTTTTCCGACCCGGTCTGGATGGTCGTCGGTATCTGCTTCCCATGGATACAGACCGTTCTCATCCTTTTGATACGTCGCTTCGATCAGGATGTTCTCTTCTTCTTGCGTGATTTTTCTTCGCGAATAGCGAATCTTCAGATAGCTGATGGTCATCACGAGGACCATCGCCGGAAAGACGTAGCGGCGAATCTTGACCTTCTCCAAGAAATCGAAAACGACGATAAACTGTTCAAAATCCATCTGGGTCGTCACCTCCTAGCCAATCAGTTTGGATGTTAAGTTTGTCACCTTATTCCCAGAGTCTTCACTCAGCGGTTGGCTCAGTAGTTCATTTTCTTCGATAAATTCATTGAGCTCTTCTTCGTATTTTTGCAGCAGGCGATTTCTCAGTGTCATGAATTCGCTCTTTAATAGCTGCGCCTCTCGTGAAAAACGTTCCTTTTCTGCAAGAACGTCTTGGTATTGGAGGTCCAATTCGAAGAGGCTCTTCTTTTTGTTCGCGATCAGGACATTCAGATGCTCCTGATCGTGGACTAGCTCGTCGATGTCGATCTGAAGGTTCAGCAGGTGATTCATCTTCGTGGTCTCTGCTTCTTGCAGGATCGCGTCGCGTTCACGCTTGGCCTGCTCCAGCAAAAGCTGCGCCTCCATCTGCACGGTATCCGCGGTTTTTTGCGCCAGCTCCTTCATCTTGTCTAGCTCGTAGACCTCCGATTCGATCGAGCGGAACCGTTCATTTTCAGATTTTAGCTGCATGTTCTTGATACTAAGCTGCTGCGCGCTCCATTTTTGGTTCTCAATGGTCTCTTTCAATTCGGCAATTTTATCCTGATAGACGATCGCATCGCTCTCGCTGACTTGATAGGATTCGTAATCTTCGACGATATGCTTCATGAAATCTTTGACATCGCCGACACGATACCCGAACAGTTGGCGGCGAAATGTCATTCCGCGGATATCTCGTGGTTTAAAATGCATCCTTTTGCCCCTTTACCTTAATCATTTGCTTCATCGGTCATCGTCTCGTAATTCTCGCGAATCACGGACATCAACCGAACATACTCCTGTTTGACCGTATCGATGGAGGCGACGATCATCCGCTCGCTGCCGATCAGCTCAGAGAGACTGGTCACGACTTCGGATTCGATCTCTTTTCGCTTGGCTTCCATCTTCTTCAATTGCTGCGCATAGTACTCATCCGCGTTGGTCTTGATGACCGCCGCTTCTTCCTTCGCCTGCTTCTCGATTCGCAGCGCGACCTTCTGAGACAAGGAAAGCGCGGTATCTTCATTCAAATTATTGGACACGCTAGTGGTCTGGAAGGTGTTGATCTGTGTCTTCAAGGCTTGGTTTTCCTGTCTGAACTTCTCCAGTGTCGCCTCGTGCGCGTCTTTTTGTTCGTCGAGCTTTTTCAGGAGTTCGTCCTTTTCCTGTTGAAGCTCCTCGTTGTCTGTCTTGCTTTTTTCTAATTGTCGTTGATACGAGCCATAGTCTTTGGCGACGTAGCTGAGAAAATCATCGACATCCTTCTTCTTGTATCCCATTGCACCACTTGGGAATGTCAGGTTCTTGAGTCCATCAATACTAAATTTCATACGACCCTCTTAAAACAGGAGAGTCGATGGGTCGACTAACCGTGCTTGACTGAGTGATCCGTCGAGACAGACTTCAAAGTGCAGGTGACTGCCGGTGCTGTTGCCAGTGCTGCCTACATAGCCGATGATCTGTCCTTGTTCTACCTGATCGCCAGGCTTGACGATGTATTGCGATTGATGGGCATACAGTGTCGTCATGCCGCCTTCGTGCTCGATGACCGCGTAATTCCCCCATGAATAATGGAACTCTGCTGTTTTGACGATGCCCGCTTTACTGGCATAGATCGGTTCCCCTTGCGCGGCTGCCATGTCTAGTCCCCGATGGAACTCCCCGCCGCGAGTACCGTATGGGCTAGAGATCGTGTAATTCTCTACAGGGACTGCGAAGCCTTGCGTCCCGACTGGAAGCGCGGCTTTTTCCTTGTCGTATTCCGTCAGATCATAGGTCTCAATCAAGCCATTCAGCTTCTTGTTATAAGAGGTATCTGTCGCATATCGACCCGTTAAGAATTTCGTGGCTTCTTCATAGGTCTTGGCATTGGTCTTCCAGACACCGCTGTAAAAATCGCTGTTGCCTGATAGTCCTTCCTTCATCAGCTTGGCATAATCTTCAAAGCTTTCCTCGTAATTCTCGTAGGCTCGAAACGCGGCTTGAATCGTGGTCATGGTGCCGTTGCCTGTATCCTCTTGTGTGTTGAAGGTGGCACTCTTGCCTTTGTGACTGCCCTTGATCCCGAACAAATTGTAATTCGGCGCTTGGGCTAATTGACTCTGACCAGACGCAGATTCCAAGATGGCTTGCGCGATCATGACTGAAGCGTACAGGTCTTCCTTTTGTCCGATCTTCCGTGCGGGCTCACCGACCTTCTTGATGAAGCTCTCTACAGATTCGTCCTTCTCAAAATGAAGGGTCCCGTCACTGGCTGCGGAAGTCGTATGCGTGTAAATTCCTACTGACTGCCATGCGCCTTGATCGATGACAGGCGGCGCTGCGGGTGCAGGCTGCACGTCTTCCACTGCTGGCGCTTCTTCAGGCACTTCTGCTGTCGGAGGCGTTTCCGGCTTTTCGGGTTCCGCCGGTTTCGCTGGTTCGGTTGGTTTGACAGGCTTCTCAGGTTCTGTTGGCTTATTCGGTTCACTTGGCTCGACAGGCTTCTCTGGCTCAATTGGTGTTTCGGGTTCGATCGGCGTTTCTGGTTCTGTCGGTTCCACTGGATCTACGGGCACTTCTGGTTCCTCTGGCTCCGCGGGTGTTTCCGGTTCTACTGGTGTTTCTGTCTCCGTTTGGTTCGATTCCCCAGGTGTCTCTGTTCCTTCTGCGGCTTCATTTTCAGTCGGTGCCTCTGGGTTCTCTGGTGTCACGGAAGTTGTCGGTGTCTCTGCGGCATCATTGGTCGTCTGTGTCTGTTCTACTGTGGGCGCCATGCTATCCTGTGCCGCACTTTCCTCTGCACCAAAAGCGACAGGTGCTTGATTCAGTAAGATCGAAGCCGAGCCGATCAGCGTCGTCGCACCTCGTACTCCGACTTTGACAAATCCCGGCTGGTAGCGTCTTGAACGATAGACTGTTCGCAAACTCTTTTGATAGTAGTTCTTCTTTCTCAACTTAAACTCCCCTTTTTCTTCCTATACATTTTCCATTGTCTGGGTATTCATTTGATCAAATTGAACCTTGACCCCCGGTTCATCCAAAGCAATCTCGCTCACCTCGTAGGTCAGTCGTCGAACTAAAAGAAAGAGCGGCATCAGCAGCTCATCCAGCTCTTCTTTACTCAGATCCTCTTGTGTCTCCACTTTCTGGTCGGTCACGATGTTCACCTGCCCCAAACTGCCAGAAATAACAAAGGCCTCGAAGACCATATCAAAATCTAAGCGTATTCCAAGCGTACTTGTATTCTCCTGATCTGAGGGGTACGCTATTCTTAATGGAGTAATATGAATTTTGAAGCTGGTTTCATACTCCTCGTATTCTTCTTTTGCTTGGTAGTGGAAAGAATTCACTTTGGGTTTGTAACGCTCAATATTCATAAAAACCTCCCTTATTTAATATGTTTCACCCATTTGCTTTGGGATAAGTCTTTGCTTATTTACCTGTAAATAATTTTTAAAAATAGGAAAAGAACAAATAAAAACTATTTTCATTCGAAAATTAATTACTAAAAATGGCAAAAACGGACAGAAAATTGGACGAATCATTCTTAGTCTTACAAAAAACTAGAAAAACCCTAAAATCCTTGGTGTGAAAAGGATCTCAGAGTTGGTTGACGAGCAGTGACGGCTCATTTATAAAGTTATTTAAAATAACAAAATCTCTTTTAAAAAAATAGTTAATATTAGAAAAAAATTAATCTTACAAGAAAAACATCCATAAAGTAAGCGCTTTCTTAGAAAATAAAAAAAGATTTCCTCAAAAAGTCCGCCTTATTTTTTAAAAAAACGTCCTTTATTGATTCTTTATCCGATTAATTTTGTCATTTCACAAATGACTTGGACTCGTTGTTCGAGCATAGCGTCGACATACGTGTCCAGCGTCATCTGCGTGGAGGCGTGCCCTAAAAGCGCGCTAACAGAAGGAATATCACGATTTGCTTCTAAGCAGCGCGTCGCAAATGTATGGCGCAACTGATGAAAATGAATCGTAGATAGCCCTGCTTTTTCTCTGACTTTGTGAAAATGATAAGTGAGGAGTCGAGGCTCGCATGGTTGCCCATTGGTAGAGAAAACAAAGCCGCCTCTTGAACTCTTTTTATGCTTGAGCAGTAACTTCTTTAATGTTGGTCCAATTGGAATCACTCGCACAGATGCCTCTGTCTTTGAGTCGGTAAAGACTAATTGTGTCCGTCTTTCCACCTCATTGATTGCTTGGATACGTTGATACGTGTGCTGTACATGAATGAGATTCGTGTCAAAATCGATGTCCGACCATTTGAGCGCCGCAATTTCCCCGATCCGCATTCCAGAATGTAAGGCTAATAAAACGGGGATGCCGTAGCCTCGTTTTTCGTTGGCTGCTACGTCCATGATTTTTTTCTGCTCGTTCAGTGTCAATGCACGGACTTTCGTTTTCTTCACTTTTGGAATCTTGATCTCAGAGAATGGATTAGACGTGATCTTTCTTAATCGCTTCGCATGATTCAAGCATTTGTTCAGTATTCTGAAAACCACTTGAATCGTTGATCTGGCAAGCTTCTTTTGCAGTCTTCCCAACAACTCTTTTCCCGTATCCAATGTGATTTCGTTCAATGAAACATCTTGGATCATCGGAAAAACATATTTGGTCAATTTATAATAATAACTAGAAAATGTCGAAGGTTTGACCTCTCCTTTTATTTCTTCCAGCCAATTGATCGTCCATTCCTCAAACGTTTCCGCCGAGCTTCCTTGGACTTCCTGCAATGTTTGGTATTTGATTTTTAATGGATACAGTTTCTGTTTGACTTCAGTGTAGCTTTTCCCGTAAACATACCCGTATTTTATTCTTCCATTGATTTTCCGACCCTTCGGAAATCGGCCTTCCCATCGGCCATCTTTTCGTAAGTAAATGTTCTCGCCTTTTCTCACTATTTAATTCCTCCTAAATTTGACGGCTAAATAGACGGTTTATTTTGTCCGAATATCTCAAATAAATCTCAAAAAACCCCCAGAAACAAATAATGATTAAGCGTGTTATTTTTGTCATTAATTAAAAATAATTATTTTTATGAATAATATTGATTATTAATAACCCTTAATTTATAATAGATTTACAAATGAATTTAAAAACGATGAATAAATAAGTTAAATCATTTTTTTGATTCTAATTTGTTTCTAGTTTTTTGTAAGACTAAGTAATAATCCTTGAAAATACTTTTGCCAATAGTAATCCTAGCCAACGAATTATTTTAGCATTTTTCTCAAATATTATAAATATATTTCTTGATTACTAATAAATTGTTCATTTATTCTTTACGAGATTGGTTAACGGAAAATTGGAGGCGAACGCGTGTATAAATATCAGCGCGCGTTCATTTTTGTGTTTTCTTTAATTTTCAATTAAAAAATAAAAAAACAAATTTTTGGTTTTGTGGAGTATAGTTTTAGGTGAGCACAGAGAAGGTGCTTAAAGGAGGATGTATATGAATACGAGTAAAAGGTTGGATGTTTTAGAGGATAAGTTATGGTCGAGTTTGTGGGAGCAGTATTATGAAAGCGCTACATCGTTTGATCCGTTGAAGGTTCAGGTCATCAACTGTATCATTCCGAGTCCGAGAGAGGCGGGGGCGTTGATCTTTTCCGACGAAGGGATCTCCTTTAGTCAGATGAATCCGCAGAAGACGTTGCGTCGTTTTGCGTCGGCCCATTGTTTCCCTGAATACAAGATTCTTTCTCGCTGTCTGAAAAATAATGGGAATTTTGGGAAATATAAGTTCCCGTGGGTCTGTGCCTTCTTTGCCTTGTTTCCTTTGGAGGGGTCGGAAACCACGATTTGGCTGAATCCTGCGAAGATCGTAGACTTGAAAAAGATGCAGGAGTCCTATTATGTGGCGATCGAAAATGGACCGAAGCTCACCGTACCGATCCATCGGCGGCGGATCATCAGTAATGCTGAGGTGGCTTGTCTGGTATTGGCAACGATGCGCCGCGGGCATTTTCACTTTATCACGAAGGGCACGACACCGCTTGATTTTTTAGAATTGCCAGACACGCCTTTTGCGAAAGTCCTACGGGGACGGCTGAGCTTGCAGTATTTCCGCACCCCCATCGGCGAGCTGAATCGGCTCTATAATAAAGCTTACTCTCTTTACCATTGCAATGACCTGATCGAAAATCGTGAAGCGGTCGATAGGATCGGCTGGTACTAATGACTACAAAAAACACAGAAAGTGAAGGAACTTCTTCGCTTTCTGTGTTTTTTTGTGCTCCTGTCCATTTTTTGCCAAAACCTTTTATTTTATAGAAAATCAACGGCAAACGCAAATGGCAAATTGACTCCCCCTCCCCCCAATTTGACCTGTTTTTGCCAAAAAAGGGCCTTTTCACCCCCAAAACGAGTCATTTTAGGGGGGGAGGCGGTCATTTTGCGATTTGTTTCTTTTGGGAAAATCCTCTATCTTGTAGTCACCGGCCGGTACAAAAAAATCGAAACGGAGGAAACAACGATGCTACAAAAATTAGGCAGCAAATTACAGGTCCATATCGACCAAGGATTAGAAAAGATGAAGAAGGTCAATTTTCAACATGTGATCGATGATCCGTCAGAGGAAGCCATCCTAGAATTGGGTGAGATCTTAACGGAATTGTCCGCGGAAGACAGCTACTTGGACAGCGCGATCTTAACGACGCAAACACGCTACGTAAAATAACCTATAAAGGAGGAAGAAGAAATGAAAAAACTTGTCGCGAAATTCAAAACCAGCTCTGGAAAAGTACAGACCTGGAGCCTGGAAAACCCAACAACGACGAAAACACCGACTGAGATCAAAGGCTTGCTAGGACGTTTAGGCGACCTGAAGCTCTTCAAAAAGGACGATGCTTTCCTATTCAATACAGTTGACAGCGCCGCTTATGTCGAAACGACGGAACAAGAAATTTTTAAAGGCTAATCGCCAGGAGGTCGAGCGGGTACTCCCCGCTCCCCTCTATCAAGAAAAGGAAGGATGAGATTCGATGAGAATGAAGGACTTGGCACTCGATCATCGCCAGCTATTCACTTTGAAATTAGAAACATTGGAGAACCGGATCACGTGGTTCTATCAATTGACTCAAAACAGCACCAAAACGCTTCATTATATCTTGGCATTACGCGTGCGACATCAACTGGGAGCGAAAGAGTTTGCCCATGTTCTGAAGGATCTCGTTCGCTACATTTTCTTAAATACAAAAGCCACCCGCACGATGAAACGCTTCTTCTACTATTTCCAGGATTACTTCATGGCGCCTGAATGGCGTGCGCTGCGAATGAAGATGTTTCCTGCTAGAGACTATGTAGAAAAAGCCAAGACAGTTGTTCGTTCCTTGATTTCCCTTGTCCGTCCCGAAGAAACCAACGAACCGTGAGATCATTCTATCTACCTGCGCACACAAATAAACTAAAAGAAAGGAACTTTGACATGAGTATTGAGACGACAAATTTAGTAACGACCTTCGCAGATGGTGAAGGGCACACACATAACTGGACCTATAGAGACGTCGATACCAGCTTGACGCCGCAAGAAATGAAAGCAGCCTGCGAACTCTTGACGACCTTAGACATTTTTGAAAAGGATAGCGTAAAACTCTTTGATTCTGTGGTATCCGGCAAATTGGTAACGAAAAAAATCTCCCCTATTTTCGACAACGCAACAGACATTTCGGAGGAAGAGGATTCTTTTGAACCTGACGTGCCTTGCTTTCCTGTGGCAGCGGCTCAAGAGCTTGCTCCGCTTCCTGAAGCATTGGCTCCACAGCTTCCTATGCCCGTGGAGCGCCCGAAAGTGCCAGCGGTCGTACTTGCGGACACTGCGACGATTAACCAACCGTCATTAATAAAAAACGTTATGCCCATAGGTAATGAACGCACAACTTCCTGTAGTGAGTCTTCTGTACAGACCGCTTCGTCCTACCAAGCGAAGCCGGCTGAGAAGAAGCCGCGGAAAAAACTGCTGGATCGTCTGTTTCGACGGAAGAAAAACAAGGGAGAGCCCGACTCTTCACCAGATAGACGCGAGTAAGGTCTCTAAAGTGATCTTTGTTCGTCTCACTAGTGCTGCGTGCAGGTAGCCTCTCTTGTCGTCACCCTCCCCACTCGTGAAAGGAGGTGATCCTTTTGAGTGAGCTTATTCGTTATGTCCTCGCTCCCCTCTTTGTGGGGCTGATCGTTGCCCTCGTCAATCATTTACTGCGGGGGCACGATCCCTGACGACTGAAAAAAAGATCTGTATTGTCTCTATTAATGCAGAGTTAAAAAAAAATAATTTAATAACGATTGTTATTTTTTAAAAAAAGGAATTTCACACCGCAATCTTTTTTTGCTATAGTTATTTTAGAAAGTATCTTTATTAAGAATTGAGGCTATTTTTTGTTGCCCTTCCTATATGAAAACGGATATAGGCTGTTCTCATTCGAGAGGAATTACTCCTTAATGTTAGGTTGTTACGACCCTTAGCAACCTGCTCTCAACTTCTTGTTCATCCTTCTTGGATGGGACCCTTCTTTTTTAGAGATGCTTTCTTTTTATTATATTAGTGTAACTATTAGAAAAGAGGAAAAGACAATGCTTCAATTCACTACGAGTATTCCCACACGATTTGAATCCTTTGAAGATCAGCAATCCATTGATCAATTAATCTTTTTGAATAACAATTTTCCTACAAAAAGTCTGTATCCTGTGAGACTTTTACGCATTCAACAAAAGCGGTACATAGAAAGCTCCTATAGAGTACACGGGAGAAAATGGCATATCTGTCCCGGGTGTCTGCACCCCTTTTCTGAAGATCTTAACGACCACTGCTACACCTTCCGCCCGGATCATCTGAATCTCACCAGCAGCTTTTTCCAATTTGAATACGACGAATTCAGAAAAGTCATCCACTGCTGCTCGAAAGGGTGCTTGACGGCAAGCGCGACGATCTTCGCTCGTGACAGCCTCACCGCGAAAGGGCGAAAATATATCGCACCAAATAAAATCAATCGAGACATCCAAGACATCGTGCGTACGTTTCACTGATCGAAAAAAACTGGTAGAAAATACCGTGAGGTTTTCTACCAGCAGTGATCGTATCAGTTATTATTGACACTATCCCAGACAGCTTGAACCGCGCGGAGGTCTTCATTAAATTCTTTGGCATGTTCCTTTAGAATTTTCTTCGCTTCACTTGGTGGTGTATCCCCACTTACTCTTTCATAAGAAGGATTTCTTTCGTTTCTTTTGAAGCGCAGAGTAAAATCTGTAGACTTTGGAACATCTAATTTCATGCGATCGGCTTTTCCATAAAGACCTACATAGACGTAATCTCCATCGATACCTACATCGAAGGCGCTCCCTCGATAGGTAGAAACAGGGATATTGCCATTGTGCAGCGGCTCTAGATAGCGAAGGTCATGAGCCTGAAACGTATGCTTTCCTTTATGAAGATAATTATTTGCTTCCGTCTTATCCCAATCCTTCAACTTTTGATTTCTGGGATAGACTGCTGTGAACCAATAGAGATTGTAAAGTACAAATAATGCCACCAAAGCAAGACCTATACTCTTAATAATCTTGTAGCGTCCTAATTTTTTTCTTTCTGTCACAATGGTTTCCATGATCACCGGCTCCTCCTTGATTAATTGGTCTAAGGAGAGATCATACAGGTCGCTTAAATAAACGAGCTTTTCAATATCAGGAAATGTGCGTCCCGTTTCCCAACTTGAAACTGTCGTTCGGGAAACATTCAGCTTCATCGCCACCTCTTCCTGCGTCAAATTTCTCGTTGTTCGATGTTCTTTTAATTTTGATCCTATATCCATGATCGTCCTCCTGACCTATTAAAAGTATAGAGTATGAATGTCCCTTTATTGCGCTATGAATCGTGTCATAGCAGCTATGTCACAATTTGTAGCGTTGCTTTTCAGGAAAATTCGCAGCGTTTCTAGTAAAGGTTCATTTTCTATTTTGACATAAAAAAGCCATGACCGCGTGCGTCGACTCCTCATGGAAGTCCTCCCAGCGATCATGGTCTTTTCTTGATTATTTATTTGCGCGTTTTTGGTACGTACCTTCTTGAGTGTTGATTTCCAGCATTTCGCCTTCTTCGATAAAGTCAGGAACGTTCACGACTAAGCCTGTTTCCATGGTCGCAGGTTTGCCTGAACCAGTAACTGTCGCACCTTTGATGGATGGTTGAGTTTCAACCACTCGCAAAACAACGGACGTCGGCAATGTCAAACCGATCACTTCTTCACCGTAAAACTGGATTTTTACTTCCATATTTTCAAGTAAATACTTCATTTCTTCTTCAACTGTCGCAATTGGAATTTCGTATTGTTCATAAGTTTCTAGATCCATGAAAATCGCGATGTCATCTTGGCTGTACAAATATTGAACAGGCTTCGTTTCCATCATCGCTTTTTCAAATTTTTCATCTGGACGGAACGTCGTATCGTAAGTTGAACCTGTACGAACGTCACGCAATTTCATGCGCATAACGGTGTTTCCCTTACCAGGTTTGTGGTGGCTGGCATCTAACACTTTGATCAATTTGTCTCCTTGAACAAAAGTCATCCCTGCACGTAAATCGCTTGCTGCAATCATTAATAAGCACTCCTATTCCTATTTTTATCTGTTCGAATCGTTTTATTCGATGGATCGTTCTTCGTATGCGCTTTTTTTCTGCCGAAGCAGGAAATCATTCGCACCTCTCTACTATAAAATGAACCTTATTCATTGTAGCAAATAACCCATTCGGTTACTAGGAAAAAATCGCTTCCTTGCTTTATTTTGCTTGCTGTACACGGAAAAATTTCAGTTTTGGCAAGTGATTCAAGGTCATTTCCAACGAAGGACCCATCAATAATAATACGATCAGCGTCCCAAAGCCGATATGTCCGCCTAACAGGAAGCCCGCTAAAAAGATGATGGCATCTAAGACGATCCGTGCCACCTTCACCGAGCTCTTCAGCAATCGCTTCATCAAGACCATCAAACATTCATACGCCGCTGATCCAGCATCCGCCAGTAGATAGATCCCCGTCCCGATGCCGAACACGATCGATCCCGCGATGATCGACGGATAGCCCAGCCCATCAGGAATCGTATGCAAGATCCCCATCCCATCCAAGAGATTCAGGCAAAAACCGAGTCCAAAGCTATTGATGATACTTCCGATGCCGATCATTTTTCGATCATAAAAAAAGATGAACACTAAGACGATCCCACTGAACATCATACTCACCGTGCCGAACTGTAGGGAGACATGCTGAAGGATTCCTAACACCAATGTGCTGATCGCGTCTGCTCCCAATCCGCTGACGACGATCAAACGGACCCCTACCGCGGCGATAAATGTTCCGACGATGGCAAAAACTAACTGCTTTGCTATATTTGGTTTGATCACTTTGTTCCTCTCTTTCTTACAATCTAAATTAAGTCACGGCCAATACCAATGAACGATAAAACGAGTTGATAAACTGTTTTACCTAAAAGAGCCCTTACATTTTTTCCGTCTTACAAAGGGCATGGAAAAAATATTTTTCCACCTTCGTCCACATACTTCATTCTACTAAACCCTTCGTTCAAATACGAAGAATACGTTCAAGAATACCCGTTCCGAGAGAAATTACTGCGAAAATTTATCTGATCGCTGACTTATATAATAGGTATTCATTTTCCTAACCTGCTGAAGCAGGAAGAAAAACTGGCAAAACAAAGGCACCAAACAATTTTTTGTTTGGTGCCTGGAATTGTTCTGTTAGTTCCACTCTTTCTTCAAGCGTGCTTTGTAGGAATTGAAGCGGTCTACTATCGGCACAGCGGCTTCTTTGATGGCGCAGTATTTATCGACCATCGTTACGATGTAGCTTTCTTTGTATTTAGGGGGAGTGATCGTTGCGCCCCACATGTGCTTAATAATAATATCACGTTCTAAGTCTGACAACTCCGTGATTTTTTCTGCGTTTTTAACAGCGATTCGTGGATGCATGTAGGCATGCGATCCTTCGTCGAATTTCGTTGTGCGCCAGTCGTAGTAGAACAGATCGTGTAATAGACCTGCACGAGCAGTGGCTCTAGCATCGCCGTTGAATTGTTTTGCTAATTTGTAGCTATTATAAGAAACACTGATTGAGTGTTCCAACCGTGTTGAATGCATGTGTTGGATGTAATTTGCTAATTTTTGTACCTCTTCGGTAGCTAATAAATCTTCTATATAAGAAACGTATTCTTCATCATCACGCCAGTTTTCTGTCATGGATATAAAGCCCCTTTTCTTTGTCTCTGTCAAATAGTATAGCACGTGCCAGATTCATTGAATAGGCTTCCATGAGTTTGTGAATAAAGTTTAACAGTTCCTTAATATCGATTACCAAAATGTGAATTTTTACTTAAGTAAGTGGAACATTAACACGCCCGCCGCGATTCCAACGTTTAAAGATTCAGCTTTTCCTTTAATTGTAATATACACATTTTGGTCTGTCATGGCTAATAGTTCGGGCGACATCCCCTGACCTTCATTTCCCATGACCAAGGCAAAATCACTCATCTTCTCAACGGATAAGTAGTCTTTGGCTTGTTTGTCCAAGGCTGTGCCTACCACTGGATAGCCCTTCTCCTGAAACTGAGGAATGATGGCGGAAAGGTCACCGCTTCGAACAGACAGATGGTAGAGGCTTCCTTGTGTGCTGCGCAAGGTCTTTGGATTGTATAGATCGGCACTCCCCTGCCCTAGAAGGACGCCTGAAAAACCTGCCGCATCGGCTGTGCGGATCATGGTCCCAACATTGCCGGGGTCTTGCACATTGTCCAACAGCAGCCAAGCACCTGAAAACTCATCGTCTTCTTCTTGCGGCATCTCCGCGACAGCGATCATGCCTTGGGGTGTAGGCTGACTAGACAAGGCCTTCAGTACATCGTCAGAAACAAGGGAATAATCTGTCAGATGGGCTTCGATCCACTCAGACCATTCATTCAGTCCGCGTTGGCTGATGAAAACTTCTTTTAAGACCACCTCTGCGGCCTGCGCTTCTTGGATCAGATGGAAGCCTTCCAATAAATAGGTTTGGCTTTGTTGACGGTATTTTTTTTGCAATAATTTTTTGGTTTCTTTGATAAGGGTATTTTTAGTTGATTGGATCTCTTTCAAACTGTTTCCTCCACTTTTTTAGCTAGTTGTTTTCTAACATATGGCTCCGTCTGCCATTATAGCACGCGAATTCTTGTATCAACCAGCAAAAGTCGTTATCATAGTGAATAAGAGAAAAAAAGAATCAGGAGGGTTTCTTATGAAGAAGCATATAAATGTTACCGGACGTGTTCAGGGCGTGGGCTTCCGCTATACCACCTATCAGCTTGCGCTTGAGATCGGCTTGACCGGTACGGTGAAAAATGAAGAGGACGGCAGTGTGACGATCGAAGCTGTTGGAACAGAGGATCAGATGGCTCAGTTTTTAGAGAAGCTGGAGCACCCGCAAAATCCTTTTGCAAAAGTGTCCCATATCAGCCAATCGGAAGACCCTGGGATCAAGGACTACGATCAATTTCGGGTGGTCTATTAAAAAAATGACAAGGTTCCCTGATTTCCTCGAATTTCATTGAAAAGGCTTGAGTTATCTAGTATAGTATTTCCTGTATAAATTTTTATTAGCAGAGGAAGAAATAAATGACAAAATTTAAAAATTGGCTCTTGGGCTCCGGCCTCTTGGGCGTTCTTTTACTATTATCAGGCTGTGTTAAATCAAATAGTGATGGTACCCCAGATACATCAGGTCTTGTCTATCGAATGCTCGTTGTGCCATTGGAGAACTTTCTTAATTGGATGGTTCAAAACTTCAACTGGTCTTACGGATTAGCGATCATTGTATTAACGATCATCGTCCGCTTGATCATCTTGCCTTTGGGAATCAATCAATCCAAGAAATCATTGGTCCAATCGGAAAAAATGCAATCGATCAAACCACAGGTCGACGCAGCTCAAGCAAAAGTAAAACAAGCAACGACGCAAGAAGAACAAATGGAAGCACAGCGTGAAATGCAAGCTGTTTACAAGGAAAACAATGTCAGCATGATGGGCGGCATGGGCTGTCTGCCGCTGCTGATCCAAATGCCGATCTTCTCCGCGTTGTATTACACGGCACGTTTTTCTCAAGGTATCCAACATTCGACCTTCTTAGGGATCGACTTGGCAAAACCAAGTATCGCTCTCGTGGTCGTCGTAGGGATCGCCTACTTGCTCCAAGGCTACATCTCACTGATCGGTGTGCCGGAAGAACAAAAGAAAACGATGCGCAGCATGATGATCGCTTCACCATTGATGATCGTCTTCATGTCCTTCACCTCACCTGCTGGGGTGGCATTGTACTGGGTAGTCGGCGGTATCTTCAGTTGTATCCAAACCTTCATCACCAATGTCTTGATGCGTCCTCGTATCAAAGCGAAGATCCAAGAAGATTTGAAGAAGAACCCACCGAAACAAGTAGTAATGAAGCCAATCAAAAAGGCTGAGCCCGTACAACAAAAACAAGTGTCACAGCCTAAGAACAAAAATAAAAACAAAAACGCCAACGGACGCAACTCCGGGAAGCAACAACGTAAATAACCGATAAAAAGAGTGTCCTCATCATCACAGCCTAGACTGGATGATGAGGACACTCTTTTTTGTTCCTTATAGCTGATTGAAATGGCTCTCGATTTCTAGCGAAAGACCGATAGCTTTTTCGACCTATTTATCTAAGGATATCGATCAAATCTTTCTTCGCTGCTTCAGAGGCGGGCATCACTGAGAATACCAAACCGATTCCGCTTGAAACGCCGACTGCTAAACAAACTGTGAACAAATCAACGGATACCGAGATATCCATGACATTTCCGATCGCATAGGCCACGATCATCCCTAGAAGATAGCCGATGATCCCGCCGACAAGTGTCAAGGTCATGCCTTCCAGCAAGAATTGCAGGCGGATCGCGCCACGCGTTGCCCCTAATGCCCGACGTATCCCGATTTCTTTTGTTCGCTCAGAAACGGAGATATACATCATATTCATGACACCGACCCCTGCGATGAAAAGAGAGATCCCTGCTACCGCGCTGATGAAGAGTGTGATACTGCTTAAAACTTCACTGATCCCATCTGTCATCATCGCCATATTAGACACTTGGTATTCCCCTTGCTGACGCATCGCTCCGGCGTCTTGCAGTTTTTTGATGGCTTTGTCAGCGACTTTGTTCAACTGACTGCCGTCTGCTAATGTCAGGACGACCGAGCTTGTGTAGCGTTCATTCCCAAAGAAATGGACGTAGGTTTGTCGAGGGATCTGGATTTTCGTAGACCCCATGGAGAACATCGTCTCTTCCATCCCAGATGGAAATACCCCCACGATGGTGAAAACTTGATTGTCTAACGTAAAGCCGCGTCCGACCGCGCTTTTTGCTGTACCGAACAGGTCTTTTGCCAGCGACGAATCGATGGTCACGACTTTGCTTTGTGTCTGGTTGTCATACATGGAGATGCTGCGTCCATGGCTGACTGCTTTGCCTTTTTTCGAGACCACGCCGACACGGTAATTTTTCTTCTTATCCTTTACTTGAACGTCTTTATAAATATAGGACAAATCGTTCTTTGGATAGTTGACCGACTCCACGCCATCGATCGTTCTTAATATACTGAAGTCAGAATCTTGGATCATATCGATGTTGGAAGAATACAAGGCATCGTTGCTGGGGGCAAAATCAATCGTGACCTCCAGCTTGTCTGAGTCACTCGCAGTCAGACTCTCGATCGTGTCACGCTCAAACCCACGGCCAATCGACAGAATCGCGATCACCGCAGCGATCCCGATCACGATACCGAACATCGTCAGTGCGCTTCGTTTTTTGTTCTTAAAGATCGAGCCTAAGGAAGAACGCCAATTGACATAGAATTTCATTCGTCATTCACCGCCCTGTCCTCTGTGATCGCGCCGTCCCTGATCTTGACTAATCGTGTGCAATAGGGAACGACCTCTGGATCATGGGTCACTAGAAAAATCGTGACTTTGTCTTGGCGATTCAGTTCTTGGAATAGCTCCATGATCTCGTTGGAGGTATGGGTATCAAGCGCCCCCGTTGGTTCATCCGCGATAATGAACTTTGGCTGATTGATCAGCGCTCGTGCGATGGCCACACGTTGCTGCTGCCCACCGGATAGCTGTCTTGGACGTTTTTCTGCCTTGTCCGCGAGACCGACTTTTTCTAAGACTGTCATGACTTTTTTCTTTGTTTGATGGAAGCCGTAGCCGTTATAAAGAAGCGGCAATTCAACATTTTCATAGACTGTATAATTCTCGATCAGGCTGAAATTTTGAAAAACGAAGCCGACGATCTGATTCCGCGTTTTAGACAAACGGTCATCGGTGGTCGTGATCAGGTTTTCATCTTCAAATAAATATTGCCCCTCAAACTTCGTATCGATAAATCCTAAAAGGTTGATCAATGTGGATTTTCCTGAACCGGAAGGACCCATGATCGCGATCATCTCCCCAGCATCGGCCTTCAGATTGATGTCTTTCAGCACGTGCAAAGATTCCTCGTCGTTGCGGTAGTACTTGTTGATGTCTTTGAGTTCGATCATCTAATCCACCGCCAATTCCTGACCATCTCGCAAGGATTTATCAGGATTTGAAATGATGCGGTCGCCTTCTTTTAGTCCATCCTTCAAGAGATAGTAATCGCCTTTGTCCTCGACTTGAACCGTCACTTCCCGAACTTTTCCTTTGCGGTAGGCAAACACATAATGGGTGTCCCCTGTTTTTCTGACCGCCTTTTTCGGCACACGGATCTCGTTTAGCGGCATCACGACTTGAACATTGTAACCATATTGCAGTGTTTCTGTCGGTTTGACAATAAAGCTGTAATTCGAAACCGAGCTTGTTGTTCCCCCACCTGCGCCGGCTGCTTGTCCTGCGGCTTCACTGGCCCGATCCGGCAGCTTGTTGATGTGTGTGATCGTCCCTGCAATTTCTTGGTTTGTCGTGATTGGCTTGATCGTTACAGGGGCATCTTGTTTCACTTGCGGATAATCGTATTCGGACGCCTTCGCTTCGACCGTCACTTCATTGCTGACGACTTTCACGACTGGGACGGATGCTTCATTTTTCCCTTTTTCGTCAATATAAGCGGTGCCGCTCGTGGCGCTGGCGATCGTAGAGCTGACCTTTCCTCGGATCGTATTGACACTTTGCGACGCTGCGTTTAACTCCGCGTTGGCGCTGTTTAGTGCTTGGCGCGCTTGGACGACACCATCACTCGCCGCATCCAGGCTGCTTTCGTATTGGGCCTTTTCCTGTTTGTATTGCTCTTTATTGGCTGCGCCTTCTTCGCTGTTGCCATTGGTGTTGTTGTAGTTAGCGGTGGCTTCGTTCACTTTCTGCTGCTCTTTGGCTTGCTTGTCTTGCGCGATCGTCAGCATTTCCTGTGCATTCGCCACGGCTAGGTACAATTTATTTAAATTGGTGCTCTGTTCATCTGCCTGCTCTTGATATTGGGTATTTGTATAGCTGAGCAGTGTCGTTCCCTCTGTGACTTCTTGCCCATCCTGAACATTGATCTCAGAGATTTTGCCTAACGTTTGATCCAAATAATAATCCTGCGTATGGGTCGCTTCCACGATCCCATTGAAGGTCAGCGGATCAGATTTTTTTAAGGTGATCGTTTTGAATTGATTCTCTTCTACTTTCGTGCCGCGTGTTTGTGAATAGACGAAGATCCCGATAAAAAGGACCAACGCCAACACACCAGCTAAAATACTCCAACGGACTCTTTGCTTTTTCGTCATTTTTTTCTTTCTCATGCGCTACTCCTCGGGTTCTGCTTTAAATAAATGGACGATCACCAGTAATGCAGGCAATAAGAAGATCACCTGAAATACCGTCATAACGATCGTCATGATCGTATTGATATTCGTTCCTTCGATCTGCATCGTTGGCTGCGTGATCAATGATAGGGCCAGGCTCAGAAGGCTCCAACCGATCGAAACATAATAGGGCACTTTTGAAGGTGCGATCTCGTCGCTTAATTTTTTGTTGGCTTTAAAATAGAAGACGAGTAAAACAATCGACACGACCAATGACAGTACCGAGACGGCTTTTGTCAGCGGGCTGTTCATGTAATCCAACATCTGTCTCCCATAGTCTCCTAACATTTCATAATCTTTTGCATTCGGATTCAAGACTTTCGGCAACCCCATCACCCCAGTTGCTACCGAAAGGATTCCTAAAATAATTACTACTGTGTTCCACGTTTTTGCTTTTTTCAAATGCTTTTCCATTTAACCACTCCCATTCCACTTTTATTCATTCATTCATGAAATTGTCCATCCCCTAAGCAAAACATTTCACAAATTAATACCCATTATACTATTAAGTAACAGTCATTTTAAAGATTGATCTTGAAAAAGGCATTTTTTGTCCCAAACGTATAAGAATTGTTCCTAATAATTACATAAATATCAGTGTCATTAAAAAGAAAATACAAAGGAGACTCAATAGAATCACGATGGGAAGCAGGCGCTGCTTCTTACTGGTTAACCCGTAGCGCGTGCTTCGAAGCCTGTAGCTGAGCCCAATGATCGCACAATCAAATAAGAAGCTATCAACATGGACTGGGTCGTTGCTGATCAATCCGCCTGTAAGATACCTTCCTGGTGAAAGGATACTCACTATTTCTACAGGTACAGTGAATGACAACACAAGCTGGACAAGATGCACCACAAGAATGACCCCCATACTAATAGCGAACGCGTCCACCACTGTCCGTCGTTCCAGCTCGTCATAGCGATAAAACCGCAGAATGATTCGTATCAATGAAAACAATCCGATGAAGGAATACAAGGTGATTCCCCAAAAAATCAGTGTAAAAATACCATAAATAATCATGTTGCCCCTCCTTCAGTTAGATACCGTTTTTTTGTAGCTTCACGTATTTTTGGCGCGGGTACGCCTCCGCAACTTCAAGTAAAGATATCTTTACTAAATTGTACCTGTCCTTCTCGTTAAAGTAAAGATATCTTTACACAAAAAACGTTCTCCCATTGGAAGAGAGAACGTAGGAGGATTTAATTTATTTTTTTCCAAATAAAAAAATCCTTCTACCGATAGCGATCAGCAGAAAGACTTTTATCCTAATAACCCGTACGGGATTTGAACCCGTGCCTCCGCGCTGAGAACGCGGCGTCTTGACCCCTTGACTAACGGGTTAATTTATCAACAGAAAAAAGTATACTGCTAAATGCTTTTTTTAGAAAGTATTTACACTTGCTTTTCGCAAAGAATTCAATATGTGCTTATTTATCCATTTATGTTGTTTATATGCTTATTACGTGTATAATAGACTGTGTATTCACGTCGTATTTTTTTAGGTTATCGAGAAAAGAACGGACGCATGAAAAGACAATCAAAGACTTTTTTTATAGAAAATGAAGGCACCACTAGGAGGACTTATGAACTTATCACAAAGGCAAGAGAAAATCATTGAGATCGTGAAACGCGATCAACCCTTGAGTGGCGAGAAAATCGCTGAACACTTAGGAATCTCACATGCTACTTTACGGACTGACCTTTCCTTCTTAACAATGGCAGGCATTTTAGAGGCGAGCCCAAAGGTCGGCTATACCTACACAGGTGTGGGGATCGAGCAGTTTTTGTTCGATAAAATCTTTTCCGTCAAGGTCGAAGAGATTATGTTGTCCCCGCTGTTAACACCTCAGGACACGTCGATCCATGACGCGATCACCAATATGTTCATGTATGATGTTGGTTCGATCTATGTGACTGATAAAGAACAGCATCTCGTCGGTCTTTTGTCCCGCAAAGATTTATTGCGTGCGTCTTTAAACAGCAATCTGCAAAACACCCCCGTTGCGGTGGTCATGACGCGTGCGCCGCATCTGCAAACGTGTACGAAGGATTATACGATCTTGGAAGCTGGCGCTGTTTTGCTAGATTACCAAGTCGACTCTCTTCCTGTAGTTAGTGAAGACGATCCGAAAAAAGTGATTGGCAAAATTACGAAGTCTCGGATTTTTAATTATATTATGCAACAAGCCAAACAAACGGAAACCAATCGATAGGAGCGAAAAAAATGAAAAGAAGTGTACCATTATACATGATCTCTGATTCAGTCGGTGAGACCTCGCTGAAGTTAGTAAACGCCGCAGCAGCCCAATTTCCTTCAGTAGAATTTGATTTGTCGTATCGTTTTCCTTTTACGAAGGATGAAGACGAGTTAAAAAGCATTTTAGGGGATGCTCTAAAGGACGGCGCAGTCGTGATCACGACTCTGGTCAGCGACAATCTGACGAAGATCGTCACGGACTTTAGCGAACGAACAGGGCTTCAATGTATTAATTTAATGAATCCTTTCATGGAGATCGTTTATCAAAAAACGGGTGTGGCTCCTTTGCAGCAGGCAGGTGTCGTCCATAAATTGAATCAGGAATATTTTGACCGTGTCGCTGCGATCGAATTTGCGGTGAAGTATGATGACGGCAAAGATGCGAAAGGTTTTTTAGAGGCGGATCTTGTATTGCTTGGGATCTCTCGCACGTCGAAAACACCGTTAAGTATGTATCTTGCGAATAATCGCTTGAAGGTAGCAAACTTGCCGCTGATCCCTGAAGTCCCCTTGCCCGAACAAATCAAAGCAGTTCCAAAGGAGAAGATCGTTGGTCTGCTGATCGAACCAGAAGTTCAGAAAAAAATCCGTATGAGTCGGTTGAATTCCCTCGGCTTGGCTGAGAATTCTCGCTATTCAGATATCAATCGTATCAAAGAGGAAGTCGATTATGCCATGCGCGTTTACGATGAGTTGGGTGCCTTCACGTTAGATGTCACCAACAAATCGATCGAAGAATCTGCGACATTGATCTGCGAGTATTTAGACAATAATTTATAAGAACTATCCCTTCCCCGCATCGCAGACGTGTCTAAAGAAGTCCCTCGGTGACTTCTCTGCCTGCGTGGATTTTTTGAAGTTTATGCTGAAAAACGTTCTTACTATGGATAAGGAGCACATTTATGCTATCGACCCGCGAAAAGTATTATCAAATGTTGGAAAAAGAATTTCGCACCAGAGAGGCGGTCATGACCGAGTTGATCAACTTAGAAGCTATCATGCACTTGCCTAAAGGAACCGAACTTTACATTAGTGATATTCATGGGGAGTTCACCGCCTTCGACCATATTTTGCGGACAGGCGCAGGGAACATCAAAGAAAAGATCAGCCTGCTTTTTGGTGATCGGCTGACGGAGCACGAGAAGGACAAGCTGACGATCTTAGTCGCCTATCCAAAGGAAGCGCTGGCAGATCAGGCGTTTTATGCCTACCGTGACCGCTCATGGTATCGCAAAAAGATTCGCCAATTATTGGAGCTGCTGGCCTTTTGTTCAACAAAGTATACGCGCTCGAAAGTTCGGAAAGCGCTGCCCAAGCAATACGCCTATATCATTGAAGAATTGATGTATACTGATACGAATTATTCAGACAAGGCTGCCTACTTCGATCAAATTCTGGCGCACCTCCTCGACTTGGATCAAGGCAGACCGTTTATTGTCGCATTGTGTCAGAGTATCCAACGCTTAGTGGTGGACCACCTGCACGTCGTCGGCGATATCTATGACCGCGGACCGGAAGCAGACAAGGTGATGGACAGGCTTTGCCAGCACCCTTCCGTCGATATCCAGTGGGGCAACCATGACATTCTCTGGATCGGCGCTTACGCCGGGTCTCGTGCCTGCCTCATGACCTTATTAAGAATCGCCGCCCGCTACAATTATCTCTATGAGATCGAACAAGCCTATGCGCTGAACCTGCGTCCGCTCTTCATGCACGCAGAAGAACATTACGACAAAAATCCGATCTTCACACCAAAAGAGAAAAACAGCAGTGAGAGCTATTCGATCGAAAGCTTAGACAGTTTGGAAAAGGTTCATCAAGCGTTGTCGATCCTTCAATTTAAGCTGGAGGGGCAGTTGATCAAGCGTCACCCTGATTTTAAAATGGAAGACCGGTTATTGCTGGAGAAGATCGATTACGACAACGAAACGATCTCGCTTGATGGCAAAAGCTATCCGCTGCAGGGAAGCTGCTTCCAAACGTTGCAAAAGGATGTCCACGCACTGACGGAGCAGGAAGAATACGTCGTTGATACCTTACTGACCTCCTTCCAGCAATCGTCGAAGATGCAGGAACACATCCAACTGCTCCTGAACAAAGGCTCCATGTACCGCGTCTACAACCAGCACCTGCTCTTTCATGGCTGTCTGCCCTTGAAAAAAGACGGCAGCTTTTTGCCGCTGACTGTAGAAGGGACTGATTACGGCGGGAAGGACCTGCTGAATTTCTTTGAAGAACACATCCGCTCAGGCTGTCAAAGTCAGGAAAAGGACAGTTCTTCCGCGGATTGGATCTGGTATTGCTGGACTGGAAAGATCTCCCCGCAATTTGGAAAGAGCGCCATGACGACCTTTGAACGCTATTTTATTGCAGACAAGGCGACGCATAAGGAAATCAAAAACCCTTATTATCACTATCGGGATACGAAAGAAACGTGTCAGATGATCTTGGAGGAGTTTGCGCTGTATTCTCCTAATTCGCGGATCATCAACGGGCATACCCCTGTCAAGGTCCAAGATGGCGAATCTCCGATCAAGGGCGAGGGTATGCTGTTCGTCATCGACGGCGGGCTCTCAAAGGCGTATCAAAAGACGACCGGCATCGCAGGCTACTCCCTGCTGAATAATTCCTATGGCTTTCAGCTTGTGACCCATGATCCCTTTGAATCTGTCGAAAACCTCTTAGAAAAACAAGCCGACGAAACCTCGTTGAAGCGTGTGATCGATAAAGACCTGAAGCGGCTTCTGATCAAGGATACGACCGTCGGGGACAGCCTCGAAGAACAGATCGAAAATCTAACTGGCTTGCTTCATTATCAAGACAAAAACAACAGCTAACTCGTTATGAAAGAAGCGTCTTTCTAACTGGCTGAAGCAGAAAGAAAAACACGGGTGTCATCGGTGATTGATGGCGCTCGTGTTTTTCTGTATAGTAGATGCGAGGTGAAAAAATGGTTTCTGCATATATCAATATATTTTTTATTTTTGTCTTGATGTTCATCGGCTACGTGCTGACATATAAGCAATGGTTCTCCAATCAAATTGGCGATGCCTTCTCAAAGCTGGTCTTACAGATCGCACTGCCCTGTAATATGTTCCTGACGATCACGAAGAATTTTTCTCGTTCTGAATTTCTTCACTTGGTCAGCGGAATGGTGATCCCGCTGCTGTCGATGCTGCTGACCTTTGGGCTCAGCTTTGCCTATCGACGGCTCTTCAAGATCTCCTCTGCCCGCAAAGGGATCTTCTCTACGATGTTTACCTGCTCCAACACGATCTTCATTGGACTGCCCATCAACTTGGCGATCTTTGGTGAAAAGGCGGTGCCTTATGTACTGCTGTACTATATTGTAAATACTACGATTTTTTGGACGCTGGGCATTTATTTCATCGCTCGCGACAATCCGCAGATCGAACAGGCGACAGTTAATTTTCATCTAGTGCCCATCCTGAAAAAAATCTTTTCTCCTGCCCTGCTTGGGTTTCTGATCGGGCTCGCGGCGGTCTTGATCAATACTACCGTACCGGCTTCTCTTGCCACGTTTTTAGGATATCTTGCGAATCTGACGACACCTTTATCCATGTTCGTGATCGGGATCATTGTCTATAACGTCGGGATCAAGAACCTTACCTTGAACAAAGACATCCTTGGTGTGCTCATCGGACGCTATGTGATCTCCCCCTTGGTCGTTTGGCTTTTAGGTCAATGGATCATCGTGCCGCCGCTGATGCTCTCGGTCTTCATCATACAATCTGCGATGCCTGTCCAAAATTCTGTACCGATCTTGGCACGCTCCTACGATGCCGATCAACCGTTTGCGGCATCTTCTCTCGGCTATTCCGTCTTGCTTTATCTGGCGTATATCCCGCTTTTGCTAAAATTGATCCTATAAAAATATCAGAAAGGAAAAATTATGATTGAGAGAATTGCCACACAGATTAAAGAAAACTGGAAAGTATATCTTAAAAAAATAGGAATATTTATTGTAGTTACTTTATTTGGTTTTTTTCTAAATAATAAGTGGGACCTAATAGTTAATAAAGATGATAGGCCCCTGTATTTACAGTTAAAATCTTTCGAAATTCTAGAACCTGAGCCAAAGTCTATCAAGGATGGCATATCTAAATATAATATTCCTATGGTTGTACCTGATAAAGATGATTTTGGAAAACTATACTTTTCTTACAATGGAGTAGCTAACATTCGACTGAAAAGAATAACTGGTATTATTGATAAAGCATACGTATATTATAACGAAACAGAAACAGATACGGATTCTGAAAATATAGTCAAGAAGGGATTTCATCCTATTAGCTTTGATGCAACCCCAAATATTTTTATGAATGACTATCTCTTTAGATTTAATGTTTCCTTTATAAGTGAAAATAATGATGTGATAAAAGATTTTTATATCTTAACTAAAGGGAAAAATGATGAAATTAGAGTTTATACATTGTTAATAAAGATGTTAAGCCGTTCAAGTATTGATACTAGAGCAGGTTATCAATTTGATAAGTCTCTAAACGAGTTAGTTCTGCCTTCCATAATGGGATTTTATTTAGGGTCTCCCGATGAATTACTATCTCTAAACAAAGTCACTTTATCAAATGACCTGGAAATAAACATTGATCCCGAAATGCTCATTCAGCGAGCTGCAACCTTAAAATCATATTATTCGAACTTATAATTATTGAACATAGAAAAAACCTTCGAGTATTCCACTCGAAGGTTTTCTATTATTTTGTAATGATCTTGTCGATGCTTGCTAGGGCATTTGCCATGCGAGCGATGATCGCTAATTGATTCAAGCGATTGTCGCGAACTTTTTCGTCCTCTACCATGATCATCGTGTCGTTGAAGTAACGTTCGATCACTGGACGCAGGTTCGTCAAGGTTTGATAGTTTTCCGCCATGCTTTGGTTTGCGAATTCATCTTCGGCTTCCTTCACCGCGTCATACAATTCCTTTTCACTCGCATTCTCGAATAACGTTTGATCCACTTTGAACGTGATAGCGGACATATCCGCTTTTTTCGCCAAATTGATGACACGTGTCAAGGCTTCCATCGCTTCTTTGAAATGGGCATCCGTCACATGCTGATCAAAGATTTGCGCTGTTTTGAAGATCTGTACGAGATCATCTTGGCGTGAATCCACGACAGCATCGATCACGTCATGACGAATGTTTTGGATCTGCAGACGTTGACGCAGGCGCCCCTTAAAGAAGTCGATAAATTCTTTTTGGTCACGATTGAAGTGAATCCCGTAATCCAAGACATCCTCGTTGATCGCGTCGACGATCGCTCCTTGCATATCTGTGAATGGGAAGGTCCAGCCTTGAGCTTCCACGATCCGCACGATGCCGTATGTTTGACGACGTAATGCGTAAGGGTCATTTGAGCCGCTTGGGATCATTCCTACAGCAAAGAAACCTAAGACGCTGTCGATCTTATCTGCAATCGCTAAAACAGCACCGATCGCAGTTTGTGGCAGTGCGCCTTCTGATGAGATAGGCAAATAATGCTCGCGAATCGCTGTGGCAACAGCCGGCTTTTCACCCTTCAGCAACGCATATTTCTCACCCATGATTCCCTGCAATTCTGGGAACTCACCGACCATATTGGTCACGAGGTCGAATTTGTAGATTTCTGAAGCACGTTTCAAGTCCGTCAATTCTTCCTCACTCAAGCCGATTCGTTTTCCGATGACTTGGCTGATCTGACCCACACGCTGCATTTTTTCGTACATGCTGCCGATTTTTTCATGGAAAGTAACATTCTTCAATTTTTCAACACAGGCTTCGATAGACAATTTTTTGTCCTCTTCAAAGAAGAACTCGCCATCCTCTAAACGAGCGGCTAATACTTTTTGGTTCCCTTTGATGACATTATCTAATTTCACGCTGTTTCCGTTACGAACAGAAATGAAATGCGGAAGCAGCATCCCAGCTTGGTTGCGCACTTCAAAGTACCGTTGGTGTTCTTTCATAGAAGTGACAAGTACTTCCTCCGGTATAGACAAGAAGCGTTCTTCGAAATCACCGACAAATGCCGTTGGGTATTCGACGAGGTTGGTCACTTCTTCTAACAAATCGGGATCAAGGGGGATCACCCATTTGTTTTTCTCAGCGATCGCTTCGATTTGTTCTACGATAAGCTGTTGACGCTTATGGGCATCCGCAAGCACAAATTGCTCTTCTAATTTGCCTTCGTATTCACTTGGATCAGACAATTCGACTTGGTCTCCCAAGAAACGGTGGCCTTCAGTGGTGCGTCCTGTTTTCACGTCTAGCAATTCAAAAGGAATCACTTCGTCGTCCAGCAGTGCCACGATCCAGTGAATCGGACGGATGTATTCAAACATTGTGTCGCCCCAATGCATCATCGTTGGGAAATTCATGCTCTTCACGACATCTAAAAGCCCAGTCAACACTTCTTTGCTTTCTTTTCCGTGGATATATTTTGTGACATAGACATATTCCACACCGTTCAATTCACGGAATGTGATGGCATCTGTCGTCAGTCCCTGGCCGCGGACAAAGCCTTGGGCCGCTTTACTCCAATTGCCCTCTGCATCCAATGCGATCTTCTTGGCTGGTCCCTTCACTTCTTCTTGAACATCGTCTTGACGATCAGGGATCTTTGTTACACGGATCGCTAAACGCCGAGGCGTGGAGAAGGTCTCGATCGCTTCAAAGGTCAGGTTGTTCTCTGACAAAAAGTTTGAGACTTTTTCTTCTAATTGTTTGATACTTGGCCAAACCACGTGGGCTGGCATTTCTTCTAAACCGATTTCTAATAGTAGATTTTTCGCCATCTTATTTGCCCTCCTGATTCAATAATGGGAAGCCTAGTTTTTCCCGTTCAGCTACGAAGATTTTCGCCACCGAGCGCGCCATATTACGGATACGGGCTAAGTAGCCGGCACGTTCCGTCACCGATACTGCGCCGCGAGCGTCTAGTAAGTTAAAGGTGTGGCTGCATTTTAAAATATAATCGTACGCGGGATGCACCAAATTCTCATCCAAACAACGTTTCGCTTCTTTTTCAAATTTTTCAAAGTTATCTAAAAGCATCGCTTGGTCGCTTTCTTCGAAGGAATATTTTGAATGTTCATATTCCGGCTGCTTAAAGATTTCCCCGTATTTCACGCCTGTGCTCCATTCCAAGTCATAAACACTGTCCACTTCTTGGATGTAAGACGCCAAGCGTTCCAATCCATAGGTCAATTCAGAAGTCACTGGATTCACTTGCAGGCCGCCAACTTGTTGGAAGTACGTAAATTGAGTGATTTCCATGCCGTCAAGCCAGACTTCCCAACCAACACCGGCACAGCCCATCGAAGGGTTTTCCCAGTTGTCTTCCACGAAACGAATGTCGTGCTCTAAAGGATCGATCCCTAATAAACGCAGGCTGTCTAAATACAGCTCTTGGATATTTTTTGGTGAAGGCTTCATGACAACTTGGAATTGATGGTGTTGATACAGCCGGTTTGGATTTTCTCCGTAACGACCATCCGCTGGACGACGTGAAGGCTCTACATAGGCAGCGCGCCATGGTTCAGGTCCGATCGCTCGTAAAAATGTATACGGGCTCATCGTTCCCGCACCCTTTTCTGTGTCGTAGGCTTGCATCAGCATACAGCCGTTGTCAGACCAAAACTTTTGTAACGTCAAAATCATTTCTTGCACGGTTAATTTACTCATTCTGTTTCCTCCTGTTTTATTATTGAAGTTTATTTATCTTTCGACTTGCAGAGCAGCTAGCTCTTATTAAGGAATTTATTTTTCAAAAAACAGAAAAATAAGTGCCATTTTCACTGCGCATACGATTCCACTAACCGTACCGAAAGTACGGAGTGGAACTCGCAGTCGACTCAAAAGCCTAATGAAAATAAATTTTTTGCAAAATTTACATTTATCGTCGTCGACATATCATCCAACTAAACAGCTTTTCAAGATATTCAAAATAAAGACCTTATTTAGCTTCTCCGCTAGAATAAACTGCGAAAAGTTGGACTGACAAAAAAAGTCCCTATGCCGAAATAATCGGCATAGGGACGTATCAACGCGGTTCCACCCTACTTCCAAGCAAAGGCTTGGCAGCTTTCAATCGATGTGCTCACAAACGCCAACAAAATTTGTTTTCCCTTCAGGCTTCCACTGTCCCTGATTCGCTGTGTGTTCCACAAATTTTTAATTTGATCTTCGCACCTATTCAACTTGGTTCTATAATAGCGACACCAGACCCCTTTTGTCAAATCTTTCTGCTGAATAAGCTAGTTAAAAGGAATCGGCTGGAAAATGCCGTCTTTTAATTGCATCGTTTCAGTGAATCCGATCGACTGCAATAATTCAACGGTCTCAGGGAAATGACAGGTCAACGTGGTCGTTTCGTGGCTGTCACTCGTAATAATGATCGGACATTCCCGTTGCTTCAATTGTTTTAGCAGGAATGGATTCGGATAGGGTGTCTTTCGCCAATGTCGAGAGATCGCCCCCGTGTTGATCTCCACCATGCCGTCATAGGTCTGGATAATGTCGATCACATCATTCAACGCTTTCGAAGCGATCGCCTGATATTCTGCGCTGTTCTCATCCAACCATGGATTTTTCTCATTGAATTTCGTGATCAAGTCAAAATGCCCCACGATCTCCGAATGGTTTTGATCGATGTGTCTCACCACCGTATCGTAAAAATCCCGCACCATGTGCATTTTATCCCCTTGATACCAGTCATCCAGCGTCTTCATCAAGCTCTCAGGACTCTCATCTACGCTGCGGAATACTCCTTGTCGCGGCGGAAAATAGTGGACAGACCCAATCGTATAATCATACCCATAGATAGGATCAGCACTGTAATAATCCCATTCCAAGCCAATGCTGATGTTCAACTGACCCGCTAATTTTTCCTTTAAGTCCCGTAAAGCAGCTTGATACGCCCCTTCATTTTGGACACCGGGACAGCTTGGATCAAAAAGTGCCGGCGAATGACAGGTGAATCCTAGATCTGTAAACCCTAGAGCGATCGCGGCTTGCGCCATGTCCTCTAAGCTGTCTTTTCCATCACACCACGTGCTGTGGGTGTGGGCATTTGAATAAAACATCGCTAACCTCCAAAAAATTGACGTCTATTGCATCGGTTCTTGCTTCACTTTTTTATCGACAACATGGCGATTCGCTAATTCTTGGCGAACCTCTGTTACATCGATCCCCATTTCTACCATCAATACAAGAACATGATACACTAAATCGGAAATTTCGAAAACGGTTTCGATGCGATCTTCCTTCATCGCGCCGATCACGACTTCCGTAGACTCTTCTCCAACCTTCTTCAGGATTTTTTCGATGCCTTTTTCAAATAGATAACTCGTATAGCTGCCTTCTTGCGGCACTTCTTTGCGTCCTTTGACTAATTCGTACAACGCATCGATCGTTGCCTGCTCGTCTTTGCCGTATAATACGTCATTGAAGCAGCTCTCAGCGCCTGTGTGGCAGGCTGGACCCTCTTTTTTGACCTTCGCGACTAAAGCATCCTGATCGCAATCCAATTTCAGTGAAACCAAATGCTGATAGTTCCCACTAGTTTCCCCTTTGCGCCACAATTCCTTGCGACTGCGGGAATAGAAGGTCATCAATTGATCCTTTAATGTCAATTCATAGCTTTCTTGATTCATATAGGCTAACGTCAAGACTTCATTGGTCTCGGCATCCTGTACGATCACCGGGATCAAGCCTTGCTCGTCAAATTTCAACTCAGTCATGATGCGCCTCCTCTACACCATACGAACAGGAATCCCTGCCGTATTCAATTGTTTTTTCAGATCAGGGATCTTCACTTCACCATAATGGAAGATCGATGCAGCCAAACCAGCTTCAATCTTCGGCAACTGAAAAAGATCAATGAAATCTTCCATTTTCCCAGCGCCCCCAGAAGCCACGATCGGCAAGCTGGTGATCTCGCTGACTGCTTTCAGCAGCGCCAAATCAAACCCTTGCTTCACACCGTCTGTATCCATGCTGTTGATGACTAATTCTCCTGCACCTAACTGCTCTCCCTGGCGAATCCATTCTAACGCCTCTAGACCGGTATCTTCGCGGCCCCCTTTGGCAAAAACATGCCACTGCTCTCCAACACGACGAATATCCACCGACAGCACAACACACTGGCTGCCGTAACGTTTCGCGCCTTCTTCAATCAATTGAGGCCGTCGAATCGCTCCCGAATTGACACTGACCTTGTCCGCCCCGCAATTCAAGACCCGTTCAAAATCAGAGACCTCATTGATTCCGCCGCCGACCGTCAAAGGAATGAACACCTCCGACGCCACGCCCTTCAAAATATCAGTAAACAACCCGCGTTCTTCTGCTGAAGCCGTGATATCATAAAAGACTAATTCATCTGCCCCCTGCTCATTGTAAAATCGAGCCAAAGTAACTGGATCATTGACGTCTTTCAAGCCCGCGAAATTCACGCCCTTCACCACACGGCCATCTCGAACATCCAAACACGGAACAATACGTTTTGCGATCATTGCTCCTCCTCCTTACTAGCAGCCAAAACCTCTTCCAACTTTAACCCGCCATTGTACAAGGACTTGCCGACGATCGCACTTGAAACGCCCAGCTTTTTCAATCCTTTGATATCTTCCAAAGAAGCAACACCGCCAGAAGCGACGATTTCGATCTCCAACTGATTGAGCTTTTCATATAGGGGCAAGTTGATGCCGTCTCCTGTCCCATCTCGGGAAATCTCCGTAAAGATGATCGTCTCTGCGCCCCAGTCTACCAACTGCTGGCAAAAATCAAAGGCATCTGTTTCTGTTTTTTCTAGCCAACCCTCTACAGCAACTTTTCCCTCCTTGGCATCCACACCGACCGCAATCTTATGGCCGTATTTTTTTAACATCGCTTGTGTGAATACTGGATCTTTTTGCGCGACCGTCCCGAGAATCACCCGATCAACACCGGCAGAGAAGCAATGTTTGATGGTTTCTTCATCACGAATCCCGCCGCCAACTTCAACAAACAGGTTCGTATTCTCCACGATTTTTTTGGCGATCCCGAAGTAATGCAGTTTTCCCGCCTTCGCGCCATCCAAATCAACAAGATGCAGATACTTCGCGCCAGCTTTTTCAAAAGATTGCGCAAAAGCTACTGGATCGTCGCCAAACACTTCTTTTTGGTCGTAATCTCCTTGATACAGACGTACGACTTTTTCATCTAACAGGTCAATTGCTGGAAAAATTTTCATGCCGGCACCTCCGTAAATGCTTTTAAGATCTTCAACCCAACCTCGCCGCTCTTTTCCGGGTGGAATTGGGTTCCAAAGACATTCTTATTTTGAACGATTCCTGGAATTGAGAGCCCATACTCACTGTCGGCGACCAGATGCTCTTGGCAATCCGTCGCGTAATAGCTGTGGACATAGTAAACAAAATCATTTTCACCCAATGAGCGAACCAGTGGACTTTCAGGCTTTTTGACGTCTAAGCGATTCCAGCCGATCTGGGGAACCTTTAGATCGATCTTCGCTTGATCGAAGGCCTCGCGCATTGAGACGATCCGTCCCGGGATCAAGCCTAAACCAGGATGCTCGCCGAATTCTTCGCTTTTATCAAATAGAAGCTGCATACCTAAGCAAATCCCTAAAAAAGGTTTGCCAGAAGCCGCCAGCTCTTGAATCGGCGCCACTAAGGAGAGCTCCTCCAATTTCTTTCGTGCATCGCCAAAGGCACCGACACCGGGCAAGATGATCCGATCGGCCGCCTTTAATTCTTCGAGTGAACGTGTCACTTGGCATTCCACTCCCAAGTATTCCAATGAGCGCGACAAGCTAAACAAGTTGCCGACACCATAGTCAATAATCGCTAGCATAGGCTTCCCCCTTAATTTATCGTCCCTTTTGTCGATGGGATCTCATCTGGTGCGGCTTGGTTGATCGCCACTGCTTCCCCCAGTGCCCGCCCAAAGCCCTTGAAGCAGGCTTCCACGATGTGGTGGCTGTTCTTACCGGCGATTTGATGCAAATGGATGGTTGCGCCGATCTCCCGAGCAAAAGCGATGAAGAATTCTTCGACCAATTCAGTGTCAAACTGCTGACCGATCTTTTCACTAGGAATGTCCAGCTCGACGACCGCCATCCCGCGTCCGCTGATATCGATCGCTGCCATGACTAGGGCTTCGTCCATCGGCAACAACATACTGCCGTAGCGTTTGATCCCGCGACGTTCCCCCAAGCTATCGGAAAATGCCCGACCGATCGCGATGGCTACATCCTCTGTCGTATGGTGTGCATCCACTTCAATATCACCGTCACAGACCAGATCAAGATCAAAGCGTCCATGGCGTACAAATAATTCCAGCATATGATCCAAAAAACCGACACCCGTTTTGATGGTTTGCTGCCCAGTGCCGTCTACTGCTAAGGTCAATTGAATCTTCGTTTCCGATGTATTGCGCGTTACTTCTGCTTGTCTCATGCCTTCACCTCTTCTAATATGCTTCTCAAAGCCGCTGCCAATTGTTCCATTTGTTCTTGCGTTCCCACAGTGATCCGCAAATATTCTTTCGTCCGCGGCTGATTGAACCAGCGGACTAAAATTTTCCGTTCTCTCAAGGCTTGGAAGAGTGTTTCCCCGGCCATTTTTGGATGCCTCGCAAAGAGAAAGTTTCCCTGACTGTCTGTTTGTTCAAAGCCAAGGGCCGTCAATTCCTGCTTGCTCCATTCTCTTACTCGGATCGTTTCTTGGATCTTTTCATCTACATAGGCCTGCTCCTGCAAGACAGCGCCACCGGCTGCTTGGGTCAGGCTATTGATATTGTAAGGATTCAAGCTGAAACGCAGGCGGTTCATATCTGCGATCAGCGCCGCATTTCCGACACCAAAGCCTAAGCGCGCGCCAGCCAACTGACGTGATTTGGAGAAGGTGCCCACGACCAATAAATTTTTATAGCGATTGATCAAAGACACCATAGACTCGCCGCTAAAATCGATATAGGCTTCATCCACGATGACCAAACGTTCAGGATGCTTTTCGATAAAAGCGCAGATCTCTGTTTGTGACAGATATATTCCCGTTGGTGCATTCGGATTCGCAAAAATCACGGTTCCTGACAACGCATCATAATCTGTCAACTCAAGTGAAAAATCCTCCTTCAAAGGAACAACAGTCGCATCCACATGATACAAGCCGCTGTACACTTGATAAAATCCGTAGGTCACATCAGGGAAAGCGATGCCTTTTTCAGTAAAGCCTTGGAAAAGATACGAAAGGACCTCATCGCTGCCATTCCCTAGAAAAAGCTGCTTCTGCTCCACACCTAAATATTCCGCCAATGGCTTGGCTACCGCTTCTACCGCGATATCGGAATACCGATTCAATGTTTGAGAAGCTTCGGCAACTGCTGCTTGAACACTAGGCGCAGGCGGATACGGACTTTCATTCGTATTCAATTTGATGAAGCTTTCCTCATCCACCTGTTCACCTGGCGTATAAGGAACCAGCTCCTGAAATTTTTGGTTCAAAAATGTCATGCCTCTTCACCTCTTCGTACTTTCATCGACCGTGCGTGCCCCATCAACTCTTCCGTCTCCGCAAATAATTCCACCGCGTGAGCCGCTTCTCGCATCGCCTCTTCTGTGTAATACAAATAGCTGCTCTTCTTTACAAAGTCATCGACAGACAATGGCGAGTAAAAACGCGCCGTTCCTTCTGTCGGCAACGTGTGGTTCGGACCAGCAAAATAATCTCCTAAAACCTCTGGCGTATGGTGCCCTAAAAAGACGCTCCCGGCATTTTCCACTTTTCCTAACAGCGCAAAGGGCTCTGCCACCGCTAACTCGAGATGCTCCGGTGCGATTTGATTCGCGATCGACAGTCCTTCAGCCAGATCCTTCACCAAGATGATCTTCCCGTTGGTTTCAATGGCCGCTTCCGCGATCGCTCTTCTTGGCAGCGTCGCCAATTGCTGAGCGATTTCTGCCTGAACATCGTCGATCAAGGCTTCTTCCGTTGTCACCAGAATCGCTTGAGCCAATTTATCGTGCTCCGCCTGAGCTAAAAGATCTGCTGCGACCCAACGCGGATTCGCTGTATGATCCGCAACGATCAATACGTCACTGGGACCGGCGATCATGTCGATATCGACTTCCCCGTACACCATCTTTTTAGCAGTCGCTACGTAAATATTTCCCGGTCCGACGATTTTATCGACTTTGGGAATCGTTTCTGTTCCATAAGCAAGCGCCGCTACGCCATGCGCGCCGCCAACCTTGTACACATTGTCCACGCCCGCGATAGAAGCCGCCGCCAAAATAGCAGCAGGGACATTGCCCTCATGGTCTGTAGGCGTGATCATGACGATTTTTTTGACTCCGGCTATTTTTGCCGGCAGTACATCCATCAACACCGTACTAGGATAGGCTGCTGTTCCACCAGGCACATACACACCGACACGTGCCAACGGACTGATTCGCTGTCCCATCACCACGCCGTTTGGTTCCGTCGAAACAAACCCCTGACGAACCTGCTTCTTATGGAACGCCAAAATATTTTCTTTCGCCTGCGTCATCACTTCTAGCAATTCTGTCGAAACCGCCGACTTGGCCGCCTCGATCTCAGCCTCCGTGACAGCTAGCGACGACAATGTCACCTGATCGATTTCTTCGATGAGCTGATACAGTGCCTGATCGCCGCCTTTTTGCACACGTTCAATAATTTTCGTCACTACCGCTGAAACATCTGCTGTCTCAGAATAGCTTCGCGACAAAATAGCCGTTAATTGATCCTTTTTCGTCGAATAAACTCTCATAGCTGCTCCCTCACCTTCTCGATCACTCGCTGGATGCGTTCCTGTTTGAAGCGCCACGTCGCATGATTGATGATCATGCGTGCGGAAGACGGCGCAATATCCTGAATCACTTTTAGGTCATTTTCTTTCAGAGTGGTTCCTGTCTCGACAATGTCCACGATCACATCAGATAGTCCCAGCAACGGCGCCAACTCGATAGAGCCGTGCAAGTGGATCAGTTCCACCGAACGTCCCAGTCCTTCGTAGTATTTCCGAGTAATCTGAGGATACTTCGTTGAAACACGTAACGGTCGAGAAAAATCTTCCTCAAAATCATTATGCGCGGCAACCGCCAACCGACATTCCCCCATGTGCAGATCGAGAAATTCGATGACTTCGGCTTTGCTTTCCAATAAAATGTCCTTGCCAACAACCCCGATATCCGCGGCTCCATGCTCTACGTAAATAGCAACGTCACTAGGTTTTACCAAGAAGAAGCGCAGTTTATTCTTCTCGTCGCAAAAAATCAATTTACGATTCTCTTCAAAAACACCCTCTGAAGCCACTCCTGCTTTGGTGAACAGGTCATAAACGGCATCGCCCATCCGCCCTTTCGGTAAGGCAATATTTAAATAATCCGAGTCCTGCGTGTCATCCGGCAGTTTCTGACCCACATGATTCAGCTTCATCCCAAAGCCGATCGCCCCTTGATCCTTGCCCTGCCGACTCATCAAGCGGTCATAACGGCCGCCGTATAAAATAGTCTCCCGTGCTTCCTTGATAAAACCTTGAAACAGCAAGCCGCTATAGTAGTCGGCATCGTTCATGATAGAAAAATCAAGCCGCAGACGAATCTTGTTGGAGAGGTTGTCCTCCTGTAAAGCCTTGTACAATTGCTTCAATTCTTCTAATCCCGCTTGTGCTTGCGGATAATCTGCCAATAATACTTTTGCTCGCTGATATTTCGTTTCAAAATCTCCCGACAAACGCACCAGCTTCGCCAAATGCTCCGATTCTTCATCAGACAAGCCAGCTTTTTTCGTTAAGGTATCCATTCCGTGAGAACTCTTGTCCCGTAAACAATCCAGCACTTTCGGACGATCCTCTTCTGGGAAGCGTTCGCAGATGCCATTCAAGATCCCCATATGGGAAAGATCCAGCGTGCCTTCCCCCACCTGAGCCAAGCTTTCCCAAGCCAGCTTCAGTACTTCCAATTGATCTTCCCAAGTAATCTCATCAATGATCTCTAAACCGATCTGATAAATTTTTTGGTATTCCCCCGCCTGGCGGTCGTGGCGATAGACATCCTCGACATAATAAACTTTCCGTGCCTCTCCCGCGGGTGTATTTTTCGCGATCGAAAGCGTCACATCGGGTTTCAGAGCCATGGTTCGCCCGTCATTTCCCGTAAACGTTATAATGGAAGAATTTCGTAAAAAGTTATAGCTTTGCTGATAGTTGCTATACTCTTCGAAATTATTTAAGTGATAGGGATGAAAATGATGCTGAGTATACAACTTTCTTAACTCTAATTCGATTTGTTCTTCTGGTCTCAGGACTTCCCATAATTCTTCCACACTATCACTCCTTGATTTGATTGGATTTAGATTAGTTTTTTCTAACCATATTAATCACTTTATCATAAAATTGCAATGGAAACCTGCGAAGCTTTCTACTTTTAGGAAAATCACACAAAAAAAGAATTCTTTTTTCAATAGCCGATTCTCAGAATTTCTATCCGAAAGGCCCAGTATTTCTGCTATACTTTTAGCAATACGTTAGGAGGGATCATTATGTTTGCATCATCGAAAAGAGTACATCATAGATTTGAGTTATTTATTGCAGAGAATCCGAAGTTGTCTATCCTGCTACTGATCGTTACGTTGTCTGCCGTGCAAGGGATCGTAAATTTTTTCAGAGGTGCGCCTCTCCTTTCCAATCTCAGCTATATTTTTAGTTTGATTTGGTTCTACTCTATTGGCATTCTCGCTTCAAACTTTACGAAAAAGAAAACTGGGCAATTCTTTATTTGCTTTCTCCTTTCCTTCATTACATTGATCCTTCAAAGTATTTTTGAGAAAAGTCTCGTTGATCACACGTCGGTCTTCTTACTTGCGATCCTGGCACTTTTTATCGGCAGCTTATCTTGGCTGCTCACAGCTTCTCTGTCATCCAAAAGAACTAGACAGGAGAACGTTTAATGACACAGCGACATGTAAAACAAAGGAAAGACCAAAACCTTTTATTATTTCTAGGGGTATTTGTTGCAGCGCTTCTATTTGACTCGTTCCGCGACTTATTTCTACACGGCTGGTCAGCGAAACGTGCCTTTTCGATTGCCGTCGTTCTTTTTTTCTTACCCTTTTCCTATCTCATTGAGAAAAAGACGGATTGGACGAATAGAGCAAAGTTACTCGTTTATTTCTTTTACTTTTTGATCACTGGAACATTCGCCTCGGCTATCCTCTATCAGAATCACTTAACGGGAGAAATGCTTTTTCTCTATTGTTTCCTATCCTTCTTTGGCAGCCTCTCTTGGTTTGCTATTTGCAAACGATTGAAGACAAAAAAATAAGCTGCCGCACCGATTTGGTACAGCAGCTTATTCTTCCTCTTTTGGCTTTAAAACATCTTGCCATTCACTCATTTGATCAATGAATTTTTTACTTTTTAAATGCAGCCCGATATATTCTTCATACAATTGATCCAGCGTTTGCCGGATCGCTTTTTTTGTTTCCGGTTTTAGACTGATCGTATTGATCGTTTCGTAGGTGATACTGTTGAACATCCGAAGAAAATAAATCGCTCTCGGATCTGCATGGTAGCGATGAGGATCTAGATCCCAATGCTCCTGACACAAGATCCCGTTATACTTCGATGAAAAATCAAACGCGCCCGTTTTTTTGCCGCAGACTCCGCAAGCCTGCCAGTTCAATGAGACTCCAAAACGCTGCATGATCTGTATTTCATAGATGTTCATGATCGTCTCGCCGTCTTCACCATCATTCATTCGCTGCAACGCTTCTCTTGTAAAGCCATAAAGCGCTGGATCATAGACATGGTCTTCGATCGCCGCATCCGCTAACCCTAAAATATAGGACCCATAGGCATTTAAAAAAATGTCCTCTTGCAGCTTCCGCAACGGATGGATCTCCTTTGCACTGTTGAGAAAGGACAGTCCATCTGTTTTTAAATTCCCGATAAAGACAGCCTCGGTGAAGGGTTGAACAGCCGTCTGCAACGGATTATTCGCCCGATGAATGCCTTTGGCAAAGAACATCACCTTCCCAGCAGATTCAGTAAAAATCTTGATCAGCTTGTCCTTTTCCTTGTAATCACGACTGAATAGGATGATCCCCTTCGTCTCGCCGATTTGTGCCATAGATGTCCCTCCAATTTCATGAGAAAAGCTCCACGAAAAATTCGTGAAGCTCCGATCCATTAATAATCGTCTTTGCGATACCCGTAATCTTGCAAATACGTTTGTTTATCGCGCCAATCTTTTTGAACTTTGACCCATAACTCTAAATACACTTTATCAGCCAAGAGTGTTTCAATATCTTTGCGGGCTTGCGTCCCGATGTTTTTCAACATTTTGCCGCCTTTTCCGATAATGATCCCTTTTTGACTCGTCCGTTCCACGATGATCGTCGCTTGAATATGAACCTTATCGTTCTCGTCACGTTTCATCGACTCTGTAACGACCGCGACAGAATGCGGTACCTCGTCTCGTGTCAAACTCAAGACCTTTTCACGGATCAGTTCGGATACGATGAAGTATTCTGGATGGTCAGTGATTTGATCATCAGGGAAGTATTGTGGTCCTTCGTCCATTTGATCTACCAAGACCTCTAGCAGATGCTCCACATTGTTTCCTTCCGTTGCGGAGATTGGAATGATCTCTTTGAATTCCATGATCGTACGATAATCATCAATGATCGCTAACAATTCATCTGGATGGATCGTATCGATCTTATTGATCACTAAGTAAACAGGCACTTGTTGTTTGCTCAAGCGTTCCAAAATAAAGTCGTCCCCACGGCCGCGCTTTTGTTCAGCACTGACCATAAACATGATCGCATCCACTTCTCTTAGTGCACTGTAAGCCATCTCCACCATGTAGTCTCCTAAACGATGCTTAGGCTTATGGATGCCGGGTGTATCGATGAATACGATTTGTGCTTCAGGTATCGTGTATACCCCTTGGATCTTATTTCTTGTCGTTTGCGCTTTATCACTCATAATGGCGATTTTTTGCCCGACGATGCGATTCAGCAATGTTGACTTGCCCACATTCGGACGGCCAACGATTGCCACAAAGCCTGATTTATGTTCTGACATGTAAATGTTCCTTTCTGAACCTTAAGTACAGTTTACTTAAAGAAAAGCTCAATGATTTTTGGTAAAAAGATGATCACACCAACGATGATCGCAAATAGTGACGTCACCAACACTGCGCCTGCGGCCATGTCCTTGATCTTTTTTCCGATTGGATGGAAGTGGCAATCGGTCACCATATCCACCACATTCTCAAATACCGTGTTGATGATCTCAACGATCCAAACTAAGAAGACCGCCAAAAATATCCAGAGCCACTCCAACACGGAGACCCCTAATAAAAAAGCTACGAGAATCGCCATCAGCCCAAAAACGACATGGGCCCGCATATTGCGTTCTTCCTGGAAGACGGTCTTGATCCCCTGAATCGCAAATTCCAAAGAGGTAACAAAATGTTTGTTTTTTTCGGGTTTATCTTTTAAGTCCATAGGCATCTAATATCTCTTTCTGTAGACCAAACATCTCTTTTTCATCCTCAGGAGTCATATGGTCGTACCCATTGATATGTAAAAAACCGTGTACGGCTAAAAATCCTAATTCACGATCAAAACTGTGCCCGTAATCTTCTGCTTGTTCTCGCGCACGTTCTGTAGAGATCATGATGTCGCCCAGGTTCCGCGGCATCGGATTTTCTTCATCCATGATGATCGGAACCTCGTTTTCCCCTTCTTCTTCCAGTGCAAAACTAATGACATCGGTCGGTGCATCTTTGCCGCGATAGTCGCGATTGATGACTTGGATCGCCGCGTTGTCCATAAACGTCACAGACATTTCTGTATCTTCCGGTAGTTTTAAATAATCTGCCGCAAATTGCAGTACACCATCGATTTCTTGTATTTTTTCTTCAGAGACCTGCTCTGTTTCATCAATAAAAGTAATATCCATTATTCTGCCCCTTTTTTCTCTTGCTCTTCTTTCATCTTTTCAGCTTCTGATTGCATTCTTGGATACTTGATCCGTGAATGGAACGTGGAGCTCAATCCGCTGATCAATGATTTCTCAACGATTCGAATCTCTTTCAACGTCAACCCAGAATCATCCAGTTGCCCGTCGCTGATCCGTTCTTCGATTAAATTATGGACAAAATCCGTAATCTTATCAATCGAAGGATGGTCCATTGCTCTGACTGCTGCTTCACAACTGTCGGCAATGTTTACCACACCCGCTTCACGCGTTTGAGGCTTCGGTCCTGGATAACGAAATTCCGCTTCGGTTGTTTCAGGATTCCGCTCTTTTGCTTTAAAGTAGAAGAATTTCATCAACGTCGTTCCGTGATGCTGGTAACAAATATCAATGACCATTTGCGGCATTTTGTATTTTTTCAAAATTTTCGCGCCTTCGATCACATGACCGAAGATGATTTGCTTACTGTCTTCCGGCAACAGGAAGTTGTGGGGATTTTCAGCCCCCGTCGGAAGATTTTCAACGAAGAAATTCGCGTGACGGATCTTACCGATATCGTGATAATAACAAGCCACTCGTGTCAGCAGTGAACGCCCTCCGATCTCTGCTACCGCATTGGCACTAAGATTGGCGACCATCATTGAGTGATGGTACGTCCCCGGCGCTTCTTCCAACAATTGCTTCAGCAACGGATGGTTCGGGTTGCTTAACTCATTCAGCGTGATCACACCACTGTCTGTCACTAGAATCTCTATATACGGTTGAAGCCCCATGCCCATGATAAAGGACAGCATGCTAGCAGCGAATGCCCCCAGCAACAGGCCCCATGTCTGACTGTCCATAAAGGACATCCCTTGGTAAATACTCAATATGATCGACCAAACAATCGGGAAGGCCACGATCCACAGCATCGCTTGTTTTACTTGGTCAGACAGCCGTTTTTGTTTTACCATCACAGCCAATGTTCCAGAAAAGAGATACGTCATCAAAATGACTGGAAGCATGTTGGTACCGATGGCTTTGTAATAAATAAACAACGCAAAAACCGTTTGAAAAACTGCGGCCAAAGCGCCCGCCCGTCGATTGACAAAGACGGTCAAGATCAACGGCATAAAGGCTGCTGGGAAAAACAGCGCCAGATTATTCGACGTGCTCCCTTGGAAGGATTGCAAGATCTTCATAATAATGACACCAATGGTCATTGTTGCACTATAGAATAAAATGAAGCGCACACGTTGAAACTCCACTTCAAACTGACGACTGTAAAACCATAGAAGCACCCCTTGTAAAACAGCAGCTAAAATCATTGCGATCAATGGAAAAACCGAGGTGCTTGAACTCGTCAAGCCTAGCAGCTTCAACTTGTTAATAGCATTTGCGTCGATTTGACTGCCTTCACGAACGATTACCTCGCCTTGGAAGATCATGACTGGCTGAACAGATTCACTGGCTTGTTCCTTGAGCTCGTCTGTTCGCTTCTGGTTCAAAGAGTCATTGATGACGATGCCTTCTTCCAATAAATAGCGCATCGCTTGGTTTGCTTCATCCGTCAGATTTAACGCTTGGATCTTATCGATCGCTTGCTGTTTGTATTCAGCAAGGTCGCTCTGGCGAATCCGCTTCATCATTTGTTCATCTAACAACTTCAAGCTTTCCGTTCCGACCTTGTTCAAATCACTCGTACCCAATTGTACGACCGCTTGGTAAAAGTCTTCGGGAAGCTCTTGGTAAAAGGATACAGTATCAGGGTCTAACCCTTCAAAATTTTTCTTCACTGCCGCTACACGTTCATCAACAGTAGGCTGAGGGACCTTTTCGCCATCCTTTGCCTGAGAAACTTTGGTTTGATAATTTTTATCTAACTCGTTATTTGCCTTTTGAATAATCCCGATCAATTGGCTGATACGGTCATGCTGCGTCTGAGCAAGATCCGATTGATACGTGTACTCAGGCGTCACCGCCTCGGCAGCAAGCTGACGTTTCTGATCCGTCTCCGCTTTGTTTTCAATCGTTTTGTTGGCCCGAATACTCTCCGTAGCAACTTGACCTTCTTTGTAGTCCACGCTCTTTTGAAGCACGCTAGTAAGCATCGTCAAGACCAATATCGTTGAAAAGATCACTAAAATGATCGGTATAAATTTTGAACCTAACTTTTTCAGCAAGTTATTGATTGGTTGATTTAACATTCAATTCCCTCCTGACTACTTTTCTTGGTGTCGTAGGTTCTCTTGTTCATAGGCTTCGATGATCTCTGCAACAACCGGGTGTCTTACAACATCCCCCGTTTCAAAGTTTACGAAGCGAATTTTTTTGATTCCCTTTAACGTTCTTTCCGCATGGATCAGACCACTGACTTGGCCTCTCGGAAGGTCCACCTGAGAAGTATCTCCATTGACGATCATCTTAGAATTAAACCCAAGACGCGTCAAAAACATCTTCATTTGTGAGATCGTCGTATTTTGCGCCTCATCTAGAATAACGAACGCATCATCTAATGTACGTCCACGCATATAAGCCAAAGGCGCAATTTCGATGACGCCCCGCTCTAATAGACGGTTGGTATGCTCTACACCAAAAATTTGATGCAGCGCATCGTACATCGGACGCAAATACGGGTCTACCTTTTCCTTTAAATCGCCTGGCAAGAAGCCCAGACTTTCTCCTGCTTCTACTGCTGGACGCGTCAAAATAATGCGTTGGACTTCTCCCTTTTTCAACGCAGCAATAGCCATCACGATCGCCAGATACGTTTTCCCAGTTCCGGCTGGGCCAACACCAAATACTACATCTGATTTTCGTACGGCTGCAATATAGCGGCTCTGCCCAATATTTTTAGGGCGAATAGGCTTCCCATTACGATCCTTCAGCAATTCTTCTTCATACATCATAATAAATTCATCCAAGTGATCTTCGCGTGCGAGACGCAATGCGGTCATGACGTCAGGCGTAGCCACCTTGATGCCGCGATCAATCAGCAATTGCAATGTACGGATCACATCACCCACCAGCTTGGTTTCATCCTTTGGTCCAATAATCTGGATCATTTCACCGCGAGTATTGATCGTCGTTTCTGTATTATCTTCTAAAAATTTTATGTGCTTATCATGGGTACCTAAAAGCATACTGATGTCATCTTTCCCATCAAGCTTTATTTCTAACGACTCAAAATCGTTGCTATTCAACAAGCGCTCATCCCTTCGTAAATCATTCCTTCTTATAATACCACACTCTAAATAAAAGAAAAATTGTCTAAACTTTAGTTAAAAACAACCTAATAAACAAGTGAGCTTACTAAAAAAATGAGTCATTTCCAGCTAAATCCCGTCACTTACGAATAATGAGAGGGATTGACCAAATTTTTTTCTTGATTAGAGTTCCCCTATTATAATAGATGACTTCCATTTTTCAAGAGCCTAGCCAAGATTTCTCCCTTTGCATGCTTTTACCCCTACTAATATCCATTTATGTTGCCCAAGTTCTGAAAACTATAGAAGCCTAACGGGCAGCTAGCTCATTCTGTCTGAATTCATTTTTCCAAAAGCGGAAAAAATGATTTTATTTTCGTACGCATATCCTCCAACTAAACAGCTTGCTCACTGTTTGAATTTTATCAACTTTTTTTGACCTCATACTTTGTTAGACTGCGAAAAGTTGGACTGACAAAAAAAGCCGAGAGATTCTTCTCTCGGCTTTCATTATTGCTTACTTATTTAGAAGCTCTTTGACGATTGCATTGACTTGATTGCCATCGGCTTTACCTTTGACTTTCGGCATCACTGCGCCCATCACTTTACCAAATTCCTTTGGTGAAGTCGCTCCTGTTTTTGCAACTGCTTCTGTAACGATTGCACGGATCTCCTCTTCAGAAAGCTGAGCTGGCAAATAGTTTTCAACAATTACGATTTCCTTTTTGACTTTATCGGCCAAATCGGTGCGATCAGCTTTTTCAAACTCGGCTAAAGAGTCTCGACGCTGTTTCATCTCACGAGATAAAACTGTCAGTTCTTCTTCGTCGTTCAAATCCTGACCTTTTTTGATCTGCTCATTTTGAATCGAAGCTTTAAGCATCCGGATCACTTGCAAAGTCTCTTTGTCTTTTGCTCGCATCGCTTGCTTCATGTCTTCATTCAAGGTAGTAAGTAGTGACAATAGAATCACTCCGTTCACAGACTAGAATTTCTTACGTTTTCTAGCTGCTTCTGATTTTTTCTTACGTTTCACGCTTGGTTTTTCATAAAATTCACGTTTGCGAGATTCTTGTAGAGTCCCTGCTTTTGAAACGGAACGTTTGAAGCGACGAAGAGCATCGTCAAGAGATTCATTTTTACGAACCACTGTTTTTGACATATAAATTCCCTCCCTCCGGGCTTGAAATGTAACCGTTTTTGTTATTGAAATGTACTTCCAAACAACAAGACCGTCCATAAGTTATTATATCCAATGGGCTATTTTGAGTCAAGGCACTGAAGAATTTTAATTCTTAATTTATTCATTAACTTTTTGGCATTTTTCACATCGGCCGTATAGCTCAAAGCGATGTCCTTCAATTTCACAGCCATCCAGCTGTTCTTTAAAAAAGTTCATTGGGCACATGTGGATCTCTTTCGTCATTCCGCAAACGGTACATATAAAATGATGATGGTGCTCAAAATTTTCACTGCAACTGAATCGGAACTTCATTTCACCCTGTAATTCAGTATCCTCGATCAGGCCGATTTCACAAAATTCTCTCAAATTACGATAGACGGTATCATAGCTCAATCCTGGAAATTGATCGTTTAAATAATCATAGACTTCACGAGCAGCAACATAGCGATTGGATTTGATTAAATAATCGAGTAATGTTTCACGTTTTTTTGTGTATTTAAAGCCATTTTCTTTTACCTTCGACAAGGCCTTTTCTAATAAAGTCGTCTGTGTCATGGTATCCCTCGTTTCAAAGTGTAATGATTCCGAATAAACAATATGGTATAATAAATTATTCTTGATTGCAAGGGAGATTATTTTTATGAATAGCGAAAAACAAAATGAGTTAGTCACTATTTTCATCATCTCCGATTCTGCTGGGGAGACTGCATCTAAGCTTGCCCAAGCCTCGATGGCACAATACCCTACCGTAGAATTTTGTCTCTTCCGTCGTACCTTTGTTCACACGGAAGAATTATTGATGAAAGCTTTAAATGATGCAAAAGCCGAAAACGGTATGATCATTTATACATTGATCGATCCAAAATTAGCAAAAATCGCAAAGGAATTTTGTGAAGACAAAGACCTGTTTACAATGGACCTGTTGAATCCTGTCGTCAGCGAGATCGGCCGACGAGCACATCTTGAACCGACGGGCGAACGAGGTGCCTTGCACCATTTAAATGAAAATTACTTCAAACGGATCAAAGCGATGGAATTTGCAGTCAAATATGACGACGGAAAAGATCCCCGCGGATTTTTAGAAGCAGATGTTGTGCTGCTTGGCGTATCCAGAACTTCAAAAACGCCATTAAGTCTATATTTAGCAAATAAAAACTTAAAGGTCGCCAACTTGCCGTTGATACCGCAAGCGCATATTCCAAAACAACTCTTTGAAATTGATCCGAAAAAAATCGTCGGATTGACGAATGATCCAGAAGTGCTGATCGGTATCCGCAAAGAACGCATGCGTGCCTACGGATTGAATCCTGAAACAGCCTACTCCGATCGTGAAAAAATTCAAGCGGAGCTCAAATTTGCCAATGAGCTTTATCACAAATTGGGCTGTGAAATCATCAATGTTGCAACACTCTCTATTGAAGAGACCGCTGCTATGATCATGAGTGCCTTAGATTTAGAAGACCATAGTTATTACTTTATGGAAGAAGAAAGCTGAGATCTTTACGATCCCAGCTTTCTTTCTTCTTGTAATTCACGAATCCGCTCTAGACGATACGGAGTTATTTGATAGACGTCATTTAGCCAGTTGTGATAAAACAACTGTGCGTGAGCCCGCCAATAATTGTAGATTTTCCCGTTCTCATAATAATTTGCAGGCTTGGCCGTGTCCAATCCACGTTCATGATCCCGTAAGTATTCCTTTTCCAAGGTATCCGTTGCGTACTCGAAATGCCCCATTAGGAAAATGTCATGCTCATCTTCAGAGATCAAGATCGCTGATCGTTCGTTCTCATCTTTGGCGATTACCTTGATTTTTTTCTGACGAACTTGCTCTTCATTGATTCCCGTATAACGAGATTGCGGCATCCAAAAACGGTCATCAAAGCCTCTAAATAAACGAAAGTGGTGTTCAATGTCCTGTTTAAAGATTCCAAACAACTTCTCCTCAAAGGGAACCTTTTCCACTCCGAAATGATAATACAAACCGGCTTGTGCTCCCCAGCAAATATGCACGACCGACGTTACAGAAGTCTGGCTCCATGCCATAATTTCTGCCAGCTCCGACCAGTAATCCACTTCTTCAAACCTCATTTGTTCAATCGGAGCACCTGTGATGATCAATCCATCATAGCAAGACTCTCTCACCTGTGAAAACTCCAGATAAAACTTATCTAAATGATTTTTACTTGTATTTTTATGCTCATGGCTTGCTACCTTTAAAAAGTCCACATCGATCTGTAAAGGGCTCTGACTAATCAATCGCAACAGATGGATTTCGGTATCGATTTTATTCGGCATCAAATTCAAGATCACTAATTTCAGTGGACGAATGTCTTGATGCTCCGCTCGAGAGTTATCGATCGCAAAAATATCTTCAGATTCTAAAACAGACGTTGCTGGAAAATCTGGCTTCAAACGAATCGGCATACATTACCCCTCCAATTTGTCAAAAGCTTGGCGCAAGTCAGCAAGAATATCCTTTACATTCTCAATTCCACAGGATACACGAACCAATCCTGGAGAAATTCCCGCTTGATGCAGCTCTTCATCCGTCAGTTGACGATGTGTCGATGTTGCAGGATGCAATGCGCAGGTTCGTATGTCTGCTACGTGAACTTCTAATGACACTAATTCTAGCGCATCTAACCATTTCGCTGCTGTTTCTTTCCCATCTGCAAACTCAACTGAGATCACACCGCATAATCCGTTTGGAACATATTTTTGAGCCAATTCATAATTTTCATCGCTTTCCAATCCGGGATAATAAACCTTTTTAATCGCCGGCTGCTGGTTTAAAAAGTTCGCAATCGTCAATGCATTCTCATAATGACGATCCATCCGAACCGGCAAAGTTTCCATGCCAAGATTAAGTAGGAATGAATTTTGCGGAGACGGTGTCGCCCCTAGATCCCTCATCAGTTGAACACGCGCTTTCGTAATATAAGCAGCTTCTCCAAATTTTTCTGTGTATACGATTCCGTGGTACGTTTCATCTGGTTCCGAAAGCTGCGGGAATTTTCCGTTGTTCCAATCAAAATTTCCACCATCCACAATCACGCCACCTGTTTGCACTGCATGACCATCCAAATATTTTGTTGTACTATGGATAACGATATTTGCACCAAATTCGATAGGACGACAGAAGTATGGCGTCGCAAACGTGTTATCAATAATAAAGGGAACAGCTAATTCTTTGGCGATCGTCGCAAATTTTTCTTGGTCCAAAACTTTCACCGCAGGATTCGCGATCGTTTCACCAAAAATAGCTTTAGTGTTTGGTCTCGCCGCCTTCAGTATTTCTTCTTTTGAAGCATCTTGATCGATAAAAGTTACTTCGATACCCATCTTTCTGAATGTATGGGCAAATAGGTTGTAGGTCCCGCCATAGATGTAGCTGGAAGAAATCAAATGATCGCCGGCTTCTAAGATATTCAATACCGCATAGAAGGTAGCTGCTTGACCAGAAGATGTGCATAAGGCGCCCACCCCACCCTCAAGCGCTGCGATTTTTGCTTCCACTGCACCTGTCGTTGGGTTCGCCAACCGAGTATAAAAATAGCCGGCTGCTTCCAAATCAAACAATTTTCCGATCTCTTCCGTAGACTCATAAGCGTAGGTCGTGCTCTGAACAATTGGGAGCACCCGAGGTTCCCCATTCTCCGGTTGATAGCCTGCATGTAAACATTTTGTTTCAAATTCCATAATTATTCCCTCCTGTTTTCGATTGATTTTTTCATTTATTTTAATAAAATGCATGATTCTCATACGCATATGATTTCGCTATCCTGCTGAAGCTCACAGTCGATTCAGAATCCAATTGAGGTATAAATTTTTTACAAAATTTATTCTTATCTTCTTCGACATATCATTCTGCTAAACGAGTTATTCCATACATTTTCTAAGGCCCAATTCCCCGGTCGAATTGTACTAAACTGCGAAAATCAGAACTGACAGCTAATTCGAGTTAGAAGAGCCATTTTTCTAAAGAGCAGAAAAATGCATGATTCTCATACGCATATGATTTCACTATCCTGCTGAAGCAGGAAGTGAAACTCACAAAAAACTCCCGTCTTTTCATATTGAAAGGACGGGAGTGCCGTGGTACCACCTTAGTTTACCAGTCTCTTGCAAGACTGATCTTGTGTCGTATTGCTACGAACTGCTGTAACGGGCATTCCCGTGTCTGATAAAGACAATTGCTCCAAGGCCATCTTCCAATGAATCGCTGCTGCTTCTTCTCAATTCCCGAAGCTCTCTGTCAAGTCCGATTCCTTGTACTCTTCTCTTCAACGCAATTAAAATATTTGGACGCCTTCTTTTTCAACAGAAAGCACATCGATCATTGCTTCATGGTCAAAGGCTTTCAAGGCTGTGACCAGTTTTTCTGTATTCTCAGGCGGTGTCAAAACTAAGACTGTTGGACCTGCTCCGCTTAAAAAGCTGCCGTACCCGCCATAAACTTTACAAAACTCTCGAATTTTCTTCAAATGAGGAACTAAATGCTGGCGGTGACTTTCATGCAAAATGTCTCGCTCCATCATTTTTCCAGCTAAGGGCAAATTGCCGTTCAAAACTGCTGCGATCATAACATTCCCGATTGAACTGGCTTTTACCGCATCTCGATAAGACATTTCTTTAGGTAAAACAGCGCGACTTTCCGAGGTCAATAACTCATGATTTGGAATGAAGGCAATCACATCGCAATCAGGAAAGGCATGCTTCACAAAATTCACTTCATTATTGTTATAACTCGCCACTACAAAATCACCGCATATTGCTGGGGCGACATTGTCTGGATGCCCCTCGATTTTTGTCGCGTAAGTCACTTTTCTTTGCGGCGTCATCCCTAGATTTCCTAGTCGATTCGCTAGTTCGATTCCCGCTACAACGACGGATGAACTGCTGCCCAGACCTCGAGCGATCGGAATGTCTGAAGTCATCGTGATCTGGTGCGGTGTCAAGTTGGGCGCAAGATCTAACGCCGTTTGGATCAATAAATTCTGTTCATCAGAAGGAATCTCACTGCCTAACTGATGCTTGATCTGCCATTTTTTTGTTTCTGGACCGATATCGATCGTCAAATATTGGGAGAGCGCGATACCACATGAATCAAATCCTGGGCCTAAGTTTGCACTAGTGGCTGGGACGCGGATTTTCATAGAGAAGCCACTCCTTCACGTAAGTGTCGGCGCATGTCCTCCAAGTCACTCATCTTATTAATCGTGATCGTTGTTTCGTTGATTGCTGTATCTGGGTCTTTCAAGCCGTTTCCAGTGAAGACTGTCACTACCGTTTCACCAGGCTTGATCCGTCCATTTTTCACGTGCTGGATCACACCTGCCAGTGAAGCCGCTGAGCCTGGCTCAACAAAAACACCTTCTTGTGCTGCAACTTTGCGATAAGCATTCAAAATTTCCTCATCTGTCACTGAATCAATATGCCCCTTCGATTCGTCGCGGGCTGCTTCGGCCAACTTCCAGCTAGCTGGATTACCGATTCGGATTGCTGTAGCAACCGTTTCCGGCGCTTCAATAACTTCACCTCTCACGATCGCAGCGGCCCCCTCGGCTTCAAAACCGTGCATACGCGGCAAGGCTGTTCCTTTTTTCTCATGCCATTCTTTGAACCCTTTCCAGTAAGCAGAAATATTTCCAGCATTTCCCACAGGGATCGCCAATACATCTGGCGCTTTTTCTAGTTGTTCACAGATTTCAAAAGCGGCTGTTTTCTGTCCTTCTAAGCGGTATGGATTTACTGAATTGACTAACGCTACCGCTTCGGTCTCAGCAATATCACGAACTGCCTTTAGTGCTTCATCGAAATTTCCAGGGATCGAAATGATGTCCGCTCCGTAAGCAATCGCTTGGGCCAATTTACCCATCGCGATCTTGCCGTCAGGAATTACGACATACGCTTTGATACCCGCACGTGTGGCATAGGCAGCCGCGGCTGCACTCGTGTTGCCTGTCGATGCACAGATGATCGCCTTCGCACCATCCTCTACCGCTTTGGCAACTGCCATCACCATTCCGCGATCTTTAAATGATCCTGTAGGATTCAGCCCTTCATATTTTCCGTATAAGGTAATCCCCAGTTCTTCTGATAAATTCTTTAAAGGAATGAGCGGGGTATTTCCCTCCGCCAGAGCAATCTGAGGCGTTTTATCTGTGATTGGCAAATATTCTTTGTATTGCTTTAATAGACCTTCGTACATGTTTATTCCCCCATAACTTTCATCAACGATACTACTTTATATGTTGTTTTTTCTTTGATTTCTTCTTGGATTTGGTTCATCTTTGTCTCTGATGTCTCATGTGTGACCACGACAACACGTGCATTTTCCCCATCCGCTTTTTCCTGAACAACTTGTTCAAAACCTACTTGCGTCTGCGTCATAATCTCAGCAAGTTTCAAGAATTGTCCCGGTTCGTCCGGCATTTCCAGCGATAAAAAGTATTTACTAATATTTTCACTCGGCGACGTTAATTTAGTTGGCTGCGTATACCCTGTAAAACGATGGCCCACTGTATTTTTCTTCATCTTGTTAGCGATCGTCATCAGATCTGCAACGATACTTGTTGCTGTCGGACGTGCCCCCGCACCAGGTCCATAATACATGGACTCACCGATTCCTGAGCTCTTAACAAAAACAGCATTCATTTCATTGTGGATAGAGGCGAGTGGATGCGTATGAGGAACCAAAACGGGTCCGACTTCCACTGAGATCGTGTCCTCTTTTTTGATGGTTGAACCGATCAATTTAACGGTGTAACCTAGCTGGTCCGCCACCAGAACATCTTTTGCAGCGAGTCCTCGAATTCCTTTGATTTTGACTTGATCCATCGTAATAGACATACCAAATGCAAATTTACTTAAAATAACCATTTTATATGCCGCATCAATCCCGTCGACATCGTTTGTCGGATCGCTTTCCGCAAAGCCTAGTACCTGTGCTTCCTTCAATGTTTCCTCATACGTACGATGCTCCTGCACCATCTTTGTCAGCATATAGTTTGTTGTGCCGTTGACGATCCCTAGGACTTCAGTAATATCATCCGCCGCTAAACTGTTGGCGATCGTCCGCAAGATCGGGATACCGCCAGCAACGCTTGCTTCGTAGTACAAATTACGTTGCTGCTCACGTGCTAGATCCACTAGCTCACTGCCATGCTGAGCCAACAAGTCTTTGTTCGCTGTCACCACATGCTTGCCAGCTACTAAAGCTTCCTTGATGAATGTCTTAGCTGGTTCGATACGCCCCATAACCTCTACGACGATATCGATCTCTGGGTCATTCAGAATCGCGTCCAATTCGGTAACCAGTTCCAAATGATATTTCTCCGCTAACGCACTTTTGTCCTCATTCGGTCGAATCAAGGCTTTCGTTACAAGCAAGGGGCCGCCAATACTTTTTTCAATTTTCTCTTGATGATCTGCCAAAATCTCTAAGACACCGGTACCTACCACACCTAAACCTAATAAACCCACCTTGACTGCTTTTTCCATATTCCGCCTCCGTTAAATTACATTCGTATTAAAAGTAATTTCATCGTATTCTAATAGTTAGCTATCAGTATAACAAAATTTTTGTAAAAAAAAAGAGCTTTTCCAAAAATTTTGGAAAAGCCTCTCTTTATTGATGCAAGACGTGTCGAAAGGTCTGCTCTAGAACATCTAAGACATGCTGATCGTCTAGACTATAAAGCATCGCCTTTCCATCACGACGCGCTTTGACTAATCGGTTATCACGCAATAATTTTAATTGATGAGAGACCGCGGACTGCTCCATCGCTAATGTTTCACTGATCGATGACACATTCCGCTCTCCCTCTTTTAGGAACATTAAAATTTTTAACCGTGTCGGATCACTCAAAACTTTAAAAAATTGACTTACTGCTTGAAATTCTTCGTGTTCCTTCATTTATAGCCCTCATTTATTCAGCGATTTTACGGATTGCTTCCTCATAGGTCGCAATTTTTTCTGCAGCAGCCTCATGAGAATCGCCCTTCACGCCGATATAGAATTTGATTTTTGGTTCTGTACCAGAAGGTCGGATGGCTAACCACGTTTCATCTGCCAAGGTATATTTCAACACATCGGAGGATGGCATATCGATGGATTTCTCTGATCCGTCAGCACTCACAGCTTTTGATGTTTTGAAATCTTCCGTTAATACAATTGCTGTATTGGCAAACGATTTTGGTGATTCGCTCCGCAGGTTCCCCATGATCGCTTTGATTTCTTCGGCACCCTTTTCTCCGCTAAGTGTAACCGAAATAGTTTTTTCTGCATAGTAGCCGTATTCTTCAAAAATATCCTGCAACCCATCGTACAATGTCTTGCCTTGTTTTTTGTAATACGCAGCTACTTCAGCCAATAACACCAATGCTTGGATCGCATCCTTGTCACGAACAAATGATTTGATCAAATAGCCGTAGCTTTCTTCAAAGCCAAACATGAACGTTTGAGAATGGTCTTCTTCGTATTGTTGGATCTTTTCAGCAATAAACTTGAATCCAGTCAAAACATCGATCATTTTTACTTTATAAGAATCTGCGATAGTCGTTGCTAATTCACTCGAAACGATTGATTTCAAAACGACAGCATTTTCAGGTAATGTCCTTGCTTGTTTGTGCGCTTCTAAAATGTAGCGAATCATGATCGCACCGATCTGATTGCCCGTTAAGACTTCATAACGTCCATCTGGAAGACGAACAGCAGCGCCAAGACGATCGGCATCAGGATCTGTTGCGATCAACAGGTCTGCGCCTTCTTGTTCCCCCAATTTTATCGCATATTCAAACGCGGAATGCTCTTCAGGATTTGGTGATTTTACTGTTGAAAAATCTGGATCTGCAACAGCTTGTTCCGGTACCAGCACAAATTTTTCAAAACCAGCTTGCGCTAAAGCTTTTTCCCCCAGCATTTTCCCAGTGCCGTGTAATGGCGTGTAAACCAGCTTCAGTTCTTTGCCCATTTCGTTGATCAGCTCTTGATTGATCGTTACAGATTTGATTTCTTTCAAATATTCCGTATCGACCTCTTCGCCGATGATCGTGATCAATTCGCTGTCTTTGATTTCGTCATCAGATAATACTTCAATTTCTAACGGATTCTCCACATCTCGTACAAAACGAGTCAATGCATCTGCATCTTCTGGCGGCATTTGGCCCCCATCTTCCCCATAGACTTTGTAGCCATTGTACTCTGCCGGGTTATGAGATGCCGTGATCATGATCCCCGTGAAGGCATTTTCAAAACGAACGGCAAAAGATAATTCCGGTGTTGGCCGCAAGCTTTCAAATACAAATGATGGAATATCATGCTTAGCTAATGTTTTTGCTGCTTCCATAGCAAATTCTGGTGACATGTGGCGTGAATCATAGGCAATCGCTACACCACGACGTTTTGTCTCGGGATCTTGTGTATCCATAAAACGAGCCAATCCTTCTGTTGCTTGACGAATGGTAAAAATATTCATCCGATTGACACCAGGTCCTAAAACGCCTCGCATACCTGCTGTTCCAAATTCTAGCTGTTTATAAAATGCATCTTTTTTACGTTCTGGATCTTCCTCTAAATCTTGTAATTCTTTGCGCATTTTTTCATCTAATTTATCTGAATCAATCCATTGTTCATAAACTTGTTCCCAAGACATGAAACACACCTCTTTCAAAATTTTCTTACCATTTAAGTATACCATTAGTGTTATATTCAGCAAAGAAAACTTACATCATATTCGACTCGCTAGTAAAAAGAAATGCTATTTTTTGTAAAGATTCCCAGAAATACTCGTTTCGTTTATCCCCCTTATTATAAGAAAGATTCTTAAATTATCACCGCCAAATTTTCCGTTCGATAATGGCTAAGGTATCAGAAGCTTGCAGCGTATTCAATCGTGCACGGATCAACTGCTTCCGTCCAGAAATATTTTTTGTATAAAAGATCTCCGCGGATAGCCCCTGTTTTTTTACGGCTGACAAAAAGGTGTATGCTGCCTTTTTATTTTTACTGTAGCGGCTTGGTATTCCGAAGTATTCTTTTTTTATTTTTAGAAGATAGCGCGGCGTGTCGATCTCCCCCAGCAGTTCATCAGCCAATACATTGAATAATTTCTCTTGATGATAACTTGCGACGATTTCGCAGGAAAATGATGCTTCATTCCAATCAATGATCAGAGGTGTTTTCTCAGAAAGTATCCCTTCATCGAAGAGCAATCGATAAAGCGCTCGAATCAACTTCTCCCGCATCTGACAAGAGTTTTCCCAGCTTCTCCTTCTTTTTCTTTCTTTAAAATAGGATGGCAAAATCCCTCTAAAAAAGGCTTGGAACAGAGTTAACGTTTCGGTTCTCTTGACGTTCAACGAGAGTGCTTCACTCTGTCTATCCACTTCTTTCGGCTGACTTCGAACAAACAAAGGCATTGCCAATCGAGACCCTTGCTTCAAGGCGGTCTTCCAAAGCAAGAACTGCTTCTCCCGTTCTTTTGCTCGGTAAAGATTGTTTTGTGTGTAACCAGTGATCGCCTGGCTATCTGGTACATCGGGCAATTCGAACCGTTCAATCCCTGTGGTGATCATAGGTGAATCTTCCATCGAACTTAAGCCTTCAATATAGGTCAAACGCTTCAAAACAGATGAAAAATGTGGCTGTTCTGTAAAGGGGCTATTGGGATAAATAGCTCCGATATGCCAAATATTAGTGAATTTCTCCTCTCCAAATCGCCGCAATCCTCGGCCGCGAATCTGTTGCGTTTGCACATACGAACCGGCCGCATTTCCCATGATGATCGTATTGACAGCCGGACAATTCCACCCTTCACCTAGCAAGCTTACTGTCCCAATCAAAAGATGGATCTCCCCTGTGTTCAGCAGTTGCGTAGCCAGCGCCAATAAGTCACTGCGATTTTTATCCGTCATCGCTAGAAACCTATAGTCACCAAGCGTCTTTTCTCTTTGATATTCGCTATACGCTGAAAAATAGGCTTGGTAAAGTTTTTCATTGATAATGAGAAACTCACCGCAGACCGCTGCCAAAGAGGTTTCCGGGCGAATCAGGTCTTTTAGCGATAAGAAGGCCGGGGCAACCCCATATTCTAAATAAGCCTCTTTCCCAGCTAAAACTTCTTGCTTTATGTAATCAAAGAGGAGGACACACCGAAGTTCGGTTCCCAAATAGCTTTCTTCCTTCACCACGATATGTTCGATTGCTTCCTTCATTAACACGATAGTTGAATGATTCTTTTTTTCAAAATCAGGGAAAAGCTGGAGTTTTTCATCATACAACCAACCTCTTTTTGTGAGGGATTGAAACACCTTTAATTCTGGTGCTGCCTGATATAGATACTGGTACAAATCAACGAGACTTTTTCTTGTCTGCTGAGGGATAGTAAACTTGTTTCGCTTAGTTCCTAATACCCGCCAATGATCCTCACTGAATTGATAATTTTGCTCATTTAAATAGAATAAACAGCTCAAGTAACTCTCAAAATTTTCATAGATAAATTCTGTTTGGGTGAGGGGGTGTTGGATAAACTCCTGAATCAATAAAAAATCCGTCACTTCTTGCTGGCTGCAAAGAACCTTCACGATTTGATTTTGTTTCTCTAAGAATTCATCATATTGCGCCTGCAATTCCTTTGTAACGGGAGCCAAATAAACATAATCCTGATAAGGAGCAAGAACCTCTTCATTGATCAATTCAGAAACAGATATCTCTTCATCAATGGCTCCGGTCAGTCGAATGTACGTACGCCATTCCTTTTGATTTGCATCGAATGGCGGTGTCGCTGTCAGGGCCAGTGTCTGTACCCCCTCAGCCTCTTCTTTCAAATTCAGAAGCAGATCAGACCAGCTTTTCTTTAAATGATGTGATTCATCCATCACTAGAAAGCCAATTTCCTGTTTGGAAAAATAGTCTTGAAGTTCCTTTCTTTTACTATATACATCTTGATAAGTGGTAACAGTGATTCTTTTTGAAGAAAATAGGTCTTCTGAGAACTCCCATTGTGGAAAATTCTTCTGAATCACTTCGATCCATTGTTTTTTTAATAGTAATGAAGGGACGAGAATCAACGTTTTTCTTTGAATCTTCTCTACAAGCGCCATTCCTAAAATTGTTTTTCCTGATCCCGGTGGCGCAACGATGTGGATACTGTCATTATCCAAATAATGAGCCAATTGATCCATTACTCGTTGCTGGTATGCACGTAATTTTATCCTTGACACAGGCTTTCCTCCCACCGTTCTAACAATTATTTTTTAATCTCTCGCTGAAAGCGCGTAATAGTTTTGGACAATTGTAGCATGATTTCCCTTTTGATAGTTATTTAGTCAAAAAAAAGCATCTAATCAATGATTAGATACTCTTTTCCTTTTCTGATCACAGCCGACTGTTTAGTCGACTATACTCATATGTTAATCTTGTGCTTCAATGTATTTATAGACTTGTTGGCCTGCGATCCCGCCTTCACCAACAGCCGTCGTGATTTGACGCAGATCCTTTTCACGTGCATCGCCGATAGCGAAAACTCCAGGGATTTTCGTCTTCATTTCAGGATCTGTTTCGATCCATCCAGCAGCATTGGTGATCCCGCTAGCTTTAAACGGTTCTGTCAATGGTTCCAATCCTACATAAATGAAGGCACCATCCGCTGGTTCCAAATGAACTTCCTCCGTTTTAACGTTACGGATTTGCGCACCTGTCACCACCATCTCGTTTCCGACGATTTCTTCTACAACGCTGTCCCAAATAAATGAGATTTTTTCATTTGCAAACGCACGGTCTTGAATAATTTTTTGTGCTCGCAATTCATCCCGACGGTGAACAATAACGACCTCAGAGGCAAAGCGAGTTAAGTAGATCGCCTCTTCAACTGCTGAATCGCCACCGCCAACAACGATCAAACGTTTGTTGCGGAAAAAGGCACCATCACAAACCGCACAGTAAGATACACCGCGGCCAGCAAAAGATTCTTCTCCAGGCACACCCAATTTCCGATGGACACAGCCTGTCGCAATAATGATCGTTTTTGCTTCGTAGCTTTGTTCTTCCGTAATGACTTCTTTGTAATCCCCGTGATCTTTGATATCTTGGACAATTCCATAGGCATTTTCAGTCCCGAATTTCGAGACACCGTCATACATCTTCATCGCAAGTTCTGGACCCATGATCGATTCAAATCCCGGGTAATTTTCTACTTCAGCGGTATTGTTCATTTGTCCGCCTGGCGCACCACGTTCAATTAAAAGAACTTTTAAGTTCGATCGTGAAGCATATAAGGCTGCGGTCATCCCTGCTGGACCCGCGCCGATAATAATTACATCATACATTCAGACATTCCTCCCGTTCGCCTTTACTTTACAACCCAGATTATGTTCTGTCGACAAATCTGCTTACTTTTAGTAATTACATGCTTTTCTTCATCAGCCATGCCCATAAAAGATTCACGCGACTTTGCTCCAGCAGATTTGTTTTGGCAATTCTTTTCAGTGCTAATCAAAAAAGAAGGGCAATCATCAAACGACGATTGTCCTTTCAAAATTACTGTTGGTTTTTCATTTGCTGCATCATTTGACGAATCTTTTTCTCTGAAGGCTTTTGACCCATCGACATCATCATTTGGCGCAACATATCCTCATTGATTGGAGGATTCTTTTTGAAATAGTCTTGCATATATTTACGAGCTAAGAAGAAACCGCCGACAGCACCTAATAGTGCAGCGATTACTGCGATCAATACTACGATTCCAGTTGATACCATTTTCACCGCTCCTTTCCTGACACATTCTCATACATTTTACTAGAAGAGCTCACAAAAGAAAAGCCGTTTTAATGAACTTCAAATGCCTAAGTGGAATTTTATTTCAATCTTATCGCTTGTTTTATAAAGAATCCAATTTTTTTAAATGATAAAAAAATAAAGCGTGTTAGATTTCTTAAGTCCCAGATAAATAAAAAAAACCGAGAATTCGTAAATAATTGATGAAATATTAATTAGAATATGATAAAATCCAAAACAATATCTTCCTCGCTGGTGGCTAAGTGAAGAGGTGGAAACATGAGAGACTTTTTAAGATCCGTGAATCGGATCGTGGTGAAGATCGGGACGAGTTCCTTGATCCATCCAAACGGCAAGATCAATTTTGCTGGTATTGATCAATTAGCATTTGTACTCACTGACCTTTGTAATCAAGGGAAAGAAATAATATTAGTTTCATCCGGCGCCATCGGTGTTGGGATGGACAAACTCAGTATTCCAGAACGTCCGCAAGACATTCCAATACAACAAGCGGTTGCGGCGGTCGGGCAATCTGAGCTGATGCACATCTATAATCAGCGCTTCTTAGTTTATAGTCAGCAGACTGCGCAAGTTTTATTGACACGTGACGTCGTAGACTTTCCTGAGAGTCGCAAAAATGTAATCAACACATTGGAGCAGTTGCTTTCAATGGGAATCGTTCCTATTATCAACGAAAACGATACCGTCGCAGTCGACGAAATGGACCACACAAGAAAATTTGGGGACAATGATGAATTGTCAGCGATCGTCGCGCAATTGATGGACGCGGATGTCTTGATCATGTTAAGCGACATTGACGGCTTTTATTCTGATAATCCTTCAAAAAACAAGCAAGCCGTCCTATACTCGACCATTTCAACAATCAATCAAACGTTGATGGAACAAGCGGGCGGTGAAGGCAGTCGCTTTGGCACAGGTGGCATGGCTAGTAAATTGAGAGCCGCTCAAAGAGTCCTAGACTCTAACAGCGCGATGGTTTTGGCCAATGGCAAACCTCCACGAATAATTTTTGATATCTTAGCAGGTGTAGACGTCGGAACATTATTTAAGGAGGCTTAGATTGCATGGATAATTTAATGAATACGTTAGGAAAGCAGGCCAAGCGAGCAGCTCAGCAATTGAGTCAATTAGAAAGCCTGCAAAAAAATGATGTTTTGATACAGATGGCGCAAGATTTAGAAGAGCAGAGCGCTGCTCTTCTATCCGCAAACCAACGGGATTTGGATCGGGCGAAAGACCATGGGATTCCTGATCCTATGATTGATCGTCTGCGCTTGACGCCAGAACGAATCAACGAAATGGCTGAAGGCATCCGTCAAGTCGCCCAATTACCTGATCCCATTGGTGTGGTAGAAAAAATGTGGCGCACAGAGGACCAATTAACGATCGGGCAGCAACGTGTCCCTCTAGGAGTCATTGGGATCATCTTTGAGTCACGACCTAACGTCACGACTGATGCAGCTAGCTTGTGTTTCAAATCCGGTAATGCAGTCATTTTGCGTGGCGGCAAAGAAGCTTTCTTTTCAAATCAAGCACTCGTTGCCCTTATGCAAAAGACCCTGCGCGATCATCAATTGGACTCGGCAATGATCCAATTTGTCAACGATACTTCTCACGAGGTTGCCGCTGAGATGATGCATCTGAATGACTATCTAGATGTCTTGATTCCGCGAGGCGGCTCAGGCCTGATACAACGCGTTAAAACTAGTGCGACAGTTCCCGTCATTGAGACAGGGACTGGCAATAACCATGTGTACGTTGATTCGGCTGCACAACTAGAAATGGCTCTTGAAATTGTCAAAAATGCAAAGGCGCAACGCCCTTCTGTCTGCAATGCGATTGAAACACTGGTGGTCCATGAAAAGGTAGCAGCCGACTTTTTACCCTTGGTCGAAAAAGAGCTGACGCCACTTGTTGCCTTACGAGGAGACGCACATTCGCTGAAATATTTAAAACAGGCGGACTTGGCGACGGAATCCGATTGGTCTACAGAATTTTTGGATTATATTTTGGCGATAAAAATCGTCGCTTCTATTGATGAAGCCATCGAGCATATCAATCACTACAACTCAAAGCATTCAGAGGCTATCGTGACAGATAGTTATTCTAATGGACAAAAATTTCTAAAAGAAGTCGATGCGGCCGCTGTCTATATCAATGCGTCTACACGATTTACAGATGGGTTTAAGTTCGGCTTTGGTGCTGAGATCGGTATATCGACTCAAAAGCTTCATGCTCGCGGGCCGATGGGCCTAGAGCAGTTGACTTCAAGTAAATACATCATCTATGGTGATGGACAAATCAGAGAATAGCAAAAAGGGATGTGCTCGATTAATGAGCATACCCCTTTTTCTTATTGTGCTTGAATTTTATCCAACAAATCTGGATCAAATTTTTGTGATTTCAACATCGCGATTTCAAAGCCATAAGGTGGTTTTTGGTTCTTTTTATCTTCCCCAACGTAAGGTGTTTCTAGAATTTTAGCTAAATCTGTCAATTTTTCATGGTGGACGATACTATTCAACGCATCAAACCCAATCGTTCCAAAACCGATGTTTGCATGACGATCTTTATGGGAACCCATCGGATTTTTTGAATCATTCACGTGGATCACTTTCAAGCGATCCAAACCGATCACACGATCAAATTCTTCTAATACACCATCAAAATCTTCCTTGACATTATAGCCGGCATCGTTCGTGTGACACGTATCAAAGGTAACAGAAAGTTTCTCGTTCAATGTAACCCCATCAATAATATATGCCAGCTCTTCAAACGTCTTCCCTAATTCTGTTCCCTTGCCAGCCATTGTTTCCAGTGCGATTTGCGCGCGTTGATCTTTGGTCAGCACTTCATTCAATCCTTTGATGATTTGATCTAACCCAGCTTTTTCCCCAGCTCCTACATGAGCTCCTGGATGCAGCGTGATCTGCATCGCCCCTAAGGCTTCTGCACGCATGATCTCCTCTCTTAGAAATTGAACGGCAAATGGAAACATTTCTGGTTTTTTGGTATTTCCTAAATTGATGATGTAGGGTGCATGCATAACGATATTCGATAATCCATGTTCCTTCATGAATGCTTCCCCCGCTGGGATATTCATCTCTTCTACTGGTTTGCGGCGTGTATTTTGCGGTGCACCGCTATAAATCATAAACGTCGAGGCATCATAACTTGCCGCTTCTTGCGCCGCCCCTAGTAACATTTCTTTTCCCTTCATACTTACATGAGAACCTAATAACATAAAAACCTCCAGATTTTTTATTTTTATAGAACCAACAATAAACTTGTCATCAACGGTAAACTGATCAAAAAGCTGAGTGAGGAGGTGAACCCTACCACTTCTGCACGCATTCCCGCGGTCACACTGTTGATCACGCCAAATGTCGTGATCGGTCCTACAGAAACAAGACACAACACAGCTTTAATGATCGTCGGCAGCGGCAGGAACATGAACAAAACCGCTAATAAGACCCCACCTGCATACTTTATTATTAAGACGCGCCAAACTAAGGATAACTCTTTCTTCGGCAAGCGCAACTCTAGAAACAAGCCAATCATAAACATTGATAAAAATATATTCGCGTTCGCAATCGGTTCGACGACTTGGAAAACGGCTGCAGGTAGATCAATTTCAAAAATACGTAAGCACAACATGATCAAGTAGCAAAGAAACGGTACTGATCGCCCTAAACGGCCCATCACATTTTTCACACTTGGCCGCTTTTCATTGCTGCCGCTGATTCCTTCGATCACGACTGTTGATCCTCCTGCCAGCATGACACTGTTCCCAATATCAAAAAAGGATAAAATCGGGATCGCCTGCGGCATAAAGCTTTGAACAAATGGAATGGCAAAATTCCCAATATTGTACCCAGAAACACTGTACATCAAGAATTCTCGTTCGACCTGCTCCTGTTTTTTTGAAAAGAAATGTCCGATCACGATCATTACAATATTCAATAAGATTCCTGCTAAGATCAGCAATAGCAATTGATTTTCTACGTCAAGAGCGCGTAAATTAACAATGATCGCTGCCGGCAATGTCACATTCACAACGATTTTTGAGATCATCGAGCCGTCAGCCTTCACAAACAAGCTCAATCGTTTCGTTAAATACCCTATTAAAATAATACCAAATAAACCCAATGAGTTTAATAAAACTGCTCTCAAATACTCACTCCTAATCCGTATTAGCCGCTCTGAAACGCTTCCCTATCACTACATAGAAAGAGGATTGCTCCAAAAATTGGTACAATCCCTTCCACGAGTATAATTAAAATTGTAAAACAAAATATTTTTTCTTGCCGCGACGAACGACAACAAACGCATCTGCCAATTTATCTTCATCGCTTAATGTGTAAGACACATCCTGGACACGATCACCATTGATGTAGATCGCTCCATTGGTTATATCTTCTCGTGCTTGACGTTTCGATTTCTCGATCCCAGCAGTGAGCAGTATTTCAACTAGATTCAACTCATCTTCTGACTGAACTTCATAGCTCGGAACATTTTTGAATCCTTGTTTAATTTCTTCCGCATTCAAGTTCTTCACATCACCGCTGAACAGTGCTTCCGAAATATGCACGGCTTGATCATAGGCCTCTTCACCATGAACTAAGACCGTTACTTCTTTCGCTAACGCTTTTTGAGCTGCGCGTTGTTCAGGTGCCGCTGTGAATTCCTTTTCGATGGCTTCAATGGCTTCTAAACTCAAGAAAGTGAAGTACTTCAAGAATTTAACAGCATCGCGATCATCGGTATTGATCCAGAATTGGTAAAACTCATAAGGAGAAGTCTTTTCTGGGTCCAACCAAACGGCATTGCCTTCAGTTTTTCCGAATTTTGTTCCATCCGCCTTTGTAATCAATGGCATCGTTAATCCAAAGGCTTGTTTGCCCTCTTCACGACGAATTAATTCGATCCCTGATGTGATATTTCCCCATTGGTCGCTGCCGCCCAATTGTAACAAACAGCCATAGCGTTTGTTTAACTCATAAAAGTCATAGGCTTGCAGTAATTGGTACGCAAACTCCGTGTATGAAATCCCAGACTCGATACGGCGCTTCACGCTTTCCTTACTCATCATGTAATTAATCGTGAAGTTTTTACCAACATCACGTAGGAAGTCGATCAATTTTAATTCGCCCAACCACTCATAGTTGTTCGCTACGATCGCTGGATTTTCTTTATTTTCGAAATCAATGATTCCTGAAAGTTGGTTTTTAATGCTTTGCGACCAGTTTTGAACAGTATCCAGCGTGTTCAATTGACGCTCTGCATCTTTAAATGAAGGGTCCCCAATCATTCCTGTACCACCACCAACCAACGCGATCGGCACATGGCCGTTTTGTTGGAAACGACGCAACGTCAAGATCGGTAGTAAATGACCAATATGCAGGCTGTCTGCAGTAGGGTCAAAGCCGATATATAGTTTAACAGACTCTTCGTTTAATTGTTTTTCTAGGGCTGCTTCATCGGTTACTTGAAAAATTAAGCCACGGGCTTTTAGTTCTTGAAAAAAGTCTGAATGCATGTTTTGTCCTCCTAATTATTATTGCTGTTTTCACTAAAAAAAGTGAAACAGATGCACATTACGCATATCATTCCTGTAATGATTTATACTTTCCCATATTAACTGAAAAGACGTGGAAATAAAAGCTATTCACCAGATTTCTTCGAAGTTTTGTCTCTCGAAAAGGTGGAGCGAATGGCAAAAGCCGAACAATATAATAATGTTTGTTTTGTTTTACTTAACAATTAGTTGAAGTTTTGATTACAAACATTGCATCCGCTTGTTAATGGAAGTAAAACTTTGCTATAATTCAACAGATAATTAAAATGAATAGAATCTAATGAGGTGGACTTTTTGGCTCACAAGAAAAAAATAAAGAAGCAACCGAAAAAGAGCAACAGCAGAGCAAACGCTACTTTGGGCGGACCTTTTGCCCTGAATGTTTCGCTTCGAGTAATCAAGTCTCTCCTGCTCGGATTGATCGTTGTGCTTTTCTTAGGCGGTATGCTTGTAGTTGGTATTGGAGCTGGGTATTTTGCACACCTTGTTGAAGGTACGCCAACACCGACAAAATCAGAAATGAAGCAAAAGGTTGGCGATATCGCAGAATCATCTAAACTACTTTATTCTGACGATCGGGAACTGGCGACGATTCAAGCGGACCCCATTCGTGAAAAGATTAATTCAGATGAAATCTCTGAATGGGTAAAAAAAGCATTGGTCGCTACGGAGGATGAAAACTTCTATAAACACCACGGGGTCGTTCCAAAGGCTGTCGTACGTGCGCTGCTTGGTGAAGTGGTCGGCTTCGGAGCTGGTTCCGGCGGGTCGACGCTTACTCAACAATTGATCAAACAGCAAGTTTTGACCAACGAGACGTCCTTCAAACGGAAGGCCAACGAGATCGTCTTAGCATTGGACTTAGAGAAATATCTGAGCAAAGACGAGATTCTAACAGCCTACCTGAACGTCTCTCCTTTCGGTAGAAACAACAAAGGACAAAACATCGCTGGTGTAGAAGAAGCAGCCATTGGGATCTTCGGAAAGCATGCAAAGGATCTAAACCTGCCGCAATCTGCCTTTATCGCTGGATTGCCGCAAAGTCCGATTGTATACAGTCCCTACACCAACACGGGGGATTTGAAACAAGATTTTTCTTTAGGGATGGCTCGGAAAAATGATGTGCTTTTCAATATGTACCGTGAACAAATGATTTCTAAAAAAGAATATGACGATGCAAAAAACTATGATCTGTCCAAAGATTTCCAAGCTCGACAAGACATGGAAGTTCAGCAGCACGGCTTCTTATACTACACCGTTTATAATGAAGCAATCACGATCGTTGCTAAGCAGCAGGCCAAAGAAGACGGGATCAGTGATGCGGATTACGGCAAAGAAGAAGTTCGTAATCGTTACGTTGAACAAGCTAAAGTCAAAATGCAAAATCAAGGTTTGATCGTAAAATCAACGATCGACAAGAACATCTATGACGCGATGCAATTAGGCGTTGCTGAATATGGACAATATCTTGACGATGGTTCTGGTGCAACGATTGAACCGGGAACAGTTATGATGAACAACAAAACCGGTCGAATCTACGGGTTTGTCGGCAGTCGTGATTACAATACAAACCAAAACAATCATGCCTTCGATACCGTTCGGCAAGCAGGCTCGTCCATCAAACCGATGTTGGTCTATGGACCTGCTATTGATCAAGGTCTATTAGGCAGTCAATCGCGGATCGCTGACTATCCAATGAAGTATCAACATGGTGAGAATGCCGGAAAAGAATTGAAAAATGCTGAGAACAAAGGATCTAAAACCTTCCAAACGACACGGGAAGCATTGGTCCAATCTACAAATATCACAGCCTATCATGTTTATCAAGACATGCTGACTAATAAAGGCTCTGATCAATTTGCTTATGACAACTATCTGAAGAAGATGAACTACCCTACTTCAAACAACTGGGGCGTGGAGTCTGCGCCATTAGGAACGACAGAAGTCTCGACCCTGACTGAAGTGAATGGCTTCCAAACATTAGCAAATGACGGGGTGTATCAACAAGGATACCTGATCGACTCGATCACAGACAGTACCGGGAAAGAAATTTACAAACACAAAGAAAATCCTGTTCAAGTCTACTCCAAAGCAACGGCCTCAATCATGAATGATTTAATGCGCAGTGTGATCAATGAACAGCACACGACGCCATTTAAATCGATCTTAAGCGGTGTAAATTATCCGCTAAGTACGGCCGATTGGGTAGGAAAAACAGGAACAACGGATAATTATGCCGACAACTGGCTGGTCGTTTCCACTCCTACGATCACCTTAGGTACTTGGACTGGGCGAGACGACAACAAGCCGATGGTGGACGGTGCGGGAAATCGCACGGCGACCTATATGGCCTATCTCGCAGGACGAATCTATCAGGTAAATCCAAGCGTCTTCGGGGAAAACGAGAAATTCGAACTCTCTGGCGATGTGAAACAGACCAAAGTCTCTGAGTTTACTGGCTTGAAACCTGGCAAGGTCAGTCACAACGGAACAACGTATCAAGTACCGGGTGGTGAGACCACCTCACTATGGGCTAAAGATGGTCCAGCCGACAATACTTATGAGTTTGGTATCGGTGGAAATGACGATGATTACAAAACTTATTGGAATTCTCGAAACAAAACCAGTACTAAAAACAAAGATGACGACGACGCAAAAACAGATGACTAGATTTTATCTCCTCTTTACTTTTTTAAGTAGAGAGGTTTTTTGTGTTCTGCGCGTATAAATAGAACCCTCCCTGCTTTATCTACTTGTAGCGCTTCTGGCTTTTTGGTATTCTACCAACAGCAACTTTATTTTGAACGGAGGAAGAATAAAATGACTTTTGAAGCAATTTTACCTGAATTAAAAAACGGCGCTAAAATCATTCGTGAAGGCTGGGGCGGCTTTGAACTCTATGTAACATTGGTAGAAGGCGAGCAATTTGATGGCTCCCCCGTTACTCCTTATTTTTTGATCAAAACAGCCGACGAAGGATTCTCCAGCTTTGCACCAACGGTTTGCGATATTTTGGCAGATGATTGGAAAATCGTCGAATGATGACTTTTGATTTTTCTGATAAAACCGTCTTTGTCACAGGCGCTGCTTCTGGTATCGGGGCGGCTCAAGCCCACGCATTTTTAACTGCGGGTGCCCATGTTTTTGCCTTTGACCTGCAAGAAAAACCCCTTCTTGAACTACAAAAAAAATTCCCTGAACAGTTTTCTTTTTGTCTTGGGGATGTTCGTACTAAAACCGATTTGCAGCGAGCCATTCAAACCTGCCATGAGGTTTTCGGAACAATCGCTATTTTACTGAATACTGCAGGTGTTTTGGATGCCTACTTGCCTTTAGCAGAGACGGAGGAAGATTTGTGGGATCGAATTTTAAATACCAATATAAAAGGAACCTATACCCTCACTAAATTGGTGTTGCCTGAGCTCCTTGAAAACCAGGGGACGGTGATCAATATGGCTTCCATCGCTGGCCTTGTCGCTGGTGGAGGCGGCATCGCTTATACGACCAGCAAGCATGCCATCGTTGGCTTCACGAAACAACTGGCATTGGATTATGCTGCGGAGGGTCTTCATGTCAATGCTCTGGCACCGGGAGCGATCCAGACTCCGATGAATCAAGCGGACTTTGCTGGCGACGGTCACATGGCTAAGTGGGTCGCTGAAGAAACGCCCGTTAAACGCTGGGCGACTCCTGATGAAGTTGCGTATGCGACCTTGTTTTTAGCAAGTGATCACGCTCGCTATATGCAAGGGACCATTTTGCCGATCGATGGCGGGTGGCTGTTAAAATAGCTTGCATTTTTTTTGGAATCCTCTATCATGAAGTTTAGCGAGAAAATCGCACTGCGGCACTTCAATCCTTTGGTCGCAGTTATCAACGAGGCCTTGTCTCGTAAAGGAGAATGATACGATGCATCTTGAAAAAAGTTCAGCGCAACGCTGGACGACCACCGATACGGCAAAAATGGCCGTTGTAACAGGACTGTACGTTGCAGTAACTGTCGTTTTATCTGTCATCAGCTTTGGCGCGATCCAATTTCGATTGGCGGAAATGTTCAACTATTTGCCGCTTTTCAATAAGCGGTACACCCTTGCAGTGACTCTAGGGGTCGCGATTGCCAACTTGGCTTCTCCGCTTGGAATTGTCGATGTTTTATTTGGCAGTATTTCTACCTTGATCGTTTTACTCATTTGTCGAGGAATTACTAGAAATATCGCAAGTCTTAAGAAAAAAATGATCGTTACCGCATTGCTTTTTTCTTTTTCCATGTTCACCATTGCGGGTCAATTGACTGTGCTGTATCAAGCACCATTTTTCTTTAATTGGCTGATCATTGGTTTAGGGGAACTGCTCTCTATGGGATTAGGCGGTGTACTGATCTATTTAATAAATAAACGAATCGATTTAACAAAATAGACGCGTGAGCAAAATGCTCACGCGTCTTTCTTAACGATAAATCGCTAGTGACTGATACGGTTTTAAGGTCAGCTCTTTACCAACCACTTCTGCGCTGTAATTATCAATCAGCACCTGCCCAGCAACAAATTCCTCAGGCACCTCGATCGTTGTTTCCTGTGGGAAAAAGTTGTTCAACACGAGCAAGGAATGACCGTCTAATCGGCGGATGTACCCATAAAGCTGCGGATGATCCGGCAGAAAGGCTTCATAGCTTCCTTCCGCGATCACAGGATACTCTTTTCTAAGTTTGATCAGCTGCTGATAGTAGCTAAAGATAGAGCCTTCTTGCAACTCCTTTGCCACATTGATTTCATTTGCTGATTTTCCTAGTCCTATCCAGGGAGTTCCTTTAGAAAATCCACTGTACTCACCGCTGTCCCACTGTATCGGCGTCCGGGAATTGTCACGGGATTTTCTTTTGACGATCTCAAAGGCTTCTTGCTTTGTCTTTCCTTCAACGAGTAATTCTTGGTACGCATTTAGACTTTCTATATCGACGTATTGTTCCATCGTATCGAAGTCCGGGTCCAGCATCCCGATCTCTTCTCCCATATAAATATAGGGTGTGCCTCGGTTCAGATGAATCGCACCCGCAAGCATTTTCGCTCCGGCTACGCGGTAGTTATCCACATCAATAAATCGATTTAGTGCGCGCGGCTGATCGTGATTATTCCAAAAAAGAGCATTCCATCCGTTCTCCTCACTCATTTGCGTTCCCCAAGTATGAAACAATTCTTTCAGCTTCGCAAAATCAAAAGGCATTTGTGTCCATTTTTTTCCATCTTGATAGTCCACCTTTAAATGATGGAAATTGAAGGTCATGTTTAATTCTTTTCGTTCGGGCTTCGTGTATAAAATACATTCCCCGACCGTTGTAAAACTCATTTCACCTACTGTGATTATTTCGTCGTCATTGCCAAACGTCTCTTGATTCATTCCATGAATGTAATCGTGGTTGATTGGCCGATCCGTATACGCGGGTTTTCCGTCATTTTCGGAACAATCTTTCAACACCTCATCTTTACCGATCAAATTGATGACATCAAAGCGGAAGCCCTTGACTCCCTTGTCCATCCAAAAACGCAGGACCTCATACAGTTCTTCTCTCACTTCGGGATTGCGCCAATTCAAGTCCGCCTGTGTCTTATCAAAAAGATGCAAGTAATATTTCCCTGTTTCTCCAAAAGGTGCCCAGGCATTTCCTCCAAATTTTGAGACCCAGTCGGTTGGTTCTTCTCGTAAAATAAAGTAATTTTGGTATTTTTTTTCACCTGCTAACGCTTTTTGGAACCATTCATGGTCTGTTGAGACATGATTGAAAACCATGTCCAGCATGACTTCAATCCCATGTTCCTTTGCTGTCTTCATCAAATTCTCAAAATCAGACATGGTTCCGAACATTGGATTGATCGCTGTATAATTTGCCACATCATAGCCATTATCATTTTGCGGGCTTGGGTAGATTGGACTTATCCAAATCATATCCACTCCCAAGCGTTTTAAATAAGGAATTTTTTGCTTGATTCCTAGTAAATCCCCCACGCCATCATGATTCGTATCTAAGAACGATTTAGGGTAAATTTGATAGATTACTTTTTCTTTAAAACTCATCTCATCCTCCGATTTCTACAATTGTGTTGCGATCAAGATTTTTTCATCATTTGTGACTTTCGCATCTTCTAACAGCGGATCTACTTGATAATCCGTTGAATTGGTCACAATAATCGGTGTCTGTACTTCATAGCCTGCCGCTTTGATAGCTTCCACATCAAATTCCATCAAGAGCTGGCCTTGCTTCACACTGTCGCCTTGGCTGACATGGCTTGTAAAATATTGGCCGTCTAACTGAACGGTGTCGATCCCAATATGGATCAATACTTCTGTTCCCTCATCACTCACTAAACCAATTGCGTGCTTCGTTGGAAAAAGCAGACTGATTTGTCCGTCGAAGGGCGCATACAATTTCCCTTCGCTAGGATCGATGACCACGCCTTGTCCCATCATCCCTTCCGCAAAAACAGGATCTTTTGCACTGCTCAAAGGATGCAGCATACCCGCGATCGGCGCAAATAATTCAACCACAGCGCCAGTTTTTTTAGGCGCCTCACTCCCTAATGTAGGAACATTTTCCTCTTCGATACGATCAATTTTATTGAACAAACCAATGCGTCGGAAAGTCAAAGTCAAAATGAACGGTACGGCGATCGCGATCAGCATCCCAATCCCGAAGATCAAATAGTCTTGCGGACGAATGGCTAAAATTCCCGGCAGTCCGCCGACACCGATTGATAGTGCCCGTACTTTGAATAATGTCACGAACAGTCCTGCGATACCGCTGCCGATCATCGCTGCAATGAATGGATAGGTGTATTTCAGGTTGATCCCGAACATGGCTGGTTCCGTTACCCCTAACCAGGCAGAGATCACGGATGGAATAGATACTTGTTCTTCCTTCTTATTGCCGCGATGAGCAAATACGATTGCTAAAACCGAAGCCCCTTGAGCAATATTTGATAAACAGATCATTGGCCATAAATTCGTTGAACCAAAGTCCGCGATCAATTGCGAGTCGATCGCTAAGGTCGTATGGTGCAGACCGGTGATAACCAGAGGCGAATAGAGCGCTCCGAATATGCCGCCGAATAACCAGCTGAAGCTTGATGTTAATCCTGCATTAACTACCGCAGATATCCCTGTTCCGATTTTCCAGCCAATTGGTCCTAAAATAATATGTGCAGCCAGGATCGTTGGAATCAGTGAGAAGAATGGCACAAAAATCATAGAAACCGCTTCTGGAATATGCTTACGGAAGAACCGTTCCAAATAAACAAGCAGGAATCCTGCCAACATCGCCGGAATAACTTGCGCTTGGTACCCGATTTTATCAACGGTAAAGAAACCAAAATCCCAAGTCCAATTCTTTGCAATCTCAGCAGCAGTTGTTCCATTTACTGCATAGGCATTCAACAATTGCGGAGAGACTAACGTGATCCCTAGGACAATTCCAAGAATCTCCGTCGCGCCCATCTTGCGAGCGATACTCCATGTGATCCCTACTGGCAAGAAGTGGAATATCGCTTCACCTGGTAACCATAAGAAGCCGTTGACGCCGTTCCAAAAAGTAGAAGCTTCAGCGATTGTTTGTCCATTGAGCCACCCCATCGGAACAGCTTCCAAAATATTTCGAAATCCTAAAATCAAACCGCCGACAATAATTGCTGGTAATAAAGGGGTAAAAATTTCTGCTAAAACAGTAATGGCCCGTTGGACGGGGTTTTGATTTTGCTTCGCTGCGGATTTTGCGGCTTCTTTTGAAACGCCTTCAATTCCAGATGCTTTGACAAATTCATTGTAAAAAACGGCGACATCGTTTCCAATAATGACTTGGAACTGGCCTGCATTGGTGAACATTCCTTTTACGCTAGGAATGTCTTCGATACGTGCTTCATCTGCTTTTTTTGGATCGTTTAATACAAAACGCATCCGTGTGGCACAATGTGTCACAGCAGAAATATTTTTCTTGCCGCCAATTGCCTCGAGAAGCTCCTTCGTATCCTTTTCATATTTCCCCATGTTTTTTCCCTCCGAATAATTTAACTTGTATGGATAAGTTCGATTGCTATCTTTACTATATAAGGTTTTAACATTTTTGTAAATCGCTTACATTTTATATTAAAAACTATTTATTAGAGAATCTTAATAATAAACTCAAATAACAAATTTTATTTACCAACTATCGGTATGATGCATACGGACAGGTTGGGCAATCACCCGACAAGTTTTAGTAAAAATAAGAATTTCCTTATTTTAATATTTAGTGGCGATCAGAATGCGTTTTACTTTCGTTTTTATTCTTTGTATAATGATTATACCTATACGGACAAGTTTAAGATTTGGCATCCTTCTCACTAAACACGCATCGTGTGTCTAACTGAGAAGGTATGTGCGTTTCGAGAGGAGGATATACATGAAAAATTATGAAGTGATCTACCAAGCGATTGAACGGGGAATTTTAAAGGAAGTATATGAAGCGGGTTCTTACTTACCCAGTGAAAACAAACTACGTCAGACCTACCATGTTTCTCGGGATACGATTCGCAAAGCGTTGTCGCTTTTAATGGCGAATGGCTACATTCAAAAAATTCAAGGCAAGGGCTCCCTTGTCTTAAAGCGAGAGCAATTACGTTTCCCTGTATCCGGTTTGACTAGCTACAAAGAATTGCAAAATTCTTACGGCTATGAAAGCAACACTGAGGTTGTCAGCCTAAAAAAAATTGAGATCGGCCAAAAAATTGCTCGTATAACCGGGTTTGAAGTAGGATCTATCTGCTGGGAGCTGATCCGCACTCGAGCCATTGATCAAAAAAAAGTGATCCTCGATAAGGATATCCTGCTGACAACAATTGTGCCGGAACTGGATACTGAGATCGCGAAGGATTCGATCTATCGTTATTTCGAGAATCAATTAGGTCTCAATATCTCCTTTGCAGAAAAAGAAATCACGATTGATGCTTTGACTGGAGAGGACCGCGAGCTGCTTGATTTGAATCAGCATGACATCAATATCGTTTCCGTAAAAAGTCGGGTCTTCACTAGTGACGCTCGTCAATTTCAATATACCGAGAGTCGCCATCAAGTCGACAAATTTCGCTTTTTTGATTTTGCACGCCGACACCCATCGACCATGTAAGGTTTTCTATTTAAACCCATCTAAACAAAAAAAGGGCCGCACCCTAACAGGTGCAGCCCTTTTTAAAATTATTCTTTTGTTGAGCCTTTTTCGAAAATGCCGTGTGGCAATTCGATCGTTTTTTGTTCGATTTCTTCTTTGTTCATCATTTTTGTTAATAGACGCATTGCTACCGCACCGATATCATACAAGGGTTGTGTCACGCTGCTTAGACGTGGACGAGAAACTTCTGTAAGCAATGAATCATTGCTTGTGATGATCTCGAAGTCTTCAGGCACTTTCACCCCTTTATCGATCAAACCGTCTAACAGGCCAATCGCCAATTCGTCATCGGTAATGTAGGCTGCTGTCGCTCCGCTATTCAAGATACGGTCAGTCAATGCCAAGCCTTCTTTAAAGTTATATTTTGCTTCAAAAATCAAGCCTTCATTGTAGTCCAAACCATTTTCAGTCAATGATTCTTTATAACCGCCCATACGCGCTTGTCCATTGATCGCATCGATCAAGGCGCCGCTGATGAAAGCAATTTTTTTGTTGCCGTGTTTTGCTAACAAGTCGATCGATTCTTTTGTTGCTGCTCTATAATCGATGTTTACACTGCCAACTTGTTCATCTGGATCAATAGAACCAGCTAAAACAATCGGTGTTTTTGAACGAGAAAATTCCGCACGGATTTCGTCAGTGATACGATGACCCATAAAGATCACGCCGTCCACTTGTTTAGCCAAGAGGTTGTTCAATACGTTGACTTCTTTTTGTGCTTCGCCGTCAGAGTTGGCTAAAATAATATTATATTTGTACATTGTCGCGATGTCGTCGATCCCGCGGGCCAATGAGGCAAAAAACATATTGCTGACATCAGGAATGATTACACCAACAGTCGTTGTTTTTTTACTTGCTAGTCCTCGTGCAACTGCATTTGGACGATAATCTAGACGTTCGATAACTTCTAACACTTTTTTACGTGTTGTTGGTTTCACGTTTGGGTTGCCGTTGACCACACGTGAGACGGTCGCCATTGAAACGTTGGCTTCACGGGCAACATCATAAATCGTAATTGTTTGCTTTTCCATGGATATGCTCCTTTAATAATGTTTTCAGAAAATATCATTTACATTTCTAAAAGATAATAGCACGTTGTTTCACCGATTGCAACCGTTTTACACATTTTTCCTTAATTCGTTGTAAGCGTTTCAACAGAATCATTTTTCAATAAATTTTATTAGTGTTACAATCAATATAACGTTAAAAGAAAGAAGGATGTATGAATGAACCAAGAAAAAGTTTTAGAACTGCGAAAATGGATGGAAAAAAATGGTGTGGATTTAGCCTATGTTTCTGATGCAAGCCATATCGGATACTTCTCTGGCTTTGAAAGCAACCCAATGGAACGTGTGCTGGCGTTGTTCATTCCGATCGAAAAGGACCCTTTTCTTTTTGCTCCCGGCTTAGAAGTCGAAGATGCCAAAGCAAGTAGTTTTGAGTATGACGTTGTCGGTTATTTGGATAGCCAAGATCCTTTTTCTTTGATTGTTGAGGAAATCAAAAAACGTTACGGATCTCCTAAGAAAATGGCTTTAGAAAAAAATCAATTGGTTTTAGATCGCTACCAACGATTAAGCGATGCCTTTCCTGCTGCTGATTTTTCAGCAGATATGACTCCGTTAGTCCAAGAATTGCAATTATATAAAACCGAAGAGGAATGCCAACGCTTGATTGAAGCAGGATCAACGGCCGATCTAGCATTTGAAATTGGCTTTAGACATGTGCGCCCTGGTATCACAGAAGAAGAGATCGTGGCTGAGATCGAGTACGAGCTGAAGAAAAAAGGGATCAAAGAAATGTCCTTCCCGACGGAAGTACTGGCAGGACCAAATGCGGCGAGTCCCCACGGAACTCCAGGAAAAAACACCTGCAAGGAAAATGAATTGGTCTTATTCGATCTAGGTACGATCGTCAACGGCTATTGCAGCGATGCTACACGAACCGTAGCCTGCGGGAAACCGACCGATCACCAAAAAGATATTTACGATATCGTGCTAGAAGCGCAATTAAAAGCGCAGGAAGCTGTAAAGCCTGGTATTACTTGCGGCGATCTAGACAAAATTGCTCGTGACGTGATCGAAGCACACGGCTATGGTGATTATTTCAATCATCGCTTAGGACACGGAATCGGTACAACGATCCATGAGTTCCCACAGATCGTTGGTGGAAATGATTTAGTTGTTAAAGAAGGCATGTGCTTCTCCATTGAACCAGGTATTTACCTGCCAAATGATGTAGGTGCCCGTATCGAAGATTGTGTCTACGTGACAAAAGATGGCTGTGTTCCATTCACTAAAACATCAAAAGAATTAATCGTTTTATAAAAACAAAACGGACCCCAAAAGTTAGAGGCTACTCTTTCTTTTGGGGTCCATTTTTTTATAGGTACTTCTATGACCTGTTTTTGTTATTCAGGATTGTTTTTTTCGACTTCTTCTTTTAATTCTTCTTTTACTTCAGAAAAATCAGGTGTTTCTTCATTCAGCTCTTTGCTCTTTTCAGCCAAAGCTGCGGCGCCTTCAGATACTGTATCCTTTGCCTCTGCTTCCGTTTCTTTCACAGTAATGACAATATCCTCTGAAGCATCCTCAGCAACATCTTTTGCCTCACTGGCAGCCTTGCGGAAACGATCAGATAAGTCTGTGCTTTGACGTTTCAGATCCTCGAGTGTGTCAGAGGTGATGTCGTCCATGTCTTCTTTAGACTCACTCACTTTACCTTTGACATTTGACGCAAGATCGCTTGCTTGATCACTTAAATCAGAAGCACGATCTTTTACGATCGAACCCATTTCATTCGTTTTAGCAACAAATTCGTCGGTGTAATCAGATGCTAAGTCCAACCACTCGTCTGTCTTTTTCGTCAAGTCATCACGTAGTTCTTTTCCAGATTTTGGAGCCAATAGTAACGCCACCACTGCAGCAGCAGTTCCTCCGATTAATGCACCTGTTAAAAATTTTCCGTTTTTTGCCATTCTTATCCCTCCGCTTTCGTTGTCGTTTTGCGATTTCTAAAGAATTTCATTGTTGATGTGCCCACTTTTCCTGCAACACTGACTTTCGCTGCGTTTTTACCAACGCCGCTGACTTTCCCTGCCAAATTGCGGCTGCTCGTATTTAAATCTGAAACACTCTGACTTAAATCTGCCACCGCTGTAAACAATGGATCGATCGTTTCTACTTTTCCATTAATATCATTCAGCAAATGATTGCCTTTCACTAATAAGCCTTCCACTTGCTGCATGAGTACATCTACATCTTTGGTAAGAACATCAATCGTTGTATTGGCCTCTGTCACAGTCGTCTCCACTTTTTCTACTGTTTTTGACACCTGACTTAAGACACGCACTAAAAATATCACCAACACAACAAATGCCAATGCGGCAATAATTGCGGCAATGCCACCTAAACTCATTTAATCGCCCCTCTCATTTTTCACTCATTATGATAACTTAAATTATACCATTCTCAGAGAAATTAATGAAAGAGAAAGAGCTTTATTCACAAAGGAATAAAAAAAGCACCTCAATAAAACTATTGAGATACCTTCATAAAGTTTTTAAGAACACCGTTGTATATGATCTCTAGATCACTAACTAGGTCTTTCTCACTGATACTGTTGTCGGCGAAGCCCTCAGCATGTCCCCTAAAATAATTAGTCATTACACGCTCAACTTGGATGACCTCCTGATCGGAAAGTTCACATTCAAAAAAGATTCGATTAAATGCGGCTCTTAAAAAAGCAGAAATGCTTTTCTTGTAAGAGTCTATGTACCCTTTTTCGTAAAATACAGTATAAAAGGCATTTTGATCCTTCGCATAGCAAGCCCAAGTTTTTCCAAGCTCGACGAAGGCACATAGATTCGATCTGCCCATTAGTGAATCTACTAAGAGCTCACGGAAATCCTCCATTGCTCGTTCGACCACTGCTTGACGTAATTCTGTAACGCTCCCTGTATGGGTGTACAAAGAGGGGGATTTAACCTCCAAGCGATCCGCAATCTTATTCAACCTCAATCCATCAATGCCAGATTCACAGACCAGGCCCATCGCACAATCAATGACGATTTCTCTATTTAACCGGGAAGTTTTCAATTCATTCTCCTTTTCGTATTCGTTATTTTCAAAAGATATTATATAACAAAATAACAAATAATTTCTATTCGTTATAGTGATAATTTACATTCGAAAATCCAATGATTTGATATTTTAAAATAACTAACAATATTAAAAGCGCAGAGCTCACTCTGCGCTTTATTGATTATTTTTTAGTTTTTGTTTGCCCGCTTAATTCTTTTCCTAATGAAATGATGTAATCGTGCAATTTATCTTTGATTTCTGGATGCTTCAAGCCATATTCGATGCTCGTTGTCATGAAACCAAATTTATCTCCAACATCGAAACGTTTGCCGTTGAATTCATGTGCAAACACTCTTTGCGTTTTATTTAATGTATCGATCGCGTCCGTCAATTGGATCTCATTGCCTGCACCTGGTTTTTGTGTAGCCAATACATCGAAAATTTCTGGAGTCAATAAGTAACGACCAATGATCGCCAGGTTGCTTGGTGCTTCTTCTGGTTTAGGCTTCTCAACAAAATTTTTCACATTGAACAAGCCTTTAGAAACTTCCTCCCCTGGGTTAATGATCCCATATTTAGACGTTTCATTTTTAGGAACGCGCATAACAGCGATCGTAGACGCGTGTGTTTGTTCATAATCGTTCATCAATTGTTTTGTCAAAGGCACGGTGTCTTCCATCAAGTCATCGCCCAGCATCACTACAAACGGTTCGTTGCCAACGAATGCACGTGCTTGTAACACTGCATGACCTAATCCTTTAGGATGAGATTGGCGAATAAAGTGCAGATTCACATCTGTTGTTTCTTCCACTAATTTCAACAGATCCGTTTTTCCTTTTTCTTGCAGATTCATTTCTAATTCAATATTTGAATCAAAATGATCTTCGATTGGTCGCTTGGCTTTTCCGGTAACGATCAAGATGTCTTCGATTCCTGATTTCAATGCTTCCTCAACGATAAATTGAATCGTTGGCTTGTCGACGATAGGCAACATTTCTTTTGCCATCGCTTTTGTAGCTGGTAAAAATCTTGTTCCTAAACCTGCTGCTGGAATGACTGCTTTTTTTACACGCATATATTTTTTCCCACTCTTTCTCTTATAAAGTAAATTCATTTTCAAACGTGCCCTCTCTCGTCATCAAATCACGACAAGCTTGACGCACGTCTTTATCATTGTATAAAACATCATAGATCATTTCAGTGATCGGCATGCTGACGTTCATGCTGTCAGCCAATTCTTTCGCCGCTTTTGTTGTAGATACGCCTTCGACGATCATGCCCATGTTGTCTAATACTTCATCTAATTTTTTCCCTTTGCCCAAGAGATTTCCGGCACGCCAATTCCGTGAATGCACAGATGTACAGGTTACGATCAAGTCCCCTACACCACTCAGACCGATGAATGTTAGCGGGTTCGCGCCCATCGCCACACCCAAACGACTGATTTCTGCTAATCCGCGGGTCATGATTGCTGCTTTTGCGTCGTCCCCATAAGAAAGACCCGCTAAAGCCCCTGCACCTAAGGCGATGATATTTTTTAAAGCTGCTCCTGTTTCTACACCGATCACATCTGGATTTGTATAAATCCTTAAATAGTCGTTCATAAACAGTTTTTGTACATAAGAAGCAAGCTGTTCCTCTTCGCTTGCCGCAGTAATCGTCGTAATATCATGAACTGCGACTTCCTCCGCATGGCTTGGCCCAGATAAAACAACGACGCCTTGACGATGCGCTTCTGGAATCTCTTCTGTCAACACTTCTGAGATCCGCTTGTGAGTGTCTTGTTCCAACCCTTTACTTGCATGGACGATCACTGGTTTATTTTCAGATACTTTAGCAAATTCCTGTGCAACCGAACGAATCGCTTTTGTAGGGACCACGAATAATACCGCGTCCGCATCCTTCACGGCTTCCTTCAGACTTTTTTCACCTTTGATACTTTCTGGTATTTTTAGATCCGGCAAATAATGACGGTTGGTATGGTACGTATTGATTTCGTCAATTTGAGCTTCGTGGTTCCCCCAGATTTTTACCTCGTGGCCATTTTCAGCTAACACTTGTGCTAGCGCGGTTCCCCAAGAGCCCGGTCCTAAAACTGCAACTTTTTGCTTCACAGAGATTTCCTCCTAGTTCGTAATAACATCCTTGTTTCTATAGATACTATAGTTGATTTTTATTCTCTACACCCTATCCTTATGCTCATTGAAACAAACAATAGGTTCGTGCGTTTTCTTAAGATCCCATAATTGGTGTTGATCCTCTGACATAATCATAGCACAGTCAGTAAAAGGAGCTCTCTTATATTAAAGCTTGATTAGTTCCTTGATCACGCGCATATATCTTCACATCTTTGCGTATTTTGCGACGGTAATAGAACAGTGCTAGGCCTCCGACAAAAAGAATCAAGGATAATAGTTGAGATACCCGAATCCCGCCGAACAAGTACAAGCTATCTGTTCGCATCCCTTCGATGAAAAAGCGTCCAAAACTGTACCACGTGACATAGCCCAAAAAGATCTCGCCACGTTTGATGCGCACATTTTTTCGAATAAACAAAAGGATGAGGAAGCCTAACAGACTCCACATCGATTCGTAGAAAAAGGTCGGTTGGCGAAAAGCCCCGTCGATATACATATTATTTATAATAAACTGTGGTAAATGCAGACTCTCTAAAAATTGACGCGTCGTTTCACCGCCATAGGCTTCATGATTTGTAAAATTCCCCCAGCGGCCCATCGCCTGCGCCAGCATGACACTCGGAGCCACAACATCCAAAAACAGCCATGGATCAATGAAATGATGCCGGGTATACACAACCAATACAATCACAGCCGCAATCAAGCCGCCATAGATAGCAAGTCCGCCACTGCGCGTATTAAAAATTTGGATCGGGTCCGCAAGATACATCGGCAGATCAAACAACACATAATACAACCGTGCACCAATGATCGCAATCGGCAGTGCCCAAAGAAGAAAGTTTGACATATCATCTTCTTTTAAGCCCACTCTCAGCGCCTCACGAGTAGACAACCACAAAGCAATCGCGATTCCTGAAACAATAATAATCGCATACCAATAAATTTGAAGACCAAACAAATCAAAGGCAACACGATTTACTTGAGCAAGCATTTTATTGCCCCGAATTTTCTTCGATTAGTTGGGTTAGACGATCTTCAAAGGTCTTCGTCGCATCATAGCCCATTGTTCGTGCCCGGAAATTCATTGCTGCTACTTCAATAATGATCGCAACATTGCGTCCGGTCTTCACTGGAATCTTCACTTGAGGAATTTTCACTTCCGCAATTTCCACTTCAGTATTGCCGCTGCCTAAACGATCATATTTTTTATCCTTAGACCAGCTTTCTAAATAAACCACTAACTGCACTGGCATCGATCCGCGAACTGCACTGGCACCAAATAAATTCATGACATCGATAATTCCAATCCCGCGAATTTCGATCAAATGCTGTAAAATTCTTGGCGGTTCACCAATCAGTGTCAATTCGTCTTGTTGATAAACATCTACTCGATCATCCGCAATCAATCGATGGCCTCGTTTTACCAACTCCAACGCAGTCTCGCTTTTACCAATCCCACTGTCCCCTTGAATCAGCACACCTAATCCATAAACATCCACTAACACACCGTGAACACTCGTCCGCGGTGCTAAGCCGCCATTCAAGTAACTAGAAATCTCACCTAGTAACCGAGAAGTCGAGATAGGTGAACTCAACACCGGAATGTTCCGTTCACTCGCCGCTTCGATCATTTCCTTTGGCGGTGTCAAGCCGCGAGAAACAATAAAAGCAGGCGTATCGTCGCTGCACATACGCCGTAAAACCATCAAACGTTCTTCCGGCATCATTCGTTCCGCGAATGTAATTTCTTTATTTCCAAAAAGTTGTAACCGGTCATGGGAGTAATAATTAAAATAGCCCGTCAACTCTAATCCGGGACGAGAAATATCGCCGGTGGTGATGACCCGCTCAAGACTTTCTTCATCACCCGTGACCACTTCCAATGAAAGGTTATCAACTAGTTCTTTTACTTTTACTGTTTCAGCCATATAATCCCTCTTTTCTACACTTCCGCTCTATTTTATCATTTTATCCATAGGGTGACTAGGTTCAGACAAGCTTCTCCGCCAATCTTAGGAAAAGGCTTTACTAAACATTAATGAATCAAGATACGGCAGTAGTAATTTGGCTAACGTTTTGTTATTCAAAAAATGACGACAGCCAGACAACGCTGCTGCGTGAGAGACAGTGAGAGCAAGCATCCTCGAACATCTGTCTTTCATTTTTTCCATGTAAAAAGCTGTAGACATTCTCCACACGAGGGAGTCTATCTACAGCTTAAAGGGTAACTAAATTTATCTGTCCGCGTATTTATCGATATTATGATCCGAAACGATCGCATTGACAATAGCCATGACGATCGCCACCAATATGGAGACCGCGAAACTAGAGAAGCCAAAGCGATAATTTCCTAATAGGTTGGAAGTCAATTGCAACATACCAGCGCTAATCACAAAGCTGAACAGTCCCAAGGTCAAAATATTTAATGGCAGTGAAAGAAAAATCAAGATTGGTTTCACTAGCGTATTCAATATTGATAGGACAAAGCTTGCAGCAACAGCCATCATTAAACTTTCCACATATACCTGATTAGGAAAGAGCACCGATAGTGAAATGAAAATCAGTGCATTAGCTATTAAGCGCTGTAGGTAAGTCATTAAAAGTCGCTCCAGTCATCTTCATCGATTTTGTCCGCTTTCTTTCGTTGGCGGGACGATTTTTTTTCATAATCATTGTAGTCATTGTTCCCATAATAGGGATTGTTATGTCCATAAGAATCTCTGCCTCTTGGTGCTGATGGGATCACTAACGCCAATAAAATGTAGAGGATGACTGGTGAGCCAATCAAGACGAGACTCAAGAAAACATAAATGACACGCACAATTGTTGGATCAATCCCGAAGTATTCGGCGATTCCTGCTAAGGTACCTGTCAGTACCACATTTGTTCGTGACTTTTGTAATTTCTTTTGCATATGAATCTTCCTTCCTTATTATTTCTTAATTGTCAAAATCTTTCAAGAAAATACTACCAGTCGTTGTTGATACATCGATTTTCACCATTTCATCGGCAACCCGACGAAATTGCAATAAGCGGTTTGTTTTCTCTTTTTTCTCTCTGATCACTTCATAGTTTGATAAGCGATCATTGATACTGCCTAAGCTTGTTTTGGCTAATCCTTCTAGTCCAACTGTTTTTCCTAAAGAAACTTTGACGTTTCCGTTCACTGAGCTTGCTTTAATTTTTTGTAGGCTATCATGTCCAGCGGTCAATTTGACATCTCCATTTACCAATGAAATGCCGTAGTTTTGAATCGCTGCTTGAGTCGTAATATTCCCATTAACAGTTTCAATGATCGAATCTAAGATCGCGCCTTCGCGGATCTCGATATTCCCATTAACACCTTGGATTTCGAGCATCGTCGCATCGATATGCTTGAACATAATATTGCCATTCGTTGATTTCGCATAGACATCTTTAGCGTCCATCTCTTCAACAGTCAAATCACCATTCAATAATTTGACTGCTACGTGGTCATACGTCCGTTTTGGCAAGTAGAAAACTAACTCTGCTTGGACACGCTTATTTGGGATCTGGAATGAGATGTGCTCATCGTTTACTTCAATTTGGCTACGTTCTAATAGCGATTGAAGCGGCGTTGCTTCATTCATTTTACCATAAAGTTTGATTTTCGCATCTACTTTGATAGCTGCGTCATCCCATGATTTTAAGGTAACTTTCCCATTCGCTAATTTAATGTCCAGCAAAGTAGGTTCCACATCTGTATATAGGAATTGGTGTTCAAACTTAGACGTTACTAAACCAGGAACTTTCACGTTGAAGTCTTTCCAATCCACGTTTTCTTCTACAGTATCAGAAACCGTCTTCCACGTTTTCTTCATCAAACGACTTAATTGAATCCCTGCTTCTCCAAGCTTTTCACCAACTTGTGAGAATGTCTCAGTTGCTTGATCTTTCAAATCGTCTGGAATATCAAACCGTGCACGTGTACGTTCTTTGCGTGTTTCATTTTGATCGTCTTGAACATTTTTCAACTTTTCTTCTTGTGCATCGACTTGTTCCTGCAACGCGGCGATTTGTTCCTTCAGCTCATCAATTTCTTCTTGAACGGTTTCACGGATTTTATCATCTTCTTCTGATAATGTATCCAATTCTTCCTTCGTATCTAATTCCATCAACACTTCTTCTTTTTCATGAAGAGCCGCTTTTAATTCGTTCTTCTTCCGGTTGATTTCATCAATATGAGCAGAAATTTGATTGGCTTCTGTCGCTAAATCATCGAAGTAAGCTTCAAGATCTTCCAAGTCCTGTTCTTCAGACCCATCCGCTTCTTCTGCATTTTTTTTGTTTTCCCATTCATCAACTAAATTGGTTGCTTGGTCACGGTGATAAGAATCCACTTTATCAGCAGCTTGCTTGATCTGCGCTTCATCCTTTGCCTTGGCCATACTTTCTAATAAATCTAAACCTTCTTGAGTCGATAAAATACCTTTTTTGACTAATTCTAAAATTCGTTGTCTTTCATTCATAGAAATTGCCTCCTTCAAAAAGCAAATACATACTTTTGTTTACATTCATATTATGCATGGTTTTGAATCATTTGTCATAGGACTAAAGACCCATCTTTTTATCCGACTTGTTAACGGGTGTGTTTCTTCCTATTATATATAGAAAAAAACCAGCTAGAAAATCTAGCTGGCCATTCGTTTAAAAGTTTTCATTTCGATTGCTGTTTAGTTCAGTGATTTTCCCAGTCGCTAAGTATACGATCCATTCACAGATATTTGTCACATAGTCCCCAACGCGTTCTAAATACCCTGCCACGTGAAGATAGTCGGTTCCGCTGATGATTGTATCAGATTCTTTTTCCATCGTATTTGTGGTCATATCATAGATTTTTTGGAAATAATCGTTTACTCGTTCATCCATCTTCGCGATCATCCGAGCATCTTTTTCATCTGTTTTTACGTAAGCGATCAGAACATTGTCCACCATCTTCTTCACATAGTTGGACATCTCATTGATTTCTTTCTCAACCTCTAGAATTCGAGGCAGCCCTTTTAGTCGAATGGTTGATTTTGCAACGGATACTGCATGATCCCCCATTCGTTCCAAATCAGAACTGGCTTTCATGATAGTAATGATCGTGCGCAGGTCTGTTGTGACAGGTTGCTGCAACGCAATCATCTCAAAACTTTTTTTCTCCAAACGAACTTCCATATTATTGATCTCAACATCATGGTCAATAACTTCTTGTGCTAATTTTTTATCGTGGTCAATATATGAACGAACCGACTTGTGTACGGCACTTGAGACCATCATACCCATTTCATAAAATTGATTGTGAAGATTCAACAGATCTTCTTCAAATTGTGTGCGTAACATCTTTGCCCTCCTTATAACTATCAATCTTCTCTATCAAATTGCCTACTAACCAAATTTCCCTGAGATATAGTCTTCGGTTTCTTGTCTCGAAGGATCTAAGAAAATTTTCTTGGTTTTATCAAATTCGATCAACTCTCCTTGTAAGAAAAAGGCTGTACGATCGGATATTCGTGAAGCTTGCGACATGTTATGTGTCACAATAATAATAGTGTAATTTTCCTTCAGTTCTAACAACATGTTTTCTATTTTACCGGTAGATACTGGATCTAGCGCACTCGTTGGTTCATCCATTAAGATCACTTCAGGATTGACCGCCAATACTCGAGCAATACAGACACGTTGCTGCTGCCCGCCAGATAGAGACAACGCACTCTCATGGAGCTTATCTTTCACATCGTTCCATACAGAAGCAGCTTTCAAACTTTCTTCAACCACTTGATCAAGTTTGTTCTTGTCCTTCTCGCCTTTTAATTTTAACCCATAAATGACGTTCTCGTAAATCGAAAATGGAAAAGGATTGGGTTGTTGAAAAACCATGCCAATTTCTTTTCGCAATTCGACAGTGTCTGTTTTAGGACTATAAATATCTTTGTCCTTGTACATCACTCCGCCTGTGATCGTTACACCGGGAATCAAGTCATTCATTCGATTCAAACAGCGTAAATAGGTAGACTTTCCGCAACCTGAGGGACCGATCATTGCAGTGATCTCGCCCTTTTCAATATCCATGTCAATCCCTTTTAACGCTTCTTTTTTGCCATAATATAAATGAAGGTCTTTGGAAGTAATAATCTTCGACATTCAGTTTTCTCCTTTTTCAGTATATAGGAATTCATTTTCTTACAGAAAATGAGTTTTATGTTCAAGCCGTATACCATTCCACTAATACTTCTACTAGTATTTATCCGTTGCTTTTTTATTTCTTTTTTGTCACTAGTTACTGCAAAAAGTGGAACTGGCATCCTTTTTCAGTATATAGGAATTCATTTTCTTGCAGAAAATAAGTTTTATGTTCAAGCCGTATACCATTCCACTAATACTTCTACTGTGATTACCTATAAAATTCTTGGTTAACCAAAATGACCTGATACATAATCTTCTGTAGCTTGAATTTTCGGACGCGTGAAAATTTTTGTTGTTTGGTCGTATTCAATGACATGGCCTAAGTAGAAAAAGGCGGTGTAATCGCTGATACGAGCAGCCTGCTGCATATTATGTGTAACAATGATGATCGTATAATTTTCTTTCAATTGGACCAACGTTTCTTCCACTGTTCCTGTTGAGATTGGATCTAACGCGCTTGCTGGTTCATCTAGCAATAAAATGTCTGGCTTCATCGCGATTGCTCGTGCAATACACAGACGTTGCTGTTGCCCACCGGACAATGCTAAAGCACTTTTGTCGAGATTATCTTTGACTTGATCCCATAAAGCCGCTTGCTTCAGGCTTGTTTCTACGGTTTCTTCCAATTGATGTTTGTCTCTCATTCCGTGCTGCTTCAAAGCAAAAGTGATATTATCACGAATTGATTTACTGAACGGATTCGGACGCTGAAATACCATGCCGATACGTTTGCGCATTTCATACACATCGATATTTGAGGCATTGACATCAACATCCTTATATACGATCTTCCCAGTGACATTCGCGCTAGCAATGCCATCATTCATTCTGTTCAATGAGCGTAGGTAAGTGGATTTCCCACAACCAGAAGGCCCGATCAATGCGGTGATTTTATTTTTTTCAAATTCAAGATCTACACCTTTGATAGCCTCGTTGTCGCCGTAAAAGACATGCAAATCTTCTGTATGCAACGCGACCTCGCCAGGCATTTTGATGAGGTTACGTTCATCCCAATTATATTCTTTCATTGAATTTCTCCTTGTTCGTACGAATGTTGAAACGATCTTGGTTTAATTTTTTATGTTGACGTCATTTTTCTATGCAATCTCTTACCGATTGCGCGGGCGCCAAAGTTAAAGAGCAGTACCGCTAGGATAAGAACAGCAGAAGCCCCGGCAGAAACAGCATTGCCATCGGGCATTGTTCCTTCAGTATTGATTTTCCAAATGTGCACGGCCAACGTTTCAGCCTGACGGAAAATACTCAAGGGACTTGATACGCTTAATGGGTTTAAATTGGTGAAATCCAACGCCGGCGCACTTTGTCCAGCTGTATAGATCAACGCCGCGGCTTCACCGAAGATACGTCCAGAGCTTAAAATGATTCCTGTCAAAATCCCGGGCAATGCATCTGGAACAACAATTTTTGTGACGGTTTCCCAGCGTGATAGGCCTAATGCTAACCCCGCTTCACGTTGTGTATAATGAATTGCTCTGAGGGATTCTTCAATATTTCTTGTTAGCAAAGGCAAGTTGAAAAGCGTCAATGCTAATGCACCAGATAGAATCGAAAAACCATATCCGAACTGAATAACAAAAATCAAGAAACCAAATAGACCGACTACTACTGAAGGCAACGAGCTCAAAATTTCGATAGATGTCCTAATGACATTAGTCACCCAGTTTTTCTTCGCATACTCAGATAAATAAATTCCCGCTCCTAAAGAAATCGGCAAACTGATAATCATGGTGATCAACAGCAGATAGATCGAATTGAATAATTGAATTCCGATTCCGCCGCCTTTTTGATACGCTTTTGAAGGGGATGTTAAGAACTCCCACGAAACATGAGGCAAGCCACGAATCAAAATGTAAAGCAATAGAAAAGCCAGGATCGCAACAATCAAACCGGAGACAATGTAAAGGACTGCTGTCGCGATTTTGTCCGCGCGTTTCGCTTTATCCATTCGTTATCTCCCCTTTCTTTCCAATATAACGAATCAAAATATTGAACACTAACGACATGAATAATAAGATCAGTGCCAGTGACCATAAAACGTTGTTTTCTACAGTCCCCATGATTGTGTTCCCGATCCCCATCGTCAAGATCGACGTCAGAGTCGAAGCGGGTGTCGTCAACCCCGTCGGCATCAATGCAGCATTCCCAATAACCATTTGGATAGCCAAAGCTTCACCAAAGGCACGAGCCATCCCGAAGACGACAGCGGTCAATATTCCCGGCACGGCAGCACGTAATACAACTTTGTAAATCGTTTGCCAACGTGTTCCGCCCAAAGCCAGCGAAGCTTCGCGGTAATGGCGGGGCACTGATTTTAATGTATCTACCGTCATCGTGGTTACGGTAGGCAGAATCATAACAAATAATACAAACGTCCCAGATAATATCCCGAAACCTGTTCCACCGAAAATTGAACGAATAAACGGTACAATCACTGACAAACCAATAAAACCATAAACAACAGAAGGAATACCCACAAGCAGCTCAATGACTGGCTGTAAGAATTTCTGTCCTTTAGTAGGAGAAATCTCCGTCATAAAGACTGCGGCTCCGATCGCAAACGGGGTCGCCACAATCGCTGATAAAAAGGTCACCATAAAGGAACCTAGAATCATTGGCAACGCGCCAACTAGCGGTTTGCCATCCGGCCCAGTCGCACTGGGATTCCACACCGTTCCAAATAAAAAGTCGAATACATTGATCTTATCTACAAAAAAGGTTGATAACCCCTTGCTTGCTACAAAATAGAAAATTGCTGCAACGACAAATACGATTAACGCGATACAGATAAAACTAATAAAACGTCCTCGTTGTTCGATTCTCGCACGCTTTGATTTCGTCGTGAGCGCTTTTTTTACATCTTCATTCTCCAAGGCTTACTCCTCCTGATTCCTTCAATCTAATCCACTCGGTTTTTTCAAACCAACAAACCCATTCTACCTGTTGAAAATCAATTTCTTTTTAATCTCCTGTAACGCTTCCATGACAATTGTAAAGAAAGTGTAAACCGAAGAATAGAATCCGCGCAACTGAACTGCTTGAAACAAAAAACTTCACGACTTTCAGCCATACAGAAATAGCGGCTGTCGTGAAGTTTCTTATGATCAAAACTAATTATTCGTCTTTCCAATCCCACCAATTTTGTTTATTTGCTGGAAGCTGTCCTTCATGATCCGCATAGTAAACGGCTAGTCGATAGGCATACAAGGCGCAGCGGTCGACCGGTTGCCCTTGTACTACACAATCCTTTAGATAAATTTCTTCTGGATCTTGTTCTTTCAGCGAGGCAATTGTAGGAAAGCCCGCATTTATTAAATGAGCCGCCATATTTTTTCCAATACCAGGAATCATTTGTAAATTATTGTCCATTACCAATCACCCTTCTTTGTATTCTGTAAACGTTAAAACATAGCCATCTGGGTCTGAAATAGCAAATTCCATTGCTCCATAAAAAGTTTTATGTGGTGTTTTGTAAATAGGATAGTCCTGTTCAATCGTCTTGTAAAAATCCTCAAAATTCTCAACAGTGATATACAGCGTGATGGATGGCGTAATTTTTTCAGTTGTCAGTATTGGATACTCTTCAATCAAATTATTTTTTTCTTGGAGCATCAACGTGAGCTCCTCCTTTGAAAGAATAGCAAATTGTAAGGATTGGTCGTCGGCAGGTACAGATGCGACTACTTCTAATCCCAAAATATCTTGATAGAACGTGATGGATGTCTCTACATTCGCAACCATTAAATTAGTTGTTATATTTTTATACATTGTGCTCGCCTCCCCGATTGATAGATTAATTTTATCAAGAAGAGGCGGGAAATAATTGTAAAAAAGCGTCACTTTTTATAACGAGAAACCAAGTCTAGCGGAGTAATTCCTAAATAGTGCTTAAAGTCTTTATTAAAGTGAGGCTGATCATAATAATTTGTCACAGCCATAATGTCAGAGGGGACGGCTTGTTCAGAAGTCAGTATCTGCAAACATTTTTGAAACCTTAAAATACTTAGTACCATCTTAGGCGTTAAACCAAAATTTTTCGAAAAAACGCGTTGGCACTGGCGAGGACTAAAATAAAGCTGGTCATACAATTCCTTCGTATTTTTAGGCGGAGACTCAAACAATCTCGGAAAAAGCCTTGTAAAATCATTAGGCGTCATCTTCTCAAATTTTTCGACCAAATAGCCCTGAAAAATTTTCTGAGCCTGTTCGAACCCTGATGAAAAAAAGCGCGACTGATCGAGATCATTAAAAACATTTTGCAAGAACACACGGTCATTCATCGCTCTTTCCGCAGGCAGACCTGTAAGTTGATGGAAAGCGCCCGGCATCATGCGCGCACCAAAGAAATATGCGGGCGTTTCTATCTCATAGTCAAATTCTGTTTGCTGATTCCCAGTGAAAAATATTTCCTTTCTATCAAAATCGACGATCAAGTCAATACAGCCATCTGCGGTAATGACATTTTTCACTCGACGGTGCTGTTTCGTTTTCGGATGCATGGACCAAAAACATAAAATGAACGCGCTGCATTCGGGAATAACCGTTTCACTGTAAACGACCGCTTGCGTGAACGCGTCATTTAAAAGAAAGGGAACTTGTATTGGATAATACACTTCTTCTCCTCCTACTCTTTTCGGAATAACCGCCTGCCTCATTTTTCCTGCATTTTCTGCAGCAAAAATTACGTGAAAAAAACCGTCTCGAAAAAACGAAACGGTAGTTCTGCTATTTTATTTCATTGCCTTGCCAATCTCGTTCTACTTTCATATTAGAGATAGGAATGTAGCCGAGTTGTGGAACCACTTTTCCTTGAACATCCTCAGAAAGCATATAATCAAGAAAATCCTTCACTAATTCAGTGGGTTCGCCTTTAGTATACATATGCTCATAGGCCCAAATCTTCCAACGATTCGTCGTGACATTGTCGTCTGTCGGCTTGACCTCATCAATACTCAAGGTCTGTACATCCTTCGTGACATATGAAAATGCCGTATAGCTGATAGCGCCCGGAGTATCCGAGACAATTTGGCGAACCATGCCGCTTGAGTCCTGCTCCTGCGCACGAATAGCCGTTTTTCCATCTAAAACCCATTGTTCAAAGGTCGATCGTGTGCCACTACCGGTTGCCCGGTTCAAAATAACGATTTCTTGATCGTTGCCGCCGAGTTCCTTCCAGTTCTTAATTTCACCAAGAAAAATCTTCCGCAGGTTTTCTAATGAAATATTGGTTACACCGACGCCCTTGTTAACGATAGGGGTGATCCCTACTACAGCAACTTTATGATCCACTAATTTTTTCGCATCGATGCCATTTTTCTCTTCAGCAAATAAATCTGAATTTCCAATGTCAACAGCGCCCGATTGTACTTGGCTTAATCCTGTACCACTTCCGCCGCCTTGGACATTGATGAATCTTCCTGGATTTTTACTCTGGTATTCCTCAGCGACCGTCTCTACCAATGGCTGCAACGCTGAAGAGCCGACAGCCGTAATCGATTCACCGCGGTCGATCCATTTTGAACATCCAGATAACAGTAAAAGCATTCCTAAACCTAATAGGGGAAAGAACCATTTCTTCATGAAAAATCTCCTTAAAATCTCTTTGAGTTCACTTACTAAACAAGCTAGTTCATTTTATACTATCAAACCATGAAAGCGCAAATGATTTTTATAGAAGCGGTGAGATCAATCGTGCAATGCCCTCTTTAAACTTGATAACAGTACCGCGTTGATCATATTTTTCTTGCGTCAATATTTTTGAGTTCATCGAATCTTTATAAAACTCGTCCCGTAATTCCCTAGCAAATGCGGCATCATAAACGATCGTATTTACCTCAAAATCCAATTTGAAAGACCGTACATCAATATTAGCAGAGCCTACTGAAGCGATCCCTTCATCGATCACCATGGTTTTCGCGTGGATAAAGCCATTTTCATAAGTTTCAATAATTGCTCCATACTCTAACAATTCCGCCGCAAAAGAATAGGTCGCCCAATAAACTAAAATATGATCCGGCTTATTGGGGATTTGAAGGCGAACTTTTACTCCTGACAACAGCGCCAGCTTCAATGCTTCATGAATCGGGGCGTCGGGAATATAATAAGGGGTTTGGATCAAAATTTCCTTTTTTGCCAAATTGATCATTTTCAAATACGTCAACTTAATTTGTTCATGCTCGCTGTCAGGCCCGCTGCTGACGATTTGCAAAGCAAATTTCCCATCAGCTTCAATTTCTGGGAAATAGTCTGGCTGATACACAAGGTCGTGCCGCTGCTGAGAATTCCAATCCATTAAAAAGCGATTTTGCAATGTGTACACAGCATCCCCATGAATCCGTAAATGGTTGTCTCGCCAGTAGCCAAATCGTTCAACTAATCCGAGATACTCGTCTCCTACATTGAATCCTCCGGTATAGCCGATTTCTCCATCGATCACAACGATCTTTCGATGGTTCCGATAATTCATCCGCGGATTTAAATAAGGTAAAAATAATGGAAAGAAAAAAACGACTTCTCCACCCGCTTCAATTAACGGTGCAAGAAAACGACGTTTGACTTGTGTGGAGCCCCAAGCATCCAAAAGCAGACGTACCTTTACCCCGCGGGATACCGCAGCAACCAATGCTTCCCGCACTTCCAGTCCCAACTCATCCGCACGGTAAATGTAGTATTCCATATGGATATGGTATCTTGCTTGATGGATGTCCTCAAGCAACGCATCAAATTTTTCACGTCCATCTGTATAAAGTGTCACTTCGTTTTTTGTCGTATATAGAGAACTTTCAAACATGGTCAGCATATAAATCAATTGACGCGGGTCAACCTGATTGGTCGTTGGCTTAGGAAAAAGCCCCCGTTCAAGCGCTCGCTGTTGCTGTTGAACCTCCACATTCATCCCTATTTTTGTTTGCATCTTTAAATCAAAAATACGTTCTTTCGAGATACCTTTTCCAAAAAAAACATACAAAACAAACCCAAGAATCGGGATAAACGTCAAGACCAATAACCAGGCCCATGTATTCACCGTATCCTTCCGCTCTCTAAAAACGATAATAAAAGACAATGCTGTATTGATAATCAGGAAAAACAATCCCAAGTGCTCTGTCACAAACGACATGCTTTCACACTCCTTCTAGTAAAGGATAGCCGAGAAAATGCTGAATGTAAACAATCTACTGTTTTAGTGATTCTCCGACTTCTGCCAAAGCATTTCTACGTGAGGGATACCATCTTCTAAATATTCCTCAGAAGTTTCTTTAAACCCGAATGAACCGTAAAAATCAGATAAATGCGCCTGTGCCGAAATACTGACCGGCAGGTCCGGATAGCGTTTTTCTATTTCCTTCATCGTCTTAGCAACCAGTTTTCTCCCCAATTGTTGTCCCCGAAATTTTTTCACAACCAACACACGACCGAAATGAATCCTCTCACCTTCTGCTAGGATTCGTGCATACGCTTGTAGTTCACCCTCTTTTTCTATACAAACGTGTACAGCCGAACGGTCAGCCTCGTCAACTTCTTGATAAGGACACTGCTGCTCTACCACAAAAACAGCCGTGCGCGCCTCTAAAATGGTCAATAATTCCTGTGGTGTTAATTCATTCGTCGTTTTAATCATACGTACCTCCTGCATTTGTGCTAAAGATAGTTTACCCCACTTCCTTGCTAATGTCCGCTAGTAACTTTGATTCCAATGATTCCTACTACTAGAAGAACCACGAAAAAGCTCGTCAAAACAGAGAGATGATCTTTAAAAAAGAAAACACCAATTAGGATTGATCCCACAGCACCAATTCCTGTCCATACTGGGTAAGCCAGACTCATTGGCAGTATGTGCAGAGACTTTGCTAAAAAATAGAAACTCGCGATCATCCCAACCAATGTTAAAATCGAGTAATTCATCTTAGTAAATCCCTCACTCATTTTCATCATGGTTGCCCAAAATGTTTCAAATACCCCTGCAATAATCAACGATAGCCATGCCATAATACATACTCCTCCTTAAATGAATAGCAAATGAAACGATGCGTACCGAGTTTATTCCATTAAACTATGAAATAAAAATCAAAAAAAGGGAGTCCAATTTCTTCAAAGACCTAACGAAATTGGCTCCCTTGCTCGGTAGCGATTTATTTAACTGTCTTCCATAGTAGAACCTTTTTCTAAAAAAGGCAAGAGACATTCTCTTTTAAAAATATTCTATAAAAAAAACTCCTCCGAAAACACGGAGAAGTTTCATTATTTAGATTTTTAAGAAACGACGCATAGAGATAACTGAACCTAATGAACCGATCAAGTACCCGCCAACAGCCATTACAATATCTAAAATCCATACGATTTGGCTTGGACGAAGCAACGCTAGATTTGATTGCAATAGATAAGGCGCGGCTATGCCGTATACTTGAGAATAGCCATACGTTAGCACTAGAATCGGTACGATTGAACCAATCAATCCGATCCAACCACCTTCAAGAAAGAATGGCCAACGAATATAGCCATTTTTAGCTCCTACCAGTCGCATGATTTGAATTTCTGTTTTGCGTGAAATAATCGTGATTCGAATCGTATTCGAAATCAAGAAAATCGCTACAAAGATTAACAATGCGGCGGCGGCTAAGCCCCATGTTCGTACAACCTTGGACATTTGAATGATTCGATCCGCTGAGTTTCCGCCGTAATTTGCACGGAAGACATTATTTAGTTGACTCGCTTCACGGGTCACTGGACGAATATACTGTGCATCTGTTGCGCTTACGATATAAACATCATAAAGAGGATTGCTGTCCCCTTCAAATAAATCCCACGCATCACCCATTTGTTTTTGTAATTTTCTCAATTGCTCTTGCTTGCTGGAGAAAGTCACTTTGTCCACGTGTTTGATCTCTTCTAAATCCGTTTTTAACGCTTTAAGATCTTTTTCTTTTGTGCCGATATCAGCAAAGACGGTTACTTCGACATTTCCTTCGACATCTTGCGCCAATTTTGTCGCATTCATGATGACTGCAAGGAATATTCCCGCCATCGTTAGTGTGATCGTTACTGCACTGACTGATGCTAATGTCATCCAGCCGTTACGTTTGACACTTTTGATACTTTCCAATAAGTGTCGGAAGAAATTTCTAATCATCAAACTCGTATTCTCCTTCCGCTTCATCCCGAACGATCAAGCCATTTTCAATCGCGATCAAGCGATGACGCATGGTGTCTACGATCGTTTTGTTATGAGTCGCCATAACGATCGTTGTTCCTTGGTTATTGATCCGTTCCAACAGCTTCATGATTTCCCAAGACGTATCCGGGTCCAAGTTTCCTGTTGGCTCATCTGCGATCAATACTTTAGGCGTATTTACGATGGCACGCGCAATAGACACTCGTTGCTGTTCCCCACCGGATAATTCACTCGGGAATACGCGAACTTTGTGTTTTAGACCAACTAAATCTAAAACTTCCATCACACGTTTTTTGATATCACGCGGCTTGCGCCCGATAACTTGCATCGCGTAAGCGACATTTTCATAGACTGTCTTACGAGGCAATAACTTGAAGTCCTGAAAAACCACGCCAACATCTCGACGTAAATAAGGAACTTCTTTATTTTTGATCTTTAACAAATCATGACGGGCAACATCCAATACTTTTCCAGAAGTTGCTTTCTCTTCACGATACATCAATTTTATAAAAGTAGATTTTCCACTACCAGAGGGGCCAACGACATAGACGAACTCACCTTGATCGATACGGACCGAAATCCCACGCACAGCAGTTGTCTTATTAGGATATTTTTTTGTTACATCCTGCATTTCAATCATGCTTTATCTCTCCAAATCCTCTTAAATTCTTTGTTATTATAGCATGCCAACATTGCAACTGGCTTTCATAACTTTACAATTTGATTTCATTTTTAAGCTTGAGTGTCTTGCGCCAAGCGCCATTTCAAGTAAGCATCGATAAAAGGATCTAGATCGCCGTCCATCACAGCCTGTACATTCCCAGTTTCATGTTCCGTACGGTGATCTTTTACCATTGAATAAGGATGAAAAACATATGAACGAATTTGCGATCCCCAACCAATCTCTTTTTGTTCTCCTCGCAACGCCGCAGCCTCTTGCTCCTTTTTCTCTATCTCTAACTGATAGAGCTTCGCCTTCAACATCTGCATAGCCGTCTCGCGATTATGAAATTGTGAACGTTGTGCCTGACTGGCAACAACCGTTCCTGTTGGCAAATGTGTGATCCGAACCGCCGAAGAAGTTTTATTGATATGCTGTCCACCAGCACCGCTTGCACGATAAACATCCACTTTTAAATCATCAGGATTGACTTCGACTTCAATGTTTTCGTCCAACTCAGGCATGACTTCCACCGAGCAAAAAGAAGTATGACGACGACTCGCTGAATCAAACGGCGATATCCGAACTAATCGGTGCACACCCTTTTCAGATTTTAAATAGCCGTAGGCGTTCGTTCCTTTGATCATCAGCGTAACGCTTTTTATTCCAGCTTCATCACCTGACTGATAATCGATTGTCTCCACTGAAAAACCGTGTTGGTCTGCCCAACGAGTATACATGCGTAAAAGCATTGAACCCCAATCTTGAGATTCTGTCCCACCAGCGCCAGGATGAAGTTCTACAATGGCATTGTTTTTATCATAGGGATTGTCTAATAACAACGATAATTCAAAACCTGAAATTCTTTCCTGCAACTGATTTAATCGCTCTTCTAATTCCTTTTGCATTTCAGGATCAAATTCTTCCTGCTGCATTTCCCACATAAGATTCATTTCGTCCGTCTCATTTGCGATCACTTGAAACTGATCATAGGTATCCTTAGAAGCATTATTTCGATTAATCAGAGCCTGCGCTTTTTCGGAGTCATTCCAAAAATCTGGTGCAGACATTTGGTTTTCAGCTTCAGCGATATCCTCCTCTAACTGCTCTAGGTCAAAGAGACCCCCTGAAACTTGCGACTTGCTCTTGCATCGTATCTAATAAATTTCGTATTTCTGCGTTTTCCAACTTTTTTCCTTCTTTCTCTCGGATAAAAATTATCCATATAACCAATACTTGCTCTTTCAAAAATAAAATCTTACGACTATATTGAACGTTTGAACACTACTTCGCAACCAGTTTAATATACAAACGGTTTCTACCACACATAATCTATTAAATTATTACACCTATAAGATACCATGAACTATCCAAAAATAGGAACGGAGTGAAACTCGCAAAAGACGAGACATAATAGCTATGTCCCGTCCTAAAGGTTCATTTCTTATCGTAAATAATTATTGTCCTTTGCCATGACAGTTTTTATATTTTTTTCCGCTGCCGCAAGGACATGGATCGTTGCGCCCTACTTTTTCAACATGAACAGGCTTTTGCTTCGTTTCAGTTAGGTTCTTAGGATCTCCATCTGCTTCCACTGGGTGTTCTTGTTGATTTTGCGCTACTTGCTCCCGTTGAACATTTTGACGGATCTCTGCTTTCATGAAGAGTCGTGTCACTTCAAACTCGATTGCGCCTACCATATCTTCAAACATCTTGTAGCCCTCTGTTTGATATTCTACCAACGGATTGTTTTGTCCATAGGCACGAAGCCCTACAGATTGACGCAATTGATCCATTGCATCAATGTGATCGGTCCATTTTGTATCTACAACACGCAAGATGACTACTTTTTCAAATTCTAATAATTGTTCAGGGCTCTGTAATTGGGCCACTTTAGAATCAAAAACCTCTTTTGCACGACTATAAAGATAATCCTTCATTTCTTCTGGCGTTTTATTTTCAAAGTCCGCTTTAGAAACAGTATCCTCGTGCACCAATGTCGTTCCGGCGAAATCAGCTAAGGCCTCAAAATTCCAGTTTTCCTTATCCAATTGCGTGTGGCTGTCCACGACACGTGAAATTGTCCGGCGTACCATGTTCAATAAGTTTGGTGTCAAATCTTTTTCGCCCATGATCACATCTTGCCGTTGTTTGTAGATTACTTCCCGTTGCTCACGCATCACATCATCGTATTGCAAAACATTTTTACGTGTATCGTAGTTGTTTCCTTCTACTCGTTTTTGAGCAGATTCAACTTGACGTGTCAGCATTTTACTTTGAATAACGGCATCTTCGTCTTCTACTTTCATCCGGTCCAAGAACGCTTTGATTCGTTCAGAGCCAAAACGTTTCATTAAATCATCTTCCAATGAAAGATAGAATTGTGAAACACCTGGATCTCCTTGACGACCAGAACGACCACGTAGCTGATTATCAATACGGCGAGATTCATGACGTTCTGTACCGATTACGGCAAGTCCGCCCAGTTCAATGACCCCTAGACCTAGCTTGATATCTGTTCCTCGACCAGCCATGTTCGTCGCAATAGTTACGGAGCCCTTTTGACCCGCGTTCATAATAATTTCTGCTTCTTTAAAGTGATTTTTCGCATTCAAGACCTCATGCGGAACCTTTTCACGGTCCAACATATTTGAAAGCAATTCGGATGTTTCAACCGCTACCGTACCAACAAGAATGGGCTGTCCTTTACGATGACGTTCTTTGATGTCTTGAACGACAGCATGGAATTTGCTTTCCAATGTTGGGTATAACAAGTCTGCATGGTCTTCACGAATGATCGGACGATTAGTCGGAATTTGAATAACTTCGATATTATAGATTTCACGAAACTCTTCTTCTTCTGTTTTTGCTGTCCCTGTCATACCGGCAAGTTTTTTATACATCCGGAAATAGTTCTGGAAGGTGATGGTTGCCATCGTCTTCGTTTCGTCTTCGATTTCAACGCCTTCTTTGGCTTCGATCCCTTGGTGTAACCCGTCAGAGTAGCGACGACCATCCATAATACGTCCAGTAAATTGGTCAACGATCAGAACTTTGCCTTCTTGTACCACGTAGTCAATATCACGAATCATGATAAAGTTGGCCCGCAACGCTTGATCCAAATGATGGGTCAATGCAGTATTATCAAGATCATACAAATTTTCTAATCCAAAGTTTTCTTCAGCTTTTTCGATTCCTTGTTCCGTTAAACCAATCGTTTTTGACTGAATGTCAATCTTGAAGTCCTCTTCTTCTTTCAAACGCTTCACGAAATTATCCGTGCGTGTGTAAAGAGCTGTCGATTTTTCAGCCGCTCCTGAAATGATCAAAGGAGTCCGAGCTTCATCAATCAAGATTGAATCCACTTCATCGACGATCGCGTAGTTTAGCGGACGTTGAACCATTTGACTTTGATAAACTACCATGTTGTCTCGTAGATAATCAAAACCTAGTTCATTGTTCGTACTGTATGTAATATCACAGTTATACGCTTCACGTTTTTCATCCGCTGTTTTTGAATTGATATTCAAACCAACGCTCAGTCCTAAGAAGTTATACAACTCGCCCATTTCTGTAGAATCCCGCGTAGCCAAGTATTCATTGACTGTTACAACGTGGACACCCTCACCAGTTATAGCATTTAGATACACCGGCATCGTTGCTGTTAAGGTTTTCCCTTCACCTGTTTTCATTTCTGGGATATTGCCATCGTGTAATACGATCCCACCCATTAATTGTACGTGGTAAGGGTACAGACCTAAGACGCGTTTCGCTGCTTCGCGAACTACTGCAAACGCTTCTGGCAACATTTCGTCTAAGGTTTCTCCTGCTTGATAACGTCCTCTGAACTCTTCGGTCTTACCCCGTAATTGCGCATCAGACAATTCTTCCATGGCGCTAGAAAAGGTTTCGACCTTGTCCGCGATCCCGCTTAATCGTTTTAATTCTTTTTTATCATTTTCAATCATTCGTCTCAGAAAGTTTGCCATTCGTTTATCTTACTCCTTTATTTCTTTTCATTTTCTATTTTTCGATAGAAACCCGCTAGTATATTTTATCATTAGTCCTTGAGAAAAGAAACTTCTCATGACGAATAATACATGACTTATACAATGATTAATCTTTTGGCTGGCATTTCCTTCCTGCCAACGAGTTAGAGCAATGAATTCCTCAAGAAAAAGTGGCTTCATTCTAAAACTTTAAATTCAATCAAAATAAAAAACCTTCCAGCACTAGCTGGAAGGCGTGAATTCTAGATATATGGCTTAACAAAGTATTTATTGAAGCCTATTTGTTAATCTGTTTCGATCAAACCATATTTACCATCTTTACGACGGTAAACGATGCTTGTACCATTCGTTTCAGCATCTTCAAAGATAAAGAAGTTATGCCCAAGCATGTTCATTTGTAAGACTGCTTCTTCGCTGCCCATTGGTTTCAATGATAAGCGTTTCGTACGAACAATCTCTAACTCAGAAGTTTCTTCTGCTTCATCGTTCAATTCAACAGCAACTTCACGTGTTGGTAAAGAAGTTTCACGAGCTTTGCGATTAATTTTTGTTTTAAATTTGCGGATCTGACGTTCTAATTTATCCACAACCAAATCAATACTTGCATACAAATCTGGTGAAGTTTCTTCGGCCCGAAGAACTAAGTAAGGTAATGGAATCGTTACTTCAACTTTTGCCGTTTTTTCTGTGTAGACTTTTAAATTGACATAAGCAGTTGCGTCCGGAACATCAGTGAAGTAGCGTTCTAACTTTCCTACTTTCTTTTCAACGTAATTGCGGATAGCTTCAGTAACTTCGATGTTTTCACCACGAACATTATATTTGAACATACGTATTGCCCCTTTCGTCTTGCCAACTGAAGATCGGAGGAAGGACCACTCTTCCCTCTTCTTCTTAATTCTATTATATCGAAATCTAATCCTTTTGCAAAGTAAATCGCTATCAATTTCACTCGAAAAAATAATGCATTTCAGCGTGAAAAAGTCAAGCTTTTCACCGTTTTAGCACCATTTTTATAAAGAATTTCTGCTCCGTGAAACAGTGTGCGCCCCGTCGTATAGACATCGTCCACTAATAAAACTCTTTGATTTCTAATCTTTCTATTTTCCACCTTCAAAGCAAAAGGCTGTTCCATTTTTAATCGTTCCGCACGTGATTTTTCTGACTGCGGGGAAAGCTCTTTTCGTTCCAACAACTCTATATAAGAACAATCTGCCGATTCTAAACAACCGCATACTTGATTGAATCCTCTTTCTCTAAAACGTTCTTTTGAGAGCGGGAGCGGACAAATCAGATAGTCTGAATACTTTTTTAGCGCTTCTTTTAATTCTTTTGCGATCCCTCCTCGCACGCGGTAATCCCCTTTGAATTTATAGCTTTCGATCCATCGCTGAAATCCTTCATCGTAGCGAAAAATACCTTGATTATTCAATACAAATCCTAACTGCGTTTCCCATAACTGGCAATCTCCACATAGCTTCGGCGAATCTGGGCGACCACATCCCGGACATGCCGTTTTGCTATTTATTTTTGAGAAACGCTTTTCACAATGATAACACCGCTGACTGGTGTTGAAGAACAACTCACGTAAAGTTACGTTTTTTACCACTTCCTGTTGGCAGCAACTACAGCGCATCAATCAATCCCGCCTCTCTAGCTTGTCGATTGTTTTCGTTGATTTCTTTGATAGCCCCCTTGATAGCGGTAGTCATTTCGCTGGTCGCAAAGAAAACTTTTGCCTGATTGTACTCTCCTTTACGATCAGCGCGTCCGGCTATTTGGACCAACGCTGATTTTTTAAACACACGGTGAGACGCTTGTAAAACTACAACCGATACTTTTTCAAAAGTCACTCCCCGTTCAAGAATCGTCGTAGTGAGCAGCAATTGATACTTCCCCGCACGCATATTTTCGACTTTTATTAGACGCTCTTGATCTTGTGAAAAAACGGTGGCCAACTTCACTTCTGGAAAATACGTTTGAATATCTTCTGCCATTTTCGCCAATAGAGAGATATTCGGACAAAACAAAAGTACATTGTTTTCTGCAAGTAATTCAGTTATTTTATTCAAGATTTTCTTTGAAAGGTGCCCCGCAGACAGATCTTTCTCTAAGCGCCAGCAATAAAGCACTTGTGGAACAGGTAACCCACGGCGATGAAATCTGGCAGGTAAATGGTACTGGTAGTCTACTGACTTCTTTAGCTTTTCATCAGGCGTCGCGCTTAAAAACACACGCTTACCATCTGCTTTTTTTGCTCTTTCCACAGTACGGTGCAGTAAAGGGTCTTCTGCATAGGGAAATGCATCCACTTCATCGATTATTACCAGATCAAAATATTCATGGTAGCGTAACAATTGGTGGACTGTGCATACCACAAAGATATCCCCGTTATCTTTTCTTTCCTGTCCATGAAAGATACTGATCTTTTCTTGCGGAAACGCCCCACAAAAGCGTAAAAATATTTCGTTACAGACATCCACTCGAGGCGACGTAACAGCTACCCGTTTTCCTTGTTCTAAATAGGCTTTTAATAAAGGAAACAATATCTCCGTCTTTCCTGCTCCCGTCACTGCCCAAAGTAAAAAAGTTTTCCCTGATCGTTGATCCGCAATCAACTGCTTCGCGATTTTTTCTTGTGGCGGCGAAAGATGTCCCGACCAAACAATCTCAATTTTCCTTGGTGTGATTCTTTCTGGGGGAAAATAGTAAAGCGATTGCTCACTGGTCATCCTTCCTAAACTAATACAATGAGGACAATAGAAATAAGCTGCTGGCACTTTTTCACGAGAATGACTTCCGCAACGCTGACATATCCACTCTTCTCCAGATGCTATCATCGCGGGAGTCTTCACTGCCTTTTTTATATCCGCTTGTGGATAAAATGTTTCCCATTCTTTTACTAATAAACGCTGACCAATCATTTTATTCAAACCTTTCTTTTTTAACAAAGTACGTCATGAGCAGTGTATTGCTTTATCCTCTGTAAAAGATTAAAAAAAAAGCGCAACGATTTGATCGTTACGCTAGAATTCCACAATTTTTATGATTTTTAAATGAGCCAACTCGATTTAACTAATTTATTGAACACAACATATTCTTTATCAAGATTGACTTGTACTACTTCATAATTCGCGTTCAGCCAACCGTAGGCTCCTTTTTCAGGATGACGATAATCATTCGCCCACCAATCCAGGTCTTGCCGAGCTGTTTGCGGCAAGCCGCTGCGAGGAAATAGCAATTCATCAAATTGAGTAAAGGTCAGCGTTACTTGAGAGCCATTATTACTTTTCAAATAATGAGTGATCCCATCATATTTTTTTACACGCGTCATGCTCATTCCTCACCTTCAAACAAAATCATACAGACAACATGGCATTTAGTTGAAACCTACCCTATTTTTCTCATATACTGGAGATGAGAAAAGTAAAGTGAGGCAAAAAATTATGCTGCAAAATTACCGAACCATCAAAAACGATAACCAACACGAGATTGAAATTAAAAAATCTCGTTTTATTTGTTTTTTAAAACGCATCGAATCAGAAGAAGAAGCAAAAAATTTTATCCAGCAAATCAAAAAGGAACATTGGAAAGCCAATCATCATTGCAGCGCCTTTGTTTTAGGAGAGCGTAATGAGATTCAACGTTCTTCAGATGATGGCGAACCTAGCGGAACTGCAGGGGTTCCTATGTTGGAAGTATTAAAAAAGACGGAACTGATCAATGTTTGCGCTGTTGTCATTCGCTACTTTGGCGGCACCAAACTTGGCGCCGGCGGATTGATACGCGCGTATTCAAACGCCGTCTCTCAAGCGATCACTGCTACAGGAATAGTTGAAGGTCGCCTACAGCAAGAAGTATTCGTTCAACTGGAATACCCTCTTTGGGGAAAGATGGAGAACTTCATCACGCAAGGTCAGCTAGTAGTTAAAGATACCCAGTTTACTGACAAAGTTCTTGTAACTTGTATGGTAGACGAGGACCAGCTTGCTGTTTTTAAGACACACGTAATCGATTTACTGAATGGACAGGTTGAGTTTACACTCGGCGAAGTCGCTTATTCTGAACAATTAATCCAAGAGACTTAGTTTCTTGGATTATTTTTCTAAATAAAATTCAAAGCGACTGCCAACATATTGCGTTCGTACATATTCAAAGGGGCGTTCATCCGCCAGATAAGATACTTGTCTTAACCGTAAGATTGCATCGCCGCGTTTGACAGATAAATAATCCGCGATTTGTTCCGAAGCTAAAATAGATGTCACTGTCTGATTCGCTCGACCGATTTCGAATCCTTTTTCTTGCAGACTATGATAAAAGGACTCCGTGATTTCCTCTTTACTGAAACCCTCAATCAATTTAGCGGGAATACTTGCTACTTCAAAACAGATAGGAATCTCATCTGCGTAACGAATCCGCTCCATTCGTAAAACCTGCTCACCCTTTTCCAAGCCTAACTTTTCTGCTTCGCTAGAACTCGCTCGCGAATGAAAATAAGAAATCGTTTTGCTAGAAGGGATTTTCCCCAGCGATTCCATAATGTCCGTGAAACTTGTTGTCCCACTCATTTTTTCTTGAACTTTTTTGCTGGCCACATAGGTCCCTGAGCCGATTTTTCTTTCCAATATTCCTTCATCTGACAAAGTCTGGATTGCTTGACGCAATGTCATTCGACTCACACTAAACCTAGTGGATAGTTCTCGTTCAGAAGGCAAGCGAGCGCCGACCTTCCATACACCGTTTTCAATTTCATGTTTTAACTGATCGTGTATTTGAATATACACTGGCACTTGATTCGCCACTTTCCGTCACCTCGTTCAATTTTCTATTCTCATTATAACTGGTATATACCTAATGCACAACAATAATCCTTCTGACCTTTGCCTCACTGACCTTGTTTTTCAAAGGACTTAAAAGAATCTAGTGTCTGACTTTCTGATAAACGACGCTATCTATCCTTTCGTTGTTAAATCCTTCCTATTAAACCGCAGGGATAAACAACAAAAAAGAGCAGACCATTGTTGATTGGTCTACTCTTTCAGTTAACTTTTGATTTCTTCTTTTAATTGCTTATTCGCTGTCGCCATCATTAATCGAATACGATTTAACTGGTTAACAATGGAAACTCCAGGATCATAATCAATGGCAGCAATATTAGATTTTGGATATTGATGACGCAATTCTTTAATCACGCCTTTGCCCACAACATGGTTAGGCAAGCAGCCAAATGGTTGCATACAGACAATGTTATTGACACCTGTCTTCAATAGGTCAATCATTTCGCCAGTTAAGAACCAGCCTTCACCAGTATGATTACCAATCGAAAGAATCTTGCTCGCATCCTCGGCTAATTGATAAATCGAATGAATTCCCGTAAAACGTTCAGACGCACGTAACGCTTTATCCATCGGTTTTTCCACCACTTCGATCAATTTAATTGCCATTTCAGCTAAGTTTTTATTTTTCTTCGGCATCCCCATATTGTCGTATTTCCAAATTTGATTATACAAGGAATAATTCATGAAGCCTATCAAGTCTGGCACGACTGCCTCAGCGCCCTCTGCTTCCAGTAAACGAACGATATCGTTATTGGCTGTTGGTGAATACTTCACTAAAATTTCACCGACGACACCAACCTTTGGCTTCACTTCATTTGAAATAGGTACCGTATCAAAATCTTTAATGATTTTTTTCATGTTACGGTTGAAAATTGTTAATGAGCCGTTTCGAACATTGCTTTCAACCTTCTTAAGCCATTCTTCATGCAACGCATCAATCTGACCTTTTTTCAATTCATAGGGACGCGTTCTGTAAACAACACGTTCAAATAAATCTCCATATAGAATTGCTACGACGATTCGTTTCAACATAGGTAAGGTATATTTGAATCCAGGATTGCTTTCTACCCCCTTATTTCCGAGGGATACAGAAACAACCGGAACCTGTGGGAAGCCTGCATCGTTCAAAGCTTTTCGTAATAGTGGAATATAGTTTGTTGCACGACACCCGCCACCCGTTTGGCTCATCATGACACTCGTATTGTCTAAATCGTAGTTGCCGCTCTGCAATGCTTCCACTAATTGTCCAATCGAGATGATCGCTGGGTAACAAGAATCATTATTAACGAATTTCAGTCCTACATTGACAGCTTCTCTGTCCATCGCCGGTAGACACACGACATTGTAGCCAGAAGCTTCCAAAGCAATATCAAACAACCCGGATTGATGAATCGGACTAAGCATTGGTAATAATAACGTGTGCTTTTTGCGCATTTCTTTTGTAAAGACGATTTTTTCAGGTTCTTCAAAGCGTTTTACTGGTTCAAAATGTGATTTTTCTCTTTCATTCACTGCAGCCTTCAGAGAGCGTAAACGAATTCTGATTGCACCTAAGTTAGAGCCTTCATCGATCTTCAAGACGGTGTAAATTTTACCGTATTGCTCCATGATCTCTTCTACTTGGTCCGTCGTCACCGCATCCAGTCCACATCCGAATGAATTTAATTGAACGAGTTCCAGGTTTTTTGATTTTGCAACGACACGTGCTGCTGCGTACAAACGAGAATGATAGACCCATTGATTGACGACTCGCAAATTACCAACATCGCTCAAATGAGACACGCTGTCTTCTGTAAGTACATGGAACCCTTCCTGGGTAATCACTTCGGCAATTCCATGATTGATTTCAGGATCTAAATGATACGGACGTCCAGAAAGAACCACGCCGCGCTCCCCTTTTTGGTTGAGCATTAACAGTGTTTCTTCGCCTTTTTTCCGAATATCGTCCTTGAAGGCTTCCAATTCTTCGTAAGCATGATGCAAGGCTTTGGTGATCTCCTCCTGAGAAATACCCAGATCTTGGAAACAGCGACCCAAAACAGCAGCCACAGAGGCTTCATTCGCTAAGTTTAAATAAGGATTTCGATAATCGACTTTGCCGTCGCGAATATCATCTACATTGTTGCGAATGACATCCGGATAACTTTGGACGATTGGGCAATTAAAATGATTGTCTGCTTCCTTCGATTCTTGTCGTTCAAAAACAACCCCCGGATAGAAAATCATCGGTACGCCGCTGTCGATCAATGCTTGAATATGTCCGTGCGCGATCTTCGCTGGGTAACATGCAGTATCACTAGGAATTGTCTCCATCCCTTGTTCATACAATTCTTTGTTAGAACGCGGCGACAATTTCACACGGAACCCTAAATCGCTAAAGAACGTATGCCACAACGGATAATTTTCATACATGTTCAAGACACGTGGAATCCCAATTTCACCACGTACTGCTTCTTTTTTTCGTAATGGACGGTATTTGAATAAACGGCGATATTTATAGTCTACTAGATTCACTTTTTTATCTTCACGCTTGACCTTGATCCGCGCGCCACGTTCACAACGATTTCCTGTGATAAATTGTCTTCCGTCAGAGAACAATGTCACGGTCAGCATACAGTTGTTCTCGCATAGTCCGCAGTGAGTAAATTCTTTTTCAGCAGTAAAGCTGTCGATCTCTGCTAATGAAAGTGTCTCGGTACGTTCACCGACCTCATAATTTTCTAAAGCGATCAACGCTGCTCCGAAAGCGCCCATTAAGCCCGCAATGGATGGACGAACAACTTCACGTCCAGTTACCATTTCAAACGCTCTTAATACCGCTTCGTTATAAAAAGTTCCTCCCTGACAGACGATCTTTTCACCCAATTCCTCTGGACGACGTACTTTGATTACTTTGTAAATAGCATTCTTGATAACAGAATAAGAAAGTCCTGCAGAAATATCGCCAACAGAGGCACCTTCTTTTTGAACCTGTTTCACTTTTGAATTCATAAAAACGGTACAACGAGAGCCTAGATCTACAGGTGCTTTTGATTTTAAGGCGGCTTTCGCGAAATCTTCGACATTATAATTCAACGATTTCGCAAAGGTTTCAATAAACGAGCCGCAGCCAGATGAACAAGCTTCATTTAATTGGATCGAAGAAAGCGCGCCGTCTTTGATGGTCATCGCCTTCATATCCTGACCGCCAATATCTAAAATGAAATCGACTCCTGGCTGGAAATGATTGGCCGCTTTGTAATGAGCCATCGTTTCAACTTCACCGATATCCACTTTCAAAGCATTCTTGATCAATTGTTCACCATAGCCTGTTACCGCCGCTTTTCCAATAAAAACATTCTCTGGTAATTTCGTATATAGATCTTTCAAGACCGTCATCGTTGTTTCTAATGGTTGCCCTTGGTTATTGCCATAAAAAGAATACATCATGTTGCCGTTGTCATCAATCAGGGCAACTTTCGTAGTAGTTGAACCAGCATCTATTCCTAAAAATGCCACTCCTTCATGCTCAGACAGACTTTTTTCTTTCGCTTGCGCCTGTCCATGACGCATCCGAAACTCAGCTAAGTCTGCTTCGTCTTTGAACAATGGCTCTAATGTATCAGAAGGAGATAAATGCCCTTCCTCCGCTGTCGTCAACCGATGCAATAACGCTTCTAAAGATGTTGCCTCTGCTTCCTCCGAATAAAAGGCTGCACCCATCGCTACAAAAAGCTGTGGATTTTCAGGGAAGATCACATTTTCTGGCGCGATATTCAATGTCTCGATGAAACGTTGGCGCAATTCAGACATAAAGAATAGCGGACCGCCAAGAAACGCAATATTACCTTTTATTTTCCGGCCTGCTGCTAATCCGGCAATAGTTTGATTAACTACCGCTTGAAAAATACTCGCCGCGATATCCTCTTTGGCTGCTCCTTCGTTGATTAAAGGCTGCACATCTGTTTTCGCAAATACCCCGCAACGAGAAGCAATTGGATAGATTGTCTTATAATTTTTTGCTAATTCATTGACCCCGTTTGCATCCGTCTTCAGCAAAACTGCCATCTGATCGATAAACGCGCCCGTCCCTCCAGCACAGCTTCCGTTCATGCGCTGCTCCAATGCGCCTTCGAAAAAGGTGATTTTCGCGTCTTCTCCACCTAATTCAATCGCTACATCCGTTTCAGGAATAACTTCTTCAACAGTACGAGTACACGCGATGACTTCCTGTACAAAAGGAATCGCCAAAACATCTGCCAGCCCCATACCGCCAGATCCGGTAATACTCATTGTCATTTCTTGATTGCCAATCACTGATTCTGCTTCACGCAACACACGCTCTGTGGCAGCTTTCACATCTGAAAAATGACGTTCGTACTTTGCAAACAGACTTTCATTTTGTTCATTCAAAATGACCAACTTGACGGTTGTAGAGCCAACATCAATCCCCGCTCGTAATGTCATAATTATTCCTACCTTCCATTTTTAACAACACATGTTGATTAACTTACAAAGTGTTTGTTATACTACTCACGTATATTCTAAAAAGATTTTGAATGTTATGCAATACTCAAAACCATTTCATTCGTGTGATAAGCAACAGTCCAGCTTTATTTGTTGGAAAAATGAAAGGAAATTCCTATGGCAAAAAAAATAGACCTCCGAGTTAAGCGAACAAACAAAATGATTATGGAAGCTTTTATTCATTTAGTAGAATTAAAAGGTTTCGATAATATTACTATTCAAGAGATCGCAGACGAAGCAATGATCAATCGTGCGACATTTTACGCTCATTTTAAAGACAAACAAGACCTGTACGATTTTATTTTTAAACAAGCCGTCGATGCTTTTGCATCTGTTCTAGATCCTGATCAAATTGTCCAAGGGAATCGATTGAAGGTTCGCAAAGTAGAAATGGTGTTAAAAAATATTTATGAACAGATTCAAGACAATCGAAAATTCTTTTTGACAATCATGGATGCTTCAGGCAATGAAATTCTGCGAAAAAAAATTGCAGAAATCTTGGATGTTAAGTATTCCCATATTTTTAATCGCTTAAAAATAACTGAAAACGATATTGAAGTTCCATTAGATTTTATCATTGAGTATATGACTTCGATTTTCGTCGGCACTTTGCACTGGTGGATCACCAGTGATACTACTATGAGCGCAGACAGTCTCTCTAAGTTAGTCGTCAAGCTTGTGGGAAATGGGCATTTAACCATCTTAGGTATTGAAATCGATCATTAAACTTAAAAAGAGGCGTCCAGATAATAATTCTGGACGCCTCTTTTCGTTTTATTAATGGTTTTTCGCTTTCCATTTAATTGTATGGCGCGTTGGACGGACCGTTCTTACGCGGGGTACTTGTCCTTTTTCTTTCGTTACTTCTAGCGAATTGTCTTTGATTGTACTATAAACCTTTGCCACAGTATCTGTAAGCATCTCTTTGATCTCTTCTACTTTATTCATCCTAATGAACCCCTTTCTACTAAAAAATATTCCTATCTCCCTTCTAAATGTAGCGTAAATGATAGAAGGCTTCAAGCAAGAGAACTTTTTTTCTTCGAGATTTCTAAAATATCACAGTAAGAAATTTTTTAATCATTTATTATTGTAGGAATGTCATCGATCTGCACCCGTAAAATATTCGAGATCCTTTTACCTGCTTTTGTTATTCAATCATTCGCTGTCAAAATAAATCTACTGGTTTCAATCTTAAAAAATTATTTGAATGAATTGTTGTTTTATCTTTCAATAAAACAAAAAAAACGAGCTGCCTATGCAACTCGTTGAACAACTGGGGTAGCTGGATTCGAACCAACGCATGAGGGAGTCAAAGTCCCTTGCCTTACCGCTTGGCTATACCCCAATGGTGGAGGAGAGTGGATTCGAACCACTGAACCCTAAGGAACGGATTTACAGTCCGTCGCGTTTAGCCACTTCGCTACTCCTCCAGCTAGGTTTTTATTATTTAAAAACCCGACTCAGTTATAATACCTAATCTTCAAAAAAAATGCAAGTATTTTTTTCAAAAATTATTCATGTAAATTCCAGTTACGGATCAAGGCTTCGACCCCATCGTCCAGAGTCTTAAAACTCCCTAGTAAATGCCCGTCATTGTAGGCTTGAAAATTTTTATTGTCGGGAATAATTTCACCGATTGTTTTTTTTCCTATTACTAATTGCGTAACTGTTTCTTTTTTTCCTTCAATCAAACGATCTTCTTCTTTGAGTTGAACTTGAATATCTTTGTTCTTTTTAGACATAGCTTTCCCTCCGTCTTTGACTAGTTTATCATACCACAAAAGAAAAGGACAACCGAGTGATCAGTTGTCCTTAAAATTACACTTGCGTCGTTGCTGCTCGTACGACTTCATAACCATTGTCAGTCAGAAGCTGTTTGATTTCTTCTACTTGTTTACTGGCTAATTGGATTTCTAAAATCGTTGCAGTTGATTGATGATCGACGATGACCGTCAAAATGCTAAAGTCATGATCTGCTAAGATTTTTGCTACTCTAGCAAGTACGCCTTTTTTATCCTCTAAAATCTTTAGCTGAATCCGCGTGCCGCCTTCATGATAACCCGTCAGTTTCAAAAAGGCATCGAAAATATCGTTATTGGTGATGATTCCAACCAATTGCTCTTTTTCTAATACGGGTAACACATTGATTTTATTTTGGCGCATTAAATAGATTGCGTCTTCCAGTTCTGCATTCGGAGAGATCGTCTTGACATCCTTGATCATCACATCTGCTACAACTGTTTTGTTCAATAAATAATTGACTTCGTGGACGCTCAAGCTTGTCGCTTTTGATGGCAACGCTTCTTGAATCGTCCCTTCTGTGATCAGGCCTGCTACCTGCCCGTTATCAATGACTGGTAAGCGATGAATATCATGCTTTTTCATCAAATCAACCGCATCGAAAATTTTAGTATCTGGTGTTACTGTCACCAGTTTTTCTGTCATAAAATCTTTTACACTCATGTTTTATCCCCCTAGATAAGCTTTCTTCACTTCTTCACTTTCTAGCAATTCTTGACCTGTTCCAGACAGTACGACTTTCCCAGTTTCTAACACATAGCCGCGATCAGCAATTGAAAGAGCCATTTTGGCATTTTGTTCAATTAACAAAACCGTAGTTCCTTGCTTTTGAATTTCTTGAATGATATTAAAAATTTCTTGGATGAAGATCGGTGCTAAGCCCATTGAAGGCTCATCTAGCAATAGCAATCGTGGTTTAGACATCAGCGCTCTTCCCATCGCCAGCATCTGCTGCTCTCCACCTGACAGGGTTGAGGCATCTTGACTCAAACGTTCCTTTAAAATCGGAAACTTTTCGTAGACGTGGTCGTAATCTTTTTGAAGGTCGCCGTCTTTTCGTAAGTACGCGCCCATCTCTAAGTTCTCTAAAACGGTTAATCCTGGAAATACGTGGCGCCCTTCAGGAACTTGAGAGATCCCTTGCGCAACGATCCTTCTTGGAGCTTTCTTTTGAATCGGTGTCCCTTCGAAAGTGATCGTTCCTTTAGAAGGCTGATTCAATCCTGAGATCGTGCGTAAAATCGTCGTTTTGCCGGCACCGTTGGCTCCAATCAATGACACGATTTCTCCTTGATTCACTTCAAAGCTGACATCGCGTACCGCCTGAATCATGCCATAATGAACAGAAAGATTTTCAATTTTCAGCATTATAGCTCACCTCCAAGATACGCTTTAATGACTTCTGGGTTGTTTTTGATTTCATCAGGGTCACCCTCAGCTAAAATGCGTCCATATTCTAATACATAAATTCGTTCACACACATCCATAACTAAACTCATGTCATGCTCGATCAATAAAATAGTAATTTCGAATTCCTTTTGAATTTTTCGGATAAGCAACGTCAATGCTGCTGTTTCTTGAGGATTCATTCCGGCTGCCGGCTCATCTAAAAACAAGATTTTTGGTTTTGTCGCCAATGCTCGCACGATCTCTAATCGACGTTGTTCCCCGTAAGGCAAGTTACGGGCTAGATTTTCAGCTTTATCTTGCAAATCAAAAATGGCTAATAATTTCAGTGCTTCTTCTTTTAGTCGTTCTTCCTTGTCATAAAAGGCTGGCAAACGAAGTACACTTGAGACAAAACTTTCTTTATTTTTACTATTCATCGCAATCAATACGTTGTCGAGAACCGTTAAATCTTTAAATAAGCGAATATTTTGAAAGGTTCGACTCAATCCTAAATCAGCGATCGCATAGGGCTTTTGTCCATTCAAACGATGGGTCTTCCCCTCTGCTTCTAATAGAACATCCCCTTCGCTGGGTTCATAGACGCCGGTGATCAAATTGAATAGTGTCGTTTTTCCAGCACCATTGGGACCTATCAAACCGACTAATTGATTTTCTTCTAATGCGATATTGACATTGGAGACCGCCGCCAACCCGCCAAAGTTTTTCGTTAAATCTTTAATTTCCAACAGAGGCATTTTGGTCATCTCCCTTTTTAAACTTATCAACGATTTTCTTCACAGATAATTCTTTCGTACCTAACAATCCGCCCGGCTTAAAGATCATCAAGATGATTAAAGCCAACGCGTAAATAATCATTCGTAAAGTTCCGAAGTCTTGCAAATACATATTGATAATCCCTAAAAGAATTGCTGCGATAAAAGTACCCGTCACACTGCCGATCCCTCCTAATACAACTAAAATCAATATATCGACTGATTTTGTGAAGGCGAAATCTTTAGGTGCGATAGATTGCAAATAGCCTGCATATAATGAGCCTGCGATACTTGCTGTCATCGCTCCAAAAGCGAATGCCATAACCTTATATTTAGTCGTATTCACACCCATTGCTTCGGCAGCTATCTCATCTTCACGTATAGCCATTGTCGCACGACCCGCACCAGAGCGAATATAATTGACAATAAGAAGCGTAGTGATTGCCATGAATCCATAAACCATTTGCCAATCAACAAAAGGCTCGATCCCAAACAACCCTGAAGGGCCATTCGTGATATCTTTAAAATTGATCAATAGTATCCGAATGATTTCAGCAACACCTAATGTCGCGATCGCTAAATAGTCGCCACTTAATCGAAGAGTTGGAATCCCAACTGCTACAGCGACGATTCCAGCTAAAATGACACCCACCGCCATTCCTAAGAAAAATCCTCCGTAGGTCGGCATACTCATAGAAACGAGTGCTGCCCCATAGGCGCCAATTGCCATAAATCCGGCATGACCTAAAGAGAACTGCCCGGAAAAGCCAATAATCAAATTCAAGCCAACTGCCAGAATAACGTTGATCCCAATTTGAACGAGAATATTATCTAAGAATAAATTGACCATACCAGCAGAGTAAGCCACGTACAGTGCCACGTAACCCAAGACGATCAAAGCTAGCCAAATCAAATTGTATGTTAAATTCTTTTTCATTTGATCCACCTACACTTTCTCTTTCACATGTTTGCCTAAAATACCGGCAGGACGAACTAATAAAATCAAAATCAACACCGCGTAAACCACCGCATCTTTAAAATCAGAGAATCCTAATGCCGTTGTCAGTGTTTCAATCAACCCAATCACAAAGCCACCTATAGCTGCACCAGGAATGATCCCGATACCGCCTAACACTGCCGCGATAAAGGATTTCAGTCCGGGAATGTATCCCATCATTGGATCAATCGAGTTATAATAGAGCCCGATCATCATCCCGCCTGCCGCAGCAAGTGCTGAACCCAAAGCAAAGGTAAAAGAAATTGTTCGATTGACATCAATTCCCATTAATTGGGCGGCATCCGTATCCACACTTACTGCACGCATCGCTTTTCCCATCTTGGTTCTTTGGACGATCAGATTCAATGTGATCATCAAAAATAGGGACAAGCCTAAAATCAATAATTGAATATTTGAGACCCGTAAGAAGCCTAAATTGTAGACCTGCAATTTAATTACTTGCGGGAATGGTCGTGTTGTTGAACTGAAAAAGTAAATCATCGTATTTTGCAATAAGTACGATACCCCAATTGCTGTAATTAAAGCCGCGATCCGTGTAGAATTTCTTAACGGTCGATAGGCTAAAAACTCAATCGCTACCCCTAATATCGCACTTCCCGCCATTGATAAAACAAGTGCTGGGAAAAAGCCCATATTGAATTGATTGATCAGAAAATAGCCGATAAATGAACCAATCATGTAGATTTCACCATGTGCGAAGTTAATCAATTTAATAATTCCATAAACCATCGTATAACCTAATGCCATCAGTGCGTAAACACTTCCCAGAAAAAGCCCATTGACGATTTGCTGTATAAATACTTCCATCTTTATCACATCACTTTTCTAAAAAATAAAGGCAAGACAAGCCTGCTTGTCTTGCCTTGCCTGCTTCCGATTTCTTATTGATTTACGGTTTCAGCAGAAGATTCTTTTCCATCTGTTAGTCCAAGTACAACTAATGGTTTCACAGGATTGTGGTCCTTATCCATGGAGATCTTACCAGTAACACCTTCAAAGTCTTTCAATCCAGCTAATCCTTTTTGAATCGCTTCTGGTGTCGCTTTGCCTTCATCTTCGATTGCTTGTTTGATCATGTAAACAGAATCATAAGCCAATGCGTTGAATGAAGATGGTTGTCTGCCATATTTTTCTTCAAAAGCTTTTACAAATGGTTCAACTTTATCTGTTGCTGGTGCTTTTGTTGAGAAATGACCTGTGTAATAGACGTTTTTAACGTTGCTAGCGCCTGCTGTCTCAACAAGCTTCTCATCACCAAAACCATCTGCACCAATGATTGGTTGTTCGATACCCATTTCACGCGCTTGCTTGATGATCAAGCCAGCCTCTGTGTAGTAGCCAGGAACATAGATAACGTTAAAGTCTTTGTCTTTGATCTTCGTCAGCATCGCTTGGAAATCTTTATCGTTCGCTGCAAAATTCTCTTCGGCTACGATTTTGCCTTTATAAGTATCCTTAAAGGCTTTTGTCAATCCAATCGCGTAGTCGCTTGAGTTATCTCCCAAAATTACTGCTTTATCAGCTTTCAAATTGTCTTCTGCATATTTCGCTAAGATGACCCCTTGAGAACTATCTTGGAAACACGCACGATAGATATACTCTTGTACTTTTCCTTTTTGAACAGTAATGGCATCATCTGTTCCTGAAGGTGTGATCGCAGGTACTTTTGCTTTTGTTAAGTTCGGCAATGTTGCTTTTGTCGCGCCTGATGTTGCTGGTCCAACAATCGCTACAACTTCATCCTTTGTGGTCAAGTTGGCCGCTACTGAAGCTGCTTCGTTATTATCTGACTTATTGTCTTTAGAAACGTATTCGATTTTCTTTCCATCAATGCCGCCGTCTTTATTGATTTCTTCGACTGCTAATTTGACACCCTCATTTTCTGCTTCACCATAAGCAGCTACTGCTCCTGATAATTCGAAGTTCCCACCAATTTTGATCGTCTTCGCATCCTCACTGCTGCTGTTATCGTTAGCTTTAGGCGACCCGCATGCGCCAAATAAAAACAACCCTGCTGCCAATGCCGCTACTGTTCTTTTTTTCATCCTGTTACCCCCTAATAAAATAATGATAATTCGTTAAGATAATAAAGAATATATAGGAAAAAACTCTCACTGTCAATTAAATTTTCTGAATATTTTAATAATTCAGCAATTCGCAAACAATTTATAGCGCTTACAATACTATAACACACTTATTAGATAACTAAAAAAAGTCCTTCTAACTTTAAACCAGTTAGAAAGACTTCTATAAAATAACACCTAGTATTAGTAATATAAACTCTTTTTTTATCGGATTTTTTCACTTGTTACTCTCGATTTTTGAGTTTCACTTTTTATTCACCCTTCAGAACACTCATTCATGATCAGCTTCTAAGTCTATTTATGAAAAAAGCATTGTTAAAGCTTAGATTTTGTAAAGCTTCGCACCTTTAAAAATGGTATCCTCTTAAATTTGCGGCATTCTCTTTACGATCCTTTTTATTCTCTCGCTTGTTTTCTTTGCATTGAATAATCCGGTTCTTCACGATCGATCGTGTTTTTCCGTAATGAGAAACGAATAGGTACATAATCCAGCCCAGCTTTAGCAAAAGGATGGCAGCGCAAGATTCGAGCCGTCCCCATCAAAACTCCTTTAGGCGCCCCATGAACTTGAATTGCCTTAATCATATAGCTAGAGCATGAAGGGTAATACCGACAAGAAGGCTGCTTCAGCGGAGATATGAACCGTTGATAGCCATGGACGAGTCCGATCAATCCTTTACCTATAAAACTCATATGTTCACCTCAACATTTCTGTTCCATACATGAATAGTTATTGTAAATCTTTCGCTGATAAACTGAAAAAAGTTGAACCAAAAAAGGATTGCACCCAGTATCGGAGCAACCCTCTTAGTTCAACTCTAACTTGTCATTGTTCACACGGTTAGTGAACAAATTCCAAAATATGCCGCCATACGCCAGGCATCAATACTTTAAAAGGGTTGCCGCCGCCCATTGCTCCGTAGCCGATCATACTGCCTACGACAAATAATAGGACCCCCGCAAGTAAAATGGCGACGATTCGAATCAAGCTACGTAAAATGTGTTCACCTGAACTCATACACCCACTCCTTAAGCTAAGACAGCTGTTGCGTTAGTCGGTTTCTTACTTTCATTATCTACCCGTTCAACATCTGCACCTAATAGTTGCAGTTTTGTATGGAATTGGTAATATCCACGATCCAAATATTTCAAGTTACGTACTCGGGTAATGCCATTTGCACGCAGACCAGCTAAAACAAGGGCTGCTGCTGCACGTAAATCTGTCGCATAAACTTCCGCACCTTGTAACTCTGTTCCACCTTTAATCAACGCTACATTATTGTCAATTTTGACCTGAGCATTCATACGTTGCATTTCTTCTAAATGTTGGAATCGATTTTCAAAAACAGTTTCCGTCGTGGTGCTGACACCATCAGCAACCAATTGGATCGCAGTCATTTGAGCCTGCATATCTGTTGGGAAGCCAGGGTGAGGCATCGTTTTGATATCCGTTGCTTTAAGCACTTTAGGACCAATCACACGCAATCCGTCGTTTTCTTCAGTAATCTTAACACCCATCTCGATCAATTTAGAGATCAAAGGGCGATTGTGTTCAGGAATTGCGCCATCGACCAATACATTGCCTTGGGTCATCGCAGCAGCAACCATGAATGTTCCAGCTTCAATACGATCCTGTACGATTGGGTGAGAGACCGCATGAAGATGATCTACCCCTTCAATACGCATTGTTTCTGTACCAGCACCGTGGATGCTCGCACCCATCTTATTCAAGAAGTTGGCAAGATCAACGATTTCAGGTTCGCGAGCAACGTTTTCGATCACAGTCGTTCCTTTTGCTTTTACAGCCGCCATCATAATATTTTGAGTTGCGCCTACACTTGGAAAGTCTAAATAGATCGTATCTCCAACTAGTTCATCAGCGATTGCTTCAATATAGCCATTTTTTTGGATGATTTTTGCACCTAGCGCTTGGAAACCTTTTAAATGCAAATCAATTGGGCGTTTGCCAATCGCACATCCACCTGGCATCGCAACTTTCGCATGTCCATTTCGAGCCAATAACGGTCCCATCACAACGATCGATGCCCGCATTTTACTTACATATTCATAAGGTGCTTCCACATTTAATTGACGTGTTGCATCTACAGTAATTTCTTTTTTATCTTCGTTAAAAACGACGTCCGTATTCAAATAACGAATCACTTGATTCATGGTAAAAACATCAGATAAAATCGGAACATTACTTAATGTGGATGTTCCTTCCTCAGCTAATAAAGTCGCAGCTAAAATTGGCAGTACCGCATTTTTTGCTCCTTCAATATGTACTGTTCCATTTAATTGTTTGCCACCACGAACGATGATCTCTTCCATTGTATTCCCTCCAAAAAAGCTAATCGATTGCCTCATATATGTACCTTAACTAAATGTCAAAAATATATTTTTGCATAAAAGAATGATTTCTAAAAAAAACGTACTACAAGCAAATCCCAGCGCAATGGCTAACATCAGAATTGCAAGACGAACCTGAGTTTCTTTAAATGATTTAAACAGATTCTCTATGCGCAAAGATCTTAATGACCAAAAAGCCAAATAAATAAAAGAAAAATGCGACACGATCCGAACGATTGCATCAATTCCAAATACTTGCATTATTCGTTTCCTTTCAAAAAAAATCAACAGTTGGATTATATCACAGATTTATATAAAGAAGAACACTTTGCTCACTCAAAGAGCTGTATAGAAACTTTTAAAAAACTTAATATTTGTTCTTCAAAAAAAATCTATCTTCCTTATTTTAAAAAGGTCTTTTAAAAAAATTTCCCTATAAAAATTGCGCATTCTTTAGAGAATATCTTCTTCTCTGCGATAAAAAAACAAAAAGTCATTGTTTTCACTATCTCTCAATATTCTAAAATTCGATAAAAAAATAAAATGTTTATAGAAAAAGGTTGAATCGATGGTATCGATTCAACCTTATAAAGGTCAGTGCATCAAAATGCTTCCTATGATGCCTCCATTTTTAACGATGTTTTGACACTTTGATTCGATTCATAGCACGATGCAAAGCAACTTCGGCACGACTTAATTGATCCGTGTCTTCCTTTTCACGCGCTTCTTGAATCCGCGCTTCCGCACGTTGTTTTGCTCTTTCAGCACGGGAAACGTCGATGTCGCGTTCACGTTCAGCCGTGTCCGCAATGATTGTGAGGACATTGTCCCGAACTTCCATGATCCCGCCGTTCACTGCAATCCAGTCTACATGTGTATCTGAATCTGTTCGACGAATGCGAACTTCATCAATCGCAAGAGGCGCAATGATCGGTGCATGATTTGGTAAAATACCAATTTCACCAGCGACCGTTTTAGCAACGACGATGGTTGCATTATGATCATAGACATTGCCATCTGGAGTAACAACGTTCACTTGAAGAACTTTGTCTTTTTCTTGTTCCATCGGGCACCTCTTTCTAGTAGCCTAAAGTTTTCGCTTTTTCGATGACGTCTTCGATTGTCCCTACACTACGGAATGCATCTTCAGGAAGATCATCGTATTTTCCTTCAAGGATTTCTTTAAAGCCTTCAATCGTTTTTTCAACAGGCACATACGAACCTGGCTGACCGGTGAATTGTTCAGCTACGTTAAAGTTTTGTGACAAGAAGAATTGGATACGACGAGCACGAGATACGATTACTTTTTCTTGGTCAGACAATTCATCCATCCCTAAGATTGCGATGATATCTTGTAATTCTCGGTAACGCTGCAATACACGTTGAACTTCTGTTGCCACACGATAATGTTCTTCTCCTACGATTTCAGGTGCTAAAGCACTTGAAGAGGAAGCCAATGGGTCAACGGCTGGGTAGATCCCTTGTTCCGTTAGCTTACGTTCCAAGTTGGTTGTTGCATCCAAATGGGCGAAAGCTGTTGCTGGCGCAGGGTCAGAGTAGTCATCGGCGGGTACATAAATGGCTTGGATCGAAGTGATCGAGCCTTTTTTCGTTGACGTGATGCGTTCTTGTAATTGTCCCATTTCAGTTGCCAATGTGGGTTGGTACCCAACGGCTGACGGCATACGACCTAGCAAGGCAGAAACTTCTGATCCAGCTTGAGTGAAACGGAAGATGTTGTCGATAAACAGCAACACATCTTGTCCTTCTTCGTCACGGAAGTATTCAGCCAATGTCAAACCAGTCAAGGCAACACGCATACGTGCACCTGGCGGCTCATTCATTTGTCCGAACACCATGGCTGTTTTCTCAATAACGCCAGAGTCCTTCATTTCATAATAAAGGTCGTTTCCTTCACGTGTACGTTCGCCAACACCGGTAAATACAGAAATCCCACCATGTTCTTGAGCGATATTATGAATAAGTTCTTGAATCAAGACGGTTTTACCAACACCGGCACCACCGAATAATCCAACTTTACCACCTTTTAAGTAAGGGGCTAATAAGTCGATAACCTTGATCCCAGTTTCTAAAATTTCATTACTTGTACTAAGTTCTTCGAAGGTCGGTGCTTTCTTATGGATACCGCTTCTCTCTGCATCCTCTGGGAAAGGTGCCTCTTTATCAATTGTCTCCCCTAGAACGTTAAATACACGTCCCAAAGTCTCTTTACCTACGGGAACAGAGATAGATTTGCCAGTATCGACAACTTCCATTCCGCGTTGTAAACCATCAGTAGCTTCCATAGCGATTGTGCGAATAACACCATCACCAAGTTCCAAAGCAGCTTCAAGAACAACTTTTGTTTTATCATTTTTATAAACGATCAACGCATTGTTGATGTCTGGTAAGGATTGATCTAAAGAAAATTCCACGTCGACAACGGGACCAATAACTTGAACAATCTTGCCTGAACTCATGTTTTTTCCTCCAATCTCGAAATTATTCTAATGCGGAAGCCCCGCCGACAATTTCAGTAATCTCTTGGGTGATCGCCGCTTGACGAGCCCTATTGTATGAAATCGTTAAATCATCAATGATCGAACCCGCGTTATCTGTCGCAGTCTTCATTGCCGTCATCCCAGCAGCATGCTCCGCTGTTTTGGCATCAACGATGGCTCCGTAAATCAAACTTTCAGCATATTGCGGAAGTAATTGATCAAGAATTGCTTCTTTTGAAGGTTCGAATAGATATTCTTCACGATACGTCTGTGCTTCAGTTGGGTCTAAGTCAGAAATAGGCAGCATTTTTTCTACCCGAAACTGGCTAGACAATGAATTGACGTGATGGTTATAGCATACGTACAATTCATCGAAGACTTGGTTCTCATACATACTGGTCGTCATGGAAACGATCTTTCGCACTTCTTCAAAGCTTGGTTGATCCGATAAATTGCGTAATTCATAGGCCAATTTAACACCACGAGCTTTGAAAAAGTCCGCCCCGGTTCCACCAATGGCTAACAAAACATATTCATCGGCAGAATCATGATCATCTTCAAGCATCGTCATGGTCTGTTTCAAGATTGAGCTGTTATACCCTCCGACCAAACCACCATCAGAAGTAATCACAATATAGCCCGTTTTTTTAACCGGACGATTCAACAACATACTGTGGTAGTTGATTCCGCCTAATTCACGACCAGAATTGGCCAACTCGGTTAATTCACTTGCTGTTAAGTGCGTCAATACTTCACGTACTTTTGAAGCATAGAGTTGAAATTTTGCTGAGTAGGCTTCTGATTTCGTCAATTTAGATGCTGATACCATTTGCATAGCGTTGGTGATTTGACTAGTTTTCTTTGTCGATGCAATCCGTGTTTTGATTTCATTTAAGGATGCCATGATTTTTTCTCACCTCGATTATGCTTTTTCTTGGTTAGCTGAAGAAGCGTCAAAAATATCTTTGAACTCTTGGATCGCTCCATCTAGTTTCTCTGTATCTGGCAGATCCTTCGTATCACGAATTGTCGCAAATAGATCAGAGTGATTTGTTTCCAGATATTCAAATAATTGTGCTTCAAAATCTAAAATACTATTGACTGGAATACTATCAAGCACGCCATGAGTCAAGGCATAAAGGATCACTACTTGTTTTTCAACAGGAAGCGGATCATGAAGTTTTTGTTTCAATACTTCAACTGTTCGACGTCCACGATTTAGTTTTGCTTGCGTCGCTGCATCTAAATCAGAACCGAATTGAGTGAAGGCTTCTAATTCACGATAGCTGGCAAGGTCCAAACGAAGAGTCCCAGCAACTTTTTTCATTGCTTTGATTTGTGCGGAACCACCTACACGAGATACAGATAAACCAGCATCTACGGCTGGACGAATACCTGCGTAGAACAAATCATTTTCTAAGAAAATTTGTCCGTCAGTGATTGAGATGACGTTGGTTGGAATATATGCCGAAATATCTCCAGCTTGTGTTTCAACAAATGGCAAGGCAGTCAATGAACCGCCGCCTAATTCATCAGAAAGTTTTGCTGCACGTTCTAGTAGACGTGAGTGCAAGTAAAAGACATCCCCTGGGTAAGCTTCACGACCTGGCGGACGACGTAATAGTAATGACAGTTCACGATAGGCAACGGCTTGTTTTGATAGATCATCAAAGACTACCAATACGTGTTTGCCATTATACATAAACTCTTCACCCATAGCTGTTCCAGCGTAAGGCGCAATAAATAATAGCGGTGCAGGTTGAGAGGCGCCCGCTGTTACGACGATTGTATAATCCATAGCACCGTATTTACGCAATGTTTCTACTTGTGAACGTACCGTGGATTCTTTTTGTCCAATAGCCACATAAATACAAATCATATCTTGACCCTTTTGATTAATGATCGTATCAATAGCAATGGATGTCTTACCAGTCTTACGGTCACCGATAACTAATTCCCGTTGGCCGCGACCGATTGGAACTAATGCATCAATGGCCTTCAAACCTGTTTGCATAGGTTCTGACACAGATTTACGTTGCATAACGCCCGGAGCCATTGCTTCGACTGGACGTGTTTTACTTGTTTCAATAGGTCCCATACCATCAATTGGTTGACCTAAGGGGTTAACGACGCGTCCGATCATGTTATCCCCAACAGGGACTTCCATGATTTTACCGGTACGTTTTACTTTGTCTCCTTCACGAATGGACTCAAATTCACCTAGAACGATAATACCGACATCGTTGCTTTCTAAGTTTTGTGCCATTCCGTAAGAGCCGTTAGAAAACTCTAGTAGTTCTCCGCTCATTGCGTTTTCTAATCCATGGGCACGAGCGATTCCGTCCCCGACATATGTGACTGTTCCGATTTCCTCAACAGACAACTTATTATCATAATTTTGAATCTGTTCTTTGATTAAAGCACTGATTTCTTCTGCTTTGATGGCCATTCATTTCACCTCTTCTTCTCTACTTTTTACTAAGTGCTGCTCGTAGACCATTTAATTGGCTGGCGAGGCTGCCGTCGATCACTTGATGATCGGCTTCAACAATGACACCGCCGAGAATTGATTCATCAACAAACGGGGTTAACGTGGCCTTCTGGTAGCCAAAAACATCAGCGACTTTCGCTTCAAGCTCTTGTTTCTTATCTTCAGAGAGCGGAACAGCTGTTGTGACTGTTCCGTGTGCGATTTTATTTAATTCATCGTAACGACGTTCAAATTCATCAATCATGAATGGAAGATCGTCGCTGCGATTGTATTCAAAAACAACTAATAGAAAATTTTTGACGATCCCATCAAAGCCGCCAGTAAAAGCATCCATAATTGCTTTTTTCTCGGCGCCTTCTAAGCGTACATCCGTTAAAATATTTCCTAGATCAGGAATTTCTTTACAGATTGCTCGGACAGTCAGTAGCTCTTGATAAACAGCGTCCACAGCTTTATCTTCGATCGCCAGTTCAAATAAAGCCTTACCGTACCGTTTACCAACAGTGTATTTATCAAGCTTCATGTTTCGTGTTACCCAACTTGTCCATATAGTTGTTGATCAAATCTTGATGAGCTTCTTGTGACAGCTCTTTACTCAAGATTTTTTCTGCGATTTGTAGAGAAAGTGTTGCCACATCATCTTTAACAGAAGTCAACGCATTTTCACGTTCGTCTTTGATTTCCGATTGCGCGCGATCTTTCAATCGCGTGACTTCTTCTTTTGTATCTTTGATGATGTTTTGGCGGCTTAATTCGCCACTCTCTTTCGCATTTTTAATAATATCTGCCGCATCACTACGGGAACTTGCCAACTGAGTTTCACGTTCTTTTTCTAGCTCAGCTGCTTTGATCCGAGAGTTTTCGGCAGAATCTAGATCATTGGCGATCTTATCTTCGCGTTTTTTTAGAATGTCTTGAACGGCACCCCACGCAAATTTTTTCAATAGCGCCATTAGAATCACGAATGATAGCGTAACGACGATTAAATTACCGAGCGTTGCATTGACAGCCTCAGCAATTACTAGATTCAGCATACTCGGTCTTCCTTTCTGTTCTTCTCCATTACAGAATCCTCAAACGGGATCTGCGCTCACCTCTAAGATGAGACTCAACAAAAAAGCGTCGATTATTAACCTTGGAAAACCATCAACATACCTAATACGACACCCAGAATTGGCACAGCTTCGATCAAACCAACACCGATGAACATTGTAGAACGAATTTGACCTGACATTTCTGGTTGACGCGCCATTGATTCAATTGCCTTTGAGATTACTTGTCCGTTACCATAACCAGCCCCAATTGCGGCTCCCATGATTGCGATTCCTGCACCGATAAAGTTCATAATAATTTTCCTCCTAAAAGTGTGTGTGTGTTATTATTCTACCTCGATTTTATGACTGATATAAACCATAGATAGAGTGGTGAAAACAAATGCTTGGATACTACCAATAAATAGTGAGAATGCGATCCAAATCATTTCAAGTGGAATAGCGAACGGCAATGTCCACCATCCGGCGCTTGTGACCATACTTGCAATGAGTGAAAGCAATACTTCACCGGCAAAAACGTTCCCGTAAAGACGTAGCCCTAACGTGATAACATTTGTAAATTCTTCCATCAACTTAATAGGAAATAATCCTGTCGGTGTAAAGAAAGAATTTTTCACGTAACCACCAAACCCGAGTTTTTCTGTACCCAGATAATTTGCTAGGACCAATACGAGTAATGCCAATCCCATCGTTACAAAGGGGTTTGCAGTTGGACTCTTCCAAAACGTCACATTGTCTCCAGTGACGATCTTCGTGACGAGTCCGATTTGGTTTGCTACAAAAATAAATAAGAACAACGTAAATGAGAACAAACTAAAATTTCTGACTTCTTTACGAGGCATGTTGTCACCAACAATGTTCGTTGTAAAATCAATGACCCACTCAATTGCGTTTTGCTTTCCTTTGGGTTTCAATGATAGGTTGCGTGTAAATGCATAGACAAGGAAAAAGACAATTACGCATGTCACAATGATCATTGTCGTTACCGTACCATCAAACCATATGGGACCAATATGGAAAAACCAAGATTTTTCATCCAATCCAGTTCACCTCTCTTCCCAGCGACTCGCGTCAGCTAGTGCCTGCTTAGCGCTGCTCCTCAAAATACTATCGTATGTTACCACCAGAGAAAGAAAATTTCAAAGAATTTTCCTAAAAATTTCCGAATAAGTCGAGGTTAATTTCTCTCACGTTATTTTATTTCTCTTTTTCCTTCTCCAATAGCTGATTTAGCCCACAAAAAGGCTAGTATAGATTGTACCTAATCGTATCAAAATCCATTGTGAAGTAAAGAAATTCTCCCTAAATATGCGAAAAAGAATATTTTGCTAGCGCGAATAGTTTTTCAACGTTCGACTGATTTGACGATCCACGTCTTTACGCTTCAAACTTTCTCGTTTATCATATTGATGTTTTCCCTTGGCAACACCAATCAGAACCTTAGCGTAGCCATCTTTCAAGTACACTTTTAAGGGGACTAGTGTGATACCTGTCGTCTTAAGTTCGCCAGCTAAACGAGCGATTTGTTTTTTATGCATGAGCAGCTTGCGAGTTCGCAAAGGGTCGTGGTTAAAAATATTCCCCTGTTCATATGGACTAATATGAACATTGTATAAGAAAGCTTCCCCATTTCGAATGCGCGCAAAGCCATCTTTTAAATTGATTCGACTATTGCGAATGGCTTTTATTTCAGTTCCTTGTAGAACGATCCCGGCCTCGATCGTATCAATGATCGTATAATCGTGGCGTGCTTTTTTATTTTGTGCGACTAATTTCCCATCACCTTTTGGCATGTTATCCCTTCTTTCTGCCCGGTTTTTTCTTTTTGGCTACAGATTTGTAAAATGGTTTTTTCCCTTTTTTCTTTTTCTTGCCTTTTTCGTTGTTTTTATTCTCAACATTTTTACTATTTTTACTATAGTGCTTTTCGCTAGTTTTATGATTGTTGCGGCCGCCGGTTGGCTTGCGTCGCTTATCACGACGGTTGTTGCTAGGAACCTCTAAAGAAGGAATCTCTTCTGCTTCTAAAAGTTCAAAATCGATCTCTCGTGTTTCTGGATCAGACTTCGTCACCTTTATTCGGACTTTTTGACCGATTTTAAAGGTTTGACGTGTACGCTCACCGACTAACGCCAATTGGTTTTCAATAAAATGGAAGTAATCCTGTTTCAATTCGTTTAGATGGATCATTCCCTCTACCGTATTTGGAAGCTCAATGAAGATACCAAATTTGGTGACTGAACTGATAAGTCCATCAAATTCTTCCCCAACTTTTTCTGCCATATATTCGGCTTTTTTCATGCTGTCGACTTCTCGTTCAGCGTCTACTGCACGTCGTTCCATCTTCGAACTATGATTAGCGATGTCTGGTAATTTTTCTGCCCATTTTTCTTGAGTTGTTTCACTTTGATCTTGGCTATACGTCCGAATCAAGCGATGGACGATCAAATCGGGGTAACGTCGGATCGGCGACGTGAAATGCGTGTAGTATTCCGCTGCCAATCCGTAATGCCCATAATTATCCTCGGAGTAACGTGCTTGCTGCATACTACGCAACAACATCGTATTAATAACTGCTGCTTCCGGTTTATCTCCCACGTCATGGATTACTTGTTGAAGACCCTTCGGGGTGATCGTATTTTTTGTTCCTTTGACTAAAATACCCAGTGCTGCAGCAAAATCAAAGAAACGCTGCATTTTTTCTTCTTTTGGTTGTTCATGAATTCGATAGATGAATGGTACCTTCAATCGATTGAAATGCTCAGCAACGGTTTCATTCGCCGCCAACATGAACGATTCAATCAAGCGTTCGCCAACACCTCGATCTCGCAATTCAATATCCAGCGGGCGTCCTTCAGGATCAACAAGAATTTTAGCTTCTCTGTCCTCAAAGTTAATTGCCCCACGGCGACTACGACGTTCTTCAAGAATTAGATGCAGTTCTTTCATCAAATGAAACATCGGAACTAGGTCACGGTAGCGTTCAGTCGTTTCTGCATCGTCTTCTTCTAAAATTTCATTTACCGCGGAATACGTCATTCGTTCGGTCGTTTGGATCACACTTTGAAAAATCTCATGATGAACAATCGTCCCACTTGGATCAATCTCCATCTCACAGCTCATAGTCAAGCGTGGTACTTGAGGATTCAAGGAGCATATACCATTTGATAAACGTTGCGGGATCATGGGGATTACTCGGTCCGTCAAGTAGACACTCGTTCCACGTTCGAACGCTTCTTTATCCAAGATGCTGTCTTCCGTCACATAGTAGGAAACATCCGCGATGTGTACCCCTAAAAAGTAATTTCCATTATCTAGTTTACGGACCGTCACAGCGTCATCCAAATCTTTTGCATCCGCTCCATCAATCGTTACGATCTGTTGATCCCGTAAATCACGGCGGCCTACTAAATCAGATGCAGCGATTTTATCAGGGACTTCTTCAGAAGCTGATTGAACCTCTTCTGGAAATTGGGTTGGGATTCCTTGAGCAATCACGATCGATAATATATCCATGCCTGGATCATTTTTATGACCAATTACCTTTGTGATCATCCCCTCAAGACTTGTTGCATATCCCTTCTCAGGATAATGAGTGATCTCAACGATCACGACACTGCCATCCACTGGTTGAATGCCTTCCGCCGCAATAAAAACCTTAAATTGCGCACTTTTTTTATCCTTCGGTGTTACATAACCGAATAGATCAGATTCCGCAATTTCATCCACATCAAAAGCTGTAAACTCACCAACAAGTTGCTGAATCTTCCGTTCTTTAATAGAAACAACACGGCCTTCCGCGCCACGATCTGAAAACAGATCCGCCGTTTTTTGGATGTCGATCATGACAATGTCACCATCCATCGCAAAATTAGTCGCTTCTTTCGGGACAAAAATATCCGGTTCCTCTGGATCAATCGTCACGAAACCAAAGCCTCGTTCATTGCGACGAAAAATCCCTTCCACTTCGATTGGCTGAAAAGGCAACTTGATGTGCCCTTTTTTGTTAAATTCTAGTGCTTTCTCTCTTTCAAGCTGCGCCACTGTTTGGACTAATCGCTTATAATCCTCGCTTTTACGCATATCTAAAACTTCTGCTAATTCTTCCATTGAAAGACTTTTTTTGTTGGCTGCCTTCAAGCCAGCTAGTATTTCTGATTTAATTGTTTTTCTCTCCATTATCTTCTCTCCAACCAAGACTGGCTAAAAAATTTACCACGTCTTGTTCTAATTGTCTTCTTTCTGGGCCCACGGTGATCACGTGACTGCTCTCAGGATACCAATTCAAGCTGAATGATGTCTGACGCAATTGGCTTGCTGTTTGAAATACCCCTTCCGCTTCAATCATTTCATCTTGTCCTGCCTGTGCCATAAAGAAAGGCCGAGTGATTGCAGCTAAGTTTTCATAAGCAATTAACGCTTGATCTTCAATGGCCTTTAACTGATCTTCTACCAATGGGCGATAACTGTCAATTTTCTCTCTTGTCGCTTCCTTGCCTGATCGATCCAATACTTGCTTCGCATATAATAGAAAACTTTCAGTCACATTCGTTTTAACTGGGGCAATAGGGGAACAAAAAAAGCCGCCGCCAAGAAAGTTTTCTGGCATCTTACTTAATAAGCGAGTCGCGAAAATCCCTCCCATTGAAAGTCCAAAAACAGCGATTTCCTGATATCCTTTTGACTTCAAGTACGCTACCCCGTTTTGAGTGTCTTCCCACCATTGTTCGGCAGACTTCTCAAGAATATCTAATGGGTCCATAGTTCCGTGTCCACTATATAAGGGTGCATAAACTGTATAATTCCATTTTTCCAAATAACGTGCCATCATACGCACGTCATTTGGACTGCCAGAATACGCGTGCAACAGTAGGACCGCTCGTTTTCCATTCGGCAAAAACAACGACTTTGGCGGTTGAATCATCTTTTTTCACTCTCCACTCATTCAATTTCATACGCAGACACCTCACTATCCGTATTAGGTCCTTTCGCCAGAAAATAATCCGTTGACCCTTGATTGTAAGTGCCGTCTGCCTTTCTCTCTTATCTTAAAGTGTACTTGATTTAATACAAATACAAAATAAAAAAGACCTCTCACGCGAGAGGCCGGTTTTATTTGCTTGATAAAAACATTAATACGAAGAGCAAAACCATCCAGATCACACCTAGAATCGCTGTTGATCGTTGCATCACAGCTTCAAAGCCGCGCGCTTTTTGCTTTCCGAATAATTGATCTGCACCGCCAGTAAAAGCACTCGCAGCACTATTTTGTTTGCTAGGTTGCATCATAATCGTAATAACGATGATTACTGATAAAACTAAGATAACACCCAAAATAAAATTATACAAAAGATGACCCTCCTTATTTCCAAACTACCTCGATTTTACTTTAGCACAATTGAGGTCATTTGACTAGGGACGTGAGATACTTATTTTCTTAAAACATCTGCATATTCTGGTTTTTCATCAAACTCTTTTTTTGCGAATGGGCATAATGGGATGATTTTTTTATCATCTTTCCGTGCTTTTTCAACACCGGCAGCAACTAATTTTTCTGCCAAGCCTTGTCCGCGATATGTTGGATCGACAAATGTATGATCAATGATCATAATTTCTGGACCAGCATTTGACCATGTCATTTCTCCTGCCTCTTCATTTTGATCGTTCAATAAGACAAAGCGTTCTTTTTCTTCTTTGATTTCCATAATGATTCGATTCTCCTTACTCTACTTTATTTGTTTCCCTTACTTCTTCACAACATATTTCAAGGCGCCGCTTGGGCAAGTATCCACGACATAACTAGCATTTTCAACACTGCCATTGTCTGGAATAATCCATGGTCTGCGTCCCACCTCAAAAATTTCTGGATTGCCTCTTACACAGTTCCCAATGTGCGCGCAAATATCCTTGTTATAATAAATATCAATGCCCTCACCATGATACCTGCGATAGCCCTTGGCCAATAAGTCTTCTTCATTGACCGGCTCATGATCAAATTTACTTCCGTCCATTTTTTATCACTTCCTTTAAGTAAGATTATAATGGGAATTAAGAAAAATTTATACTAACTCGTCTTATTAAACCAAAAGTTCAATCAGTGTCTGCATCGCGTGATACGCATCCGTTTGATCGGGAAACGCTAAAATAAAGTGCCGTCCTCCAACTGTTTCAACGATCAGTTCGAATATTCCCTCGTGCTGACGAATAGAAAATGGCTTCAAGCTATCCGTTGTATAATAAATATTTCGCGGCTCTTTTGTTAAATCGTCTTCTTCCAGTACATACAATCCACGACTAGAAAAAATCAGGAAATGGGCTTTCTGATCTTCGTAAATAGCTAATTGATTTAGACCTTCATCAGGAAACAACGCCCGCAACTGTGCCTGCAACAGTAAGAAGCTAGTCTCCTTCATGAACAGCTCCTCTTACTTGGAATGGCGGTATCTCGTTGTTCAAGTATTTTTCTCCTAATTCGTAATAATGCTCCGCATTTTTGCGGTTGCTACTGATTTCTTCCGGTGTCAATTGACGAATCACGCGTGCTGGTGATCCAAATGCTAGCGAGTTCGGCGGAATCACTGTTCCTTCTGTTACTAATGACCCCGCACCGATCAGACTATTTTCGCCAATTTCTGCATGATTCAAAATCGTTGACCCCATCCCGATCAACGCCCCGCTATGGATCGTACACCCGTGAATAATACACGCGTGTCCAATTGTGACATATTCTCCGATCGAAGTAGGAGCATCATGATCCACATGTACAATCGTTCCATCCTGCACATTGCTCATTTCTCCAATAGCGATCGTGTTGCTATCTCCTCTTAAAACGCTTTGAAACCAAATCGTTGCGCCCTTTTCTATGGTTACATCGCCATAAACATCCGCGCTGGATGCGATAAAATTAGCCATTCCTTTTCCTCCAATTCTCTTTCTGCTATCCTTGATCCTTCTCTTATCTAAACTTTTGTTGTCCAAATAAGTATAGCATTTATCCATTGACTCTTCCTTACCTAAGAAGTGTATGAATAAAAGGAAAAAGCCAGATTCTTCTGCATTCTCATCGTTGATGGAAGCAGAAGCACCTGGCTCTCTAGTTCTCTATTGAAATATTCTAGTATCTTTTAAATGAGCCTTCCTTTTATTCCGCTTCTTCCATGAACTGGCTATTGTATAGCTGTTCATAGAATCCCCCTTGGGCCAGAAGTTCATTGTGGGTACCATGCTCAATGATTTGACCATCCTTCATAACTAAAATATGGTCTGCATCACGAATCGTTGATAACCGATGGGCAATTACAAAACTCGTGCGCCCTTGCATGACACGATCCATTGCTTTTTGGATCAATCCTTCTAAACGAGTATCCACCGAGCTTGTTGCTTCATCCAGAATAAGAATCTTAGGATCAGAGATAACTGCTCTAGCAATGGTCAATAATTGTTTTTGTCCAAGAGAGACATTGTCTCCCTCTGAATTGATTTCCATATCATACCCATCAGGCATCGTTCGAATAAAATGATCCACATTTGCTGTTTTAGCCGCATCGACTACTTCATAATCCGTAGCCTCTAAGCGTCCAAAGCGAATATTGTCTCCGATCGTTCCTTCGTATAACCAAGCATCTTGCAATACCATACCAAATAAGGAACGAACATCCGAACGATTCATTTCTTGTGTGTTTACACCATCAATCAAGATGCGTCCACTATTGATATCGTAAAACCGCATCAGCAAATTGATCAACGTCGTCTTACCTGCACCTGTCGGACCAACGATAGCGACTGTTTCCCCTGCTTTGACCTCGAAGCTTAAATCCTCGATCAACGGCTTCTTCGGATCGTAACTGAATCTTACATGATCAAAAACAACATTTCCTTGTACTGGTTCTGGTAAAGGCAGATCCTGCTCGTTTAATTCTTCCTCTGGTTCATCTAATATTTCAAAAACTCGTTTAGCTGAAGCCGATGCACTTTGGATCATTGAAGACAGTTGGGTGATTTCCCCCATCGGCTGACTAACTTGCCAAATGTATTGAATAAAGGCTTGGAGCTGCCCTACTAAAATCACACCGTGAATAACATTCCAACTTCCCAAAATAGCCATCGCGATGTACGTTGCATAAGCGGTCAACTGAACCAACGGCTGCATCAAGCTTGAAACAAAGGCCGCGCGGAAACCATAGCGTCGAAGCTCATGATTGACTTCGCTAAAGCCAGCCAAGGTTTCTTTTTCACGTCCATACAATTTTAAAACGCTAAAGCCAGTCATATTTTCCTGTACATAGCCGTTCAATTCACCCAATGAATTTTGCATTCCTTGGAAATCCTTCTGTGACACTTGAACGATTTTTCGAGAAACAACAATGGATAACGGAATCATGATCAATGATAAGACCGCCATCATGGGATTGATGTAAAACATCATCGCAACTGCTAACAAAATACCTAAGACAGCATTGATAGATTTGATGATGGCTTGCTGCATCGCATTACTCACAGCATCCACATCGTTCGTTACACGTGAGAGAATGTTTCCTTGTTGGTTTCGATCAAAATAGGAAACTGGCAACCGATTAATCTTGGCTTCAATATCTTCACGCAAATCACGCATTGCAGATTGTACAACGTTTGCCATCAGCCAGCCTGTTCCTAATTGCGTACAACTATAGGCAATCCCCACAATCACGATCACGACTAACCATTTAAAGACATAGTCAAAATTTACAGCCTCGCCCTGCATGATGTTTTTACTAACTTCAGTTGTAGGCAGACCTGTCAAATAAGGCATCCAGGTTCCTAGAATCAAGGTTCCAATAGCCAGTATCAAGACCAAAATAAATGATTTTTTGTAAGGATTAATATAGTGCATCAACCGCTTTAAAGAAGAAGTGTATTTTCTCATGCTAATTCCTCCTTCGTCAATTGAGAAGCAGCAATATCATAATAAATTGGACAATTATCTAATAGCTCACGATGAGTACCTATTCCTACAACATCGCCCTCGTTCAACACAACGATCTTATCCGCGTGCATAATCGTACCTACGCGTTGCGCAACTATTAATACCGCGCATTCTGTCGTTTCCTTTTTCAATCGAGCACGCAGTTTTGCATCGGTTTGATAATCCAACGCTGAGAAGCTATCATCAAAAATATAAATCTCCGGTTTGCGGATCACCGCGCGGGCAATCGCTAAACGCTGCTTCTGACCACCAGAGAAATTATTTCCACCCTCCGATAATTCTTCTTGGTAGCCCTCAGGTTTCTGAGCGATGAACTCTGAGGCTTGCGCAATCTCTGCAGCCTGTTCCATCTCGGCTTGTGTCGCATCTTCTTTCCCGTAACGAAGATTATCCGCGATCGTTCCAGTAAATAATTGTGCTTTTTGCGGGATATAACCAATCTTGTTACGTAGATCCTTCAATTGATACTCTCTTACATCCATTCCATCGACTAACACTTGTCCTTCTGTCACATCGTAAAATCGAGGGATCAATTGAATCAAGGTTGATTTCCCAGATCCAGTACTACCGATAAAAGCAACTGTCTCACCTGGATTGGCTGTAAAGCTGACATTTCGAATCACCGGACTTTCTGCATGTCCCGGATATGCAAATGTCACATCACGAAATTCCAAAGAGCTTTTTTCTGTTGGTTCCGCTGTTTTTTCAGGATTATCTTTGATTAATGGGTCCATATCAAAGGCTTCTTGAATACGCAATGCGGATACATTGGCCCGCGGATACATCATGAAGACTGTCGCAAACAGCATGAAAGAAAACAGCGCATGGAAAATGTACTCGATAAAAGCGATCAACGTTCCGACTTCTAAAGAACCCTGGTTGATCTGAACGGTCCCGTTCCAAATAATCAAAACCATGACAATATTAAATAGAAAGAAAAATCCAGGCTGTGCCACTGCCATTAAATGAAATAGACTCTTCGAACTATTCGTGTAGGCATCATTGACGAATTTGAAACGCATTTCTTCAAATTTTTCATTCACAAAAGCGCGTATTACCCGTAAGCCAGAAAGATTCTCACGTAAAATTCCGTTAATATTATCTAAATTATTCTGCTGTTTTGTAGATAAGGGCTCTGAATACTTCGCAATTAAAATAACTGCTAATAACAAGATAGGCAGCGCCAACAAAACATAAATACCCAAACCAGGACTCGTCCGCATGATCAAATACAAGCTCATTCCGAACATCATTGGAGTCATGAAGCCGGTCGTCAGGATATTTTGCATGAAGAGCATGATCTGATACGCGTCATTTGTTGTTCTAGTAATTAACGAAGGAACACCAATCTGCTCATATTCCGAGTGGGAGAAGGTCTGAACTTTCTCAAAAAGGTCGTCCCGAATATCAGCCACCATTCTAGATGTAATCTGAGAACTGAAGTAACGTAATGAAATACTCATGATGATCCCGATCACTGTTATCACAATCATCACGATCCCCATCTTACGTACATAGTCAAAATCGTTATTTCCAATTCCTTTATCAATCATCATGGCTAATATCGTCGGCAACCCCAACTCGATCAAAATAAATCCAAAAACACTGATGAAATCTAACAATAATAGCTTTTTGTAGCGCAAGGTATACCGCAACATCAACTTCATTTTTATTCGCCTCTCTCTATAACGTAATGACTCCAATATAGCATAAAAATATTGCTTCTGCCTGCTCAGTAATACGTTCTTTTTATTTTTATTTTTAAACTTTCTGAAAATTTCTTAGGATTCGTCATTTCAATTCTTAGTTTCTATACTTCTTATATATTCTGTGATAAACTACAAGTAATTGTTGTAAGAACAACCCAAAGAACGGTGAAATTGTTTTTTCAAGCAAGAAGCAAAGACGAGGCTTCTTCTCAACACTTTAGTTCTAGCTAAATTGCTGAGCATAAAAAAATAGGTGGCAACCGCCCCTCATTTTGTCGTGGAAAAAATTGCTATAATGCAAATAAAGGAGATAGATTCATGATTTACAAAGTTTATTATCAAGAAACCAAAGAACGCAACCCAAAACGCGAGCAAACACAATCATTGTATGTGGAAGCGGACAATGAAGAAATGGTACACAATTTATTACGTGATAACACCCCATATAACGTTGAATACATCCAACTTTTAGAAGGCAATCATTTAGAGTATGAAAAAGAAAATGCCGACTTCAAGTTAACGGAGTTCTAATCTATGAAACTCTCGCTAAAAAACAACGAAACTGGTGTCTTTGCCATTGGTGGATTGGGCGAAATCGGAAAAAATATGTATGGGGTTCAATTTCAAGATGAGATCATCATTATAGATGCCGGGATAAAATTTCCTGAAGACGATCTATTAGGAATTGATTATGTCATTCCCGATTTTAGTTACGTTGTCCAAAACATCAATAAGGTTAAAGCATTAGTGATCACCCACGGACATGAAGATCATATCGGTGGTGTTCCCTACCTATTAAAACAAGCAAATATTCCGATCTACGCGGGGGCTCTTGCTCTGGCTCTGATCAAAAACAAATTGGATGAGCATGGATTATTGCGTGACGCAGAATTGCACGAAATCGATGAAGATTCAGTCATTCGTTTCCGCAAAACATCTGTGAGCTTTTTCCGAACGACGCATAGTATTCCAGATCCTCTAGGTGTGGTCGTTAAAACACCTTCTGGGAATATCGTGGAAACTGGTGACTTCAAATTTGACTTCACACCTGTCGGTCAACCAGCCAACTTGCATCGCATGGCTAAGCTCGGTGAGGAAGGCGTGTTGTGTCTTTTATCTGACAGTACGAATGCTGAGGTTCCTACATTTACAAAATCTGAGCAAACTATTGGGCAGTCCATCTTGCGTATTATGGAAAAAATCGAAGGTCGGATCATTTTCGCTACCTTCGCTTCTAATATTTCTCGTTTGCAACAAGCCGCTACTGCTGCTGTTGCTACAGGTAGGAAGATCGCCGTCTTCGGTCGAAGCATGGAGAACGCGATCGTCAATGGACAAAAATTAGGCTATATCACTGTTCCTGATGGTACATTTGTTGATGCTCATGAAATTAATAATTTGCCTGCTAACGAATTAATGATTTTATGTACGGGTTCTCAAGGGGAACCTATGGCAGCTTTGTCTCGTATCGCGAACGGTACACACCGTCAAATCCAGATTCAACCGGACGATACCGTCATTTTCTCAAGTTCACCTATCCCTGGGAATACGACAAGTGTGAATCATTTGATCAACCTGCTTTCTGAAGCAGGTGCAGAAGTGATTCATGGGAAAGTCAATAACATCCACACTTCTGGTCATGGTAGTCAACAAGAACAAAAATTGATGCTTCGCTTAATGAAACCAAAATATTTTGTTCCGATCCACGGCGAATTCAGAATGTTGAAGATCCATACAGGATTAGCTCAAGATACGGGTGTTCCTGAAGAAAATTGTTTCATTATGGAAAATGGCGATATGTTGGCCTTGACTGCGGATAGCGCTAGACGCGCTGGTCATTTTAATGCCAGTGATGTGTACGTGGATGGCAGCGGGATCGGAGATATCGGTAATGTCGTTCTGCGAGATCGCCGTATTCTTTCTGAAGAAGGCTTGGTTCTTGCTGTCGCAACGGTTGATATTGCTAAGAAGGAAATCTTAGCTGGTCCAGATATTTTATCTCGAGGATTTGTGTACATGCGTGAATCCGGCGAGATGATCAATGAAGGGCAACGAATTTTATTCCACGCATTGCGGGAAGCTTTAAACGAAGCAGGATGCACTGAAGCAAAACTGAAAAATGCGATGGTCGCAGCACTGCAACCATTCTTATTTGATCAAACAGAACGTCACCCAATGATTTTACCAATGATTATGACGCCTGATAACTAATTAAACATCTATCTGATTTTCAGATAGATGTTTTTTTAATTTTAGGTCTTTTCAACGAATATTCAAATAACTAGCGCTTTTTTTGCAAAAAAAAATATTATTTTTCTGAAAACACCAAAAAACCAATTGACAAATAACTCTTTTATTTGCACAATGAAGACTAGTTAGAAAGATACAATAACTGCATTTAGTTATTTTATAGTTTCTTGAAATCAGAATAAAGGAAGATTAATTATGGTTAGAACACAACGCATAAAAAGAAGTCACATCATTGATGGTGCGTATCAGTTGATTCTCAATGAAGGCTTCAATAAATTCCATGCCCGTAACATTGCCCAACACATCTCTTGCTCGACTCAACCGATCTATCGCGAGTTTGCCAACTTAGCTGAGCTGAAGTCGGTTTTGACCAATCGTATATTGGTCAAATATACAGATTTTCTAGAAGATCAGGAACCAAAATCTTTGCAAGCATTATCTGCAGCTATCACCAACTATGCTACTGACTATCCAGAGGAATTTTATCGTTTCTTCCTACAAGACTCCGATACGATCCAACTAGTCAAGCAAGCGACCAAAGATATCTTTGCCACGATCAAGCTAGAAAAAAGCAATCCCCTCTTTTTTGAATTTTTCTGGCAATACTGTATTGGCAAGTCCGCACTTGCGACTAATAATTCCAATCATACAGATGGCTTAGAAGAAGACCGCTTTTTCCAATTTTAAATGGAGAGCTAATCCTTTTTTCTTAGCATACAAAAAAAGCCTTAGAGAACATTCTCTAAGGCTTTGTTGTATTATTGCTTATTCACGTTAGCTGCTTGAGGTCCGCGATCGCTTTCTTCAACATCGAAAGTTACTGCTTGTCCTTCTTCTAATGTTTTGAAGCCGTCGCCTTGGATAGCTGAGAAATGTACGAATACATCGCTGCCATCTTCACGAGTGATGAAGCCAAAACCTTTTTCTGCGTTAAACCATTTTACTGTTCCGTTTTCCATGAATAAAATTCCTCCTCGTGCCTAAGCACTTATTGATTGTAACATTGCTGCACTACGAAAAGGAAACATCTGTATACCAGCTCGCAACTCAAACAAAGCTACATTAATAGTTTAACATTCTACTTATTCTTAGCGCAAGGGTTTTCAATCGCTACTTTAAGTACTTTTCTTCACGTAAACTGAAATATTTGGTTTCTCCAACAATAATATGATCTAAAAGCTCGATTCCCATCATTTCACCACACTCTTGCACGCGTTTTGTAAAGTCCAAATCATTGGATGACGGTGTTGGATTTCCTGACGGGTGATTATGGCCTAAAACAACGCGTGCCGCACTGATACGCACCGCTTCCCGAAATATTTCTCGTGGATGCGCGATGGATTGATTCAGTGATCCGATAAAAATAGTTTTCTGTAAAATAATTTCATTTTTTGTATTTAAAAAGAAGGCGACCAAATGCTCTTGTTGATAGTCCTTTAATTCCGTGATCAAAAGCTGACCTAAAGAAAGACTTGATTGGACCCTTCCCATCTTCGGCTGCAGCGCACGATTGATTCGATAGCCAAATTCCATCATGGCTTTTAATTCAATGGCTCGTGTCTCGCCGATTCCTTTAAATTTCTGCAACTCATGCAACGTTGTGTGCTTTAAATTATAAAGGTCCGGGTATTCCCGCAAGATCGTTCCGGCTAATTCCATCACATTTTGCTGACGCGAACCGTTTCGCAAAATGATCGCCAACAGCTCCTGATCCGACAAATGCTTTTCGCCTTCCCGCAACAAACGCTCACGTGGCCATGAACTCTCAGGCAATTCTTGCAACAACAAACTTTTTTCCATAAAAAAACTCCTTTACGCACTTTTCAATAAGGTACGCAAAGGAGCCTGTGTTAAGCTTCTAAAAAGTTGATGACGTCATGCAGTGTTGGTAAAACGGCTGCTGTTTTTTCTTCGAGTTCCGCAGTTGGAGGGATAATATCTGGAACCATGACCACAGGGACACCCGCCCCTTCGGCAGCTAAGATGCCGTTTTTAGAATCCTCCAAAACCAATCCTTCTTCTCGAGCGATCCCTAAACGATCCACCGCGATCTCAAAAATCTCAGGATCAGGTTTCGCATACTTTACATCATCAGCAGAAACAATGTCCGAAAACTTGTCTCGAATGCCTGCATGCTCTAATAGAATTTCAATGACAGGACGTACATTGCTTGATGCAAGAACACGAGGAATGTTTTTTTCTTCTAAATAAGCCAGCAACTCGTGAACTCCCGGCTTCAAATCAACTTCCCCCGTCTTGAACCGATCGTGGGCCATTCCCCAACTTTCGTCAATGAATTTTTGGACCGTTTCTTTTCCGTGATCTGCATACATCTCGTGCAAGGCTTCCCACACTTCTTCATCAGAGATCCCGATAAAACGGTTATACACATCCTTCGTGAAGGGCAGGTCGTACTTTTCAGCTACCACCAAATTTGCTTCACAATAAATTGATTCTGTATCAAACAATAAGCCATCCATGTCGAAAATGATTCCCTTAACTTTTTTCATTCTTACCTCCTAAGTTTAATAATAATTGACGCACTTCAGAAACGAAGTACAGTGATCCAGTAATTAATAGTAGATCGTCAGCTCCCATATCTTCTAGCAATTCGCCTAAGCCAAATTGCCAGAGTGAGACAACGTCAAAACGGCTGTCTGACTTATCGAAGCGGCTAAGATCCAACGCCTTTGGGTACTCAAACGTCGTTAAATAAATATGTGCATTAGGAATTTCTGAAAGCAGCGACAACATTTGGTCCACATCCTTTGTCTCCAATGCAGAGAACAGAATTCGGATAGTGTACCCTCGAAATTCTCGCTTCATATTTTCTGCCAGTCGTTTGATGGCATGTCCATTATGCGCGCCATCCATCACGATCAAGGGTTCGTCACTGATTTTTTCCATACGAGCAGGCCATTGCGCGTTTGCCAATCCTTTTTGTATCGTTCTTTCTTCAAAAGGCAAACCTTGCCCTTCACAATACAGATGATACAACATGATCGCCACCCCCGCATTTTCAACTTGATGACGGCCCAACAGCGGAACTTTCAACGACGTTAGCTTTCCTGCTGAATCTGTAAAACTAAACAACTCGCCCCAGTTCGGATCAGGTCGCAAATAATCTACCTGATATTCTTCCCCGTAACGATAGATCTTTGCTGTTTCAGCGACCGCTTTTTCCACGATTTCAATCAAAGGCCCTTTGGTGATGTTTCCAGTAACGACAGGGACATTTTTTTTGATGATCCCTGCCTTCTGCTGAGCAATCTCATTTAAGGTATCTCCCAAAATCTCCATATGATCATAACTAATCGTCGTAATCGCAGTCAAAATAGGCGACACGACATTCGTGGAATCTAACAAACCGCCCAACCCAACTTCAACGATCGCGACATCTACTGCTTCCTCTGCAAAATAATCCAGCATGATCGCAGTTAAAATCTCGAATTCCGTGATTCCACCAATAGCCGGCTGAACATCCAGGTCAGCAACAATAGGCTGGTATTTTTCTACGTAATGAATCAGGGCAGAATCAGGAATCGGCTGCGCGTCGATCGCGATTCGTTCGTTGAACTCTTCAATATAAGGGGAGGTAAAACTCCCGACCGTCACTCCTGCCTCTATGAAGATACTGCGTAAATAGGCAACTGTAGAACCTTTCCCGTTCGTCCCAGCGATATGAATGACAGGAACTTTTTTTTCTGGGTTCTCTACTTTATCTAGTAAGGCTTGGATACGGTCTAAACCTGGACGTGATCCAAATTTTTTTCGACTGTGAATCCAAGCAATCGCTTCATCTATCGTCAAATTACTCGCCTCATTTTTATCTTTTTTTACATGCTTCTAGTATAGCAAAGATTTTCAAAGAAAGATTGCCAAGCGCTGGTGATTTTTTTTAAAGACTCCTTTCATAGCTGAATTCCTCAATTTCCACTTCAGGTGAATAAAAAAATGAGTACAGCTTTGATTTAGCCGTACTCACTTTTTATTTTTCTTTTTAAGAAATCGTTCGTAAGCTTTCGATCCGATCTTGAACCGCTGCTTGTTTTTCCAAATAATCTTTTTCTTTTTCACGTTCCTCTGCAACGACACTTTCAGGAGCATTTGCCACAAAGCGTTCATTGGCTAATTTTCCTTGCACGCGTTTCACTTCGCCGTTCCATTTGTCTAATTCTTTTTCTAAGCGTTTGATTTCTTCTTCAATATTGATCAATCCAGCTAACGGAAGATAAATCTCAGCACCCGTCAAGACTGCGGACATCGCTAAATCCGGTGCGGTAATGTCGCTTGAGATCACCAATTCCTCTGGATTACAGAAACGTTCGATATAGCTCGTATTTTCAATTAAGAATTCATCCACTTTTGCATCACTGGTTTTGATCAGCAAAGTGATCGGCTTAGAAAGTGGTGTATTTACTTCAGCACGAATATTCCGAACAGAGCGAATCAATTCCTTCAGAACTTCCATTCCTTTTGCTGCAGTTTCGTCATTGTTTTCAGGGTGAACCACTGGATACTCCGCAACAACTAAGGACTCTCCGGTATGAGGGATTTTCGCCCAAATTTCTTCTGTCACGAACGGCATGATTGGGTGTAACAGACGCAATGTTTGATCCAGAACATATACTAAGATACTCTTGGTTGTTTGTTTGGCTTCTTCATCTTCCCCGTAAAGAATTTCTTTACTCATCTCGATATACCAGTCACAGAAGTCATCCCACATGAAGTTGTACAATTGACGACCCGCTTCACCGAATTCAAATTGGTCAAATAAGCTCGTTACTTTTTCGATGGTCTCATTTAAACGCGTCAAGATCCAACGGTCCGCAACGGTTTTTTCACCAGAGAAATCAATGTCTGCCGGTGTGAAGCCTTCAACATTCATAATCACAAAACGAGACGCATTCCAAATCTTGTTGATGAAGTTCCATGCAGCATCCATCTTTTCATAGCTGAAACGTACATCTTGACCCGGCGCTGAGCCAGTAGATAGAAACCAGCGTAAAGCATCGGCACCATATTTTTCAATGACATCCATAGGATCAATCCCGTTGCCTAGGGACTTACTCATTTTGCGTCCTTGTTCGTCACGAATCAATCCGTGAATCAACACATTTTTGAATGGGCGTTCGTCCGTGAATTCCAAGCTTTGGAAAATCATTCGACTCACCCAGAAGAAAATAATGTCGTAGCCTGTCACTAATGTGCTCGTTGGGAAGTAGCGTTTATAATCTTCGCTCTCCTCATCCGGCCACCCCATCGTAGAAAACGGCCACAAGGCAGAGCTGAACCAAGTGTCCAGTACATCTGGATCTTGTTCCCAATTTTCGCTGTCGGAAGGAGCTTCCATCCCAACGTACATTTCACCCGTTTCTTTATGATACCAAGCTGGAATCCGATGTCCCCACCATAATTGACGAGAGATTACCCAATCATGAACGTTTTCCATCCAAGTCATGAAGGTATTGTTGAAGCGCGGCGGGAAGAATTCCACCGCATTCTCTGTGCTTTGATTTTTGACTGCCTGATCAGACAACGGCCCCATCTTCACAAACCATTGTGTAGATAAACGTGGTTCAACAACAACGCCTGTACGCTCAGAATGACCGACACTGTGAACCATTTTTTCAACCTTGATCAAACGACCGATTTCTTTTAGATCAGCCACGATCATTTTACGCGCTTCAAAACGATCCATGCCTGCATATTTACCGGCAAGCTCATTCATGCTGCCATCTGGATTCATAACATTTACCCGTGGCAAGTCATGACGATTACCAACCTCAAAGTCATTTGGGTCATGGGCCGGTGTGATTTTCACAGCTCCCGTTCCAAATTCCCGATCCACATAACTGTCGGCGATAATTGGAATTTCCTTGTCTAATAGTGGTAAAATCGCTTTTTTACCAATCAACGCTTGGTAGCGCTCATCTTCTGGATGAACCGCGATCGCTGTATCACCTAGCATCGTTTCAGGACGAGTCGTTGCGATTTCTAATACGCCGCTGCCATCTGCTAACGGATAAGAAACATGGTAAAAGGCTCCTTCCACGTCCTTGTGGATCACTTCAATATCCGACAAGGCTGTTTTTGCCTGCGGGTCCCAATTGATGATGTATTCGCCACGATAGATCAAGTCTTTTTCATATAAAGAAACAAAGACTTTCCGAACAGCATCAGACAAGCCATCATCTAAAGTAAAGCGTTCGCGACCATAATCAAGGGACAATCCTAATTTTGCCCATTGCTCCCGAATGTGTCCTGCGTATTCCTCTTTCCATTCCCAAACTTGATCAACGAATTTTTCACGACCAAGATCATAACGAGAGATGCCTTGCTCTCTCAATTTTTCTTCTACTTTTGCTTGAGTAGCGATCCCTGCATGGTCCATTCCAGGAAGCCACAAGGTGTCAAAGCCTTGCATCCGTTTTTGTCGGATGATCATATCTTGTAGTGTTGTATCCCAAGCGTGGCCCAAGTGTAATTTTCCAGTTACATTGGGTGGCGGAATAACGATCGAATACGGTTTCGCCTGCTTATCTTCTGATGGCTTGAACAAGTCTTGATCTAGCCATTTTTGATAACGGCCCGCTTCAACCTCTTGAGGATTGAATTTTGTTGGTAAATTTTCAGTCATAGATGTTCCTCCTAAATAATCATTGTTTTGTGGATGATGGATGTTAATCAGCCAAGAAAGAGTCCTTATTCCTATTGGAAAAAGCAAAACTAACAAAAAAAGCCTAGAACACAAGTGTGTTCTAGGACGTAAATTACGCGGTACCACCTAAATTGCAGAATATTCATCTGCCGCTCAAACATGTATAACGGTCATGTGCCGTGCGCTCTTACTTGCTTCAGATCGCAAAACTCCCAAGCTACCTTCCATGAGCCAAAGTGAAAATGTTTCAGCCGAGCATCTTCTCTCTTAACCTTCGTTTCTCATGTACTCCTCTTGATCATCGTAGCATCATTCTACAATGAAGTAGGATTCTTGTAAAGCCCTACTGTCCATCAAAATAAATCAACGTCTGCAATTCCGATGTTAAATCAATGTAATGGACATGAACATTGTCAGGGACGTTTAATGGGTCCGGTGCAAAATTCAAAATGGCAGTAATTCCGTTGTCCACCAATTGATCAATCGCTTTTTGTGCATTTTGGCTAGGCACCGTCGAGATGGCAACAGTGATTTTTTCTTTTGCCAACACCTCGTCCATTTCTTCAATTGAAAAAACAGGATACCCGCAAATCTCTTTTCCAATTTTTTCAGGATCATTGTCAAAGGCACAGACGATCGTCAAATTCTCATTCCGTCGAAAATTATTGTTCAGCAAGGCTTGGCCCAAATTACCACAGCCGATCAAGGCGATCCGCTTCTCTTCCTTGGTCTCCAGCATATCACTGAAAACTTTGATCAAGTCGCTGACATTGTAGCCATAGCCGCTGCGGCCCAGTTCACCAAAATGGGAAAAGTCGCGGCGAATCGTCGCTGAACCGACTTGGATCATTTTACTCAGTTCAGAAGATTTGACGCGGGTAACACCATTTTTTTCCAATCCTTTCAAATAACGCAAATACAAAGATAATCTTTTTGTTGTAGCTTTTGATAATTGTGGTTTTTGAATGATCCGCTCCATGATCGCACTCCTTTTTCGTATGGATGACTGTACTGGTCCTCACTGTTTGTTAAATACTTCACATATAGAATTCTAACATGTCCGAATAGTAATAACAATCTTTTGACAAAAAAAGAGCAAGAAAGTGGCTTTCTTGCTCAACGTACTATAAAAAGTCTGCGAATTCTTTTGCTTTTTCTGTTTTTTCAGGCGTGATTTCTTCGATCTTTATTCCAGCCAAGCAACGCGCCATCAACCCTTCAATATCAAAGCGTTCTTCCAATTCCAAAACCTTATCCAATTTTGGTCGCGTCTTTGGTTGCGGCGGCGCGAAAATCGTACAGCAATCCTCAAAAGGCTGGATGGCAATTTGGAAGGTATCGATCTTTTCTGCTAGCTCGATGATCTCCGTTTTATCCATCGTAACAACCGGACGGATGATTGGTGTAGCCGTCACCTCGTTGATCGCTACCATACTATGCAACGTTTGTGAGGCTACTTGTCCCAAAGACTCCCCGTTAACAATCACTAACCCATGACGCATCTCACGAATGGCGTCTGTTACGCGCAGCATCATCCGGCGTGTCAGAGTCATCCAATAGCCTTGCGGACTATGCTGTTTGATTTCTTCTTGAATCTCTGTGAAGGGCACTTCAATAAACTGAATACAACCAACGTAAGGTGTCAATTTTTCTGTAAGATCCTTCGCTTTTTGCAACGCTTGTTCGCTGGTATATGGCGGGCTCGCAAAATGAACCGCCTCAATTTCGACACCGCGCTTCATAGCTAAATACCCAGCAACAGGAGAATCGATCCCGCCAGACAGCATCAACATTCCTCGACCGCTCGTTCCAACGGGCAGACCACCCGCACCTTTGATCGTTTCATAGGAAAGATAAGCACTGTCACGGCGTATTTCAACACGTAAATTAATATCAGGATGCTTCATCTGTGCGCGAATCTCTGGACAGACATCCATGACTGCATCCCCTAGGTATTGTTGGATCTCGTGACTGTCCAACTCAAAATTGTGGTCGCTGCGTTTTGCCGTAATTTTAAATGTTTCATTTCCGGTATAAATTTCTTGCATGATTTGTTGAGTCATTTGCTTCAAAGCATCCAGGTTTTTGTCTACTTGAATACTTGGTGAAAAAGTTTGAATCCCGAAAACTTTTTCTAATCTTGGTAACACCAAATGGCTATCTTCCCCATTTAGCAAGATATGCATCCGGTCTCTGTCAGCATGAATCTTTAAGTTAGGAAACTCTGCCAATGCCCCCCGAACATTTTGCGCTAAGCGCATAATAAAGCTGCGGCGATTTTTACCTTTCGTTGATAACTCGCCGTAGCGCACCATAATCTCAGTATATTGCACGATCATTCTCCTTCATTTATAAAAGCATATCCGTTAATTGATTTTTGAAAATTTTTCATAGAGATGATTGAATACCACCATGAATTGTTCCGCTTCTGCCATCGTATTCGCTTCATCCAAGCTTACACGAACCGCCGTTGTCGCCGTATCATGGGGAACATTCATCGCATGCAAGGTCGAACTGTCGACTTTTTTCCGACTAGAGCAAGCACTTGTTGTGGATACAAAAATTTGCTTCTCCTCGAGGGCATGCACAAGAACTTCCCCGCGAATCCCCTTGATTCCAAAGGTCAAAATATGAGGCGCAAAATGTTCGTTTCCCGAAAAAACCGTTACTTTCTCATAACTTGAGAGTGCTTCTTTTAAATACTGGCGAATGAGCGCAGTGTGATCCGGTCTCTCTGCCTTTTTCTCAAGATGTAATCGCAAGGCTCGACTCATGGCTACGATCGCAGGAAGATTCTCCGTGGTTGCTCGTTGCCCACTCTCTTGTCCGCCACCATTTAAGAGCGGTGCTAATTTTCGTCCTGATTTCCAGTAAATAAATCCAACACCTCGAGGTCCGTGAAATTTATGTGCCGAAAAAGTAGCAAAATCGACCCGAGGCGTGAACCATTTATTTTCGTCCACTTTTCCGATTGCTTGGACCGCATCTACGTGAAAATGGATGGTGGGATACTTTTCTAATACTTCACTGATGGCTTCGATCGGTTGAATAGCTCCAACCTCGTTGTTGACACCCATAACGGAAACTAGGATTGTTTCTGGACGGATCAATGCAGCAAGCTTATCTACTTGCACAACCCCCTTCTCATCAACAGGTGCAATACTCACCTCGAAGCCGAGTTCTTTTAATTGCCCCGCCGTGCGGCTTACTGCTGGATGCTCCACACTAGAGATAATTAGGTGATTGCCATACTCTTTTTTTGCAATTGCTGTTCCTTTAACTACCCAATTGTCGCCTTCTGTGCCACCGCTTGTAAAGAAAATCTCCTTTGCCTCCACGTGCAGCAGTTCAGCGATTTGATTGCGTGCCTGTTGCAGCAATCGTGTCGCCTGCGTTCCTAAATCATGGAGACTCGACGGATTGCCCATAATACGTTGACTGGTCTTAACATATGTATCAAGTGCCAACGGATAAATGGCCGTCGTTGCACTATTATCAAAATAAATCATTTTCTGACCTTCCTTCAAAAATTCTTTCCTATTATAGCGAGAATGTTGCGAGTCTTCAAGTGTTCCTTGAAAACACGAGTATTTTCCTAAGCATTTAGTGATTCTTCCTCTCATTTTACCTACAAGTTTTCCAACTATTTAAGCGCAAAAAAAAGCTGAGCAAACGCTCAGCTTAAACTAAATCTCGGTTATTGAAATAGAAATCTTCAATTCGTTTAAAAGCACCTGGCTCAACACGTTCAAGTGCTGTTCCGATCTCATCAAGAGCATCTTGATAACGGTACTCTTTATTGAACAATTCCAAACTATTATCGATCGCATTCTTGATTTCAGGGTGCGTATGGCGATAACGGTTTGCGTATTGCATCATTTGTTCGGTCAATGCTGCAGCATCAACTAGATCATAGGTTTTTTGGTCTAATAGTTCCATGTCTTCATCACAAAGACTAACCAATTTATTGATGTCTTGCATATTGATGCGAATTTTATTTAACGCTTTGCTCAACTCTTCAACACGATCTGTTGCAACAAAGAAGAATTCTAGATAATCTCCAGGCAGACCTGGTAAACGTTGTTGTTCAACATACCGTTTTAGATTGCGCAGACGGAATTCGTATTTCTCGATTTTCTCAGAGGCTTCTTTCTCGCCTTTTCTTAAATCGTGCAAATCGTCATCGATTTCAACTTGTTTTGTCTCAATGTCGTCTAATACTTTAAACGCATCTTTGTAGAATACTTGAACCTCTGAATAAGACAATTCATGCTTATCAATTTGTGGTTCCATGTTGCGGTAGCGACGTTCCAATTCTTCGATCTCCGTTTGGAACCCGCGTGCACGACCTAATTCATTGTTGTTCAACGCGTAGCTTTGAGATGTATGATCCAACTCCACCATTAATTGATGATTGTTGCGAGAAGCATGCCCAATGTATTCCCCGATCGTCTTACGATTCGTCAAAACATATTTTTTAGATTCAAATTCTTTTTCTAGCAACGCGTACAGGTCATCGATCAACTCAGCCGTTTCTTTGTTGGCTGTCTCTACAGTCCCCAACTCGATTTTTTCCAAATCTTCCAACGAACGTTCCACGTGTTTCTTCACTTTGTCCAAACGTTCTTCAAAATCGTCTTCTGGTAAAACGAAGTGATCAAGCATCATTTTGTTGTACGTCTTTTCTAACTCATCAATCTGACTTGGGAATGTTTTATCTAAATCTTCATAAATTGCAGGAACTTTCTGCATTGTCTCTTGCACTTCATAGGTGTGCTTTTCAGCATCGTCTAACACTTCGCGGGCCTCAATTGGATCGCCCGATGTATTTAACGTAACGAACTGTGTAAATTCGATTTCAACATTTTTGACCTGTTTTTGAATCTCTGGTAACGCAGGACCAAAGCTGTCTTTCTTTTCCTTTAAATCTTTCTTCAGCTCTTCGAAGACATCTAACGCTTGCTGTACAGCTAACGAATTCCGTTCTTCTGTTTCACGTAATTCCTTTAGCCCAGTACGAATGTTTTCTACTTCTTCTTCCATATCAGTCATCGTACGTTCTGCGCTCTCGATCGCTGATTTGCCCTTCATGAAGCGGAACGTTTCATTTTGACTCTCAACTTCAAAAATTTGACTTTCAAGTTCAGCAAAAGATTTTGTCGAAACATCCGTCCACTTTTGGTTCCATTCACGGAAAGTATTCTGACTTTGACCAACCAAGTGCATTTTCTTTACTTCGTCGACTTCCTCTACAACAGGAAGATCGAATAACGCTTCTTTCCTTTTATCAAGTTCTTTTAAGCGTTCTTGATTTTTTTTCTTCATCAGATAACCAATCAAGTATAAAACGGCAGCCAATATGACTAAGCCGATAACGATCCCTATGATTACATTACTTCCCATGTATGATTTTCCTTTCAACTATCAAGATTCAGTTTATTTAATGGTTCATTATTTTTCTGTTTTTTGGCGAAAACATCTAACGTAGATTATAACACAAAAGACATTTCTCTTCACTAGCTAGTTTTGAATTCATTCAAAAATGTTTATCGCACAGTCACTCCTCATACTAGCATTTTTTAATTACTGCTTCAATTCCTATAAATTTAAGATTGTTGTAATTTTATAAAGTTTTCTGCTCATGAAAGCGTCGAATCCCCTTGAAATTGTTGAACTTTTCAGATAATATTAAAGCCACATTAAAATAAGAGGTGATTAAAGTGAAAGTGATTAAATTTGGCGGAAGCTCTGTAGCTTCAGCTGAACAGCTAAAAAAAGTCTTAACAATCGTTTCTGACGACACTCGTCGTCGTTTCGTTGTGGTTTCTGCTCCAGGAAAGCGAACCAATAAAGACAAAAAGGTCACCGACTTATTGATTCAGTTTTACAATGCTGTAGCCTATAAACAAGAAACAGATGAATTGATCCGTGAAATCGTTGCTCGCTATACAGAAATAGCCTCCGAGTTTCACGTTGATGAGGATATTGAACACCGTTTCACTCACGAATTGCAACAACTGCAGGAAAATTATGATGAAGCAGATCCTTATGCCTTGGACAGCTTTTTAGCTAGTGGAGAAAATCTGAATGCACAATTAATCGCAGCGTGTTTCCGCAAAAGTGGTATGAAGGCGCGCTACATTAATCCAAAGGAACTAGGTATTACTGTTTCTGATGAACCACAAAATGCCCGAATCTTGGAGGAGTCCTACGAAAAGATTTATGAGTGGCGGGAAACGGAAGAAATTTTGATCATTCCCGGCTTTTTTGGGTATACACGTGATGGGCATCTATGTACTTTTTCTCGAGGCGGTTCGGATATCACCGGATCGATCGTTGCTGCCGGTTTGAAGGCTGATTTATATGAAAACTTTACCGATGTTGACGGTATATTTGCTGCTAGTCCAAAATATATCCATGCACCCGAATTGATTCAATGTGCGACGTATCGGGAGATTCGCGAACTCACTTACGCTGGATTTACAGTCTTTCATGATGAGGCCTTAATGCCGGCTTTTAAAGCGCAAATCCCCGTGATCATAAAAAATACGAATAATCCGGAATGCCAAGGAACTTTGATTAAAAAAGACTTCGAGAACGAGAGTCGCAATGAGGTCGTTGGTGTAGCCAGTGACGGCGGCTTTTGCGGGATTACGGTGGGTAAATATTTATTGAATAGAGAAGTCGGGATCGTTCGGCGGATATTGCAAATTCTTGAAGATCTGCATATTGGGTTTGAACACATGCCCTCTGGTATTGACGACATCTCCATTATTTTGCGCGAGCGTCAATTGACACGCGACATCGAAGCAGAATTAATGAAACAGATAGAAGAAAAAATCAAACCCGATCAGTTGTCCATCGAGCATGGCCTTTCAGTAGTCGCCCTTGTTGGTGAAGGAATGCGCGAACGGCCGGGGATTACCTCAGACAGCACCGCAGCACTGGCTCGAAAAAATGTCAATCTGCGAATGATCTCTCAGGGCGCCGATGAACGCAGCATCATCTTTACTATCCGCAGTGAGCACGAACGCCTCGCTGTTCGATCTCTGTACTACACGTTCTTTGATTAGAAGTATATAAAAAAGGAAAAGCCGTTAACTTTCGGCTTTTCCTTTTTGTCCATCTAATTCTTTTTTGATCAAAGGTTCGGGGGCATAGTTTTCCTGCCAATCCTCCGGTTTCATCACTTTATTTGTTACTGGATGGTAACGCGGCTTTCCATCAGGAAAGAGTTTCCCCATATTGGCACGATGAACAATTTCAAAAATCGGCTGAGGGTCTACACCGATCAATGCGAATGATCCATACGTAAAATACAATAGATCTGTTAAGGCGTCGACTTCCGAAATCAATGCATCTTCCACTGGTTCTGCTTTTGCTAGAACCTTTTCTTTTGCTTGATCGACACTTTCATGAAGTTTTTTTACTAAGTCTTCAAACTCTGCTTCATTTCCTTCAGCGACACCATATAAAAACTCAACGATTTCTTCCGCCTTAAAACCTGCCCGAAAACTTCCCCGATCTTTTGTAAATGCTCTTGGGGTCTCCGGCGGTTGTGGGGCAAAAGTCTGGTGGAACTCTCTTGCCATTTGATATGGTTCTTTCATATATAAAACTCCCTATTCCAATTAGCTATATAATTAAGAGAAATGATTTCCCTAAATAATCTCAAAGTGTTTCAATGCTTGATAAATGCCGTCTTTTTCATTTGTAGCAGTAACATAGTCCGCTTGCTCTTTCACTTCAGACAATCCATTGCCCATTGCGACTCCGATCCCAACCTTTTGAATCATCTCAATGTCGTTATAATGATCTCCAAACGCCATTACTTCGTCTAGGTTGATGCCCGCAGCTTTAGTAAATTCTAGAATCCCCTGATATTTTGAGCCATCCTTGGGTACAATATCAACAGAATAGGGATTGGATCGCTGAAAAGAACAATCTGGCAATAACTCTTTCAATCGAGAAGCCTCATTTTCTGCACTGAACAGAACACATTGATAGATCGGTTCTTGCAAGATCGTCAATTTTTTATAACGACCCTTTTCTCGATTGGGACTAAACGATTGCAGCAGCCTTCGCGTCGATCGTACTGGAAACCACTTTGGCATCCAGCCAGCAATTCGTTTCAAGAACGATTTTTGCGACCACTTCATCAAATGACTGCCGTCCACTCGCCGACGTCCACCGAATATGATCTGACGGTGCTCCCTATCAGCGAATGCAACGATACGTTGCAATGTCTCGGGTGAAAATGGACGAAGATAAATTTCTTTTTCTTTTGTATAGACCGCTTGCCCATTGTAGGTAACAAAAACATCCAATGGCAAATAATCGATTCTTTCTTTGATTTTTACTGGCCCTCTTCCTGTTGCGACTCCGCAAAATATCCCTTGCTCTTGTGCTAATCGGATTGCTTCACGTGTGGTATCCAGTACTTTTGAATCACTTGTGATTAATGTTCCGTCAATATCAAAAAAAATGGCTTTTATCATGGCACTCCCTCGTTTAGAATAAATCGATTTGGCTCGGATTCAGTCCCTCATACTCCAAGTTGAGAATCTTTTTTATGTGCATCGCATTGTCCGCCGCGTCACCGCCGGAATTGTTATTAAAAATAACGCCAACTTCCTTCGTATCCTGGGCGACTTGCTGGATTTTCTCACCTAATGATTCCAGTTCAGCCTGATTGTAACGGTACAATGTGCGTTTTTTGCGCCAATCCCCCGTACGATCATTCCAATAGGCTTGGTTCCTTCCATGGAATCGGAACAAGCTGAAGGTGTTGTTTGTCACTGTCGTATCTAATGGTACTGTATCTGGCAATTGCGGCTCATCCACCATCACCAGGCTAAAATTTAGTGATTGCATGAGCTGATGCGTCTTTTCGATAAACTCTTTGGCATACCAGCTGTAGTCTCTCAGCTCGATTGCGACTGGTAAATCTGGAAAGAGCTCCCGCAGCGTTTCTAAGTAGGCAACACTTTCTTTCGTACACTTAAATTGTGCCGGAAATTGCGCTAAAAAGCAAAATAACTTTTTACTTTCGATCATCGGTTGCAGGGTTTCTAAAAAATGCTCCTGCATTGCGGCCATGGAAGGATAACTATCTTGCCATTTACTTTGTCCTGTGAATCCTGAATACAGTTTCACCACAAAACGAAACTCTTCAGGAACTTGAGATAACCAATTTTCGACAGACTTTTTCGTGGCAATGCCGTAATAGTTCGTGTCTAACTCGACCAACGGCAAGTAGCCGGCGTATTCATACAAGGACGAGTTCTTTTTTCCAGTCAAACTAATGTGTTCATTAAAAGAAGTTAATCCAATTCGAATCATACAATCCTAGCCTCCTTCTGTTTCATAGTATACAATAAGCTTAGCAAAAAATTAGCAACAATGCGCTAAAAATGAATGGAGTAATCATAATGAAACGGATTTTGATTTTGCACACAGGCGGAACGATCTCAATGAGCCAAGATGCGGATGGCGCTGTTCGTCCAGATAAAAAAAATCCTTTGTTAGCAGCCGGCCAGGAATTACGTTTGCCTGCTGATATTGAATTAATTGTAGAAGATTTCTCGAACTTGCCTTCTCCTCACATCACTGTTGAGACAATGTTTGAATTGAAAGAACGCATCAAAGCAGCCAAAGAGGAAGGACTCGATAGTGTCGTTATCACTCACGGAACAGACACGTTAGAGGAAACAGCCTATTTTCTAGAAATGACGATTGGCGACCGGATGCCGATCATTTTAACAGGTGCCATGCGCTCGATCAACGAGCTGGGAAGTGACGGGCTTTATAATTTCGAATGCGCCATACGAGTAGCTGCTTCAGAGAACGCTATTGGAAAAGGTGTGCTGGTAGTCATGAACGACGAGGTCCACAGTGCGCGTTATGTTACGAAGACCCATACGACGAATGTCGCGACCTTCAGAACACCTACCTTAGGCCCGATCGGATTAGTCACAAAATCAAAAATTCTTTTCAAGCAAGAATTGCCCGTGACCACACGCTATGACATCGAGAGCTTTGATGCCATGATTCCTATTATTAAAGTCTTTGCCGGGATGCAGGGGGATTTCTTTGAACTATTAGATCAAGGAATTACTGTTGACGGCATCGTTGTGGAGGCTTTAGGGGCTGGAAATTTGCCGCCGCAAACATTACCGCCTTTTTATCATTTATTGGAAAAAGGGCTGCCCATCGTTTTAGTTTCGCGCTGCTTCAATGGCATCGCCGAACCTGTTTATGACTATCATGGCGGCGGTGTGGAATTGGCACAGCATGGTGTGATCTTCTGTAATGGGATCAACAGCCAAAAAGCTAGATTAAAACTACTCATTGCTTTGAACGCGAATCTTTCAAAAAAAGAACTGAAGCGTTTTTTAGAAGAATAACAAAAAAAGAAGCGGGATCGAAAAAATCGATTCAGCTTCTTTTTTGCCATAGAATATTTGCTTCACACGCGAGTTGATCGCCCAAACGGATCTCGTGGCGCGTTTTTACTTCTTCTCCATCGACTATGTCATAATAGCTTTCGATGTCATTGCCGTATAAGACTTCTTTATCGAATTTGACATTCACATAGCTGGCTTCGTGTTGTGTCATAAAATCATATCCAAGAACATCGATCAGCCAATTGAAGTACATGGCATTATTCACGTGATGATTGCTGTCAAGATCGTAATAGCGAACATGGTACAGCTGCTTCTGGTTTCCTTCGACCTTTTCGATTTTTGGCCAGCGATGAATCTTTTTGATTGGTGTAGACTCAAAAGGAGCCATCAATTCTGCATCCACACTGCTCATCTTTCGATTCTCAATGTCCATCAACACAAATGACATGTTGATTTTTACGATTTCTTCTCCTGCTTCGTCATATACGTAGTAGCTCCGATAACAGAAAAATCGATTGAATTCTGTCGGAACTGTCGTTATGTTGATGTGCTCGCCAACTTGAGGCAATCGATCAATCGTTACCTCCGTTTGTGTGATCACCCATGTGATGCCCAAAGTATTGATGTACTCTGTTCCTCGCTGCAACTCATCGCTTTGATCGGACGATGCTTTTATTGCCACACTTAACAACGCTGGAAATGTCATATTTTGATTGATATCGCACTCGTAATAGGCGACTTCATGATTGATGGTGTATCTTTTTCCCAATTACTTTCCTCCTAAAGCTAGAACACGATCTACCGCATTCCCATAACTCTCACCAAAAATATTCAGATGAACGAGTAGATAGTACAGTTGATAAACCGCAAGTCGATCTTGCCAACCTGCACGCATCGGTGAAATTTCCTGATAGCTGTCAATAAACTCCTGGCGAAACCCGCCAAAAAGCTGTGACATGGCTAGATCCATTTCTCGATGACCATAAGATACTGCTGGATCGACAAAGACGGGCTGCCCGTGAATGTCAAAAAAGGTATTGCCGCTCCAGAAATCTCCATGCAGCAGAGTTGGTTCAAAAGACATTGTACCCCATTTTTGATAGACCCACTCTTTAAATAACTGATAATTTTTTTCCCTTTGCGCAGTCCAATGATTTCGCTCGTTCGCTATTTTGATTTGAACCTCTAACCGATTCGCGAAATAAAAGGACCACCAATCTTTTGATTTTGTATTGATCTGAGGCAGAAGCCCCATAAAATTATTTCTTTTATACCCAAAATTGAGGGCCTTTATCCCATGAAGTTTGCTTAATTCAAGGGCCAGATCCTTTTGATCTCCCTCACCAGGCTCGATCCATTCCATTAAAAGAAAGGCCGCGTCCTCATAACTTCCGTGTTGATAGGTCTCAGGTACGCGCACCGCATTCCCCAGTTCCTTCAATCCGTCGACCTCTGCTTGAAAAAAATCAGCTGTCATTTGTGGATGGTATTTCAAAAAATAATCCTGATCGCCGTCTGTGACGCGGTAGGCTTGATTGATATCTCCGCCGCCAATGGGTACAGCTTTTGAATGCAGGTTTAAATAATTTAGCAATGCCTCCATTTTATCCGCTCCTCACAGTAAATAGATTTTTTTCAAATCGTTGATCTCTTGAGTTGATACGCCGATACCGTCATGAATAAATGCTGCTACCGTTCCATACTGCTCCTTGATTTTTTCAAAGCTGGTTTGCAAATAAATTTCTTTCGCTGACATCATATCTTCGATGCCATGCAAAGCTTCCGCAGGTACACCAGCAAGTTCAGCCTTCTCGTACATCTCCTGTACGACTATTTTTAAATAACGATTTGTGGCTAGATAATCTGTCATGATCGTTTCATTATCCACCCCAAAGCTGCTTAATAACAGTGCCGCCGCAAATCCAGTGCGGTCCTTTCCTGCTGTACAATGGAACATCAACCCTTTTTCCGATTCACTATTGTCCAAGGCCAGATCAAAAAATTTACGGTATTGCCCTCGAACATGTGCATCTGTTACAAAATGCGTATACACCTCGATCATTTGTTGGCGCGCATTTTCGCCATTTTGCATTCGATGCATCATTTTTTTCGGCGAAGCAGAGGCCGTTTCTGTTTCTTCAATTGGAAAAATGGGAAGAAAAATATTTTCCGCTTCTGGTATGGCTTGATCCGGCTGTGTCTCGCGTTCTTCTAACGAACGAAAATCAATGACCTTTTTGATCCCATACGCGTTTAAATAATTTTTATCCTGATCATCCAGATGATTGATGCTTGCTGAACGAATCAATTTCCGATACGCTATTTTTTGCCCATCTTTTGTTTCATAGCCGCCCAACTCACGCATATTTTCTGCATGACGAACCGATAGACGTTTAGACATACAACCACTCTCCTCATTAGGTGTGCTCATTCATTACTATAGTAGAACGAACATCCTTTTTGCTAAAAGTATAGCACAGTGAAAAAGAAAACGCTTTTTATAGTAAGAACAAACTCGTTGAAGCCCGTCGTATTCCTCGGGTCCTCTTGTATAGAAAAAATAGAATCGAAAAAGACCTGAAACAAGAATGATTGTTTCAGGTCCTCTTTCGTTACGCCAAAGCGCCCATTGGGTCCCATGGTGCGAGAACAGTTGGTTCTGCTTCAAAAGCAGCGAGTTGTTCAGGTGTTAAGAATTCTTTGCGGACAACGATTTGATAAGTATACTCATCCATCCAGTCATCGCTCATTACAAAGAAGCCCTTATCCCCGACTTTTTCACCCCAGCTGTTTTCAACTTTCCATTTTTTAGATTGATCATTAATGATATCCACACCAGTCAAGACCATGGCATGCGTCATCATGCTTTCCCCGTAATCCAATCGTTCCGCTTTGGTCATGGTCAAATCGACATCAAATAAATCCTCTACATCATATGCGTCCAATGCCATGATGCCGCTGTCCCGAGTGGAGGACTGTCCGACATCACAACCAAACCAGACAGACTCGCCTTGTTCCAATTGTTTTACAGCTAATGCTTTAAAATCAGCCATTTCCAGATTCAAATACTTCACTTCTTTGCCATCGATGACATTTCCCAACATATCCACGGTATAGGATTTCATGAAGGGTTTGTCATCAGTTGGCGCATTGATGATACTTACATAGTCCTCTAAGTTCAGATCAATGTATTTTTCATAAAAGCTTTTAGGAGTTAAGTCCTGATCTAGATGATAATTTTTTTCTTCATCGCGGTATTCAAAATCGAAAGCAGCAGGCGGTGTTCCCAGTGAGATCGCCAAAAGATTATAGACTTCTTGCAGCATCGCTTCTCGATTTGCCTGAATCTCTTCTTCAGTTGCTTTTTCGACTACCATTTGACGCAACAGTACGGCATGTTTACGCAATAATTTATTTAAATAATTATTTAAGTCCCGAGAATTTGAGCTATTGCTGCTTTCAGGCATCACAGCTTTTGGCACGACTCCGTATTTTTGGAAGAGTGACACGATCATGTCCCATTGTCCGCCATCTTGTTGAGGCGTCTGTAATAAAAAGGCGACTTCGCGACTGGTCACATCCTGTTGCGCAGTGTTCAATATATTCTCATAGAAATAATTGGCTTTTTCATATTTATCCCAAAAGAATGTGTAATTTTGTGAAAGTTCAAAGTCTTTCAACTGATATGTCGTCAATAATTTGTGACGGAAGGTATTTAGCGCCGCAAACATCCAGCAACGGCCAGATTGTTTTTGATTGGCGACTTTCCCGGTCGCAAGATCAATGGAAAAGATCGGGGTGTTCTCTACATGTGCTTGCACGTTTTCCGCAGAGGCCCGAATCCCATTTTTTACTACACCTCGTTGTAATGCGATCTGTTTAGAATTCTTTTCAAAAGCCTTACGAAAAGCTTGAGTTCGTTCGTTCGTAATTTTTGTCATAAAAAAACGCCTCCTTGCCTCTCATTTTACGCTTAATGAGGCAAAGAGACAATTAGTTTACAAACTCGGCTGTAAAACCTGCTTTCCTTTTTCGATCCATTGACCGACTCGCTTGCTTGATAACAGGACTGTCACAAGCATACTGAAGATGAACAATACGAGGATCGCCATCGTGTTGGCCTCAATAGTCAGATCCATTGCCCGCAAGCCCTTTACTAAAAAGCCATGGAGCAAATAAACGGTCAGGGTGTTTTTTCCCCATGTAGAGAAAAAATGACGGTTCTTCGGAACTACTAATAAAAAGGCGAGAATACCCACGAGTCCAGCCGCAAAAAAGAGCAGCCGCTGCGGTCCACCAAGAATGGGATGATTCAAATAATCTTCATAGGGTTTAGACCCGAACACCCAATATTTGTTGATCAAATCATTTCCTTGTATGAATAAAAACAATCCTCCGAACAATAAAACAGCGATCCATTTTTTAGGGTAGGTCTTTAGCTTCTCGATCCAAGACTTAGGAAGTGCATAGCCTGCCATAAAGTAAGGGAAAAAAGTCAATGTTCGTTGAAGTGCCAAATAGCGGTCAAAAATCGGAAAATACCCGACCAGCAACGCTACCACTACACTGGCAAGTAAAATGCGCTTCACTGAGAAATAATTTGTCAAATGAAGCAGAACATTCCAACAGAATAGGCTCAATAGAAACCATAATGACCACTGAGGAATCCCCAAATCGAAACTAAAGGAATCCTGTAGGCCGATCAGCGTATAATATCCTGAATACAGCAGTTGAAAAAATAGATACGGCACTAATAATTTTTTAACTAAATTCATAATCGGCTTCGGTCCACTTTTCGTAAAATAGCCTGATATCAAAATAAACGCCGGCATATGGAACGTAAAAATGAAATAGTACAAATCATTGTACAAAGGATGATCATCTGCAAGTGGTTGAAGAAGATGACCAAATACCACTAAGATCATCAAGAAAAGTTTTGCGTTGTCAAAATAGGCATCGCGTTTTTTCATCATATCCCTCCTTCCTCCAGTATAACGAGAATTTTTTTCAGGTTCAAAAGGATTGAACGAGTTTTAAAAAAAGGTCATCTTTTTCTCAATCTTTCCCTCATATTTAACAACTTTATTCATATAAAATTCACTTTTTAGGTGTAAAAAAATAGAGACGATCAAATGATCGTCTCTAAAGACTCCGGCAGTAGGACTCGAACCTACGACATCATGATTAACAGTCATGCGCTACTACCAACTGAGCTATGCCGGAAGAATACTTTTTTATAATAGCAATTTTTGAAGTATCGTGCAATCCTAAATTTTAAAAAAACGCCTCGTATGATACGGACCTTTAAAAAAATAATTTTTCCCATAAAACGGATCTAGGAGAATTTTTATGCCCCGTCGACTGCATCGAAAAAAAAGAAGAAAAACATCTATAAAATTTGGTTTGCTGTTCCTCCTCGCACTCATTCTTGTAGGGAGCGGAATCTACGTTGAACATGTTCCTACAGAGCAGGCAGCCTCAGAAAAAAAGGCGGCGAACGCCCCTGAGACTCTGCCGAAAACTTCAACGACTTTTACCAATCAGCAGTCCATTGAACCTAAAAATACTTTATCCGCAAGTATCGAACAATCCTTAGTAGAAAAAGACTTTAGCGGGACTGTTCTAGTCTTTCACCATGGGCAAGTCATTTTGAATAAAGCCTATGGATGGAAAAACCAATCAAAACGAATACGGAACACGATCAATACCCAATACTGTATTGGTTCGGTTCAAAAAGGCCAAACCGCCTATTTGATCATGCAGGCTATCAAAGCGGGAAAAATCACTATGGATGAAAAACTCAGCGCCTTTTTCCCCGAAATACCCAATAGTGACAACATCTCTATTAAAGACATGTTGAATATGAGTTCCGGTCTGCGCATCGATGAAAAGAAGATCAATGCATTGAATACAACGGATACTAAAGAAATTCTAAATGCCACGGTCCAACAAACAACTGTTGCCCCTACTGCAAGTTACTCCTATCAACCGGTGAATTATGTGCTGCTCGCCGGTGTTTTAGAAAAGGTTTATCAAAGCGACTATGATCACTTATTTGAGAAATTATTGAAGGAACCGATGGGACTTGGTGAGACCAGTTTTTACTCTGCCTCTAACACGGCTCAGGCGCTCTCTTATTCTCAAAATGTTGGGAATCCTATCTATGCACCAACAACGGCTTCCTCCTATGCCGATGAATTAGGAACAGGAAATGTCTTTATGACTTCTAGTGATCTCTATCATTATTTCCGCAACCTTTTTGATCCGCACTTTTTGACGACTGAGGAACGCACAGACCTGTTGTACACGTATCCCGGTGAAAAATATGCGAGTGGATTGTACGATACGAATACGTATTACCATACTCGGGGGGTAAAAGCTCGCTTTGAAGCAGTCGCTAACTTTTCTAAAGATGGCCAAAACGGAATTATACTACTTTCAAATGTATGGAATCAACCAAAAGGCTATAATGATTTCGCGGGTCAATTATATAAAAGAATCGCCGCCTCTGCTTAGGTGGCGATTCTTTTAAAATAATTCAGGTTATCCTTTTCAAAGGCTCTTTTTCTGACTAGGTAGTTGACAAACGACTGTTACTTCGCTATCCTATATCTTGTGTTAAATAACTATGCCGCCTTAGCTCAGCTGGTAGAGCGTTTCCATGGTAAGGAAGAGGTCGTCGGTTCAAGCCCGACAGGTGGCTCTTTTAGAAATCTTGAATATTCAAGGTTTCTTTTTTTTGCAGCTCATTCTTCCGGATTAGGGAACATTTGAATAAAAAAATCGTAACGAAGCAAGAGCCAGAGGAAAATTCCTCTGGCTCTTGTATTCGTTACTCGTCTTCGTCATCGTCGCTGTTGATTCGTTCATTCACATGACAAATATTGCTTGTGGCAGCTTCGACTAATGCGAGTTCTGTTCCAATCAATTCACTATTGATAAAGTCGATTACCATCGGCATGTTCATTCCTGCGTATAGGTCAATCGCTTGGCCTTCTAAAATCATTCGCGAAACGACGTTGCAGGGGGTTCCTCCCATGAGGTCTGCTAAAACGATGAACTCATCCAATTCAGCGATCACTGCTTCAAATTTGGTTTGGAAATCTTCTGCTGATTCTGAAGGGAGCAGCCCGACAGTGTGGATACTTTTCTGTGGTCCCATGATCATTTCCGTACTCTTTTTTAATTCTTCACAAAACAATCCATGGCTGATTAAAACTAGGTCTTTGCTCATACATTCTCTCCTTGTACAGTTATCATTACTTGGAAATTACTCCTAATGCAGATAAAGCAACACAAACGACTAATACGATAAAGATCGCTTTCGTAGACGTCATGTTCTTTTTACCCAGCATCCAATACACACCGCCGACGATTCCTGCGGGTAGTAAGCGCGGCAAGATCATATCCAAGTTATTTTGCATATTCAAGGTAACGTCACCAATACTTGGTGCCCAAGAGAATTTTACATTGATCATTGTAGCAACCAAGGCACCGACCATGAATACCCCTAGCAACGTAGCAGCATCCGTTAAAGCCGTCAAGCGATGCTGCATCGTTGTCACTAAAGAGATTCCTTCTCGGTAAGCAAATTCCAGCTGTTTCCAGCGGAAGATCATCACGGCGATTTGTGCGACGATCCAGATGAATATCCCAGTTGGGTTTCCATTGATCGCCATATTTGCAGCCAATGCCCCGAAGATCGTAGGGATCAAAGCAGCGAAGATTGAATCTCCAATGGCAGCAAATGGCCCCATCAACCCGGCCTTCAACCCTGAAACTGTCTGCTTCCCGCCGATTCCCTCTTTTTCCTCAATCGCTAGATCGATCCCAGTAATGATCGTATTGAAGAAGTTGGACGTGTTAAAAAACTGTGTATGGGTTTTCATTACTTCTTTTAATTCAGGTGTATCATCGCCATAAATTTTCCGTAATTGCGGTAAGATCGTATACAAATATCCTGAGCCCTGCATCCGTTCATAGTTCCAACCTAATTGGAATGTGAACAAGCTTCTGCGATTGATCTGTTTAAAATCTTCCTTCGTCAACTTGTAATTAGATTTCGTCATCTTCGATCTCTCCTTCATCTGAATCATTGGAAGCATCCTCTTTTTTCTGTGCTGGTGCATTCGGGATCATTTGCCCATTTTTATAGCTGATCGCTGCTAAAGCAAACCCGATCAAGGCTACTGCTAACATTGGCAATGAATTGAAGACGCCCTCAAAGTTTTTCACGACACTCGCTACGCCGGTACCCAATACTTGCATATTCGTAAATACAGTCCCCAACAAAGCGGTCAAAGTGAAGCCTAGAATCAAATAAGGAAAATGTTTTTTCACTGGCAAGTAGCGAAGTAAAATAGCAAACCCGACAGCCGGTAACACCGCCCCAGCGACAGATAATCCATCACCCAGCCACTTCAGATCGCCATTTAGAACAGCCACTACTTTTTCGACAAGTCCGCCACCAAAAGCCAACGCTAGGAAAACTGGGATCATCCGAGAGAAAGACCACGGAATCGCACCCATTAGGAAATTCCGTTCAATGCCCTTGTAATTCATATCTTCCACCAATTTGTCGATTCGATGGGCAAAATACGTATTCGCAAAACGCGCCAAGATGTCCAACTGAATCATCAAGCTGGCAACAGGAACAGCGATTGCCGCAATCGCCTGCTCTGGATTCATCCCTAACGCAACTGAGAAAGCCGTTGCCAAGATCGTTCCAGAGTTGGCATCGATTTTAGAAGCTCCGCCAAATGTTCCTACTCCAAGTACGGTCAACTGCATACTACCGCCAATAATAAGTCCAGCTTTCAAGTCCCCCATCACTAACCCGGCGAACAATCCAGCAAAAACAGGTGCACTTAATGAAGAATAAATCTGTAATTCATCCAAAATTTGATACCCTGCATATAATGTTAATAATAAGATCTGCCACCATAAGATATCCATCATTCTTCCTCCTATTTCGCTAAAAGACTCATAAAGTCTTCTGCTTTGTCACTTGGGACCATTTGTGCGATCAAGCGTACACCTTTGGCATTCAACTGGTTGAATACGTCCACGTCTTCATCCACCACATTGATTGATTTCGTGATCGAACGCGTTTCTTCCGTTTGAGACATGTTCCCCACATTGATCTCTTCGATCGGTACGCCCAGCTCCACTAATTTCAATAAACGATCGGGTTTACGCGCGATGATCAATAGACGTTGGGAATCATACTTACCTGCCAAAATATTAGTTGCTGCCTTTTCAATTGGTAACACGCTCAGACGAACGCCGGCTGGTGTAGCTAATTTCAACCCGCTTTTTTCAATGTCGTTTTGTGCGACCTCATCGTCAACCACCATGATGCGCGAAATATTTAATTTCGTCGTCCATAAATTTGCTACCTGTCCGTGAATCAAGCGTCCGTCAATTCGTACTCCGATAATGCTCATACTTATCCCTCTTTCGTGTCTTTATTTCATGTCTTTATTTAGTGGTTCTTTTACTAAACGTATCTCTGGTTCATAGGTGCCTTCTGTTTCAAAGATAACGATTTCATTCATTCCTTCTTTTAAAAATCCTTTAGGAATGTACAGCGACACTGTCGGTCCAACTTCCCAGAAGCGCCCGATATTCACTTGATTCACGAAAACGACCCCTTTGCCGAATTTCTCTAAATCAATGAACGTGTCTTCTAGTTCACCCAACTCGAAGGTGTACCTGTAAAAACTTGGTTGACTGGGTTGCCATTCTCTCGAATAATCGACCGCTTCACAAGAATCCAGCGGCAAACTATAGTGCGTCCAATCGGTTAAAAAGTGCAGATCTGCCATTACACCAGTGCGAATGCCTTTTTTCTGAGTATCCGCGAAGAGTTTGTGTCCATAATTGACTCGGCCCATATTCTCAATCAAGAGATCCAATTGATTGTTTTCCTGAGCCATAGAAACTTGAATGTCTTCCCCGATCTCCGTTTGATATTGCGTCGCCTTCCATTCTCCATTTAAAAACAATTGACTGCGGTCACGTCCATCAATCACTCTCAAGCGTTCTTCTTCTGCATCTTTCTCGATCATCGTTCGATAAAGCAGGTAGCCTGTGTTTTGTCCCAATTGCTCCATTGTTTGGGGATAGGTTGCTTGAACAGGTTCGCTGATCGTATCCAGTGTCGCAAAGAGGCTGACCTTGTTCGCTAATGGAATAGGTCTTTTTTCGATCGTTTGCTTGACCAAGGGTTCCAATTGCTGAATCTCTGGATAGTTTTCATGGATCATTTTTTGCAACGCGTAGTATTTTTCTGTTGGATTTCCCTGTTCGTTAAGCGGAGCTCCGTAATCATAAGAAGTGATTTGCGGGAGATCGATCACACCACGGGCGGAGCATCCATTCATGAAGCCGAAGTTCGTTCCTCCATGGAACATGTACAGGTTGATACTGCCTTGGGCCAGAACCTCTCTCACTGCCTCAGCCAATTCCTGCGGGTCCCGTTGAATGATCGGCTCGTTCCAGCGATTGAACCAGCCATCCCAAAATTCCATACACATCAACGGCCATTTCTTCTCATGTTCTTCAAAAAAGCGCTGCATCGAAGCGAAATTTTCTTTTGCCTTGGAACCAAAATTTCCAGTCACGAGAATGCCTTCTTCGATCATGCTGCCTGCTCTCAAGGTCGCTCGCCACGGCCCATCGGATGTGAAGAAAGGCGCTGTGATCCCTCGTTCGATCATCAACTCTTTGATTGAACGTAAATACGCTTTTTCTTCCCCGTAAGACCCATACTCATTTTCGATTTGGATCATCAAAATATTCCCGCCATTTGACAGCTGATGAGGAACGATCTTGCTCATCAATACGTCGTAATACTCCGCCACATGAGCCAAGTAAGCGGGTTCATTTGTTCGAAGGCGAATGGGTTCGTTTAGCAGCCATGCTGGAAATCCGCCAAATTCCCATTCTGCACAAATATAAGGAGAGGGTCGAACGATCGCATACAGCCCTAACTCTTGAGCAATCGTTAAAAATCGCTCCAAGTCTAGAATTCCATCAAATCGAAAGGCGCCTTTTTTAGGTTCGTGCATATTCCACGGTACATAGGTCTCTACCGTATTGAAGCCCAGAGCCTTCAAGTTATAAAGTGAATGGTACCAATCTGAGGGCTCTACCCGGAAATAATGGATCGCTCCAGATAAAATCTTAAAAGGCTTGCCATCAAGCAAAAAATCTTCTGTAATTTCAAATGTCGTCAAAAACTCACCCCTTAATGAAAGCGTTTTTATTATATTAATATATTAAATTATTTTAAATCCAAAGTCAAATAGTTTCTAATCCTACACGATATGTTAAAATCAACCCATAAAGGGAAATGAAAAGAGTTTAATGAAATGTTTAGTCCCTATTCATTTTTTGGAGGAATCGTATGGCAATCCCAAAATATCAAATCATAAAAGATGAGCTTAAGCAGCAAATTATTTCTGGAAAATTTGAAAATGGCGACAAATTTTATACGGAAGCCGAGTTGGCAGACATGTTCAAAGTCAGCTCGATCACCGTCATCCGTGCGTTGAACGATTTAGTTAAGGACGGATTCATTATTCGTCATCAAGGTCGCGGCTCTTTCGTCTCACGAGCACGGAAGGGAAAATTAGTAGAATTTTCCGATATCGAGCTATTCCCTATCTGCAATGATCACGTTGAGGTCTTATCGATCCAACGTGGGAATGACCCTCGGTTTTTGAGTAAGCTGGAGCTGCCGGATAAGGCCTACTATTACTGTATCGAACGTCTTCGCAATACCGAGGATGTCCCATATATCTATCAGCGGACCTATCTGCCGGAGCAATATGTGAACTCAAATTTTCCAGATTTAAGCTACTACAATTCGATCTATCAACGATTTAAGCTAGATTACAACATCCATATGAATGAAGAAGATTTTACAGAAACAAATGAAATCAAATTCCCCACGCCTCTTGCGGAAGCGGAAAAACTGCACATTTCGACCAATGAACCGACCGTCCTGCAAATCCGAGTAACAAAACGGAAAGACACGCAACAGGTTCTGGAGTACGTCGAGTCCTATAAAAAATGGAATTTCTACAAGATTGAACTTGTTTCTAAAAATCTTTGATCCGTAAGATCGAGCTAGCGCTCGATCTTTTTTACGTTGATGTTGTTAAAATGAGCGGCGACATTGGCTGGGTCCACGTGCCCGGTCTGCTTTTCCTGGGCATTCGCCATGCCAGCGGCCATACTTAGCTTCAACAGGTCTTCGGAGGTCTTTCCTTGGGACAAGCCATAGGCAAAGCCCGCAATGGTGGCATCCCCAGACCCTACAGGATTGACCACTTTTATTTCAGGGATCGTGACGCGGTAATACGCCTCTTGATGCTTTGCGATTGCTCCTGCCTTTCCTAAAGAAACGACGATCCACTCGATACCTTCGAACAATGGCTGTGAAAGGGCGTTTTGGAGTGTCTCCATTTCTGACAAGGAAAACCGTTGTCCCAGCAAAGCCTCTAATTCTTCCAGATTTGGTTTTATCAGGAATGGTTTTGCTGCGCCTTCCAGTACACTGATCAGACTCTCGCCAGAGGTATCCAGCAGGACGTGTGCCTTTTCAGTATGGGCAGCTTGAACCAGTTTTTGGTAAAAATCAGTCGGCAACCCCTTCGCCAGACTACCGGAGATGGTCACGATATCCGCTTGCTGAAGCAGTGCGGTGATTGTTTCTAAAAAGGTGGTCTGTTCTTCACTTGAGACGGTCGGTCCTGATTCTAAGATTTCTGTCTGGTTGCCCTCATGTAAAATCGCAATGGAATCGCGACTTTCCTCTTTGATCGAAGTGAAGGCTTGCTTAATGCCGGCTTTGTTGAGTTCTTCGGAAATATAGGCGCCGTGAAACCCGCCCAGCACACCTGTAGCTACCACATCGCCGCCTAGATCATGGATGACACGCGTCACGTTCAGTCCTTTTCCGCCAGCGGTTTTAGTTACTTGATCCGTACGGTTGACTGTATCGATCGCCAAAGACGATAAAGGATAGGAAATGTCGATCGAGGGATTCATCGTTACCGTTACTATCACGAGACTTCCTCCTATTTCACGAACGCTTCTTCGGCAAGCTGCACTTTGTCATGCCAAGAGCTGGCAGTCTGAGCGAGGACCGTGTTCAGGCTTTCGATATTTTCTCTGCCTTCGGTCTCTAACCATTCCCGCGCTGCTGACTCCCCAGCTTCGATGAACGGCTTGACCCCATTTTTCCAAGTCGCACGTCCGCAAAGTACCCCGTTGAAGGTCGATCCCGCTTCTTTAGCGAAGACTAAGGTCTGCTGGAACAATTCGGTTGATACGCCCGCACTTAAGAAAATAAATGGCAAGTCTGTTGCTTGGCTTTGTTCAAGGAAGTAGTTTGCGGCTTCTTCCTTAGAATAGGCCGTCTCGCCTGTTCCATAGCCTTCAACGTAGTTCATATTAACAGGCACTTCGACTTTCAATACGTCTACCTTGTATTGCGGCTTTGAAAATTCCTTCATCATCTCATTGACTTTATGAGGCTTGATTTTTGCATAAGCCAGTGATCCGGCATCTTCATTTTGTGCGTCATAAGAGACCAATTCTAAGTAAAAAGGTATGTCTTCTTGCGCGCACTCACTGCCTAAGCGTTCAATGAACCGGTGCTTTTGCTGGTTGATGGCTGCGTCTTCATCAATGTCATAGTAAAGCAAAAATTTTATCGCATCGGCCCCTTGCTCTTTCAGCCGTAAAACCGACCAATCTGACAATAAATCCGGTAGACGGCCGGGTGTTTCTGCGTCGTAGCCTGTTTTTTCATAGGCCAGCAGCAAGCCGGCATCTTTATAGCGAGCCTTTGCAGCGGGCAATCCGTATTCAGGATCTAGAAGGATCGAAGACGCATACGGAGTCAGTTCACTGGAAACCAACGCCTTAAATGCTTCAATGTGTGCATCCGTTGGTTCTACGTCTAATGCCTTGATCATCTTCTTTAAAGCGCCTCGTTGGTCGATCGCCAATGCGCTGATTACGCCCTCTTTTGTTGATAAGCGGTCCATTGCCGCCTTTTTTTCTTTGGTCAGTGTAAGCATCGTTTTCCTCCCCGTTCTTCTCTACTTGTATTCATGGATCGTAACGCCTTTTACCACACGATTCACAGTTCCTGTAGGCGATGGTGTATCCGGTTTGTTCGCTACTTTGACAGAGGTCAATAGTGCGACCGTTTGGGCCACCATGATATAGCCTAACGCTAGATACCCATCCGGCAAGCGTTCTGCCGCAGAAGCAAACTCAAATTTGTCACCTGAGAAATTCCGCTCTCCAGGCTGCGTTATGGCTAATACACTGATAGCGATTTCATCTCCGTGTACTTCCTCTAAGACATCCAAGTCATAGTCGCGTGTATAGGGATCATTATTCACAAATCCGAACATCAGCGTCTTTTCATTGATGAAGGATTTTGGTCCATGACGAAAGCCCATGGAAGAATCAAAAACAGTCGCGATTTTCCCAGCTGTCAATTCTAGTATTTTCAACTGCGCTTCGCGGGTCAAACCAGCGAGACTTCCAGAACCAACGTAAACGATTCGATCGAACTCGAGTCCGACAAGGGTCGCGAGCTCCTCTTCACGAGCGATCACTTCGCTCCCCATGTGGCTCAAGGCTTGGACATACGTTTGTTTCTCGGATAATGCGGTTTGGTCAAAGGTCAGCAAGGCGCCAAGGGTCATACAAGAAAAGCTGCCTGTCATGGCGAAGCCGTCATCGTTGGAGCGTTCAGGCATCAAGAATAAGAAGCTGTTCTCTGCTTCTTCGCTGAGCTGAGCCAGCTTTCCTTCTTCGGCACAGGTGATCGCTAAATGATGGATCGTATCGACCACATGATCAGCGATTTCTACAGCCGCCAAGCTTTCAGGGCTGTTCCCGCTTCTGGCAAAGGACACAAGTAACGTCGGCTCTTCTTTGATCAAATATTCCAACGGCTCTGCCACGATATCGGTGGTGCCGATGCTTTCAAAGCTGAAGTCTTGGACATTGCCATGTTTCCGCAGGTATGGAACCACGGTGTCACCGACATATTGGGAAGTCCCTGCACCGGTGAAGATCACTCGTGTTCGTTTCCCTTGAGCGTTCTCTTTTACTGCGGCAAGAAATTCTTCTAACGCGGCTTGCGCCTCCTGATAGAGGTGAAGGGTCTCCTCCCAAAGCTCTGGCTGCTGGCGAATCTCACGTGTCGTGATCTCAGCACCCATCTGTTCCAATTTGTCTTTTTCTACTGTAAACATCGATTCATTCTCTCCTAACTCTTTCGAATATGGCGGATCTGATAATGGAATTGATCCGCACGGGCAACACTCAGTGTGAATTCAATACGTTCATTTTTCATATTGTAGGTCTGTCGGGCTAAATGCAGGACAGGTGCGCCTACAGGGATCATCAATTGTTTCGCATCCTCCTTTGAAGCAAGACTGGCGTACAATTCTTCATCCGCCAGACGGACCGTCTGATCAAAATCTTCTGAAAAAAGATCGTACAAAGGCTTGCTGCGCAAAAGTGAATCGTCTAATGCTAAAAAGAATTTGACTGGTAAATAGGTATCTTCGATCATTAACGGCTCACGGTCTGCGATTCGTAAACGACTTAACTTAAAGACGGCCTCTCCTAAGGAAAGATTGAGATGCTGCGCAATGAACTTATCTGCTTCGATCTTTTCAAAGGATAAGATTCTCGTCTCAGGATTTCTGCCCAAGCTTTTCATCTGTTCCGTAAAGCTGTAGGCGCCCGCTAAGTCGGCTGCGTCTTTTCTGATGTCAGAGACAAAGGTCCCTTTTCCATGACGTCGATAAATAAATCCGGTGCGTTCCAGCTCTTGCAGAGCCAAACGGACCGTCGTCCGACTGACACCGTAGTGTGCTGTCAATTCTCGTTCTGAAGGCAGCTTGTCATGAGGGATCATGCTGGCCTCCATCCGCTCTTTTAATAGATCTACGAGTTGATAGTACAAAGCTTTGTTTTTAAAAGAATTTTCCATGGGATTCTCCTCTTCGCAACTGGTTATAACCACAAACCAATAGTAAGGTGGTTTTTTTAGGTCTGTCAACAATAATAATCGATTTATCATCCATAAAATTAAAAATACCTTTATACCAACGATTAGCAGGGTGCCTATTTTTAGGAATCAATCAATAGAAGCGGCCTCTTTTTTCTGCTTATAGAAATTATGCGAGAAAATCTAATACCAGTTGGTTCGAAATGAAGACCAAAACAAAAAGCCGCTGAACCAACGGCTTTTTGTTTTGACTCGATTTAATTGATGCTTACCTGCTTATTCTTCTGCTTCTAATGGGAAATCAATTCTATACGTATGAGTCGTTTCGTGGTTGTTATCTGTTTTTGCACGGAATGTCACATCCACAGCTTTGATTTCTCTGATTTTTTCTTCGTCTTTGATCTTGAAGTGAATGAAGCCATCTTTGTGGGCATCTGTCGTTGAGAATTCGTCATCGAAAATATCCATAAAGAAATCGGCGCTGACTTTTTTGCCATCTGCTAATTCAACTTCCGCTTTATCAGGCATGATGTATTTGTCCGAGGTATCTTCAATGTCTAATTTATACTTCAAGGAGAGCAAGGTTTTATAGGTATCTCCTTTTTCATCTTTAAAGTCTTTGACCGTGACTATTTTCGCATGGTCGACATCGAAGGTGATCTTGTCCCAATCTGAATTGCTGAACTGAGTATCATAGGACACGATATCCTTTACTTTTGGATCGATCCCTTCTGTTACGACTTGTTTGAAGTAGCCGTCATCTTTTAACGTCTCTTCCCCGACGACTGCCTCGTCACCTGAAGAATCAGTGTAGACTTCCTCTGAGCCGGAACCGCCGACGATCGTGCCACTTTCTTCTGTTCGCCCGCAGGCTCCTAATAATACGATCATTCCTAAAGTTGCTGCTGCTAATCCTAATTGTTTCGTTGCTTTCATGTTAATCATTCTCCTCTATTCATTTTTTTAAATGATATTTTTTGTGGTTACGTGCTTTTTTAATTGGCTGCTTGTTCGTTCTCAGCGCCTTTGATTTTTGTGACATAGATAATGACACCTAGTATGAATACGGCCAACATCACTAATAGAACTTTTAAGTTAAAATTCGTCAATAAATACATTGAGATGACCAAGGCCAAAATAGGAACGACATAGCCGCCCTTTAGGCTGAAGCCATTATTTGGAAATTGTTTCGTCTTCTTGAATTTGATGACCGCTAGAATCGATGGTACATATTGGATAAATGATGCTAACACGATGCAGGATACTAAGAAGATATAGCTGCATTGTGTTGCAAAAATACTGATCACGGATGTTACGATCACTGCCACATAAGGGGCACCGTATTTATTTTTCTTTCCAATAGAACTTGGCAATAAGTGGTGCTCTTCTGCTAATGACGCAGCCAGTGCCGGTGTGCTGAAGGATACAGCGAAGGCGACACCAAAGATCGACAGGATCATCCCTAAGATGATGATGGCATAGGCCCAATGACCGACACCGATCTTCATTGCTTCTGCAATCGGGACATCGTACTTCACGATCGTTGTCCCTAAGATTCCGATAGCGATCGTTTGAACGAGTGTGTACAAGACGGTGACACTCGCCATCACATAAATCAATGCTTTAGGAATATTTTTTTCGGGATTGTTCATTTGTGCTGCTGCAACAGGTATAAATGAAAACCCGCTGAACATATAAAAAACAACACTAAATGCGGACCCGAAATGACCGACAAAGCTTTTCGTATTTGTAACTGTGCTTGGTACGATCGGTGTGAAGTTTGTTTTATGCATGAAAAATGCTCCTAAAACTATGAAGAATAGAACAATAAAAATTTTGAAGACGGATGAGATCCCGTTGATGAATTTGACGAGCGACGTACCAAATAAATTAATGATCGCCAGTATCGTGATCAACGTGACCGGAAACAAAATTTTTACGATCCCATTATCCAATTGCGGAAAGAGATTTTTCAGTGTTCTAAGCAAGGCTACAGATTCCGCGGACAAGGTCAAACAACCTAAGAACCATGAAAACAAGCCGATTTGAAAGCCGGTAAATTTACCGAATGCATTATACGAGTAAAGCCATGCTGCCCCTGAGCCAGAAAATCGGCTGGATAGATCGGCATAACATAAGGCGATCATGCTGACTGTCATTGCCGCACACAGGATGACTAAGACACTCATCACGCCCACTCGTTGGTATATCTCTTGCGGCAAAAGAAATGCTCCTGAGCCAACGATCGCATTGATTCCTAGAAAGTAGATCGACAGAAAAGACAATTTGCTTTTGCTCGTGGCCGCCGCTGTGCCGCTGCTCTTTGCGAGCGGACTATTTGTTGTCGCCATTTTAAATCCTCCAATCTATAAGAACGAGCGCTTTGTGTTTTACAATTTCTAAAGCGCTCATTCTGGCGTTAACTTTTTGTTTCCTTTTGGCTGGAGGGCATTTTCCAGCTTTCTTTCCTGTTTCGATAAATGAACAAAGGAACCATGAAGAAGATGCCCGTAAAGATCACTACAAATACTAGATTCAGCAAGCTATTGTTCATAAACGTGATAACAAGCGCAAAAACAATCGTTGCTAGAAGTAAAAAGGACACCATGTAGGCCAAATGATTGCCTTTTTTCCCGACACGGAAAGGATGGTCTTGATTTTTATCCTGTCGTCTCATGCTGATATAGCCAATCGTCATCAAGCTGTAGGCCAGACAATACAAGACGGTCCCGCTGTTAGTGATAATGATAAAGACTGTATTGATCCCGGGGATCACAGCGTAGGCGACCGACAATAGTGAGATCGCCGCTGCTTGCACGATCAATAGCGACGGACACGCATTGAATTTATTGGTTTTCCAAAATTTCAATTTAGGTGGAAAATCGCCATTCAGCGCACTTTGTGTCATGGTTTTAGAGGCACTGACGAACCAAGTAGACATATTCGTCAACACACTGATGATCGACATTAAGCAGAACAATTGGACGAGAATGTAGGGCAAGCCTAGACGTTCCGCAAAAATTTGTAACGGTTGGACCGTGTTGTTCAACTGGATATCTCCCTTAGGAATCACATTTGCCACAAAGAAGGCGTTACACAATGAGAGAATCGCTAAAAGGACCAGTGCAATGATGACGCCTTTTGCGTATTGACCCGACGGTTTTCTTAACCGCGTAATAAATACAGAGGACATCTCGATCCCTAAAAAGATAAATATAACTCCGCTGAAGTACATTCCTGAGCCGCTAGTCAGCGACTTAGGTACTAACTTAGACGGTTCAAAGCTACCTAAGATACTGTCGGCATTAAAGCCGAATTTGATGAATGTGTACAATCCGAGCCCGAATAGCATGACCACTGGGATGTAAAAACCAAGCCATATGCCGAATTTCCCATTGATTTTTGCCATATCGAATTTTAGATTCAATAGCGTCATGGTCCAAACCAAGACCAAAATGACGCCCAAGGTATAGATCGGGTTTTCGACCAATTCTTTCTTCCCGATCAGCAGAGCAACGGTTGGCGCAAAGCCTGTACCCACCACCAGCATCGCGGGAATCATCGACATCCAGATCAGCCAGGAGGTGACAAAGCCCCATTTAGGACCGAGCGTATTTTTTACCCAAAGCTCTGGGCCCCCTCTTCCAGGGAAGGTCGTTCCAAATTCGCCTGAAATCAGTGCGATAGGAAGGGCAAAGCCGATCGTGGCGATCGCCATGTATAAAAACATATTCCAGCCGGTCGCCGTCAAGGTGGAATAATAAGGCCCCGCGACCAAGGCGAAGGTCAGCCCGATAAACGTCGTCAAAGTAATTTTAGAGAGTGTCTTTTTTCCAGTAGTGCCATCAGAAACGGTCGCATTGGGTGCTGTGGTTCCCTTTTGAATGGCCCCATGATTGTGTTCCATTGCTGTTCAACTCCTTTCTGTCCATTTTAAATGTCCTTCGTAATGTCATAGGTCAATGCCGATAAGCCCAAGCCTTGCTCCACCAACGCACCAATATGATCCAACGCAAGCTGGTTCATTTTTTCCGCATGCTTCTCATTGCACGCAGTCAAAAAGTCTTTGCGTTCTTCGCCGGTATAGTTCTCTGCTTCTTGATCGCTGGCTAAAATCAACTGATGCGCCAGTTCTTTCGCACTCGTTAAATAGCCAAAGTTCAAGAAGGCAAGTTTGTCATAGTCTCTCTCAACTAAAACAGCGAGTAAACGTGCGCGCCAGTAGGCCTGATTGCTGTCAAAGGTCAGACTCGTCTCATTGTAAAGAGATGAGGTATCCTTACTGTTGGCATAAAAAGGAACATAGGGATTAAATGCTGTAGGTCCGCTGTTCAACCAAAACAATGCGGCGAACTCAGGGTCTACGTTGTTTCGAATTTCCAGGATATGAGATTCAGCGGTACGATTCATCGAAATAGGTCGGAAAGCGTGTGCTGCCTGCTCGTCGCCTTTACTGAATGGGTCATAGATCGTTTCATCGAAGTGAGAGCTTAGAACACGACCGACATCATCCACTGTTAATCGATGAGCCGGTTGGAATGTAAATGGCATATCATCGGCTGTCGGACTGGCATTCTCTTTGCCTAAAATTTTCTGTCCATACCACACTCTAGCGGTATTGTACTTGCGATCCTGCAAATTGCTCGTCCCAAAGATCTGTCTGAAATTGAAGGTGCCGTCTTCAGGGTTCAGCGCGTGTGTCTCTACGAAGGTGCGAATGTTTGCTGAATGCATGAAATTCGCCTCGTCTTCAAAATCTACCGTTTCAATGATCGATTGGTTCGCGATGACTGCGCAATGGTCATCAGGGATACGCTGTGCGACCCAATGATGCCCGCAAGGAATCTCCATATACCAGATGTCGTCCTTATCGCTGAAGATGATCCCGTTTCCTTCGTGGGAACCGTGCTTTTCGATGAGTTTCCCGACGTATTCGACGCCTTCTCTTGCGGAAGTGATATAAGGGAGCACCATCGTTAACAGTGCATCTTCTCCTAAGCCTTCCTCTGTAAATGGATCGGCAGCCAATACAAAGGGATTACCGAAAATACTTTCTGTCGAGCTCATGGCAACATTCAATGAATTGATTCCTGCCTCGCCAAAAATGCCTAGCGTTTCTTGTTCAACAAACGGGATCATTTGATAGCCCAGCGCCTGCTCAGGATACGCTTCTGAAAAATGAGTGATCACAGAGTGGAAGGTTCCGCTAGTAACCGCATTTTCCTCTACTTGAACAAACTTCACTGGCTGGATCGGTGCCTCGGTATCGCAATTTCTCGCGATCATTGTTGATCCTGTACGTGATGCTTTTTTTCCTACTAAAACTGTCGTACACATGTGTTTTCCTTCTTTCCTTTATTGAGTATCTTTTTTAGCCCTTTAGGCTGTTCATAAACGAAAACTGCAACGCTCATAATAACTGGCTCCCTCGGTATTCATTTGTCTATCGATTGTTTATCAGTTATTTTAACCTCTCTGTTTTCGTCTATTTATAAGGATGATTTTACAGTTAATCACGTGCCTTGCTTTTTGGATCGTGTCGTTTTATGCGTCATTTTTTTGAATAGCTTCCCTCCACAAAGAAAAAATAGGACGCTTCTTCTCCATGAAAGAAGCGTCCTATTTTGGTCAGCGACAGTTATCTGTTTGCTGGTCTCAAGCCGATCACTTGTTTTTATCCCGCAAAATTCTGAGGGAATAAAACGACTTTAAACTAAAAAAAAGCACCAGAATTTTTTTCTGATGCTTGTTCCTGTTCTATTAGAAAACGACGACAGGAGTCCCTGTCTCCAAAATCGGATAAAGTTCATCCATTTTGGCTGGCGGCGTGTTGATACAACCGTGAGACCCTCGGTATAGCCAGAGGTCTCCGCCATACGCATACTGCCAATCAGAATCATGAATGCCTACGCCTGTCCGGTCGATCGGCATCCAATAGCGTACAGGACTGGCGTACTTGGAGCCGTCCTCATTCAAGCCCCGCAGAACTTGATCCGTTGATTTGCTCGTCACATAATTTACCCCAGGCGGTGTTGGTGTGGATGGCTTCCCGCTGACAATATCTGTTTCCAGCTGGACCTTGCCCTCTTTGTAATACCACATATATTGGTTTTGCAGATCGACTTCTACATACGTATTGCCGATGCCAGCTTGGACTGTTGGTGCATCGCCTGTCACGATCGGCGTGCGATCAAAATTTTTCCCTTTTAAAATCTCCCCGCTCAAGGCTTGGACCTCCGCAGGAATGTCGATAGACCAGCCATAGATTCCCATAGGTACAGAGACCTCACCTCGTTTTGTACTAGTGAAGGGTGTCGGATTCTCCTGGGTATTATAGTCTGCGTTTAGCTTGGTCACAAAACGCGTGACCTTTTCTTGATCGATCTGCACTTCTCCATTCTCGTTCGTGGTCAGCCAGCTGCTGAGTTCCTCATTAGAGAGGGCGATGGCTTTTCCATTGATCCTATAAGACGCTTTCATTTTAGTAAACTGATTTAATTTTTCCTGTTGCTTCTTTAACGTGCCGTCCTTTTTTGTCATGATCGGCCGAGCATAATACTTTTCCGCATCTACTGACGACTGACCTTCTTCCAAGCCGCGTTTTACAGCATTCTGCACAGCATCAATGTCAAAAGTGTTTCCTTGCTCTTCTGGAACAATTTTAAATGCCCCATTCTGCCACTCGATCCTAGCATTTTTCGTCGGAATCCGCGTCACATTTTTTTCTAGAAGCGTCATTCTCAACGCCTCCACTAATTGTTCCACCTGCTCACGGTCAAAGGTGTTCGGCAGCTGGTACTGATGCTTTGCAAATCCGCTCAGGCCCCATGCAAATGGACTTTGCTCCTGTTTCAGCCGTTTGAGCGCCTCTCGATGATCTTTAGACCACCCATAATCGCTGCGCTTAAGTTCCCTCCACAAATGCTTATCTAAACGAATCGCGAAAGGGGCCTCTGTCAGCTCTTTCGTGATTTTTTCATTCGCCTGCTCCACAGTCAGTCCGCCAACATCGATCGCGTTTACTTTTGTCTTAGGCAGCAACCGTTCCGCGTAATACACACTCTTGTAGGAGTAAAAACTGACCACTCCCAATAAAAGCACCAAACCAATAATGATGAGTTTCCTTGTTCCAATCGCAAAAAATACTTCCCCAACCCTTTTCAAAAACGCTCCCCCACTTTTCCATCGTCATTCTTTTCCCCCCATACCCTGAAGGCCAAAAAGAATTCATTTTATCTCCCAATATTCTACCAAAGAATTAACCCATATTGCTTAAAAAATTGAGCTTTTTTTGTTAAAAATAGAGAAATTACAAGAACACCCCCTTATTCGCCGAACTATTTCACTAATATTCGTCTAGTTTTATAGGGAAAGTAATTATTTCATAACAAAAAAGCATTTGCTCTGACGCAAATGCTTCTCTACTCTCATTGCTTATTCTGGGTCAAAGCTTACATGGAACAACCGGTCATCCATTTGGCGATCTGGCTGTTGGATCGCCATTCGAATCTTGTCCGCATAAGCATTTCCTAATTCTTTATAGGGCTGACGGACACTCTTTATTTTTGGCCGAACGATCTGCGTCACTTCTCCGCCATCGAAGCCTACCACCGTAATTTCCTGATCCAACACTCTGCCATTATCAAACACGGCTTGGTAACACCCGATCGCTAACATATCATCGCAGCAGAAGATCGCACTCACCTCTGTCTCCCTCAGCAATTCAGTAGCGCCTTGATACCCGCCTTCGATCGTCAAAGGCATCTGTTTGATGTGTGTTTCTTCTATTATAAGCTGATGATCCTGCAGCGCCTGTCTATATGCGTCAAATCGTTCCGCTAAATGATAGTGCTCTGCATCATCCATCAGAAGGCCGATCCTGCGATGCCCCTCTCCGATCAGCCACTCGAGGGCCCGATAAACTCCTGAAAATTCATCGATCTTTACTGTCCCGTAATAGCCTTCATTGAGTCCCCTATCCGCAAAAACAACTGGGATCTCCTGGTAGCGACCTTTGCGGATTCGTTGATCCTGATCGTATAGATTGGGCGTAAAGAGAATAATTCCCTCCACAGCGATCTTCGCCAACTGCTCCAGCAGCACCTTTTCCTTCTCGAACTCATGATCCGATTCGCAAATGATCAAATAGTACCCTTGCTCTTCCAAGTGTCGTTTGATCTCTCTGACGATCGCCGAAGCAAATTGTTCTGAAAAATCAGGAACGATCACACCGATCGTCTTTGATTTTTTTGCAATGATATTTGAAGCAAAATAATTTGGCGAATAGTTTTGCTCTTCGATCACCGTTAAGACCCGCTGTTTGGTTGCTTCGCTGAAGCGTCCCCCCTTCTGATTAAGGATCTGAGAGACCGTCGTCACGGAGACACCCGCCAGACGGGCAATTTCTTTTATCGTAATGGCCATGTTTCACCTCAATTTGTCTTTCATTTACCTTTTCTTAAGAAATAATCCGTCGTTTTTCCGAGGTTTTCGCCCCTACAATCGTCTGATTCTTTACAACGGGGTGTCAACATTGCAACTTTTATCAGCGCTTACATCTATTTCCCCTGAGAAACACCTCGCAAATCCCTTGTCCCTCATAGGGATTCAGACATTCTTAATAGAGATTAAGTATTTCAAAAGGCCCCTTTTCTCCATGTTTTGTTACATTTCTACATTTCCTTGTAACCTCTTGTCACTGGTTTATAACCCACGACATGAAGAAGGATGGTAAAGTAAGTCTCGTAGTCGAAATGACTGATGACATTAAAAACTTTTTTGGAGGAATTTACATAATGAAATTTGGAAAAACTCTTGTACTTACAACTTTACTAACAGCCGGTGCAGTATTTGCACTAGGAACAAACGATGCACATGCAGCTGAAAATTACACTGTTCAATCAGGTGATACGTTATCAAAAATCTCAATCAAATTTGCAGGCGATAACAGCTTGGTTCATTCAATTGCTAGTGAAAACAACATCTCTAACGTTGATATGATCTTTGAAGGACAAAACTTGACGATCGACACAGATGCAAAAGGCAATACTACTGTTGCACCTGTTCAAGAACAAGCAGCTCCTGCTCCTGCACAACAAGCACCTGTTCAAGAAGCGCCAGCACAACCAGCGGCTGCTCCTGTACAACAAGCACAACAACCAGCGGCTCCTGCTGCAGAAGCTTCAGCTCCAGCAAGCACAAGCTCAGCAAAAGAATGGATCGCACAACGCGAATCTAGCGGTTCTTACACTGCAACAAACGGTCAATACATTGGACGTTACCAATTATCTGCTTCATACTTAAATGGTGACTACTCTGCTGCAAACCAAGAACGTGTTGCGGATCAATATGTCACTTCTCGCTATGGTTCATGGGAAGGCGCACAAGCATTCTGGCAAGCAAACGGCTGGTACTAAGTCGAATAATTGATCAAAAAATCCCTCGCTTGAGGGATTTTTTTTGTTTTCAACGTCCTTTTTCTGTAGAAGTTGCTTAAAACAATCTTTGAAGGGCGAGAGGAATCTCCAACGCCTTCTCTACAAGAAGATCCGCCCCTGCTTCCGCTAATTCCTGCCGATCCCCGAAGCCATACAGCACACCGATGCTCTTCAACTGATTGTCCTTGGCACCTAAAATATCAAATTTCCGATCCCCGACCATCACCGCCGTATCTCCTTCTAATTGCTCTAATGCGTACGTGATCACGTCGGCTTTTTTTGAACGGTCACCCGCCAGGTCTGCGCCAAAAATCCCGGTGAAATATTTCGTCAATCCCGTGTTCTCGATCACCTGTTCAGCAAAAAATTCAGGCTTTGACGTCGCGATCGCTAAAGAATAGTCTTCTGACAAATCCGTCAGCATCTTTTCCACACCAGGATACACCGTCAATTGTTTGATTCCCTGATCAGCATAATACTCACGGTAGCTTTCAACAGCTTCTTGCGCTTCAGCTTCTGAAATGCCGTAAAGCGCCTTCAATGAATCGGCCAAAGGAGGGCCAATAAAGCTGCGCAGTGTCTCCGTGTCAGAAATAGCCAAGCCCTTTTTCTCCAACATGTAGCGAATGCTGTTCAAAATGCCTTCACTTGAATCGGTCAACGTGCCATCTAAATCAAATAATACAATTTTTTTCATCGTCTACCTCCTGTTTCTATCCTACTGATTCCTTGGAAAATTATCAAGTCGAGGCATTATTCTTGCTAAAAAATCAGCTTTCCAATAAACTTACTTTTAGTAAGAGTTTAGGAGGAATAAATTATGGATACACAAATTCGCGGATTACACCACGTAACAGCAATGACTTCCAGCGCCGAAAAAAATTATCGCTTTTTTACAGATATTTTAGGCTTGCGCATGATTAAAAAAACAGTCAATCAAGACGACATCGAAACCTATCACCTTTATTTTACAGATGATTCTGGTGCGCCCGGGACGGATATGACCTTCTTTGATTTCCCACAAATTCCAAAGGGAAGCAAAGGGACGAATAGTATTTCACGGACTGGTTTCCGTGTGCCGACCGACGCTTCATTGACATTCTGGGCTCAACGCTTCTCAGAAAAAGAAGTTGCTCATGGCGAGATCAACGAACGTTTTGGAAAGAAATATTTAGAATTCCAAGACTACGACGATCAATGGTTCCAATTAGTATCAGACGAAAAAAATAACGGCGTTGCCGGCGGGACACCATGGAAGAATTCAAATGTTCCTGCTGAACACGCGATCTTCGGCTTAGGCCCAACCATTGTTACCGTGGCAAAATTTGAACACCTAAAACTGGTTTTAGAAAACCTATTAGGCTTTAAAGAAACTGCTGCTGAAGAAAGCCTGCATCAATTTGAAGTTGGTGAAGGCGGAAATGGTGCGACGATCCTTGTAGATGATCAGCCAGATATGATCCCAGCACAGGAAGGCTATGGGAATGTCCATCACTTGGCCTTACGTGTTGCTGATGATGACGCGCTTCGTGACTGGATCGAAAAGATCAATGCCCTAGAATTTCCAAATTCAGGATTCGTCGACCGCTTCTACTTCCAATCAGAATACTTCCTGGCAGCACCAAATGTCTTATTTGAACTAGCTACCGATGGCCCTGGTTTCTTGCAAGATGAGACCTACGATCACGCAGGTGAAATCTTGTCATTGCCTCCTCATTTGCAATCAAAACGAGAAGAGATCGAAGAGTATGTTCGCCCCTTTGACACTTCTGACGCAAATAAGAAACGAAAATAAGGAGCGCGCTATGTACTTCTACTCTGCAAAGGATCTAACGACAAAACAAAATTATAAGTTTCTGACAGGCAGCGTTATTCCGCGACCGATCGCTTGGATCACTACGATCGATGACACAACGAATGTCGTGAATGCCGCTCCCTTCAGCTATTTCAATGTTGTAGCGAAGGACCTACCGTTAGTCAGTCTTTCTATCAATCGCAAAGAGCATCAGATGAAGGACACTGCACGAAATCTTTTTCAACAAAAAGAAGGCGTGATCCATATGGTGAACGACTCGGTTCTATCCGAAATGAACCACTCCTCAGCTTCTCTGCCTGCTGAGGAAAGTGAATTAGCCGAGAGCGGACTTACACTTGTAGACAGCAAAGAAGTCGCTGTACCAGCGATCCAGGAAGCCCCTATCCGCTTTGAAGTTCGGCTTCATCAATATGTTCCTGTAAGCGACCATGAAGGAACCGTGATCAGTGATTTGTTCATTCTGGAAGTTTTGAACTATTCGTTTGAAGAAGCTGTTTTTGATGCGGAAAAAGAGTATATCGATCCGATCTCCCTTGATCCAGCAGCACGTCTTGCTGGCGCTACTTACAGCCATATCGCTAATACGATTGATTTAGAAAGACCAAATTAAATAAGGAGTGGGCCATTTAGGCTCACTCCTTATTTTTGCGTAAATCAATGATTTGGACATTTCCATCAATCATACCACTAGGGCTTTTCAGTTTGATCAATGACATCCGTGGATCAAAAACCAAGGACATGTCGTCTTCCAAGTACAATTTTGAATGTTCTTTGATTGGAATTTCCCCAATTGGGCTTTCAACGTTCACTGTATAGTCTGAGTAATCTTGGTCTTTGTCTAAGATCAATAAGCGGAAGCTGATGTTCAATGCGCAGCTTCCCATCTTGGAGTACATCCCTACACCATCATCTAAGTCCAAAAGGATTCGACTGTCTTTGTATTTCCCTAGTCGCTCTACCAATTCATCTGAAATTTTCATATACATAGTTATCCTCACCTCACCTTGAGGATAGCACTATTCCCTTAATCCATTAAACAATTTGCTCAAACATA
>NZ_JBIOTD010000001.1:0-655000 GCF_051715125.1 Enterococcus sp. AZ048 | reverse complement strand
CATGGTTTCGGGTCTACGACCACTTACTCATTCGCCCTATTCAGACTCGCTTTCGCTGCGGCTCCGTCTTTTCAACTTAACCTCGCAAGTAATCGTAACTCGCCGGTTCATTCTACAAAAGGCACGCTATCACCCATTAACGGGCTCTAACTTGTTGTAGGCACACGGTTTCAGGATCTATTTCACTCCCCTTCCGGGGTGCTTTTCACCTTTCCCTCACGGTACTGGTTCACTATCGGTCACTAGGGAGTATTTAGCCTTGGGAGATGGTCCTCCCGGATTCCGACGGAATTCCTCGTGTTCCGCCGTACTCAGGATCCTCCTAGGTGCCAGTCAAATTTTGTCTACGGGGCTTTTACCCTTTCTAGCAGACCTTTCCAGGTCCTTCGACTATCTCACTGAACTACCATATTGGAGTCCTACAACCCCAAGAGGCAAGCCTCTTGGTTTGGGCTTTTCCCGTTTCGCTCGCCGCTACTCAGGGAATCGATTTTTCTTTCTCTTCCTGCAGGTACTTAGATGTTTCAGTTCTCTGCGTCTACCTCTATTCAGCTATGTATTCACTGAAAAGTAACATCCTATAAAAGATGCTGGGTTTCCCCATTCGGAAATCTCCGGATCAAAGCTTACTTACAGCTCCCCGAAGCATATCGGTGTTAGTCCCGTCCTTCATCGGCTCCTAGTGCCAAGGCATCCACCGTGCGCCCTTATTCACTTAACCTTATCTTGACTTGCGTCAAGGGTCTTACTAATTTCCATGAGCGATCATGTTCCTTAGTAATAAATAAGCAATTGAACTTATTAAAAAACTCATTCAACGCGGTGTTCTCGGTTTGTTTAACATTTTGTTTCTGTATCCAGTTTTCAATGAACGATTTGAGAGTAGACCTCTCAAAACTGAACGAATAAAAGCAAGCCTGTGTAGTTTCCGTAACGTTCATCTAAGATGAACTATTTCCTTAGAAAGGAGGTGATCCAGCCGCACCTTCCGATACGGCTACCTTGTTACGACTTCACCCCAATCATCTATCCCACCTTAGGCGGCTGGCTCCAAAAGGTTACCTCACCGACTTCGGGTGTTACAAACTCTCGTGGTGTGACGGGCGGTGTGTACAAGGCCCGGGAACGTATTCACCGCGGCGTGCTGATCCGCGATTACTAGCGATTCCGGCTTCATGTAGGCGAGTTGCAGCCTACAATCCGAACTGAGAGAAGCTTTAAGAGATTAGCTTAGCCTCGCGACTTCGCGACTCGTTGTACTTCCCATTGTAGCACGTGTGTAGCCCAGGTCATAAGGGGCATGATGATTTGACGTCATCCCCACCTTCCTCCGGTTTGTCACCGGCAGTCTCGCTAGAGTGCCCAACTAAATGATGGCAACTAACAATAAGGGTTGCGCTCGTTGCGGGACTTAACCCAACATCTCACGACACGAGCTGACGACAACCATGCACCACCTGTCACTTTGCCCCCGAAGGGGAAGCTCTATCTCTAGAGTGGTCAAAGGATGTCAAGACCTGGTAAGGTTCTTCGCGTTGCTTCGAATTAAACCACATGCTCCACCGCTTGTGCGGGCCCCCGTCAATTCCTTTGAGTTTCAACCTTGCGGTCGTACTCCCCAGGCGGAGTGCTTAATGCGTTAGCTGCAGCACTGAAGGGCGGAAACCCTCCAACACTTAGCACTCATCGTTTACGGCGTGGACTACCAGGGTATCTAATCCTGTTTGCTCCCCACGCTTTCGAGCCTCAGCGTCAGTTACAGACCAGAGAGCCGCCTTCGCCACTGGTGTTCCTCCATATATCTACGCATTTCACCGCTACACATGGAATTCCACTCTCCTCTTCTGCACTCAAGTTTCCCAGTTTCCAATGACCCTCCCCGGTTGAGCCGGGGGCTTTCACATCAGACTTAAGAAACCGCCTGCGCTCGCTTTACGCCCAATAAATCCGGACAACGCTTGCCACCTACGTATTACCGCGGCTGCTGGCACGTAGTTAGCCGTGGCTTTCTGGTTAGATACCGTCAAGGGATGAACTTTTTACTCTCATCCTTGTTCTTCTCTAACAACAGAGTTTTACGATCCGAAAACCTTCTTCACTCACGCGGCGTTGCTCGGTCAGACTTTCGTCCATTGCCGAAGATTCCCTACTGCTGCCTCCCGTAGGAGTTTGGGCCGTGTCTCAGTCCCAATGTGGCCGATCACCCTCTCAGGTCGGCTATGCATCGTTGCCTTGGTGAGCCGTTACCTCACCAACTAGCTAATGCACCGCGGGTCCATCCATCAGTGACGCAAAAGCGCCTTTCAAATAGAAACCATGCGGTTTCTATTGTTATACGGTATTAGCACCTGTTTCCAAGTGTTATCCCCTTCTGATGGGCAGGTTACCCACGTGTTACTCACCCGTTCGCCACTCCTTTTCTTTCGGTGGAGCAAGCTCCGGTGAAAGAAAAAGCGTTCGACTTGCATGTATTAGGCACGCCGCCAGCGTTCGTCCTGAGCCAGGATCAAACTCTCATATAAAGTGTTTGAAACAATCTTGCGATTGTTAAGCTCAATTTAATAATTGACTTGCTAGCATATTGCTTGCTATGTTGTTTGCTTCTATATAATAGAAGCGCCCTACACATTTGGTTTGTTTTATTCGTTCAGTTTTCAAAGGTCTACGTTGTTTGTCGCTTTGTTTCAGCAACTTTTATATCTTAACAGGTTACTGAGTGAATGTCAACAACTTTTTTGAAGTTTTTTTAATTCCGAAAGCCATCGTTCGGCTTTCACTGCATCAGCAACGTTTATTAATTTACCACTTAATGAACTATCGGTCAACTGTTTTTTTCAAAAAAAAAAGAACTTATTTTCATAAGCTCTTTTTACGTATCTATTCAAATAATGGTACACCTTCGATTTCAATCGTTCCAAGTATCTTTCTCAAGCTGTCAGGCGTCTCCCAGACAAATCCATTTGGCAGCGTAGTGACTTCTTCACTCGCCATTTCAAATACATAAAGGGGTAAGTTGTCGCCGTGTGACTGAGTATTCGTTAGTTCGACCAACCGAATATTCGTCACATCAATATGTAGTGTTGCTTTCAAAAAATTCAAAAAGCTAGCTAAAACAGTGTTTTCAGCTTTGGTATCAGTGCGGGCAAATTCTTTCTCATTTCCTATTTCGTGAACTAAAAAACGTTTCGATCCATCTTCTAAATGCAACATGATTGTACCAGATACTTGTTTTGTCACAATTTTCACCTCTGCAAAAGCTAATCGTAAATCATCCCTATTGTATCATGTTTTCAGAAAAAAAGACAATTTTTGCATAAAAAGACGATTAGTTTTCAACTCTTTCTTTCAATAAGAAATCAATCGCTTCTTCTGTCCATTCAGGCATATTCTTTTCCAATGAACGAAACCCAATGTTTTTGTTGCGGTTGGTAAAGTAGCGTTTCCGATGATACGGCACTTCAACGGGATGCTCCAGCAATGTCCGCAATGACAAACTGATCTTCTTTGTGTATTCATCAATGTCAATGATCTGCACCCTCACCAGTTGGCCGACCTCTAAAAAACTGTGAATATTTTTAGTGTAGCCGGATTGTACCTCTGATATGTGCACCAGCCCTTGCGTCTGATCATCCAATGAGATGAATGCACCGTACGGCTGGATACCTGTTACACGACCTTCAATAATATCTCCAATTTTATATCCCATTCATTTCCCTCTTTTCGCATGTTTCATTATACTGTATTTATAGATAAAATTGAAGTTATCAAACAGGAGGTACTAAAATGACAACTTTTGAACAGCCGATCGACCGGCTTGGCTCGAACAGCGTAAAATGGGACGCCATTCTTCACATGTACAATGAAAAAGAGTTGCTGCCCCTTTGGATCGCGGATATGGATTTCAAAGCACCAGAAGGCGTACTGAACGCCTACCAAAAACTTTTAGAGCACGGAGTATTAGGGTATGCAGAGACGCCTGAAGGTTTGTACGATGCCGTGATTGCTTGGGAGCAGGAGCAGCATCAATTAGCATTGGAAAAAGACCACATCCTCTTTTTCTCCGGCGTACTAGCTGGGATCAATACGGCGATTCAAGCATTTACAAAGCCAAATGATGCCGTCCTGATCCACGACCCTGTCTATCCTCCCTTTGCTGGGATCATCAAGACCAATCGCCGCCAGCTTGTCCGCAGTCAGTTGATTGAAGAGTCGGGGCGTTTTGTCATGGATTATGCAGATATAGAAGAAAAATTCAAACAGCACCATGTAAAGGTCATGATTTTGTGTAATCCTCACAACCCTGGCGGACGTGTCTGGTCAAAAGAGGAGTTGCAGCGTTTAGGTGCCCTCTGCCAGCAATACAACGTTCTCGTTTTAAGTGATGAGATCCATCAGGATTTGGTTTTTGCTCCTCACGAAATGACCTCCTTCTTTAATGCCGGAGACGCGTTTTGTTCATTCAGCTTGCAATTTACATCAATGACGAAAACCTTCAACCTTGCTGGAATCAAAAATTCAGTCGCGTTTGTAAAAAATGACAAGCTGCGCAAACAGCTTCTCCGCAAGCAAGAGGAGAACTTCCAGCAAGAGATCAATACCTTTGGCTTGGTGGGAATGGAGGCTGCCTACGAAACGGGGAAAGAGTGGCTAGAGGAATTACTCCCCTATATCCAAGCAAATGTCGCCTACACGCAAGACTTTTTCCAAAAAGAGCTGCCTGAAGTAAGGATCATGAAGCCCGAAGGCACCTATCTTTTGTGGCTGGACTTCTCCGCTTACGGCCTGTCAGACGAGGAATTAGAGGAACGGTTGATCCATAAAGGAAAAGTCGTCTTGAACGCCGGGGTCAGTTATGGACCGAGCGGAAAACAGCATATGCGGTTGAATGTCGCTTGCCCTCGCGCAACGTTAGAAGAAGGTCTGCGTCGCATCGTGACTGCTTTAAAATAAAAAAACGGCCGATTGGCCGTTTTTTTATTCTGTAATTTCGATTGTTTCGATAACGATGTCATTCACTGGTTTGTCTTGCGGTCCGCGTTTTGCTGCACCGATGTCGTCTACAACGTCCATGCCTTCAACGACTTGACCGAACACTGTGTGACGGAAGTCCAACCATGGTGTTCCACCTTGTTTATAAGTTTCAATGATTTCGCCTGGGAATCCAGCTTCTTCTAATTGCGTCATCATGTTCGCAGGAACATTTTGGTTGTTGACGATGAAGAATTGGCTGCCGTTGGTATTTGGACCAGCGTTTGCCATTGATAATGCCCCACGCAGGTTGAATAGGTTGCGGGAGAATTCGTCTTCAAATTTTTCGCCATAAATGCTTTCGCCGCCCATGCCTGTACCTGTTGGGTCGCCGCCTTGAATCATGAAATCAGGGATGACACGGTGGAAGATCACGCCGTCGTAATACCCTTTCTTCGCTAGTTCAACAAAGTTTTTTACCGTTTTTGGGGCATCTTCAGGAAATAGTTGTACGATGATATCCCCCATGTTGGTTTTGATCGTCGCTTTTGGACCTTTTTCTTCTGCTAAGTTTAATTGTGGAAATTGAGTCACTTCAATGTCCTCCTTTATTTTTTCACTGTGTCCATCATAACAAACTTTTCTCCATTTGCCACCTCTGCAAGCCAAGCGTTTCTTTCTCTCTCATTTATTTGTTACAATCGATGGGAAGAAAGGGTGTTGATATGGAAATTTTTGATATAACCATCGTAGGTGCGGGTCCAGTCGGGATGTTCGCGGCTTTTTACGCAGGTATCCGTCAGGCAAAAACGAAGCTGATAGACAGCCTGCCGCAGTTGGGAGGACAACTGACGACACTTTATCCCGAAAAAAATATTTATGATATTCCTGGATTTCCCGTCGTTAAAGCGGCAGATCTGGTTGGCAACTTAGAAAAACAATTACGCACATTTTCTCATACCTATTGCTTGGACGAAGAAGTCCTCGCACTAAAGCAGCACGACGACTACTTGGAGCTAGTCACGAATAAGGACAGTCATTACACCAAAGCCGTCGTTTTAGCACTTGGAAATGGATCGTTTCAACCAAGACGTTTGATGATCGATGACGCAGACACTTATGAAAATCATGGCATTGATTATTACATCAATGATTTGATGAAATACGCCGGTAAAAAAGTGGCGATCGCTGGCGGCGGCGATTCTGCGATCGACTGGGCGCTGATGTTGGAGCCCATTGCCGATGAAGTCTCTATCATCCATCGCCGTGACAATTTCCGCGGACATGAGCACAGTGTGCAAAAATTAAAAGACTCCTCTATCAACATTTACACGCCTTACCTCTTGAAGGAACTTCACGGAGAACAGGAATTAGAGGATCTGACTTTACAAAAAGCGAAAAGTGATGAGACAATTACGTTGAATGTGGATTATTTGATCGTAAACTATGGCTTCTCTTCTTCTCTGGATCATTTGCGCTCTTGGGGATTGGAAAGTACCCGACTGGCGATTTTGGTTGAATCAGATATGCGCACGTCGATCCCTGGCGTCTATGCTTGCGGAGATATCGCCACCTATGACGGCAAAGTAAAATTGATTGCTACAGGTATGGGTGAGGCCCCAACAGCTGTCAACAATGCGCTGCATTATGTAAATCCTAAAAACCGTGCACAGCCCGGTCATAGTACGAGCTTGTTTCCACAAAATTAATCGTCACAAGGAGGTACCACATGGTATTTGAAACGACGGCACTTGAAAAGAAAGCCCGTGACCTGTTAGAAGAACGCGGCGTCACCATCGAAGATATCGCGGACTTGGTCTTTTTCCTGCAAAAGGATTACATCGAAAAATTAGATATCGAATTGTGCATCCATAGCGTCAACCGTGTGTTGACAAAAAGAGAAGTCCACAACGCGATCATCACCGGCATTGAGTTGGACAAATTGGCGGAGCAGAAGAAGCTGGATTATCCTTTGCAAACGATTTTGGAAGAAGATGAAGGCCTTTATGGCATTGACGAGATCATGGCGCTGTCCATCGTCAACGTTTATGGTTCCATCGGCTTTACAAATTATGGCTACATCGACAAGGTCAAACCCGGCATCTTGAAAAAACTCAACGAACACGACGGCGTCCACGTCCATACCTTCTTGGATGACCTTGTCGGAGCGATCGCTGCGTCTGCTGCTAGCCGTTTGGCTCACGAAAATCCGCGAAACTTAGACAGCATCGTCAAATAAAGAGCATTAAAAAAAGAGCTTAGCGCTCTTTTTTTAATGCTCTTTTCCCGAAATAGATCGGCAATAAATAAAAAATCTCCAGCAACACGAAAAAAAGAATGAAGCTGTGGAGGAAAAATGTCTCTGGTAAAACGTTGATGATCGGATCAGTCGCCGGATTGAATATCCACGCATCGTTATTAAAAAAGACACCGTGGAAAAGCACAAAGAAGCGATCAAAATTTACCGCCATCAAAAAGGCGATCACGATCGGAACAACGACCGCGATACGGAATGGTTGGATCATCGTCCACAGTCGCTGCTGCTTGTTTAGATGCCGAACGTAAACAATACTTGGAATGACCGTCACGAGCAATACGCCGTAATTCACTAGAAACAGCCGCTTCACTTCATAAAAATGCAGCGCCCCATTTGCTGAAACAGGAAAATCCGTCATCTTCAGCGTCTCCACCCACGGCAGATTCAAGTAACGCATCAACTGATCGAAATTATGCAGCAGTTCCTTTTCTGAGAGCGTCGTATAATCCAACAACCCCAGATGCCGAATGTCCAATTGATACAGCCAGCGCGCATTGATCGTCAAGGTGATGGCCAAGGTCAGCAAGGTCAGCAGCAAACAAACCAAGCCTAGACGTTCCAGTCCCTTAGTTTTCATCGAAGTGCCATTCATCCAACGACTCTACTAGGTAGGTCGGCGGAACAGGTAATGTAGGTACATCCTCTTTTTGAGTGAAGCCTGACAACACTAGCAAAGAATCGATCTCGTTGTTGATCCCGGCTAAGATATCCGTCGTATAATTGTCACCGACCATCAAGACTTCGGATTTCTCCATCCCTAAGATCTCCACGGCCTTCTCCATAATGATTGCTTCTGGTTTTCCGATATAGGTCGCTTTTTGTTGTGTCGCAGCCTCCACCATCGCGATCACCGAACCAGCACCAGGCAGCAGCCCGCGCTCTGTCGGAATATTTTTATCTGGATTCGTTCCAATAAAGGTCGCCCCCTTCTGGATCGCAAGGGTCGCAGTGACGAAGTGTTCATAGGTGACCGCAGTATCCAGTCCAACTACGACATAATCCGGCTGCTCTTCCTCCCAAACGTAGCCCGCCGAAAGGATCGGATCGATCAGCCCAGGTTCGCCAATAACGAAGACCTTCTTCCCTTTCGCAGCGTCGTTCATATAGTCGATCGTTGCTAGGGTCGCTGTATAGACCGCCTCTGGACGAACGTGGATCGAAAATTCATTGGCTAAACGATCCGCCACCGTCGCAGGGGTCTTGGTTGTATTATTGGTTAGAAATAGAAAGGGGATCTTTCGCTCCTGCAAGTGCTCCACAAAACGCCGACCAGCCGGGATCGGTTCGCTTCCACGATAGATCGTGCCATCTAAATCAATCAAATATCCTTTATACATCTTAAGACTCTTCTCTTTGACGAATCACGAAGCGTTCGTCTTTTTCTTTTGTTTTCATTGGGACTTCTTTTTTCGGCTGTCGGTTTTTGATCACCGGTTTTTTCTTAGGCTTTTCTGCCACCGGTGCTTTTTTCTCTTCTACGAATGCTTGCGGTTTGTCTTTCCGTTTGCGCTTACGTTTCTTGCGGGTTTGTTGGCGTTTGCCGCCTGTTCGTTCCAGCACAAAATAAGCACAGCCGAAATTACAATATTCGTATAAATAATCTTCTAATGTATCAATGCGCTGTTCTGGCAAGCTTTTCCGATCGTCTTCGCGGAAAAAGCCCTTCAGACGCAACTGGTCATATCCCCAGTCGCCGACGATATAATCGTAGCGTGTCAAGACCTCACTAAAGCGTTCACCTAAACGTTCGGCATCAAAGCCTTCACGATAATTTCTAACTAAACGGTATTGGCGTTCACCAATCAAAAGATTACTATCGCCGACAAATACGACGGGTTCGCCTTTTTTCTTTTCTTCAGCGGGTGTCTCAACGATTTCATCTAAGACCTCAGTCAGCTCATCCGTGACTGTTTTTTCTGGATGTTGTTTCTTCTCTTTTATGTCTCTTTTTTCTTTTGCCATCGTTTCACCACCTGTGTGATATTATACCTTGTTTTTATTTGATTGGGTAGTGAGTGTGGAGATAGTCTCCCAAAACACTGCGAATAAAATCAGGAAATAGAAATTCATACTGTCCAGCGATCTCGATCGTTGGGAAAAAGGGAACGAACATATAATGATCGACTGTTGCAAGTGTATACTCCAACTCCGGATCGATCGGCTCTCCCAGCCAACGTACTTGATGATTGACGGAATCGTAGGCGATCCCATCATAGACCAAGTGACCAAAGACTTTCCCACGAAAACCCATGCCCATTACTGGAAAGTTGATCAAAAAATGGCGGTTCTTTTCCATCTCTAAAATCAACCGAATCAGATTGGCGCCGTCTAGCGTCACTTTGATCAAGTGCATCGGATGCGGCAGTGCCCGGTGTAATTGGTCTTGATCGACGACTCCGGCAGGTACATCTGTCAAAAACAGCCCTGAATTCAAGACGGCGGCGTCCACGTTTGCAGCTTCCTTGACCGCCTTTAACGTGTCCTCGATCATCGGATGCTCCGATTGGAGATCTGTACGCATCGCGTAAGGAACCTCCGCCACTTTCTTTTCAGCCAATAGACGATGCCCTTCCGTCAGATACCCCTCGATCTCCTCCTGGTCTTCAGGCAACGCCAGCATCTTTTCAGTCGCAAACGTCCGCGCGCTCGTCTGCTGGATCTGATGCTCTTCATCGATCGTTAAATGCACTTCTCCCACGTAATACCCATATTTCCCCGCTGCGGCTAGTTGGACCGGACCGATCTTCTCGCCTGTCTCAAACAAGTGGTGCGTATGGGAGCCTAGTATGACATCGATCGCCGGCAATTCCCGCGCGATACGGCGATCCACACTGATACCGAGGTGACTCATCAAAACCAGCACGTCCACCTGCGGACGAAGCTCCTCCACCAGATTGGGTAAAATGTCCATTACTTGACGAATGTCCCAGCCGTTCGGATTATAGGTCAATGGAAACGGCGCGGTAAATGCCAGCAGCCCGACCTTGGTCCCCTGTTCGGTCGTAATGATTTTCGATTGCTGCGCCCACTTCGGCGGCTGCAAGGTTTGCTTATCAAAAAGATTGTCTAAGAGCACGTCAAAATTGGCATGATCGTACAACCGATTCAATTCTTCCTTTGAATTTCCAACACCCTCATTGTTACCGATCGTTGCCGCGTCATAATGGATCTGATTCATTAGCTGAACGTTCGCCTGCCCATCCGTCGCTTCGGTCAAAGGATGCCAGCGGTCGACAAAATCGCCAAGATCGATCGTAATGATCCGTTGCTCCGCCGTTTCTTCCTGCTTGCGATTCAATAGGAAGCGGCGGATTTTTGGCCAATTTTCTAAATGGGAATGGAGATCATTGGTATGTAAAAGAATAATTTTTTCCATTATCCTACCTCGTTTCAACTCTTTTTGTCCCATCTATAGTAACATATAGCCAAAGAAGACCAAACGGACTCGTTTGGCTAAAGAAGGGGAAGACCTATGACATTCGAAACGATTCTTGGCACGCTTTGGCTAAATGCGAATCAAACGGCGTTGACTGAACTATCTTACACACCGATCGAAGAGCACCCTGACGCGAACCAAGCCATTTTGCAAACGGCGAAAAAACAAATAGTAGCCTTTCTAAAAGGCGAACGCCAAACCTTTGACGTCCCTTTTGTCTTTGAGCGGGGAACGGATTTCCAGCAAGCCGTCTGGCAGGCCTTGATAGAGATTCCTTACGGTGAGACCTGCAGCTATTTAGACGTTGCCGAAAAACTCCAGCGACCAAAAGCCGTTCGCGCCATCGGTCAGGCCAATCGTCAGAATCCGCTGCCTATTCTCATCCCTTGTCATCGGGTGATCGGGAAAAACGGCAAGCTGACAGGCTATTCTGGCTCTAGCGAGGCTGGTCTGAAGATCAAGGAACAATTACTTTCGATCGAAAACCCTGCTCTGCAAGAAATCACACTCTTTTAACGACAAAAAACCGCGACTGAACGTTCTTCAGTCGCGGTTTTTTTAATTCGAGGCAGACGTTTGCGCAGCGTCCTCGTCTTCTTTGACACAATCGATCGCTACGACTAGAGAAACGATCAGTTCTTCCAGTGCGTCATTCAAGATCGTGATCTCATAGGTATCGCCCCACGAGATCCAGCGTTTATGGATCTCTGCCACTTTGCGTCCTTTTTGCGAAACTTCAAAATCCATATCCCACCAATTGCCGTCGACACTGATGTCTTCAGCAGAGATCGAATATTTCGCTTTTAAAAAACTCACCCGTTTAGAGATTTCGATTGCCTCTTTCCCATCCATCTCAACAAAGAATTTTGGCAAGAGACTGATGACTTTCTTCGTGATGCGGCTGACCTCATTGCCGTTTTCATCTTCGATTCGGAAGGTCTTGGGGATCTTCATGAAACTTCCTTTGACAAAATAGCGGGGACGTTGGTCTTCATCGGTCACCGTGAATTTTTCACCGATACTGAAGACCTTTTGTTTGATGTACAGTTTTTTCATCGCGCTTCCTCCTATTTCCTTTTCAATTACTCCGAGATACAGTGATTATTTTTCAGACAAATCACCTGTGTTGATGACTGGCTGTGTGCCCTTATCCGTAATGATCGAGACAAGCAGATTGTTGATCAGTTGCACTTTGCGGTCATCTGTAAAATGGATGTCTTGCCCATTCTCGATCTGTTCCAATGCCATTTGCGTCATGGTCACGGCACCTTCCACGATGGTTTGCCGCGCAGACAGGATCGCTTTGGCTTGTTGCCGCTGCAGCATCGCGTTAGCGATCTCTGTCGCGTAGGCCAAATGATTCAATCGGGTCTCAATGACCTCCACACCGGCCATTGCCAATCGTTCCTGTAATTCCTGTGCCAATTCTTCTGAAACCTCGGTAGTGTTGCCCCGCAAGGTCAAATCATCCTCGTTAAAGGTATCGTATGGGTATTGGGTCGCAATATGACGAATAGCCGTCTCACTTTGTATCTCAACGAAATCCAAATAATAATCCACGTCGAACAACGCTTTGGCTGTATCCACGACCTTGAACACCACGACCGCAGAAATTTCTACCGGATTGCCGTCTGAGTCATTGACCTTTAACAACGAGCTGTTGAAGTTTCGTACCTTCAAAGAAATCGGTACCTTCCGCGTCAAAGGCGTGGTGATGAACAGCCCATTCGCTTTGATCGTACCTAAATATTTTCCAAAAAACAATACCGCCTTCGCTTGATTCGGCCCAACGATCGTCAATGAGCTGATGAACAGGATCGCGATGATCCATAAAATGATCCCTATGATTATCATCCCTAGACGTTGATTGCTGCCGCCTGTGATAACGAACCACGCACCGCCTAATAATACGAGGATCAACCCGACCAATCCCGCGTACCCATTTATGTGAAAAGCATTTTTCTCCTTCATCCTTCGCACCTCCAACTTTAGTACCCTCAGTGTACGCTTCTTTTCAAAGCGCTTCAATCAATTAAGCTAAATAAAAAAACGAGCCCTCAGCCCGTTTTCGTAAAAAAAAGCAGACTCGAAAGTCTGCTGTTGGTTTCATTCATATCAGACACATGCCGGATCCTACTTAGTGCTGCTTCCTTCCAGACCTGACACAATTCACAGGCCCGGCATTGTCCTGCCTTTCGGCAAAAAATAGTATAACAAACTCTAGTCGTTTTGGCTAGTCTTTTTTTTCCGTGCCCGAATCTCACGGAAAAAATTCGTCAACAACTGTCCGCATTCTTCCTCGAGAATCCCGCCTTCGACATATGCCCGATGGTTGAAGCGTTCATCCGTCAAAAGATTCATCAAGGTGCCGGCCGTCCCGCCTTTCGGATCATAAGCCCCAAAATAAACCTCTTCAATTCGGGAAAGAATCATCCCGCCGCTGCACATTGGACAGGGCTCCAGCGTCACAAACAATTGACACTCCTCCAGCCTCCAGCTTTCCAGCTCCTTGCACGCCGCACGAATCGCGAACATTTCCGCATGGCTCGTCGCGTCTTGGCTGTGCTCCCGCAAATTGTGCCCTCGTCCAATGATCTCTCCACGATAGACCACCACCGCACCGATCGGCACCTCCTCGACCGCCTTCGCCTTATTGGCTTCGCTGATCGCTTCTTGCATAAAAAAAAGTTTTTCTTCTTCCGTTAATTGACTCACGCGTTCCATTCGTATCCTCACTTCGCTCGTATTGATGTTCCTTACTTTAGCATAATTATACCCACAAAAAAAGATGCGCCATCGCTGGCACATCGTTTACATCATTTTATCTACAAGGTCCATCAAACGGTCTTTTAAATCTTCGGTCGTATCTTTGATGGACTCACCGTAGACCGATACACGCTTTTTTCCGCTCTTGATTTTGTTCAAAATATTCATGACATTATCCAAATCATCATCTGAAAGTTTATCAACGATTGCTAACAGTGAGTCACTGCCGTCAAATTTGTCATTGACGAAACGTTTCACCTTACAACGATTTGATACATGGCGCGCTTTTTCGATCAGCTTGCCAGATGCAATTACAGCTGTCGCAGTACTAGCCGCCACAACGACGCCTACTCCGATTTTTACTTTGGTTGATCTTTTCATAGTATCAGCTCCTTAGTGATTTTGATTCGATGAATTCTTCTTACGAAAAACCCGCTGTCCCCTCTGCGCGTCGCCAAAATAAACTCGGCGAAGAAAACAAAAGGGCTTCCTTCATTCCATCATACCACACACTTAAAATTATCAATACTAAGATACTCGTTGAAATGAAAGCGCCCTCCAGCGTTGACGGATTTTCCTTCAATAAAAAAAGAACCGACACGTCGTCGATTCTTAATTTCTATTCCGATTTCCGCCAAACAGCAGGACCAACCGCAGCAATTGCAGGAAGGTTGCTAAAGCCGCAGCGACATAGGTCAATGCCGCAGCAAACAATACTTTCCGCGCGCCGGCCAATTCTTCTTCATCCAGCATATTTCCTTCGCGCAAGATGCTCAATGCACGTCTGGAGGCATCGAATTCCACTGGCAAGGTCACCAGTTGGAAAATCAACGCTAACGAAAAGGCTAAGATCCCGATATTGATCAACGTCTGATTCCAGCTCATAAATACACCCAATAGAATCAAGGGGAAGGAAAGCGTTGAACCGATATTGGCAACCGGAACAATGGCCGCCCGCATTCTCAACGGTATGTAATTCTTCGCGTCCTGTACCGCGTGTCCGCACTCGTGGGCCGCTACACCGATCGCAGCGACCGAAGTCGATTGCGCCGTCGCTTCAGACAAACTCAACATCTTATTGCCGCTATTATAATTATCCGTCAGGTCTCCGCTGATCTGCTGGACACCCACGTCATTGATATTTTGACTGCGCAAAATATACTCAGCCGCTTGGGTCCCAGTCACGCCCTTACTGCTTCGGAACTTGTCGTATTTACGAAATGTCGAATTGACATACGCCGAAGCAAAACCAGAAATGACCAGTCCGGCGATCACTAATAGAAACGTGGGATCTAGAAAATTATAGAATGATCCATACCCATACATATACATTCTCCTCTAATAAAAGATAATTTGACTGTCTTAAATAAAACAGTTTTCTAATCTTAGTTTAACATGAAAGGCATGAATTTTTTATGAAAACAACTCTAAGAATCCCTCTAGCTTATAACTTCTTAACAAATTCAGACTTTAGTTTCATTGGTCCAAAGCCGTCTACTTTGCAATCAATGTTGTGATCGCCTTCGACCAAACGAATGTTTTTGACCTTGGTTCCCTGCTTGATGGCACCGGATGCCCCTTTGACTTTAAGGTCCTTGATGACCGTGACGCTATCGCCTTCTTGCAGTTGATTGCCGTTGCTGTCTTTGACGACTAGCCCTTCTTCAGCGGCATCACTTTCTGACCATTCATGACCGCATTCTGGGCAAACAAACAAGCCGCGATCTTCATACGTGTATTCTGATTGACACATTGGACAATTTGGCATACTCTTCCTCCAATAATTTTTTTCTGAATGTTTAGTTTAGCTGAAACGCGTTGTCTTGAAAAGACTTTCCATAAAAAACATTCGTTATCAGAATTTCAGCCGTTGCCCTTGATCGAAAGCAATCCAAAGATGGCTGAACATCTCGTTGGTTCACTTGATCCGCTATTTTCGTTTCCTATTCCGCTTGGTTCGACTGTCCTTTTTCTTCCCTTGTTGCTTATCCAGTCTACGTTTGAGATTTTTCTGTCGCTGCTCTTCCTCTACTTGCTCGGGGGTCTTATCAAAGCGCACGTAGGAGGACTTCGGTTTGGGCGGGAGATCGACGGCGTTATGGGACGGACTTTCTGTGCTCGAAGCTTCTTCCCCCGGCAGCGGATACTCCGCCTCGACGATCGCCGCAGCTTCTTCGTAAGACAGCTTATTGGCTTTTTTTGGCGATGGGGATGCGGCGATTGGAGATGCTGCCGCAGCAAGGACGGGCTGTTTTTTGGTCTTCGTGTTTGTAGGCGCTTCTTCAACAACTGTGTCTTCTTGCGTTTGTTTAGCTTTCCCCACCTTATAGGAAGTCGTCTCCACATGACCGCCGCCTTTGTAATCAACCAATGCCACGAATTTTCGGACGCCGTCTACCTCAAAGATACTCAACAGCGTCAACACTTCTAGAATTTCCACCACCAACGTCTCCTCTTTGTTAGGATCGACGTCGCGAATCGTCAGCAGATGGCGCTTGCCCACCGCATCTTCAAAACGGGAACGAATGTCATAAACAAGGCCCTCTCTGTAAAGGTCCAAACTGCCCTGTTTTTCAAAAGCATTCTTGAAGGAACGGATCATTTCAGTCTGGGCAAAACACTCGGAAGGGCTTCCAAAATACTGCTTGATCAAGCCATCCCATTCTTTGGATTCAAAATATTCCTTGAAAAAGGGCAAAAAGAGGCGCAGGGTGTCTGTCGGCTCGACTGTTAAAAAGAGGTCCCGAAGCAGGTTTTTGCAGAGAAAAGAAAAAGCCCCCGTCAAATTAAGCGCATTCCGCACCATGACCGCAACCAAATACTCGATCACAGAATCCGCATCCCCGGATTGTTCGTAGTAAGTCACGATCTTCTTCTCCAAAGACTCTCGTTTCATCAAGAATAACTGCCGCGTACCTAATTTTTTAACATCCATGTTCCCATCCTCCATTTTCAAGAAATCGCTTTCTGTTTTTTATATTTTCAGAATAAGCCTAAAAGTACAGCCTTGTAAATGGTTAGATCAACTATTTTTTTTATTTATTTTCACGAATGTTATTGAATATTTATTTTTTAACTCTGCTATAAATGGCTAACTTCTTTTTAAATAACTAAAAAAGGCCATGTCTAAGACGACACGACCTTCGTTATGGACTAATTACTTGTTATTTCACCGATTACCTCATTGACAAGAACTTCCTTTGTTTCGATCAAATCGGAGCTTTTTACTTTATCCATATTCGTCAACGCAACAATAATGTCGGTTTTCTTCCCTGCTTTGCGAACAGCCTCTAAATCTACTTTAGCGATCATCTGACCACGCCCCACTTGTTGTCCGGCTTTGACATAAAGCTCAAAAGGCTCTCCTCCTAGATCGACCGTATCTAAGCCCATGTGCAGCAGGACTTCGACGCCTGATGCAGTTGTGATCCCCACTGCGTGCTTCGTTGGAAAGACATTGGAGATCGTCCCTGCAACAGGGGAGAAAATCTCACCCGAAGTAGGCAATACAGCATAGCCGTCACCCATCATTTTCTCTGAGAAAACATCGTCGGACACTTCCGTGATCGGCACTAAACGGCCGTTGGCTACTGCAAACAGCGCCTGTGTTTTCGGAACTTCCTCCTCCACGATCGCCTGCTCCGTAACTGCATGCGTTGCACTGCTGCCATTGTGGAGACGATTCATTTCATCTGCTACAAATTGGACTTCAGTCCCTACGATCACTTGGATATTCGTGTCATCGATCACCTTTAGACCCGGAACACCAGTGGCCTTGATCTGGCTTTGATTGACTTCCCCTGTGTCTTTGAGTTGCAGACGCAGACGGGTCGTACAATTATCGATCGACTGCACATTCGCCGGCCCTCCCAGCGCTTCATAGATCTTCTGTGCCATGACCGCGTGTTTGCTGTCGCCAGTCAGACGAATATCCGGCATTTCTTCTCCGTCATCTTCTTCACGTCCCGGCGTCATCAAATTGAACTTAACGATCACAAAGCGGAACGTCGTGTAATAAACCACGGCCATGACCAAGCCTAAAAGAAGGAGCATATACGGCTGATTCGCTATTGGAACACGCAAACTCAAGAAGAAATCAATAAATCCAGCACTGAAGTTGAACCCTGCGGTCCATCGGAAAGTCGCCGCGATGAACATTGAGATCCCTGTCAAAATAGCATGAACGACATATAACGGCCAAGCAACGAACATGAATGAAAACTCAAGCGGCTCGGTTACACCTGTAAAGAAAGAAGCAAAAGCGGCCGCGACCATCAAGGAAGCCGTGACTTTTTTCTTCTCAGGACGAGCGCATTGATAGATCGCTAACGCGCCTGCGGGTAAACCGAACATCATCACTGGGAAGAAGCCGGCTTGATAACGGCCTGTGATTCCACGAACCCCTTCGCTTGCCCAGAATTTACCAATGTCATCGATTCCCGCCAAGTTGAACCAAAAGACATTGTTCAATGCGTGATGCAAACCAGTCGGGATCAATAACCGATTGAACAGGCCGTATAGCCCTGCCCCTAGTGGTCCCATCCCTGAGATCATCTCACCAAAGCTGACTAAGCCGGTGTAAACAGGTGGCCAGGCGAAAATCAGAATCGCCGACAGTACCGCCATGACGCCTGCTGTAACGATAGGCACCAGCCGCTTTCCGCTGAAGAAAGACAGCGCCATTGGCAATTTCACGCCGCTAAAGCGATTGTACATCGCCGCCGCGACTAAACCGGCTAAAATTCCGACAAAGACGTTTTTAAAGTTGATGGCACCAAAGGCGATATTCACATCTTCCACCGCGACTTTGGTAAACATGGCTACCGCTTCGCTATTCACTAATGTCATCGGTGTCAAAAAGGCCACCAATCCCGACAAAGCCGCCGCGCCATCCTTGTCTTTCGACATTCCTAAGGCCAATCCTACTGCAAACAAGACACCCAGATTGTCCAAGATCGTTCCGCCTGCCTTGATCAGGAAAGCGGCCAACAAATTGTTCCCACCCCAACCGCTGGGATCGATCCAATACCCGATCCCCATAAATAAAGCCGCGACTGGCAAGGTTGCCACAGGTAACATCAACGAACGCCCCATGCGCTGCATATATGCTTTCATACTATTCTTCTCCTTTATGTTCTTTTACTTTTCGCAATCGTTCTACATGAATAGCGACATAGCCCAATTCTTCTGTAGTGATCGCTAACTGATAGGTCTTCATCAAAAAGACACGAATCTTCTTTGCCACTTGATAACTTTCAGGATACTTGTTCCGAACCATCTCAATGATGTCTTGATCTAAGACCGCGTAACGCTGGGTCTGGTAACGTTGCAGCAAAAGACGCAGATGATTCGCCAAACGAGAATAATCCAAGGCCATCTCCTGAGAACGGATCGCGATCTCCAATTCTTCTTCAATCAAGTGGATCACGTCAGAAACGATGGTGACTTCTCGAATACTGTCATGGTTATTGCCTCTTCCCGTTCGCGCACTATGGATATGGATCGCGATATAGCCCGCCTCATCGTAGCCATACGGAATCTCCAAGGTTCGATTCAAGTAATCGACCGCCCATTGCGCGATCCCAAACTCTTCGCTGTATAAAATCTCGATCTCGCTAAGTAGTTTGTTCCGAACAACGATCCCATTTGAAATATTTTGCGCAGCAAAAGCGATGTGATCCGTCAACGAAATAAAGATATGTTCATTGAGCTTCTCCATCAGGACCGTCTCCGCATGATCAATAATGGCTTCGGCAGCAAAGAAATAGGTTTCGTTAATTTGATTCAATAAGGTCTGTAGCTTTTGCTGTCCCTCCGGCTCCATCACGAACAAGCGCTCGATCTCTCGGGAATAAAGCAAATCATTTTTCTGTTTGCTAAAACCGATTCCTTTGCCGATGGCGATTTTTTCTTCTCCATGGTCATCAACTAAAACGGCATTTTGATTCAGTATCTTTTTGATTTTCATTGCTCGTCCTCATTCTGCAGAATAGTGGTGCTGTTTCGACTAGTTATTATTTGGCCAAATAAAAAGGCACGGAAAGATGCACAAGGAGCCTTCCTTGCGTGTCTTTCCATGCCTAGTATGATCTAGTCACATGAAACAGTATTGTTAACACTTTGAATTGTATAGACCAATGAGGGGATTGTCAACTTCTTTTTTTTGAAGTTTTTTTATCATTCCCCAGTTTTTTGGTAATCTTCGCATAAAGCTTGGATCTTTTGATAAATTTCCTGGCACATCGCTTGGTCTTTCGCATTCGCGCCGCTGGCTAACGGATGGCCGCCGCCATGGTATTGCTTCGCCAATTCATTGATCACGGGGCCTTTCGACCGCAGGCGAACGCGGTAATATCCTTCTGGCTGCTCGACGAATACTGCCCAAGCAAGTACGACGTCGATCGTTCCTGGCAATGGGACCAATGAGGCTGTATCGGAATCCTTGATGCCGTATTTATTTAAGATTGCCTGATCTAAGAACACATACCCGGCACCGTATTCATCGATTTGCAGGTTCTGATAAAGATAGCCTGAAAGCTTGGCAACATCCAATGAGATTTGATCGATCTCTCGATTTAGCTTGGTAGCATCGAATCCGTAATCGAGCAAACGCGCCGCAACCTGTAAGGTATGGGAGGTTGTTGCCGGGTATAAAAAGCGCCCTGTGTCTCCCACGATTCCGCCATAGAGCAAGCGTGCCGCATTTTCTGTCACGGTCAAGTCTTCAGCAAAGGCGAAGTCGGCAATGATCTCGCTGCAACTGCTTGCTTTCGTATTGACCCAAAGCAGATCCCCGTATGGATCGTCATTCGGATGGTGATCGATCTTGATCAGTTTTTCTCCCAGCTTGTAGCGGTCGTCACTGATGCGGGGAGCATTCGCAGTGTCTGTCACGATCACCAATGCGCCTTCGTACAGATGATCCGCGATCTCGTCCATTTCCGCTAAAAAATCCAAGCCTTCCACGGGGCCTCCGACTTGATAGACCTCTTTTTTAGGAAATGTCGCGCGCAAAATCTCAGCGAGTCCGCATTGGGAGCCAAGAGCATCTGGATCAGGACGCATGTGACGATGGATGATGATCCGATCGTAGTCTTTAATCATTTGTAAAATTTCTTCTGTTATTGTCATACCTATTCCTCTTTCTAAGAGCGCTCCATCACTTGGCAAAGCACGATTGCTTTGGCTACGATCACATTATCGATGTAGACTTCCAAATCGACCTTTGCCGAACGCCGTCCTAGTTCTAATGTTTTTGAATGAATCTCGATCTCACTTTCCAACTGGATCAACCGCAAATAATACAGGTTCATCTGTTCGATCAATGTATTGCGTCGTTGATCGATCAAGATGCTGCGCTGCGCCACATTGGCGACGATCTCGCTCAATACGCCAAAGGAGATCGTTCCCACGCTGTTGACCATTTGAGGAGTGACCTCAAATTTGAAGTACGGATTGTCGAGGGGATTGTCGTCACGGTCTGTATCTACCGTTAGGATATCGCCGACGATTTGGTCAGAGATCGTATTCGACATTTGTGGCTGACGCTGTACAAGCTGCATCGCCTTCATGACATCCTGACGACTGACCATGCCCACTAATGAAAGGTCGTCCTTCACTACCGGCATCATTTCCAGTCCATCCCAAATCATCTGATGGCTGACAGACGCGACACTCATACTTTGCTTCACGACATTGGGTTCGCGGGTCATTACACGCTCGATCGCTTGATTTTCCGCTTTTCCAAGAACATCCTTCGCGGTAACGACACCCAAGACCCGCATGCTTTTATTTACAACAGGGAAACGAGAATGACCCGTTTTTTCCGATAAACGGTGATAATTCGCGATCGTGTCGCCTGCCTGCAGATACACCGTCTTTTCTAACGGCATATAGATATCGCTGACTTGCATGATATCCTTTTTGATCAGTTGATCGCTCAACGCGCGATTGATCATCGTTGCGACAGTAAAGGAGTCGTACGTCGTGCTTAGCACGGGCAACGACAGCTCATCCGCCAATTGCGCAATCTCCGGTGTGGTATCAAAACCACCTGTGATCAGGACTGCGGCCCCATCCTGCAAGGCCAGCTTTTGTGCACCCTCACGGTTCCCGATGATCAATAACGAGCCGGGGGTGATGTAGCGGCGCATCGCTTCTTCCGTCATGGCACCGATGACAAATTTATTTAAGTCTTTGTCTAATCCATTCGAACCACCCAAAACGTCGCCCTCAATGATGCGGACCACTTCACCAAAGGTCAGGCGCTCAATGTTTTTCTTTAATTTGCGCTCGATTCGGATCGTTCCTACTCGTTGGATCGTGGAGACCAATCCGATATTTTCAGCGTCCTTGATCGCACGATAGGCGGTCCCTTCACTGACACGCAAATTTTTTGCGATACTGCGGACGGAGATCCGTTCTCCCACCGGCAAATTTTCAATATGTTCTAAAATCAAATCGTGTTTTGTCGCCATATTTTCCTCCCGCTATAAAGTTTATCTATTATAGTAGTACAGCTTAGCAAAACTAGTATAACAGAGTCCCTAAAAAAAAAGAAGTCAACCGTTACCATTCGGGTAACAATCAACTTCTTTTGTACTAATGGATCGTCTGATCCGTTGTCTTTTTTCGGAATCGAATCAACGAAAGCACCCACGCGATGACGCAGATCGCAAAGGAGGCCATAAAGGTCACCCGCATCCCAAAAATGAAAATGTCTGGCCGTCCTTCAATGTAGGTCGTCACTCTCTGACCATAAGCGGTACTCATTCCGCTGTAAAGGATCGTCGTAGACAGCGCGATACCAACGACCATCCCCAAATTCCGAGCGAAGGAATTCAAGCTGCCGGCAACGCCCAGGTTTTCCTTCTCCACACTGCTCATGACGATCGTGTTGTTCGGCGATTGGAACAAGGCATTCCCCATCCCCATGATCGCTGTAGCCAAAATGTAGTACCAGATCGGGCTTGTTTGATTCATAAAGACATACATCAGTTGTGTAACAGACAGCAAGGCCAGTCCCATCAACACCAGCTTCTGAGGACCGATCTGATCCGTCAAATACCCGCTGAGGGGTGAGCCGATGACCATCAAGAAAGGAAAGACCATCATTAACAGCCCCGCATAGCTAGCAGTCAGGCCCCGCGCATTTTGCAGGTAAAAAGGCATGACCACGTTCACGAAGAAATTGGCTGAGAAAATCAGCAGCGCCGTGACCAAGCTCATTGTGAACAACTTGTTTCTCAAAATATGAAAAACGAGCAGCGGATTTTCCTTTTGCTTCTCCACACGAATAAAAATCACGAAAAAGACGATGGCTGCGACGAATAATAGCAGCGGCACTGTATGGATATAGCCGACTTCTTGTCCAATAAAGACTGCCCCGAAGAAGCTCATGATGGTGATCGCGAACGTCACGAAACCGAGCCAATCGATTTTCTTTTTGGACATCGTGATATCCTTTGGCAAGTATTTTTCACCGATCAAGATCGTCAATAGCCCTACAGGCACATTGATCCAGAAAATATAGGACCAAGAAAAATGAGCCAATATCAACCCGCCGATACCCGGACCTGCGATTGATCCTAAGGAGACAAAGGCACCGATCGCCCCTAAAGCTCGTCCCCGTTCCCTCATAGGAAAGACCTCTGTCGTGATCCCTGTGTTCGTCGCCATCGTCATGCTGGCACCGATTCCTTGGATCACCCGACCAAACAAAAGCATGGTCAAGGAATGATTGAAGCCGCACAGCAGCGACCCTAAGGTAAATACGACCGTCCCGATCCGATAGACCTTGATCTTGCCGAAGCTGTCTCCGACTTTCCCAAAAAGCAGCAGGCACGCACAGACCACCATCAAATAAATCGAGACGACCCATTCCGCCTTATTCATTGGAACAGATAAATCTCGCGAGATCGTCGGCAGCGCGATATTCACGATACTAGAATCCAATGTCGACATGAATGTGAACATCGCCACGGAAACTAAGATCCACCAGCGATTCTTTTGGACGACCGCATCCTCTTGATACGTATGCATCAAAAAAACTTCCTTTCATTACAGCCTGCGAGTCAGTCAAAAAAACGCTGAACGCTCTGGCAAAATTAACTGTGGCTCTCACAGGAGCCGCTAGACAAAACCCTTCAAATAGGCCATAGCTATTTTAATAGATAAACAGCTCAAAAATCAAATCAAAAAAAAACGAAAGATCACTCTTCCGTCTTTGTCTCATATTTGCCCTCTTCACGATCCTCAAAGGTCATAAAATAGCCATTCGTAATTCGTTTTTCGTACACATGATGGCAATTAGGACACTCCACCGGCATCGCTTCCTTCGGGTGATCCTGAACGTTCAATACTTCGTCAACAAAGAAATGTGTGCCGCAATTTGGACACTTTAATGGTTTTTCCAACATATAACCAGCCCTCTCTACATTTACTACTCCTTTAATCATACTCCTTTTTTACAAAAAATAAGAGTAGGAAGTATCAAAAAAACTTCGCCAATCAGAATCGATTGGCGAAGCGTCTCATTTCTTTATTTGCGACGTCCGCGACGTTGGTTCGCTTCCATGATCACAGGTAAGATCACAGGACGACGTTTTGTTTGTTCAAACAGGTGACGGCTTAAATGATCTCGAATGTCTTGCTTCAGCTTGCTCCATTCAAAATCGTCCGAGTGGAGATGTTTTTCAACGATCTCACTGGTAATGTCGGCACTTTCCTTGATCAAATCGCGGCTGGCTTTGATGTACACAAATCCTCTTGAAGTGATTTGCGGGGCAGAAACGATTTTTTTCAATTTACGATCAATGGTCACAACGACGACAAAGATGCCATCGTCAGACAAGACTTTTCGGTCACGTAAAACGATATTTCCAATATCCCCCACACCGATCCCATCGATCATAATGTTATCAGCAGGGACGCTGCCGGCAGCACTCATGTGTTTATTTTTATATTCCAACACATCTCCGCGGCCAGTGATGAAGATATTCTTGAAAGGCATACCCAGTTCATTCGCCAAACGTGCATGAGCAGACAACTGGCGATATTCACCTTGGACTGGAATGAAGTATTGCGGCGACATAATGTCCATCATCAATTGCAGATCACGTGGATTCGCATGCCCTGATACGCGTAAGTTTTCAGAGATACTCTTCACGATCCCGCCAGCGCGATAGATCATGTCTTCTGTTTTCGCGACTGTCGTCTCCATCGCGATCGTTGGCGTCGTAGTGATATACACGAGGTCGCCATCTTCGATCTTCAAGTTGCGGTGCGAGCGGTTCGCCATTTTTTGCAAGGATTTGATAGGCTCACCCATCCGGCCTGTTTCTAAAATGATCAGCTCTTCCGGTGAGTAGTTTTTCATTTCTTTGATCGTGATCAAACTATCTTCCGGTACTTCAAGTTTTTTCAGACGCATCCCTGTTTTGATGATACGGTCTAAGTCTTGACCTGTAAGCACGACTTTACGCCCTGCTTTTTTAGCGGCATTCAAGATTTGTTGAACCCGTTGCAGGTTGCTGGCGACACAGGCGACAATGATCCGGCCGTCCCATTCGTTGATGGTATCGTAGACTTCACTGGCGATTTCTCGTTCAGAAGCCACTTGGATCGGATTCTCCGCATTTGACGACGAGCTCAATAATGCCAAGACGCCTTCTCCGCCGATCTCTGCTAAACGACGATAGTTCGTCGCATACATCGGGATCGCCGTCGGGTCGAATTTGAAATCTCCTGTATACACGACACTGCCTTCGCTGGTCTTCAAACTGATCCCAACGGAATCAGGGATCGTATGCGTGGTTCGGAAGAAGCTGATGACTGCTGTCCCAAAATCGATCTCCGTGTGCTCATCGATCACGTGGAAATCCTTGAAGTTTTTGCTTTCTTCATTTTGGCTGACAGTCAATTTCGCTAATTCGACCGTCAACTCTGTTCCGAAGACAGGTACGGCGACCTCAGATACCAAATAAGGCAAAGCCCCGATCGCATCTGCGTGCCCATGTGTCAGGAAAACCCCCGCTACACGATCCGAATTTTCTATTAAATAGGTAAAATCAGGAATCACAACATCGATCCCCAACAATTCATTTTCTGGATATTTTAGTCCGCAATCGAGGACAAAAATATCGTTGTCCACTTCAACTGCATACATGTTTTTACCGTTCTCACGCACGCCGCTGAAGGGAATTATTTTGACTGTACTCAAAAAATCCACCTCTCCAAATTTTTATAATAAATTTATTTATCGTTTCAGCTTCCTCAGACCCCGTAATCAGTTCGGTCTGTGCCTATACTCATTAGCTATTATACATGATTTTTTCTGAAAAACCATCGATTGAAAATGAGCTTAAGAAAAAGGCTTGAGACGCAGCACGTCACAAGCCCTCTTTCGTTGATCCTTCGTTAGTTTAATAAGTCCATCTCGTACATCGTCTCAGCGATCTGCAAGGAATTCCAGGCTGCGCCCTTCAATAGATTGTCCGAAACGACCCACATATGAACGCCCTTCTCTTCATCAGGGTCCTTACGGATACGCCCGACGAACGTCTCATTCTTGCCAACACTGTTCAATGCTTGGGGATAGATCTGCTGGCTTGGATCATCCTCCAAGACCACTCCGGCTGCCTTTTCCATCAGTGCTTGGATCTCGGCAACAGTTGCTGCTCGTTCCGTCTCGATATAGACAGATTCAGAATGCCCGCTCATGACCGGAATACGCACACAGGTCGCAGAAACTTTGATGGTGTCGTCTTCCATGATCTTTTTCGTTTCATTGATCATTTTCCACTCTTCATAGGTATACCCGCCATCTGCGAATACATCGATCTGCGGCAAGGCATTGAAGGCCAGCGGATAATGCTTTTTATCGCCGCCGCAGGGCAAAATATCTGCCTGCCATTCAGCGACCGGCTTTTCATCCAAATAGTCCCGCGTCTGCTGCTTCAACTCTTCCATCGCTTGGTTTCCCGCGCCAGACACCGCTTGGTAGGTCGACACAAGGACACGATTCAGTCCAAAGGCTTGACGGATCGGCTCTAACGCCACCATCATCTGGATCGTGGAACAGTTCGGATTCGCGATGATCCCCTTATGTTCACGCAATGCTTCAGGATTTACCTCAGGAACCACTAACGGTACTTCTGGGTCCATCCGAAAATGACTGGTATTGTCCACGACGATCGCTCCGCGTTTCACCGCTTCAGGCGCAAAGGTCGCAGAGATGCCCCCACCCGCTGAGAATAAGGCCAGATCGATCCCTTCGAATGAATCAGGAACCAATTCTTCAATGGTTTGAGTGTCGCCCTTAAATGAAAGTTGCTTTCCAGCAGAACGCTTAGAAGCCAAAAATTTTACCGTACCCAGCGGCAACGAACTATTTTCTAATAGTTTGATCATTTGTGTTCCTACAGCGCCAGTAGCGCCGACGATTGCAACATTCACTTTTCTCATCATAATCACTCTTTCATTTCATAGTATTTTAACAGTTTATCACATCTGTTTTGAAACGCAAGCGCTCTTTCTATTATTCGAATCGATCGAATGATTGAGACAATAGTCCTTCTAATCCGACAAATTATCGGTCTCTCGTCTTTTCAATTAACTGTTATAACAAGGATAAAATAAACTTTATCATCAATATGTTGTAAAATAAATTAAAAAAACAAAGATTTTTGAATAATTTTATTGTGATTTTCTAATAAAAGCTTTAGAATTAATGTGTAAGCGTTATTCGTAGGGGGTCAATCATGGAAGTTAACGGGTATATCATTGAGCAATCGCGCAAAAGCGCGGGCATACCACGTGAAGCCTTAGGGGCCATTTGCGCACCGGCTGACTTAGAATGGATTGAAATGAAGAACGAAGGCATTCTGGAAGTGGTTTTAGATCTTTGTAGAACATTGGAAATTCCGTACCATCATGTTTTTCCTGACACGATTCTTTGCACAGAATTCTCTTTATTGAACATTGTACGTTGCCTGCATTTGCGTCAAGAGTTCTCGACCGTCTTGTATTTGTTAGACCATTATGGGAAAAAGATTTCTTATAACAACGCACGAATCGTCGGCCATTTACTGTATTTTCGCGCCTATGCCACGCTGTTCGGCGAACAAGACACACGAAGCGCCGTACACTATTTTCAACGAGCCCATACCTTTTTACACGATGAAAGACGTTATGAACTGCTGGTACTAAAAGGACTAGCTACTTGTTATCAAGCAAACGAAGAAAAAAAGCGCGCACGCATTTTTTTTGAACGCGCGGAACAATTGGAGGAAAAAATGAATACTCAATTAGAACTAGGGCCATCTTATTATCAAGCCGCTTGCTTTTACGCGGATCGAGGAAACCAAGCAAAGGCCAATGCCCTTTGCGATGAAGGCATCCAAACATTAATAGAAGTGAATGTGACCGAGGGATTAGAAGAGTTGTTTTTTGAAAAAGCGGTTATTCAAGAAAATCCTAAAGACAAAGTGGAATGCTTAAAACAGGCGGACTATTACGCCAAACTGAATGAAAACCTCAATCTAAAAGAAATGATCCAAGAAAAATTAACCCACATCTAAAACACCCCTTCGGAAACAGCACATCGTCTCTGCTTCCGAAGGGGCGTTTCTTTTTTATCAATGAGTCAGGCGTCCGAAAAAGAATAGATGCCCATTTGCTGGCTTAGCCAACAGCAGTGCCATATTCTACTGGCTTGTCCCATTCTCCCGGAGCCTCATCATAGATATGCCCATAAATGAAGACGGGCATCCCTATAAAACTGTAGTCGTAGATTTGAGCAACATTTGCTTTGGGCGTATTCACACAGCCGTAGCTTCCAAGATCCGTCATAAAGGCGCCCGGCTGACCAAAGTATTGCAGCTTATGATCCGTATCGTGAAGTCCGATCTCAGTGATCGTCTGCCCGTAGCTCAATAACGGCAGCCAATAATCGACTGGAACATTGTACGTTCCGTCTCCTGTCGTCAGCACACCGCTCAAGTCGACATTTCGCCGCTTGTCCATGATCGTATGGAATCCGGGAACCGTCGCTGTTCCCTTGTCGTATCGGCCAGTGATCACATCCGTCTCAACGACCAACTTGCCTTTGTCAAAGCAGTACATCTTTTGATTATCGAGATCCACCTCAACGTAGTTTTTCGTGATCCGCAGCGGCTGTGTCTTCGTGTTTCCCCGCAGCACCAATGCGATCGTTTGCGCTTCTGGGTCCTTCAATTCATGGACGATTTTTTTGGCAGATTGTTTGATGTCGATGAACCAGCCATAGTTGCCCACGTTTTTATAGCGCAGACGCTGACCGTGGATATTGGTGAATTCTACGGGTTTATAAATGGTTGAATACTTCCGTTCCAATTCTGCCACCCACTCTGTGACGGCGCCCAGATCAATCGCCCCCTGTTCATCTACAGATGCTGAGAGCATTTCCTCTGTCAGCGGAATCGTCTGTTTGTTCAGCTTTAGCTTGATCCCGCGTTTTCTGATCCCTCCCAAACGCTGCGTTACCTTCTGCTTCTCCAAATCCCGTTTCGTGACAGCCGGTTGCTTATAAAAATCCGTCAGATCATAGGACGTCTGCAATTCTCCTTTGTCAAAAGAGGCACACAATTCCTTCATAAGACGTGGCGAGTCAACGACTGTTCCGGCTTTTTCCGGTTGGATCTTAAATTGTTTATTTGTATAGATGACTGTCGCATTTTTCGCCTCTTTCCCACCAAGAAACGACGCGCGATTCAGAGCCATGACTAAATTTTTTCTTGCCCCTTTTTTAAAGGGCAAACGAACGTCCCCTCGGCGCACATTTTTCTTCAAGTAGTCTTTTTGAATGTCGTAGGGTGCCTCTAGCTGCAATTGAACCGTTTGATGATCCCCCTTCAGCTTGATTTCCACAACTTCCGTTTCTTTGCGAATTTTTTCTGCTGCTGCTGGAATGGAAAGTCCCCCGACTTCTACATTCGCAACCTTCGACCCGAAATAGAAATGTGAGCCAAAATACAGATAGATCATTATAAAAAAAGCCATCGCCCCCGCAACGGCACCAACAATACGTACCACCCACTGGTCCTCATACTCCTTCAAACCCTATCACCAACCTGCTTTATCATTCCCTTCATTATAAATTACAACCGTCATTTTTTAGTCAAAAATCATAATTATTAATATTTTTTAACATTTTTGGTAAAAAAAGACCCTGAAGCTCAGAATCGAGCGACAGAATCTTTCGTCAAGTTCTATTTTGTTAAAAATAAAATTATTTTTACATTTTTGTATGGTCTGTACGTGAGATCACGTCTCGACGTTGTTCTGGCGTTAAGTCGCGGAATTTCACTGCGTAGCCAGATACACGAATCGTAAAGTTCGCATATTTTGGATTGTCGATATCTTTGTCCATTTCTTCAAGCAGCTCACGACCAAAGACGTTCACGTTCAAGTGGTAGCCGCCTCTATCGAAGTAGCCGTCTAATACTTGACGCAGATTGTCTACTTGCATGTTTTCGTCGTCTGTACGACCTAGTGCGCCTGGATTGATCGTTTGCGTATCTGAAATACCATCTTGCGCGCAAGAGTAGTTTAATTTCGCTGTTGAGTTCAATGAAGCCAACAAGCCATTTTTCTCACCTAAGAATTTTCCATCTTGATAGCTTGGGTTCGCACCTGGTGCCAATGGTTTCCCAGCACGACGGCCATCTGGTGTATTCCCCGTATTTTTTCCGTAAACCACGTTTGATGTGATCGTCAACAAGGACAAGGTCGGTGTTGATTCACGGTAGGTATGCTGACGTTTGATTTGCGTCATGAAGTACTCAAGAATCCAGTTTGCCATTTCATCCGCTTCATCGTTGTCATTTCCGTAAGTTGGGAATTCGTTTTGCGGAATATAATCGATTGCTAAGCCGTCTTCATCACGAACGACTTTCACGTTTCCGTGTTTAATCGCCATCAATGAATCTGCCGCATGCGAGATCCCTGCGATTCCCGTCGCAAATGTGCGTTTCAAGTCTGTATCCATCAATGCCAATTGCGGTGCTTCATAGGCATATTTATCATGCATGTAATGAATCACATTCAACGTATTGACATACAATTCAGCTAACCAGTCTAAGACATCTTTGTAGCTGTCCATGAATTGATCAAAATCAATACTGTCGCCTTCCAACGGACGGAAGCGCGGCCCAACTTGCATCTTCGTCATTTCATCCACACCACCGTTGATCGCGTAAAGTACCGCTTTCGCTAAGTTGGCACGAGCGCCGAAGAATTGCATGTCTTTACCGATCACCGTTGCAGACACACAGCAAGCGATCGCTGCATCGTCTGAGCCCCAGTATTGACGCAATAGATCGTCATTTTCCAATTGGATCGACGAGCTTTGTTTCGCTACTTTTGCTGCATACGTACGGAAGCCTTCTGGTAAATGAGACGAATACAAGACCGTCAAGTTTGGCTCTGGTGAAGGACCCATGTTTGTCAATGTGTGCAGAATACGGAAGTCATTCTTCGTTACTAATGACGAACCATCCATGTTCATCCCAGCTAATGACAGCGTCGCCCAAATTGGGTAGCCTGAGAACAATTGGTTGTATTCCGGTGTACGAGCGAATTTCACCATACGTAGTTTCATGATCAAGTGGTCGATCATTTCTTGTGCTTCAAACTCAGTGATCACGCCGCGGTCTAAATCACGTTGGATATAAATATCTAAGAATGCAGAGATACGTCCGATCGACATCGCTGCCCCATTTTGAGATTTGATAGCCGCAAGGTAACCAAAGTATAACCATTGGATCGCTTCTTGTGCATTGCTTGCTGGTTTTGAGATGTCATAGCCATAGCTTGCAGCCATTTCTTTCATATCCGCCAACGCACGGAATTGTTCAGAAACTTCTTCACGCAATTGGATCACGTCATTCGTCATGACTTTGCTGCCGACATTTTTCCAATCTTTTTTCTTTTCTTTCATCAAGTAGTCAATACCATACAATGCCACACGACGGTAATCGCCGATGATTCGTCCGCGTCCGTAAGCATCTGGAAGACCTGTGATGATCTTGTTTTTACGTGCTAAACGCATTTCGTCTGTATAAGCATCGAAGACCCCTTGGTTGTGGGTTTTGCGCCATTTGTTGAAGATGAATGACATTTCGTCGTCTACTTCATAGCCATTTGATTCCAATGCTTTGTTGGCCATGTTGATCCCGCCGAAAGGCATGAATGCTTGCTTCAATGGAACATCCGTTTGCAAACCAACGATTTTTTCTTCGTCTTTGATCAAATATCCTGGTTCATGAGAAGTGATCGTCGCAGGAACATCTGTATCCATGTCGTAAACACCATTTTTTTGGTGTTGTACTTCGAATAGTTCTTGTAATTTATCCCAAAGTTTATCTGTGCTTGGCGCTGCGCCTTCTAAAAAGCTGTCGTCACCTTTATATTCTGTGTAGTTGCGTTTGATGAAGTCCAACGTGTTGACCTCATGCTGCCACCGACCTTCGTTAAAACCTTCCCAAGGACTCGTTGTTTGTTTAACAGTTTTTTTGATTGTAGTAGTTTCCATATCCGCACTCCTTTGTTCATTAGTTTCAATTTAATTTAAAATGATTATAACAAAGGAATCTGTTTTAAGAAAGGGCTTTTTTTACTCCTTATCGATGCAAATCCTTTTAAAATAATGATAATTATTTTATTATCGACCAATCCCTGTAACAGTTTTCACTATAACAGATCATGTAATTGATAATGACAGATACTTATTGAAAGTCCGAAACACTATTCAGTTGACGCTTTAATCGAAGGATTGTAATTGAAAAACAGACGACTGATACAGAAGCGCTTGTGAATCTTTTTTCCCTTCGTTTTCTCATAATCGGTAAAAAAATCTTAAAAAACTTTTTTTATAAAGAAAAAAAATCAGGAATTTCTCTCGCTTTCGAGACACTATTCCTGACTTTTTTCTAATTTAACTGTGTTTTTTTATATGTGATTCCACTTACATGCTGTATTCTTTGATGTGCTCACTCATCAATCCGTTGGGGACATCATGAAGACGGTAGCCATTCCCCCAGTACGTAATGATCCGCACATTTTCGATGTGGGCATGGGCGATCTTCTTACGGATATTCCCTACAGCCGTAGACATTTGCACTAAGCGTGATTTGCTGACTTCATTGTTCCATACTTTGTTGCACAGCTCATCTCTGGAGATGATCTTCCCGCTGCCCTCGGCTAAAGCGCAGATGATCTTCTTCTCAATGTTGTTGAGGGAGCTGTAGAATAGAACCAGGTCTTGCTTTTTCATTTCAGATTGTCTGACCAAGCCTTTTGAGATCGACTCCTTGTGCCCTTCGCGGGTATCGCTTAGCAGCAAGAACTCTCTCAATTCGGTCATCGTACAATCAATCGACAGGCAATGGTTCTCATCGATATTCGGCACCGGCTCGTCCGTTCTTCGCAGATAATGAAGATCCTTTTCTAAGATAATAGGTAAAATCTCGTTAAATTCTTGGTTCGTCAATGTTTCACTAAAGATGACGATATCAAAAAGAGAGAGAATCTCTTCAAAATAATTCGGTTTGTTCACATCGAAGAATTCTTTTAAAACAAATACCTCGTAATCCAATCGCTGCAATTCGTTTTGAAAGTCCTGCTCGATAATAATGTTTCTCGTCAAAATGATCACTTTTTTCATGTTGCTTCACTCCCGTCTTTACTCGATTCCATTTTTTACACCCTTTAACTCCGTTTACTTATCTCCTGATCATCCCTTACAGCAGAATCTCTGCGTAGTAACGCCTGGATGATCTCTTATGGCAGGTTTCTTGTGCACTCTGGCTCCCCAGCCAAAGATTTCTACACATTCGATTCAATTTGCCTTGCGTGCTCTTCTGCTCTTTGAATCATCTTACGACTGACCGTGGCAGCCTTCAGTAAGGTGTCTGCCGCCTCCGCCTTTGTAAAAAGTTCAAGAACAGTGCTTTCATTATTTTTTGAAACCCCTTTGGTTAACCGTTCATTTTTCTCACGTTCATACATATAGTGTTCTAACAGACGCGCATATTTTTCTTCCAGATAATCGATCTCCGCCTGCTCCTCAGAAGCAAGACATTCGGTCGAAGGCCTTCGTTGAAGGACGAAGCGGCGCCTCTCTAAATTATCCTTATTGTAATAAACAACTTCCTTCTCCGTTGAAGATACCTGGAATTCTTCCAATCGCACCGTTAATTCCTTCAAACGATCGCGGTAGGCCGAAACCTTTTCCTCTAACGCGCCGCGAATCCCTTCCAATCTCTCCACCTGATCCAAGAGCTGCTCGTTCTGATTTTCTAAAAATTCAACCGTCTCGACTAATTGGCTTTTCGTCGCCATCCTTGAATTAGAACTATAAAAATTTCTCAAAATTGTCTCATCCTTTTTCGTTGTGATTAAGATCAAATGATTTTTCATTTCTATATGTATGAATTTCGACTTATTATGTATAACTTTTTTCGATTTCCAACCAACTACTTACGGGTATACGTTGTGACAGAAGCTTATCTTCTATTTACTATGCGTTGATTTTCGTGCTATTTTGCTGCTCCTCTCTCTTATATAGTGAAAAAATTTAGCTGTTGAAAAAATAGACGCCCTCCCTCTCAAACATGCTGTATCTGCAAATAGAGAATTATTTATTCACGATTTGAATTTGGAATTACCTGAGAATGCCTGATCTGCTAGAAAAACCCCGATGGAATAACCTTAGTTATATAACTCGCGTAATCAAGAGGACACATTCTAATTCAAAAAGAATAAAAATTATTTTTATTTCAAATAAATAATTTTTATGTTTTATTATGCATCTATTTTTAAAAAATTATAAAATATTTTTTATAATAAATCAACAGTATATTAACTTTCAATCAAACCTTTTTTTTAAAATGATTTTTGCTCATCGAAATTTTTAATCAAATGCCCATTTATTACAAAAAGATTTTGATTGTTTCTAAAAAATCTATCAAGAATCCAATAGGAATAGCTACATGAGAATCATTCTCTTAAAACAATCACGACTCTTTCTCTATTGGTGATCATTCATTTTATGTCCACTTGTCATCTCAAATAAACGTTTTACTCCCTTTGATCCTAAAAACTCCACCTCAAAATTTAATATATTTATTCAGGAAAAATAATAGGTATTGAAATACCTAAATATAATATAAACGGATTTTTATTCATATACGATGGATTTTTATGATTGCTCTTTTTCAGATTGACAGGCTTCGCCTCAGTTATTTTTCATTCATTTGGCCTTTTGAAGCTTTTTAAACTAATTCTAATCTGGAAAATGCATTCTAATATAATAAATGTATGATTGCTCTTTTTAAAAGCAAAAAGAGCTATTTCACAGCCTTTATCAACTATACCTTTCCAACGTTCCTTTATGATAATCATTCTTTTATTATTATTTACACCCCTTTTCGTTTCCCATACCTTTGATTTATTCTCTTTGAAAAAGGCTTTTGCTTTCCCCTCACTAAATGTTTTTATGTATTTTTACGTTTTCAGATGGATTAATATGAGATTTTGATTCAAAGCTTGGTTTGGAGCTATTCTCGACAAATCACAACAAAAAAAGCGTTCCTGCTTCATGATCTGAAGACAAGAACGCTTTTTAAATGACTACAGGATACCTGCTTTTATTATTAACCTACAGACTCTTCCTCTAGCCCAACCGTATCGATCCGTTAACGAATGAGTACTTGATTTTCTTCCACCACGTCATTTTCTAAGTAGTCAAAGAATTTTTTATTCAAACGATAGCCATGTCCCCATACCGTTTGGATCGCTTCATCCCCAAATTCGTTCGCTAATTTTTCATTTACTTTTGAGACGACCTTCGAAAGACTGGCTAGAACAGATTTCGTTGGGTCCTTCTCCCAGATCTCTCGACTGATCTCTTCACGAGGAACCGTTCGTTCTCCCGCTTGGATCAAATAGTAGACGATTTCCTTTTGCTTTAATTTCAGGCTTAACTCAGAAAGCTTCTGCTTCACTGTGACCTGCTGCGCGTGGACAGACTTTTTATTCGTCAAACGAGAGATTTCCGCGATCAATAAAATTTCCCGAAGCTGTTCAATATCTGCATCAAGTGGAATCCACGCGTGAAAAGGATTTGAACCCACTTCCTCTGATTTGTTCTCTTTGGCTCTGCGAAACAGCTTCAAATTTCCTTGTGGCAAGTGTTTGATTATTTCATAGGTTTCGATGTCATACAATGTTTCGCTGAAAATAATGCCTTCAAACGGTTCCAGAAAACTTTTATCAAACGATTTTTCCTTCAATAAGCTCACCATATTTTCAGAGCAATAAACCTCGTTCCCTAATTGCTTCAAGTGGCGTTCAAAATTTTCCTCGTAAAGTGGGACTTTCGTCAAAAGTAATAACTGCATAATGTGCTTCCTCCTTAAAAACTACCTTTACCTATCAAAATGTCTTTGCGATTTGTAAGGTGTCTTTGCGCTCAAATTAAATATCTTATTAATAAATCCCGGAAAATTAATTCTAAATATCATCCGAAGTCTTAATATAGAAAAATAATTATACAAATTGTATTATATTATACTGTTAATTTCAGGTCAATTTCAAATTTGAAAATAAATAATTATGTTGGCGTTTACCATGAAAGGGCAGTTAATTCGAAATGCGATTATCTTACGAGTAAATAACTTCATTTATTTAATCATTTTATAAGCAAAAAGCCCCCCCCTCAACGGTTTTCATCCTTGGCAAACACCTATCTGACTAGCGGGGCGCTGTGTTTTCAAACAAAAAAACTGTTTGCCTTCTGCATTACAGAAAACAAACAGTTTCGTGATGACTCTTTTATTTTACATTCAAGATCCACATAAAACCGATAAAGACGAAAAACAAGACATACATGATTGGTGAGACTTCTTTGCCTCGTTTAGCAGCGATCATCGTGATTGGGTAGAAAATAAATCCTAAGGCGATCCCATCAGAAATGCTGTAAGTCAATGGCATACCGATCAGAATCAAGAAAGAAGGAATCGCAATTTCTAATTGGTCCCATTTGATTTCACGTAAAGACTGTGCCATCAATACACCGACGACGATCAGCGCAGGTGCTGTCACTTGTGACGTCACGACAGATAATAATGGGGAGAAAAACAAGCCAAAGATAAAGAATACCCCCGTCGTGATAGCGGTCAGACCAGAGCGGCCGCCAACTGCGATCCCTGCGGAAGATTCCACATAGGCACCCACTGGAGACGTTCCTAGTAGAGAGCCCGCCAACATCGCGGTCGAATCAGAAGCCAATGCTTTTCCGACACGGGGCATTTTATTGTCCTTCATGAAGCCTGCTTGATTGGCTAAACCTACCAACGTTCCAGCAGTATCAAAAAAAGTCACCAGCAGGAAGGTCAAGACAACGACCCAAAGCTGCAGCGTATTGATATCCTTCACGTGATTCAAAGCGACTAAGAAAGTCGGCTTCAAACTTGGCGCCGCCGAAACAATGTGCGTCGGTACTTGGATCAGACCGGTTACTAACCCTAGCAATGTCGTCGCGACCATCCCGATAAAAATCCCGCCAGGAACGCGTCGTACCATTAAGATCGACGTAACGATCAAACCGAATACCGTCAACCATGTCGTTCCTACACTCATTGAGCCCAGACCAACCAACGTCGATTTATTCGCGACGATGATGCCGCCCTCGCTTAATCCCAAGAAGGCGATAAAGAGGCCGATCCCGCCAGAGATCGCATATTTCAAATCAGAAGGGATCGCGTCAATGATCATTTCCCGTAATTTGAAAATCGTGATCAAAATAAAAATCAGCGATGCCACAAAAACCCCTGCTAAAGCGGTCTCCCAGCGAATCCCCATACCGATACAGACAGAATAGGCAAAGAAAGCATTGATCCCTAGTGCAGGTGCCGTCGCTATCGGATACCGTGCAAGAACCCCCATCAAGATACAGCCCAATGCACTAGCTAGTGCTGTCGCAGTGAAGACAGCCCCCTCGTCCATACCGGAGGCGCCTAGTACACTAGGATTGACAAAAAGAATATACGCCATCGAAATAAAGGTAGTAAAGCCTGCCAATATCTCTCTTTTTACAGTTGTATTTAGTTTTTCAAGTTCAAAATAGGAATTTATTTTCCCTTTCATGATACTCCCCCTACATTCTAAAAAAATGTTCGTAAAATAATAGCATGTTTTTTCAAACAACGTGGATAATCATATAATAAACACGATAATAAGTAAACAATAATCTGTGAAAAGAGTAAAACACGAACATTAACGCAATATAATACCCTTATAATTGAAACCCTTTCCCTGCTCTTAAACAAACTATTGGACAAATGATTCAAACCTCGCTATTTTTGAAAAGGACTTCCTATTCTGCTTATCTTCTATTCAACATTTCAACAAGTTGTACGTTAAAATAAGCGCAAAAAAAGAAGGAGGATGACTTTGAAGCATCTTACGTTTAAACAATTTTGGGAATTGACGGAAATCTATACGGCACCGCTGAATCTTTTTATTATTTTATTAGGGTATGCCATCGCAAACTTTCAATTAAATAGTGTACCCAGTCCTGAATTCTTTCTATTTGTCTTGATCATCGTGATGTTCCATATCACAGTGAACGTTTTTAACCATTATATGGACTATCGCAATGCTTCTGACGAGAAATACAAGCAGCAGACCAACATCATTGGCCGGGATCACTTAGACCTGCGCTTCGTGCGGAATTTTTATTTGGGTAATTTGTTGATTTCTTTCCTATTAGGATTGGTCTTGGTGTGGCGGACGAATTGGGTGATCGGTGTGTTGGGGATCATCGGCTTTTATATTGGACTCTTCTATTCCTATGGCCGGCGTCCTTTGAATAGTCTGCCCATCGCGGAGGCGTTGACAGGAACTGCCAGCGGTTTTTTCATTACTGTAGTCAGCTATTATCTAACCGTTTATCAGACGCATGCGATCACACCCGCCATGATCGGCAACGTATTTTTGATCAGCTTGCCCCTCGTCTTGATGATGTTCAATAATTTACTGGCAAATAATACCTGTGACCTGGAAGAGGACATCGAAAACCACCGCAAAACATTAGTGTATTACTTAGGAAAACCAGCTGCGGTAAAATTCCTCTTAAGTGTCTATGTCTTCAGCTTCTTATGGTTGATCGTTCTGGTCGTTGCGGGTCTGGCTCCTTGGACCATCTTGTTTTTAGTCTTCCTGTTTCCTAAAAACTGGCAGAACCTGAAACGGTATCGTGCCTTGCAGGACAAACGGACGACCTTCCCGATCGTTTTAAAGGCCATGTCTGCACTCATGGTCCTTTATCCGGTCCTTTATTTCATCGGCTCACTTTTCGCCTAAAAAAAGCCTGTTTACTTTCCTGGATTGGGAAGTAAACAGGCTTTCTTTTATACGATCAGCAAGTTGATCTTCAACTCATCAATGTCCTGCTGCTGTTCTCTTGTCATGTACTTGTCCGTAATCAAGTAATCACATTCGTCTGGCGTCGCAAATTGTTTGAAGCTCCGCTGATTAATTTTACTAGACTCGCAAAGGACGATTTTTACTCGCCCGATATTGATCAGACTTTTTTTCATTTCTGCTGTCTCATAGTTAGGTGTTGAATGACCGTATTTTTTATCAAAAGAAGTCGTCCCTAAAATGACTTTATCGACAGAGAAACCTGCCAACCCAAGTGCTACAGAGCTTCCAGAAACATAGGGATAGCCATTGCGAATCGCACCGCCGATGACTTGCACCTGATAATTGGTTTTTTCACTCAATAATAAGGCGATCTCTAGATCATAAGTCAAAATGGTCAAACGCTTTAAAGGACTGTTGATCAATTTTTCGGCAAAGGCGCGGCAAGAAGTTCCGGTATCAATCGCCAAAATGTCATTTTCCTCGATCAATCGAACGGCTCGCTCGGCGATTTGGTATTTTTCACTCGTAAATTCGCGGCTTTTTGGAATGATCTCGACGCTGCGTTGAAAGTCTCGCTTGATTACCCCGCCATGTGTACGCGTCACTAGTCCTTCGTTTTCGAGTTCACGCAGATCATTGCGAATCGTTGAACCTGTCACATTAAAAATTTCTGCCAGCTCGGCCACTTGCATTCGATTTTTCTCATTGACTAAATTAACGATAGACTGCTTTCTTTCTTCTGCATACAATTGATCATCCATATTTTCTCACCTTTTTGTGTTTTGTTTCATTATAAAAGAAACTGAAAATGGAAGCAATCAAACTAAAATTAATCTTTGAAAACAATCACATTCTTTAACCCAATGGCATTCTTGGCATTCTCTAAAGCCTCATCGAATTGATCGATTGCGTAGCGTTTAGTAATTAAGTCCTTTAATGGAATCCTTCCGCTAGCAACTAGCTGCGCCGACGTTCGATACCCCATCAAACTTGCCCGTGTACAGCCGAAAACGCCTAATTGTTTGTAGTGAAGAATATTGGTGTTTAACCGAACCTCTTCTTTTTCTTTTGGCAAACCGCCAAAGAAGAGACAACGACCATTCATTGCCATATAAGGAAAACTTGCTTCTTGCGCCTGTGGAGCGGGGGCCGCGATGATACACAGATCCACCCCATGGTTATTCGTTTCTGCCGCTATTTTTTCCTTCAAGTTGTCCGAGGTCAATGGAACCAAATCTGGGATCATCTTTTTAGCATCCGCTAAACGCGCTTCCGATAAATCATTCATCATCACTTTCCCCGCGCCTCTTGCTCGTGCCAGCATCGCATGCATGATACCGATCGGGCCAGATCCAATGATCAACACCGTATCTCCCGGCTTATTTCCAGCAATTTCCTGCCCATTGAACACACAACTAAAGGGCTCGATCAACGCTGCCTCTTCATAAGACAATTGATCCGGTATCAATGAGATATTTCCCTGACGTACAGCTTTTTCTGGTATCACCAAATATTCAGCGAACCCACCAGGTAAGTTGATACCAAAAGCTTCATAGGTTTCACATAAATGTGTATTCCCTTGAACACACTGATCACAGATCCCGCAGCCCATATTTGGTGCGATCGCCACCCGCATACCTGATTCGTAAAAATTCACCGCAGCGCCAACCTCGACGATATCCCCTGAAATCTCGTGTCCCAAAGTCAGAGGAGTTTCTTCACTTGCCGTAGGATACCCGTTTTTGTACATTCGTACATCGGTCCCGCAAATCGACGCTGCTTTGACCTTTATCAAAACTTCTTTTTCGGTTATCGTCGGTTTTTCTACTTCATTTAATCGAATGTTTTCTTTGCCTAATAATTGGATTGCTTTCATTCCTTCTCCACCTCGACAATTCTATTTTCCAACAAAGAGGTCAATCCTGCATTGACTAACCGAACCGCCATCAATCCGTCTCTTCCCATACACTGCGGTTCCGTGTCAGTTAAAATACAATCAATGAAGGCCTGATCCTCCGCCATGTATGCATCTCTGAATAAATACATCCAGCTATGCATCGTTGGTTGGGTCAACTGCTGGTCGCTAGTTGCTACGACGATATTGTGTTTTCCCTGATCACCAACTAAGATACTTCCCTTTGTTCCAAGAATCTCTGTCCGTGCGTCATAGCCATATTGAACATATTGCGCGCCGTCGATCAACCCTAATTTTCCGTCCGTAAAGCGTAGATTCATCGCTACTGTATCATAATAGTCTGGGTACTCGTCTTTCACTTCCGGCGAACGGTAATTGCCGCCATTGGCGTAAATACTTTCCACTTCACTGCCCGTTAACCAGCGTAAGGTATCCAGATCGTGGCTGTTTACTTCCCCGATCGGCCCATTACTCTTGCGGATATCAAACATCCATGGTTTTGGTTTACTCGGACCATGGGTCAATGATTTCACTAAAACGACCTCCCCGATCGCCCCAGAATCCACGACTTTTTTTGCTTCCTGAAAACTGGCATCGAAGCGACGCATAAACCCGACCTGCAGCTTCACTTGATTGTCCTCTGCCGCTTGAATCATTTCCAAACATTCTGTTTCATCCATCGCCAATGGCTTCTCACAGAGAATATGTTTTTTTGCTGCCGCTGCTGCCAGTGCGATCTCCTTGTGATAACTTGTCGGAGTCACGATCACGACAGCGTGTATCTCAGGATTTTTCATGACCTCTCGGTAATCTTCATAAACGTATTGGCAGTTCAATTCCTGTTGAGCACCGTCTAAACTTTCTTTTGACGGATCACATAAGGCAATCAATTTAGCATTCTCAATTCGCCGAGCGAAGTTTTTTCCGTGGATCATGCCTGCTCGTCCAGTACCTATCAAACAAATATTTATCCATTCTGTCATGCCGATCATTACTCCTTAGCTGCTTGTTTCTTTTGCGAAAATACTTTTACTGTTGTCACCAAAAAACCGCTGATTGCTGTTCCGATTGCTAACGCCACGATATAAAGCAAGACATTTTCCACTGCTCCTGGGATCAAGAAAACGAAAAATCCGCCATGAGGAACCGCGATCCCGCACTTAAAGATCATTGACAGAGCACCAGTAATTGCTGAACCGACTGTCACAGAAGCCAATACACGGATCGGATCTGCCGCTGCAAAAGGAATCGCGCCTTCAGAAATAAATGACAATCCCAAGACCCAAGCAGATTTTCCTGCTTCACGTTCTTCTTTACTATATAAATTTTTACCTAAAACGGTTGAAGATAACGCCATTGCTAACGGTGGAACCATTCCAGAGACCATCACTGCTGCCATCACCATACTCGTTTCTCCCACGCCTAAATTCGTCAGCGAGGCGACACCGAAAAAGTATGCGGCTTTCCCGATCGGTCCCGCTAGATCGATGGCCATCATCCCACCTAAAAGCAGTCCTAACAAGACAGAATTCATTCCTGATAAACTGTTCAACCAATTCGTGATTCCTTCATTTAAAGCCGTGATCGGAATACCTACAATAAATTTCATTACCAGACCAACAACTAATACCGATACGACTGGAAGGATCAATACAGGCAATAATCCTGAAAAAGCAGGTGGCAATTTTAAAACCTTCTTTAATCCAAATACGGTATAACCTGCTAGGAACCCGCCTAATAATGCGCCTAAAAAGCCCGCATTCATGGAAGAGGCGATCATCCCAGCGACCATCCCTGGTACAAGTCCTGGTCGATCCGCGATCGAAAAAGCAACGTATCCGCCCAGGATAGGCCACATCAATCCCATAGCGATACCGCCAAGCTCATTGATCGCTGCAGCCAGATCTCCTTCAGCATTGATCCCACCGAAAGCAAAGGCTAATGCGATACAGATCCCTCCTGCAACAACAAAAGGAATCATATAGGAAACGCCTGTCATCAGGTGACTATAAATCCCGCTTTTTTCTGATTTTGCTTCTGACTTCACTTCTGCTGAGGTCGAATAAATCGCCGCATTAGGCGCACGATCGAAAAGATCATCTGGATGATCAATGGCTTCTGTCACGTCGACTTCCAACAAACGTTTCCCATTGAAGCGATCCTTGTTAACTGATGTACTGGCCGCAATGATCACAGCATCTGCCTCTGCAATTTCTTGTGCGGTCAAAACATTTTCTGCTCCGATCGATCCCTGCGTCTCTACTTTAATCTCAATAGCTCTTTTCTTAGCCGCGATCTCTAAATTTTCTGCTGCCATATAGGTGTGCGCGATCCCGGTCGAGCACGATGTTATCCCAACAATTTTCATTTTTTCCACCCTTTCCTATTCAAAAATCTGATAGATTTCTTCTACATTTGTGGCAGTCATCAGCTTTTGACGGACATCCTCATGCATTAGTTTACGGGAGAGTTTGCTTAAAATTCTCAGGTGCTCGTCATTTGACGTTTCAGGTACGGCGATCAAAAACATCAGATGGACTGGCTTGCCATCCATCGAATCGTACTGAATCCCTACATGACTCCGTCCAAATGCCAGCGCTGGAACGGTTACAGCAGTACTCTTTCCGTGAGGGATCGCCACCCCAAAGCCGATCCCGGTGGTACTTTCTTCTTCTCTCTTCATTACAGCATCCAAGTAAACGTTCTCATTTTCAACAACACCTTCTGAAACGAAGGTGCTCACAAGTTCAATGATCGCTGCCTGTTTTTCAATCGCTTTTAAATCAAAATTTATGAATGCTGCTTTCAATACATCGCGAATTTCTGTCATTTATTTACTCCTTTATCGACTGTTTATACTCTTCCACAATTTTGATACCCGAACTTGTTCCTAATCGTTCTGCCCCAGCTTTTACCATTTTTAGCGCGGTGTCTAAATCACGAATCCCTCCAGCAGCCTTTACCTTTACCTCATCTCCAACAACCTTTTTCATGAGTGCGACATCTTCCACTGTAGCGCCGTTTGTACCGAATCCTGTGGATGTTTTTACAAAATCAGGTTTGATTTCCTTAGCGATTTCACAAACAGTGATTTTTTCTTCATTTGTTAAATAGCACGTTTCTAGAATGACTTTGCTAAGGATCTTGCCTTCACGGGAAGCATTTACGATTGCTTTCATTTCTTCACGAATATACGCATTATCACCTTCCTTTAATTTGCCGATATTGATCACGTAATCAATTTCGTCTGCCCCATTTTTAATGGCATCCTGCACCTCAAATACTTTCGTTTCAATCGTCGTTTGCCCTAATGGAAATCCGATCGCCGCCCCTACATGAACGTCACTATCCTTCAAAAAATCCCGACACATCGCAACTGGATAAGAGTTGATCGCTACCATTTTGAACCCATATTCATCCGCTTCTCTACACAATCTCTCAAACCCTTCTTTAGTTGCATCCGCTTTTAATAATGTGTGATCCACCATATTTGCTAATTTCTTTAGTTCAATCATTTGTTTACTCCTTTTTATTTTTATTTACACTCTTATATTATCATTTACTTTCATTTTGTCAATCTGTAGAACTAATTTTTTTAAATAAAAGCAAACGAATCAAAATAAAAACACCAATTACTCGAAAGTAACTGGTGTCTCTTAGTGCTAAATTTTAAAAAATGAACTCATCGTGTCAATTCACCTGGCCAGGCTGAAGTGCCGCCTAAAACAGTTGTCACGTTGTAGCCATGATTGCTTAACAGGCCGCACGCGTTTTCTGAGCGCGCTCCTGATTGGCAAATGAGGTAATACTTTTTTTCTGGATCAAGTGTTTTCATTGCATTCGCTAGCTGACTTAATGGAACGTTTTTTGCTTTGGGGACGTGCCCCATTTCATATTCATACGACTCACGAACATCAAGGATCGCGATTTCTTCTTGTTGTGCGAGTGGGTAAAAATCCTTCATTGCGATTGAACTAGTCATAAAGTAATTCCTCCGGTCTTACCGTTTTATACAGCGCAAACGCGCCATCCAAATTTTTTACTTTGAGTCCTTTTTGCTTGAGCAAGCGTTCAGCCACATAGCTTCGCAGCCCGCTGTGGCAGCTGACGATGTACGCCTTGGTTGGATCTAATTCAGAAACTCTTTCTCTTAATTGATTCAAAGGAATCGAAAGCGCATCGGGAAAGCGGCCATTGGCTAATTCTTCAGGATTTCGAACATCTAATAGCTGATAGCCCTTTTCCTGCGCTTCCTTCAATTGAGACCATTGGATCGAATCACTGATGCCTTCAGACAGGTTGATTGCCGCGTATCCTAACATGTTTACAGGATCTTTCGCAGAACCAAACGGCGGGGCATAGGTGAATTCTAATTCCGGCAAATCGAAAATCGTCAATCCACCTTTAATAGCTGTAGCCAAAATGTCGATACGCTTGTCGATGCCCTTCCCGCCGACACCTTGTGCGCCATATAGTTTCCCCGTTTTTGGTTCAAACACCAGTTTTAACGTTAACTCGCTGGCACCTGGGTAATAACTCGCATGATCTTTTCCAGAAACATGGACCACTTGATAGTCTAATCCCGACTGTTTAACGGTTCGTTCACTCAGACCGGTTGAGGCTGCCGCAAGGTCAAACACACGCACGATTGCTGTACCGATACTCCCGCGGTTGCTTCGCTTCAAGCCGGCAATAACATCCGCCACTTGCCGGCCTTGACGATTTGCTGGAGAAGCTAGCGCGATCAGTGCATCCTCTTCGCTGATCTGCTGCTTCACTACGATGGCGTCACCGACTGCGTAAATGTCCGATACACTGGTTTGATAAGTTTCATCTACCATGATGCCGCCGCCTAAACCGGTTTTTATGCCTGCGTCTTTGGCTAGACTGCTTTCAGGGCGTACACCTACTGAAAGAATCGTCATATCTGACTGTAACACTTCTCCGTTTGTTAAAACTATTTTTTGTCCCTGTTCAGTAAAAGATTGTGCCGATTCTCCAGTGATGACGCGAACGTCGTTACGAATCAGTTCGTTCTGGACAAAGGCGGCCATTTCTTCGTCTAATGGCGGTAAAACATGGGGGGCTTTTTCAACCACCGTCACCTTTATGCCCCGTGAACTCAAATTTTCTGCCATTTCCAGCCCAATAAATCCAGCTCCGATCACTGTAGCTGTCGCCGGCTTCATCGCTAAAGCGGCCATGATCTGATCTAAGTCAGGCACATTGCGCAAACTATACACATTGGTTGCTTCCGTTACTCCTGCCATTTCTGGGATCAACGGTTTTGCTCCTGGGGATAAGATCAGCTTGTCATAGGTCTCTTCAAAAGTACCTTGCTCATTTTTGATCGTTACGGTCTTCTTATCGGGAGAAATAGCTGTGACTTCATGAAACGGACGAACATCCAGATTGAAGCGGGCACTTAAGGATTCCGGTGTCTGGACCAATAACGCTTCTCGATCAGCGATTTCACCAGAAACATAATAAGGCAATCCACAATTGGCAAACGAGACAAACGGCCCCTTTTCCAGAACGAGGATCTCCGCATCCTCCATTAAGCGACGCAGACGCGTTGCCGCGGACATACCGCCTGCCACGCCACCTACAATGATAATTTTCATTCTATTTTCCTCCTCTAGTGGCACCTTGCCAACGATTCATTCCGCCTTGAACATTCGTTACGTGATACCCTTTTTTCAGTAACACCTTGGCTGCTTGCTTGCTGCGCATGCCAGATTGGCAAATGACATACACTTCCTTTTCTTCCCCCTGGTAGCGATCGATCCTATTCAATGGATAATTTTTCGCCTTTGCAATATGCCCTCTACGGTATTCCTCTGCTGTACGAACATCAAGCAAAGAGATGGATTGATCCATTCTTTCAGCCAACTCCTGTGTTGAAATGGTCGGGATTCGTTTAAATAGCTGAAACATTTTACAGCCTCCTTTTTCTTTATCAAAAATACCTAGCAGGGTATTTTTACCACAAAGAAAGCTTTTCTGTCAACTACTCTGTTTTCATACAAATGGGTTGAAAAACAATCTACTTGACGAAATATACCCTGAGTAGGTATATTCTTCTTAACTAGAGAGATAAGGGAAGTGAACGTGCGTGGAGATTGAAGACAAAAAGATTCTCAACCGCTTAAAACGAACGGAAGGGCAGATTCGCGGAGTGCAGAAAATGATCGATGAGGAGAAGGAATGTATGGATATCATCACTCAATTAAGCGCGGTACGCTCAAGTATTGATCGCGTGATGGGGATGATCGTAGCCGAAAATCTGAAGAACTGTTTTGAAAATCCTGACAATAACCCTGAAGAACAGGCACAAAAATTAGAACAAGCAATCAACATGATTATTAAGAAATAAGGTGTAAAAATGAACGTCGTATTCCATATTGATGACTTAGAAAAATGGGCTGAAACAGCCAGCAATGTTAAAAACTTATTGAAAGAACCCTATAAAATCGCTATCATTGTTTTAGTAAATGGAAAAGCAATCAACGGGTATCTCTCACCGGAAAATCAAGCATTTATCGCCACGGAAGGCGTGACCTTCCATGCCTGCAACAATGCAATGCGTGCCAATAAGATCACGAAGGAACAGCTACCAGACAATGTCGTCGTCGTTCCTGCAGGTGTATTGGATTTGATCGAACTGCAAGCAAAGGGCTATGCCTATATCAAACCGTAAAAGCATCTAGTCGGGGGACTGAAGATGAGAAAGTGAGACCGCTCGGGGAAGGAAGTTGGGTTTTGGACACAATTGAAAATATCAATAAGAAGATGCATGTGACGGGAAGTTTGATCAATTTAAAAACGATCCAAGAAAACTTTGAAAAGATCAATGTCAAAAACATCCACTCAAAAGAAGAAAAGCAAGAGATCATGGATTTTCTGACTGCTATCGACACTGAGATAGCATCAATCCAAGAGAAAATTGCCTTTATTCGTCAAATGTAAACCACGAATGTCTGCTTGTTTTCCTGCGCATACGATTCCACTAATCGCGCAAAACGCGAAGTGGAACTCGCAAAAATCCCACACCTTGATTTAGGGAAGCAGGGTGTGGGATTTTTTATGCACTTATTTTTCTGTAGACATCGATGATTTCTTTTGCCAAGTCGGTAAAGGCAATGGAGGTCATCAGATGGTCTTGACTGTGGACAGTCAGGAGGTTCAGGTCGAGGTGTTCGCCTTGCGCTTCTTTTGTTAACAATCCTGTTTGTGAGTGATGCGCTTCGACAAGTGATTCCTCTGCTTGTTTGATTTTTTCATCGGCTAATTGGAACTCCCCATCCTTTGCTTCTTGGATGGCTTCCATCGCATTGCTTTTGGCATTGCCGCCATGAATAATCAATCCCATGACTGCTTCTAAATTTTCTTGTTCCATAGGGTACCCCCTTCATTTTTTCATTGCAGGATCTAGCTGTTGATCATACTGATCGCTTGACCCAGTACCTTTTCACCATTCATCATTCCATAATCAGTCATATTGATGACCTCTACCGGAATCCCCAGAGGTGTCAGCTTTTCTTCAAATTGCTTTTGCATGAAGCGGACTTGCGGACCCAATAAGACGGTGTCGATTTTTCTTTGTTCCAGCTTATTTGTCGCCTCTGCGGCAGCGATCGCAAAAATATCTACGTCCAGTCCTTGCGTTTCTGCGGCTTTTTGCATCTTCGTCACTAACATGCTGGTACTCATTCCAGCGTTGCAGATCAACATAATCGTTTTTTCACTCATCCTTATTCCTCCTAAAGCTTTTCGCCATTGCTGGCGATCACATTTTGGAACCAATAAAACGAATCCTTTTTACTACGTTCTAATGTCCCTTGACCCTCATTGTTTTTATCGACATAAATGAAGCCGTACCGTTTTTTCATTTCACCCGTCCCGGCAGAAACCAAATCAATAAAGCCCCAAGGTGTATACCCCATCAAATCGATGCCGTCATAAATGACTGCTTCTTGCATGGCTTCAATGTGCTCCCGTAAATAATCGATTCGATACTCGTCGTGGATCTCACCGTCGTCACCGATCTCATCTACTGCCCCAAAGCCGTTCTCTACGATGAATAGCGGCAGCTCGTATCGATCATTGAACCAATTCATGGCATATCGCAATCCTGTAGGATCGATTTGCCAGCCCCATTCTGATGCTTTGACGTAAGGATTTTCTACTAAATCATGCGCTTCGTCATAATCGTACGCAGGTCCTTTGTCATGATCCTTCACAGCAAAAGACATATAGTAGCTGAACCCGATGTAATCAACGGTCCCTTTCGTCAATTGCACTTCATCTTCTGTCGTAATATCTAAGTCGAATTGTTTTCGATCAAAGTACGCCTTCATATAACTCGGATAACGCCCTTTGCAATGAACATCTGTGAACCAGTACCGACGCTGCATCGCCACTGTCGCCGCCATCATATCTGATGGACTGCACGAATAGGGATAGATCGGTACCATGGCGATCATACAGCCGATCTCAAAGTTTGGATTGATCTGGTGTCCGATCTCGATCGCTTTAGCACTTGCCACCAGCTCATAATGCGCCGCTTGGTACATGATTTTTTCCCGATCATCTTCCGCATCAAATTTTAGACCAGAATTCGTGAATGGGGCAAAATCTTCGTAATAGTTCGTTTGGTTATTGATCTCATTGAAGGTCATCCAGTACGTCACTTTGTCTTTATAGCGCGTGAAGCAGACTTCTGAAAAACGGGCGAAGAAGTCGATCATCTTCCGATTTTTCCAACCGCCATATTCGGTCACTAAATGATAAGGCATCTCAAAATGCGACAAGGTGATCACGGGTTCGATCCCATACTTTAGACATTCATCGAAGAGGTCATCGTAAAACTGCAGCCCTGCTTCGTTCGGCTCTGCTTCGTCACCCTTGGGGAAGATACGCGTCCAAGCGATGGATGTACGAAAACATTTCAAGCCCAACTCAGCAAATAATTTTACGTCTTCTTTATAACGGCCGTAAAAATCAATGGCCTCATGATTGGGGTAATTTTCTCCTTCTAGCACTCCGTTTGTAATGCGGCGCGGAACGCCATGGGCACCGACGGTCATCACATCAGCTACACTGACGCCCTTTCCGCCATCTTGCCATCCGCCTTCTAATTGATGGGCGGCAACTGCGCCGCCCCATAAAAAGTTCTCTTTAAAAATACTCATAAGCCTACCTCTTCAATCCTCTTTTGTTTAAACCGTTGCTTGTCCGTCTGCGGTTTTTTCTCCGTTTTCCAATTCCTTCTCGATTTGTTCCATGCTTTCACCTTTTTCTTGCAGGTAGTTCAATGAATCCACTTTACGAACAAATGGCAGGTAGATAAAGAAGCCTAACACTAATACGACTGCCTGCAACAATGCGGTTCTCCATCCACCAACTAAGAAACCAGAAATGATCGGCGGTGTTGTCCATGGTACTTGTACCGCGGTAAATAATGGCACGAGACCTGAATACAAGGAGAAGTACGTGATGACTCCTGAAATCATCGGTGTCAAAATAAATGGCAGAGCCATGATTGGATTCATTACGATAGGTGTCGCAAATAAAATCGGTTCGTTGATATTAAAGAATGCGGGCAGCAAGGCCAAACGCCCTAATTGTTTAAACTGCGCGGAGCGAGCGAACATGACCATGAACATCACGATCCCGATCGTCATCCCTGCGCCAGTAACAGTCATGAATTGGTCCAAAAATTGTTGTGTCACGATGTGTCCGCCATTGGCAACGGTCAATTCTTTTCCTGAATTTAAAATCGCTGTGTTTTCTAATGAGTTCGCTTGCAAGATCGGACCCATGATCCCGCCGACCAATGTTGATCCGTGAACGCCGAAGAACCACAAGAATGGTACTAGGAAACCGAGCATCATAGCACCGCCAAAGGTATCGGTCACCCCTTGCATCGGTGTTTGGATCACTTTATAAATAGCTTCTACAACTGTTGTATTGAAGACTTTGTCAAAAATCACATAGACGATCAATGAGAAGGTGGTGATCACCGCTGCTGGAATCAATGCGGTAAATGAGTTTGCTACGTTTGCAGGTACTTGTTCTGGTAATTTGATCCGAATGTCGCGTTTCAAGAACCAAGAATACGCCCAACCAACGAATAGACCAACCAGGATCGCACTGATCATTCCTTGACCACCTGTCCATGTCTTGTCGATGACGTTCGATACGACTGCGTTTGTTTCTGCATTTGTTGCAGTTGAATGCTGTGTCAACAAGAAGACCACTAGCGCGATCATCCCAGCGGGCAAGCCTTCAAAGCCTTCTTCTTTTACATAAGAGTTCGCGATACCCATGACAGCAAAAATCGACATAATTGCAAAGGATGCTCCGAATGCTTCGTTAAAATAAACATCTAAACCGCTGCTGGCAACCCACTCTGAAACTGCGGGAATCGGGAAATTCGCTAAAAGTAAGAAGACGGAACCAACGATCGTAAAGGGCATCGTGTACAGCATCCCGTTACGCAACGCCGTGATTGCTTTTGTATTTACAAATTTTAGAATCGGGGGTAATAATTTCTCATTGATAAAGTTATTCATAAATAATTCTCCTTAAATAAAATAATTTTTTTGCAGCGATGGCCATTCGCATTTTTTGTATCCGTTTACAGTATTATCATAAGCGATGCTTTCTGCGATTGGAATACTTCTGGAATCGTCAGAAACATGTTCCAATAAAAAAAACAGCCCGACTGTTTTGGACAGCCCGGCTGCTACTTTTAAAAAAATCGGTTGGCTTTTTAGTGATTGTCTCGTTGATACGATTGATGGGCCAATATCTCCAGCAAAGCGATGACGGGGACCTGTGTGGTCAAGTTGATGGCCTCATCGTTCGGATCAGGACCCGAAACCTCCGGCATATAATAAGAAATATTAAAATCGGCCATCTGAGCAATAATGGAATGCTGATCGTTGGTGATGCTCAAAATTTTGGCACCGTACCGTCTGAAATCCTCGATCTGCTTGATGATCTCCGTTGTTTTTCCAGAAACAGAAAGCACCACGACAAGCGTCGTATCCAAGCCCCGTGTCGGCACAGGGATAAAGGGATCGGTAATGGCATAGGCATTGAATTGCAGATTTGAAAAATAGCGTGCGCCGTAGGTTCCCAGCGTCCCGCTTGTCCCTATTCCTGTAAAAACAAGATGTTTACTGCCGACGATCAAGTCGATCGCAGGATCGATCACCGTGTGATACCCTTCATTGTTGACTTTTTTTAGAAACGCGTCGACATGGACCGTCGCATCATAAAAGGCTTCAAAAGATTGGCCCTTTCGTGAAAGATTTTCCTTTAGTGCATACTTGAACTCTGTATAGCCCGAATATCCGAGCTTATTTAGGCATCGTAAAATTGTTGACGTAGAGACATGGCAGCTGTCAGAAAGGTCACGGATCGTCAGACGCCCTATGCGTTCCATATTTTCCACGATAAAGGTATAAACGATCAACTCCAATTCATTTAGATCTTTCACTTTTTGCGAATCAAACATCCCATCTCAACTCCTACTAATGTGGTACGTGCACCCTATATTATCCCATAAAATCCAAAGATTACACAGTCTATTGATTGTTTTTTGCGTTATTTATTCAAATCACGTACACTGGTTTTATCAGCAACTACGAATAAGGAGGAATACAATGATCCAAGCAATTGCCGTTGATATGGACGGAACTTTTTTAAGGTCAGATAATACCTATGATAACGAACGCTTCGCCAACTTATTTAAGCGGTTCCAAGAGCACCAGATTCATTTCATCGTCGCCAGCGGGAATCAATATTATCAACTGAAGTCCTTCTTCCCAGAACATGAAGACCAGCTCACGTTCGTGTCGGAAAATGGGGCGTTGATTTTTGAGCAGGGACGTTTGCTTCGCAGCAAAAGCTTTTCACCCGAACGAGTCGAACGAATACTGGCCTTTATAGCTGCTCATGAGCTGGACCTTGACGTGATCGTCTGCGGGATTGATTCGGCGTATATTTTGAAAGAGACCCCGCAAGCGATTCGCGATTTTTCTCGCGTCTATTATCACCGTCTAAAGGAACTGGATTCCTTTGATGAGCTGCCTTCTGAGGACCGTTTTGTAAAATTCGCTTTAGACCTGCCTATAGACAGAGTCGCCGCCTTCGTCACTGAGATGAATGACGTCTTTAAGGACGAGATCAAAGCCGTCGCCAGCGGTCACGGCAGTGTGGATATCATTATCCCAGGAATGAACAAAGGGGCCGCGATCCAATGGCTGTTGGACCGTTGGCATGTCTCTTCGGAGCATCTGGCTGCTTTCGGCGATGCAAACAACGATCTGGAGATGCTCGGGTTAACACCGAACAGCTATGCGATGGCAGCGAGCAGTCCCGCAGTGATCGAGACCGCTAAGCACCGCGCACCGTCAAATAACGATTCTGGCGTGATGGTTGTTTTAGAACAGTTACTGGAGGAGCAAAACAATGAAGCATGAATGGCGAAAAGCTGAAAAGCAAATGTATCTACCGAAAAAAATCGAGATCCAGACGATTCCAGCGTATAACTTTATCTGCTTATCCGGTCATGGCGACCCCAACAGCGCGTTATTTGCAGAACAAATCGGCGCGCTCTATGCTCTCTCTTACGCCTTGCGGATGAAAGTAAAAAAAGGCGAGATCGGTGATCCTTTTGAATACACCGTTTATCCGTTAGAGGGAGTCTGGACTTCTGAAACAGATCCTGGCGACGGACCGATCATTAAAGATGAATTGATCTACCAGATCATGATCCGCCAACCCGATCGCATCTCCAAGGAAGATTTTCTGGCGATCGTTGAACCAACCTTCAAAAAGAAACAAAATCCTTTTATCAAAGAAGCCGTCTTCATCGAATACGAAGAAGGACGTGTGGTACAGACGATCCACCTCGGTTCCTACGATGACGAGCCAGCGACCTTTGCCAAAATGCACGCCTTCATGGAGGAAAACGAGCTGCAAAAAACCCGCACGATGGGAAACTACATCCATCGGGAAATCTACCTTTCCGATCCGCGAAAAGTCGCGCCTGAAAAACAAAAAACGGTGCTGCGCTATAAGCTCAACTAAAAAGAAGTTCCAAGCTCAAATTCGGCTTGGAACTTCTTTTTAATTCTTTTGCTTTCGTTGGATCGCCTTGCGAATCCCGGCACGATAAACCTTCGGGATCGCTAAGAAGAAATTTTGGGAAAAGTGATACTGCTGATATTTTTCAATCAGAAAAGCTGTCAGTTCAGCATTGCCATATTTTTTCTCATGGAAAAGCACAAAACTGCGAATGCTCCGTTCCGCTTTTTTAGGGTCCTTCAGCACAAGCAAGAAAGAAAGCAGATCATCGAAATACCGCTTCTTCGCTTCTGGATAGGTTTCCGTACCATAACGTTCCAGACGAATGAAGTCCGTTAGCTTCCGTCCCCAAAATTTCCGTTCCAGATAGACAGGGGCTTGGATGTCTTGCTGAAAATCCTCTAAATACGATTCAAACACTGTTTTATCTGCTAAGAAATTCTTCTCCTGCCGATCAAAGGCTTCGCGGTCCACTTGGTTGATCTCCGTCACGACACTGAGGTAATCCCCGATAAACAACGGCATCTTTGCATCACGGAAACGAACGACCCGCGCCGCCAGCTTTTGATTCAGAGAAAGGGGCCGTCGCAAGGTATTGTTGCGGTAATAGGCAAACACATAGCGTTGCCAGAGGTCCTCGGGAAAAGGGATGCCCTTCTCCGTCAGCCACAGCAATTCATCCAATGCCAAATCTACATGAGCCACGCCCTTTTTGATTTCCTCCGCGACCTGCTGGGAGATGCCCAGATGATCCTTGAAATGTTGAATCCCTAAGCGAATCTCCTGCTGCTTGATCTTCGATTCGATCACGAATTGGTATTTCAACGGCCGTCCGCAGGCACACGTCAATTGACTGTGAACACCGCGCTCGTATTCGTCATCAATATTCAGTGCAACAAATTCCCAGTCGGAGGTCTGCAAATAGTGCTTTTGCAAAAACAGCGAGCGTACTTCATATTTTCTTTGTTGATGGATGAACGCTTGCTGATCTTCTGTCAGCTTTTCAAATCGTTCCTTCCGTTCCGCGCCAGAGTAGGTCACGTGACATTCTGTCGGGTAGTCCTTCAAGCCGTAGCTTCGCGGATACCAGTGCGCATAAATCTCTAAATAGTTATCCATGGATCGTTCTTTCTCTATTTCTTAGGATCGATTTTTTCTTCGATCTCTTTCAAGATCTTTTTCGCTTCGTCTTTAAAAGACTCGTGGGGCTCTTCTTCTTCCACCGCGTTTGAACCAGAGCGGGCAATTTCCTTCGGTTCGCCCGAATTACTGCCGGCCAATGCTTCTGGTTTGTCTTGTGTTTCACTGGAATTTGTTCCTGCTAAGGCAACATCTTCCTCTGTTTTTGGTGCCATTGAACCGCGTAAACGACGGTCTTTTTCGTTATTGTAATTTGTCATGGTGATCCGCTCCTCTTGTTTCGTATGTGTATTTTACCTGATTGTCCTTCAGATTGCCAAAGTTAACCTGTCTAGTAAAAAAACGATACCCGCACCATACAATAGTAGCCAACCAGCTCAATGCGCAGAGTGCAAAAACGATCGCTACGTATTTTGGCGGTTCGTAACGCAGGCGAACGGTATTTTCCCCTGCTTGCTGTTCGATCGTCGGCACCCCGATATTCGATAGCTCGGTCGGTGTGATTTCTCGATCATCTGCGAAGATTTTCGTGTTTCGGTAGATGGTCACCGGTAATTGGACGGTCCCGGAAGACGCCGCTTGCCACGAGAGCACCAACTGATTATTGTCGACCGTTTTCGCGAAGGTTTTTGGCTGACCGAGAAGTTGTTTTTCATAGCTGACATACTTATTCTTCTTGTCATTGTGATAAATCGGCAAATAATCAGGACTGGATTTTTCAACCGCTCGCAGCGCTTTTCCCATATCCTCGTCATAAAAACTCTCTCTTGCTTCCTTTTCCGAAACACGGACGAAGGTATGCTTACTGGAAAATGTCTGCTGATCCCATTTGTCCAACTCCTGAGTCACGGTCTGCAAATTCTGACCGATGCTGATCACACTGAATAGGAGCATCAGACCCCAAAGCCATTTTTTCCCTGTCAGATCATTGATCATAGCCGCAAAGAAGAACAGAAACAACACCGTGAACGGTGCAAAAAAACGGAAGGGAAATTGGATCAAGGTCACGAAAGGCACATGATGGGAAACTAGCCAATTCCACGGAAGAATACTTGTCGAAAGCAAGAAAAAGATTCCGCTGTATATCAGCAACTGCTTCGTAAACCGTTGAACCTCATGCCAATAAATCAAGCAGCAAAGAAAACCGACGATCAATATCAGCCGTAGGATTCTCGGGTATTGCAGCCAATAGGCGCCGCCTAGATCAATGGCCTTTTGGCTCATTTGCGCATTCACAAAAGGCATCTTCAACTGATCCCCCGTGTTGATCAGGAATAAGCTGATCCAAACATTGATGGAGAGACACCCGTATAAAAGAATCGATTTTACGAGCTCGACCAGTGCGGTCCCCCAGCGATCGCGCGCATAGGCAATAAAAAAGGGCGCGTAGATCAAGCCCAGCATCACCGCCGTCAGCATATGGATCTGCGTCATCAACGCCATGCTCAATGCAACCTTTACAATCGGAAAATGCCGATTCTTCAGATCCACCAGCGGAATCAGACACAAGGGAAGTAAGCACGTCCCCCAACTAGTAAATCCTTGATTCAGTATCCAGTAATTCATACTGTAGGTGGTCATAAAAATAACTGCCGTAAACAATGCTGTGCTTTCCTTGATTTTGTCATAGGTCAACAATTTGAACAGCGAACACCCGGCCAATGCATACACCAAAAAATTCGACAGCACTTGGTAACGAAACCAGCTTCCAGCCAGCCAAACCAGCAAGCCTTGTAAATAAGAAAATAAGGGCCCATACACGGCATTCACGATCCGACCAGATTGTTGAAAGCCAAAGATCGAGATAAAATAGCTGAAGTTTCCTGTCCTGAGCTGCTCTGCCGTTTCATAAAAACGGTTGTAGTGAAAAATGGCATCTGCACCCAGAATCATTTTTTGCGTCCATAATTGCGGAACAATAAAGAGTCCAGCAATCAGAAGAATGATCAGATAATAGCGATAACGTTTCATAAACGACCTCCTTGTTCGTGCAAAATTGCACGCTACCTGTTTTTTTCTGCTCCTGAATTGAAGCAGAAGCGGTATCCTAATCGATCATTACAAACTTCACTCTATCCTATTTAAAAAAATAAACGAAACAAAACGCCTATTCCTCTAATAGAAATAGACGTTTCTTTTAATGTTTGTGTTATTTTTCCACCGAGACCCAAACGATCAACGTCCCAGCGATCGAGATCATCGTACCGATCAGAAGCATCGCGGACACGGAGAGAACGCTCAACATCTGACCGCCGACAAAGGCGCCAATGATCCCACCGATCGTATTGGCGGTCGCCATCAAGGTTTGCCCTTTGACTAGATCCTTCTTCGGGATGATTTGATTCGTATAATAGACAGACGCCATCGTATGCATCGCGAAACCGACCATTTGCAGACTCTGGGCGACATTGATCAAAAAGATCGTGCCGGCAAAGAGGATCAGCAGTGCTTTAATGGAGAAAAAGAACGCCGCGATCCGCATCAGCGAACGGATTTTAAAGCGTCGCAAAAACCACGAGAAGAAGAACATCGTCGGCAATTCACTCAAGGCAGCTACAGATAAGGACGTTCCTGCGTTTGCAGCGGTCCCGCCTAATGGCTGCATGATCTGGAACATGTAGCTGTTGATGATCGTATGGAACACAAACAGCAGCGAGACACCCACCAGCAAGAACATAAAGCGCTTGTATTCTTGCGCAAAGGCAAGCAGTCCGATCGGTTCTGTCGTCTGTCCCTCATGATGCGTCTCCTGTAAAAGTGACGCGGAATACTGGCCGCCATGCTTTCGCGTATCGATGGACAGCGCCATCAAAGCGAAGACGAGAAAAATGCCAATCAATAAATACAGAATGATCGTCGGCGAAAAGCGTTCGATCAGTACGCCTGTTACCGCAGCGGCTCCGGCAAAAGCCAAGGAACCCAGCCCACGTGCAATCCCAAAATTTAAGCTGTAGCCGCGGCTGATAAAGAACGTCCCGATCGCGATCGTCATGGGCTGCAGCAAGACCAGGCAGGCGTACATCAAGACATAGATGAAGGCGACGACCAAAAAGACCTTCGGCAGAACAAGTAAGATCCCCGAAAAAAGCACCAGCAAAACAGCCATTCCCGCTGCGAGCTGCGACAAACGGACCCGTGTCATCCGATCCGCAAAAGATGCTAAAAATGGTTGAACCAGTGCTGCCAGTAAATTTGCCAAGGACAAGACCATCCCGATCTCCCCGTTGGTAAAGTCACGAGACAGCAAAAAGACGGACGTAAATGTCCCCAACACCGAAAAACCCATCCAATAAGGAATCTGCATACTGATATATTGCAAATTCAGCTTCATATGTTTTGTCCCCATAGCGCCTCCTAAAAAACATCGTTCTTTCATTATACCTGATTGCGGTAGGGAAAACAGACGATTTTTGAAATCACAAAAAGCAGAGCCCCTGTTCCCACAAAGATGCTCTGCTTTGATTTAATTTTTCGCTTTTTTGTAACAAAGATTGCCGATCCATTGAACGAGCTGGACGAAGACGATCAACAGAACCACCGTACTGTACATGATCGTATTGTCGAAATTCTGATACCCGTAAGTGATCGCCACTGCGCCTAATCCGCCAGCGCCAACGGTTCCCGCCATCGCTGTGTAGCCCAATACCGAAATGATCGCCAAGGTCAGACTGGAGATCATACTAGGAAAAGCCTCCACCAGCATGACCTTGAAAATGATCTGCATGTGGGTCGCGCCGATGGACTTCGCTGCGTCCAAGGTATAGGGATTGATCTCCAGCAGATTGTTCTCGAAGAGTCGTGCCACATAAGGCGTCATAGCAAAAGTCAGCGGCACGATCGCCGCGGAGGTGCCGATCGTCGTCCCTACGATGGAGCGCGTCATGGGCATCAGTGCCACCATCAAGATAATGAATGGAAAAGACCGAATGATATTGACGACAAAATCCAACAACCGATAGATCGTCCCATTGGGAGACAAGCCCTTTTTATTCGTGATGACCAGGACGACTGCCAAAGCGAAGCCGATGATCGTCGCGATCAAGGAAGAGACCAGCACCATGATCAGCGTGCTGATCAAGTTCGGTACCAGCACTTGGGTGAACAACACCGAATTACTCATGAGCCGCCACCTCCTGACAACTAAAATGCCCCTTTTCCGCAAGCTGCCAGACGACCTCTGCATCTTCTTCAGAGATCGAAAGCACTAACGTCGTCAGGCTGTCTGTCTTAAAATGCTCCGTCGTTGCCTGCAATAAGTGCGGTGTCTTGATCCCGGCATCAACCAGCAGAGCCAAGAGATCTTCTTCTAGATGTGTCACGATCTTTACCAATCGATGCCCCGCTTTGAGTGTCCCAAAGTTGGATTGTTCCTCTCCCGTGATCGTCTGCAAAACCTCGGAATGATTGAGAAAGACCTGTTGGACAGTGTCCTCCTCTACGATCTTGCCCTGCTGCAAAATCGCGACTCGATCACAGATTTTTTTTACGACCTCCATTTGGTGGGTCACTACGACGATCGTCAGCCCCATCTTCTGATTCAAGCGCAGCAATAAGTCCAAGATCCCATTCGTGATATTCGGGTCAAGCGCAGAGGTGGCCTCATCGCACAATAAAATTTCCGGGTTCATGGTCAGCGCGCGAGCGATCGCCGCACGCTGCTTTTGTCCGCCAGATAGCTGCCGCGGCTTCATCTGTGCCTTGTCCGCGATCCCCACCTCTGCCAGTAATTCTTCTACCCGTTCGTTGATGGCTTCCTTGGCATACCCGCTGCACTCCAAGGGCAAGGCGACATTCTTAAAAATCGTTTTTTGTTCAATCAAAGAATTGCCTTGGAAGATCATCCCGATTTTTTTCTTCGTGTCCCGCAATTCCTTTTCAGACAGCTTCTCCAGCTGCTGCGTCCCGATTCGGATACTGCCGGATTGACTCTGCTCCAGTCCATTGATACAGCGCAGCAGGGTGGACTTCCCAGCGCCGCTGATCCCTAAGATCCCCATAATGGAGCCAGAGGGGATCGTTAGAGAAATATTTTCTAAAATCATTTGTTCATCGTAGCTTTTATTGACTTGATCGATGACTATCTCCATTTCCTTCACACCTACCGTTTGACGCCTTGATACGCGCCTCTAAAATAATTATCCCGTTTGCGAACCTCATAAAAATCAGGCGCACCGTCTTCTGCGGTCTTCTTGATGATCTTGCGTTTCTTTTCCAGTAATTCCATTGGATTCAAGGTTTCTTCCAGTCCCTCGATGATCGACTCGAAAAGCGCATAAGGAATCCCGACACAAAGCTCCTCGTCTTTCCAGCGAGCGACATACCGTGTCCCCGAGCACATCATAGACACATTGATCAGCCCTGTTTCATAGGGATACGACGTTCCTTCTTGGCAGATCGCTTGCATCCCGGTCATTTTCATCTGCTTCGCCTGTCCATTGAAATACGCATTTCCTTGCAAAAGACGCATCGCATTAAAGGGCGTCGTGATCACCAAAAGAACATCTGGCGCCTGCGCCCAGGATTGGATAGGCTCGACTGCGATCCCGTAAGACGGTTCGCGGCAATAGACCATGTCGTCTGCGATGGCTTTACTCACTTCTATATCCTTGTAGACACCCATGTTGGCATGCTTTTGTCCGCTGGCGCTGTATTCGTCATTTTCGATCAATCCCAAAGCCACCGCCGATGCCGGACAACCGAAATTATCGATCGTCAGCTTGACGCTGACACCTTCTGTTGCCTGTTGGACAGAACGGCAATAAGGCACCAATTTGTCCGTTGCCGGTGCCGCGTGGGCGTCAAAGTCCTCTTTGGTACGTAAAAAGCTGATCCCTACCACTTGGCGTTTCAACTCCAACAAATAATTCAAGCGTCGGTCCAGCTCTTGAAAATTAGTCATAGAACGTGAACACTCCCTTGAAGTGGTCGTTGATGCCTTTTTTACTTTCCTTCGTCAGGAAGGCGTTGTTGATGTCTTTCGCCCACGCCTTGTCCTTGTTCTCGTCTTTCACGATCAAGCTGATCGGGAAATCTGTCGCGTGCTGATCGCGGATCAAATAATCCTTGTAGTTCTCCCCTGAATTAAACATGAAGGTAAAGAAACAAGTCGCCGCATCTAGATCCTCCAAGCTGCGTACCGTTTGTGCCTGCTCGATCTCGACAAAGTTGAAGTTCTTCGGATTTTCTACGATATCTAACGCGGTAAAGCCTGATTTTTTCTCATCTGTCAATTTGATCAAGCCCGCATCCTGCATCATCAGTAACGAATTGTCCCGATTCATCGCATCGTTCATGATCGCGATCTGAGCGCCATCCGGCAGCTGGTCGATCTTGTCATGCTTACTAGAATACAGACCGATCCCCGTGTAATACACGTGGGGCGTCATCATTGCTAAGTCTCCGCCCTTTTGCTTATTGAAGGATTTAACAAAAGGCTCGTGCTGAGCAAAGGACGCGTCAACATTCCCATCCTGCACCGCTTGCAGGGCTTCGATATTATTGGAAAAAACCACGAATTCCGGCTTGTAGCCTTCTGCCTCCATGGATTTCTTCGCGGCCTTCAATGAATTTTCCGAGACCTGATTACAGGCGATCTTGATCTCCTTCTTCTCTTCTTTTTCTGTCGCCGCCTCTTTCTTCGTGCCGCAAGCACCTAATACCAATACTGCCGCCAACATCGCGACGATCATTGTTACTTTTTTCATGGTCATTCCCCTTTTCTTTTTTTAATGAAGCTGTTCTATGTGTTTGAACGCACAAAAAAGAACCCTGCGACGTTGCAGGCTCCTCCACTCCATATAAAAGAAACGTGACACTTAGGTTTCACGGAAAGGGAGGGATTCTTGCTTGTTCATTGATCCAGAAACTCTGAATCCACGGGTAACTCAAACTCAGCGCTGATAAACAAACAACATTTCCACCTCCCTAGAATTTTAAAACGCTATCATTTAAAGTATAGCGAAAAGGGAAACACTTCACAATAACTCTTCCAAAAAAAGAAGAAAGTATAAAAAAACCGAATTCATCGCTGAATTCGGTTATTCTTACTTATTTTCGTTTAAAGTAGATCAGTCCGGTCGTGCCGACTACCAGCATCCCTATCAACGCCACGATCGGCTGCTTCTCCTCGTTGGTCCGAGGATAGACTTTTCCGACCGTATCGTTGATCCAGCTCGTGCCACTAGGCGTCGTGCCACCGTTTCCATTGCCCGGTACAGGTCTTGCCAGTACCGTTTTTTCCACGACATGCTTCCCGCCATTCGGTCCAGTGATCGTGATCGTCACCTTCTGACCTACCGTCAATTCCAGTGCCTTGATATCTAAAATAATTGTGCCCTTCGCATCTGATTTGCCCAGTGCAAAGGCGTCGCTTTTCTCAAGGGAAACATCGATCGTCGCCTCAGGGATCGTCTTCCCAGTCAGCTGCGTATCGCCTTCATACAAATTGGCGATTTTGGTTTCCTTTTTGAGGCGTTCCGTTTCTTTTGCGGCATGATCGCCTAACACTTCTACAGTAAAATCACCGCGCCCGCCAGCTTCCCCAGTCACAGCAAGATGGACCGTGTCGCCTTCTTTTAAATTCAAGCCCTGTACATCCAGCTTAAATTCGCCATTGGCATCTGCTTTTTGAGGAACTTCTGCCGCCTGCACTGCCACAGGGAGAAGTGCAGATGCTACAGTTGCATCTTCGCTTACCGCAGCTTCAACAGTCCCATTCGGGATCGTCTTCCCAGTTAGGGCTTTGTCGCCTTCATAAAAAGGATTCACTTTTGTTTCATTATTGATTCGCTTAGTTTCTTCTTCTTGCGGATTCGTTGCCTTCGGAAGAACCTTGATTTTGAAGCTGGCTTCTCCACCTTGTTCACCAGCAATCGTCACCGTTACCTCTTGGCCTTCTTTTAAGCCTAGCTGATCGACAGCGAGCGTGAAGTTTCCTTCATTGTCCGCCGTACCCTGCGCCAATGCACGCGCGGTTGTTGGAGCGACTGTTACTTTCCCATTCGGGATCGTCTTTCCGGTTAGGGCTTTGTCGCCTTCATAAAAAGGATTCACTTCTGTTTTATTATTAATTTGCTTGGTTTCTTCTTCTTGCGGATTCGTTGCCTTCGGAAGGACCTTGACCTTGAAGCTGGCTTCTCCGCCTTGTTCACCAGCGATTGTCACCGTTACCTCTTGGCCTTTTTTTAAGCCTAGCTGATCGACAGCGAGCGTGAAGTTTCCTTCATTGTCCGCCGTACCTTGCGCCAATGCCCGCGCGGTTGTTGGAGCGACTGTTACTTTCCCATTCGGGATCGTTTTCCCAGTCAGGTATTGTTCGCCTTCATAAAGAGGGTCCACTTCTGTTTCATTATTGATTCGCTTAGTTTCTTCTTGCGGATTCGTTGCCTTCGGAAGAACCTTGACCTTGAAGCTGGCTTCTCCGCCTTGTTCGCCAGTGATCGTCACCGTTACTTCTTGTCCTTCTTTTAAGCCTAGCTGATCGACAGGGAGCGTGAAGTTTCCTTCATTGTCCGCTGTACCTTGTGCCAATGCCCGCGCGGTTGTTGGAGCGACTGTTACTTTCCCATTCGGGATCGTCTTCCCAGTTAGGGCTTTGTCGCCTTCACGGTACGCGTTGATCGTCGTTTCAGCGTTGATTTTCTCTGTTTCCTCCTTGGCAGGGTCATCAGGCTCTGTCGTCGCGAGACTCTTTCGCCCTTCGACGCTTGCCGAAACTTTCTTCCCGTTGGCCTCTAGATCCTGGATATAGCCAATGAAGGTTTCTGTGTCAGGATCAAGTGCTCCGACAAGGTTGGCTTTCGTAAATTCAGAGAAGCCATCGCCGCCGCCATATAAGAAATCATTGATGATCAATTTGTAGGTGCCATTCGGATCGATCGCTGTGCCATCTGCTTTCTTCATTTCCTTTACGACGTATGGATTCGCCGCTGCGGAATCTGGATTTTTCTCTACGGTGTATTTTAGTCCAGATAACTGAAGGTAATAGCCGCTTGCCTGTCCTTTTTCTTCATCGTAAGTAAATGTCTGCTGATTCAATACATTTTTGAGCTGCTGACCAGTCATCTCGACGATCTGCATGATGTTCCCAAAAGGCTGGACCGCCTGTGCCGCGCCCCAAGTGATGGCCGCGTCTGATTTCACTTTCAGATCATCGCGAATCCCGCCGTTATTGGTGATCGCAAAGTCGACCTTTTCGCCCTTCTTATTTGCCATGTAGACCTGCGCGTCAGTCACGAGATTTCCTACAGGCGACTCGCCCAATTCATTGACTGTCCGCGTGATGTCTTCTGCTTTATCTGCCGTACCGATCTTTTCTTCCGTTACTGCTTTGACCCGATTGTCGGCGTCCGCAACGATTCCCTGAACGTCCGTGTCTGGTGACACCCCGTTATTCGGAATGACTGGACTGACGGTTGCCGTCGGTGTCGTCACGAAATCCTTCGTCGTTTTATCGATTTCCCCTTGCAGGTCGATATAGCCTTTCCCTTGAGACGTGGACTGAACGATTCGCGTATCGCCTACGACGCCATTCGTATAGACATGGTTGTGTCCGGCAAAGAACGCGTCCACGCTATTGTCCGGATCGACTTGATTGACCTTGTTCATGATGTCCGCCGTCTCACCGCTGACACTTTCCCCCGCTCCTTGAACAGAAGGGGTATGGCCTAAGACAACGATGGCTTTGACACCTTTTCCTACAAGCTCTTTAGAATACTTAGCGATTTCCTCTGCGGGATCACTAAACGTGTAATCCTTGTGGTATTGCGCCAATACAAGGTTCGGGATTTCTGTGGTAACAACACCTATGAAGCCAATATTGATCGGCTCAGCCTCTGTCCCCACATTTTTCACCGTATAAGGTGTCCAGCCAAAAGGAATCTTTCCCGAATCCTTCTCTTTGACGTTCGCGATAACGAGGTCAAAGCCGCCCTTCAATTGGTCCTGACTGTAGTCATTGTTGTACTGTGTGACGATGTCATAAAAACCAGAGGCCGGATCAGGCTTCGTCCCGGTCAGGATACGATTGAACTCTCCTAAGCCTTCGTCAAACTCATGGTTCCCCAACGTTCCTACGGAGAAATTCATTTGGTTCAAAATCCGCATCGTAGGCTGATCCTGCAGCAAGCCGGAGTTCGCCGGACTGGCGCCGACCATATCCCCTGCTTGGACGCGCAGACTTTTTCCTTCATTGTTATGCGCCGTTTGGAAATTGTTCTCTGCTTGACTGAAATACCCTGCTAATAACGCCGCGGTTCCTGCGCCAGAGATCTTCGACCCGTCAGCCCCATAGTAGCTGCCTGTCGTGCTCAGTGCGCCATGAAAATCATTGATCCCCAAAAGCTGGACTGGGATCGTATCAGCAGCCTTTGCCGCCTTGGCAGTCGCTGGTGCGCTGCTCGTTGTCGTTTCTTCAGCAGAAGAAGAGGTTGTCGCAGATGTCTCCTCACTGCTCTTTTCCTCAGAAGAACTGCTGACGGCACTCTGACTCGTCGCAGTCTCACTGGTGAGCGTCTCAGCCACCACCGCCCCGGAAGGCAGAGTCACCCCTAATATAGTAAACAAAGTAATGGCACTTCTAAAAATTTTCGATTTTTTCAACCCATCATCTCCTTAATTTAAAGCGTTTACAAGAAAAATAGTAACAGTCCTTCACGGAAAATTCAAACTTTATCCCATTTTTCTTTTAATTTCTTCTTAATTAAGGCGAAAATGCAAAAAAATAAACCTAAGGGATATGTGGTTTCCCTTAGGTTTACTTTATGTCTATAAAAAATTGATGTTTTCTTTACAGTTAGAAATGACTTTTTATTGGGCCTAATACTCCTTCATAAGAAAATCCTGTGCGTCCTGGCGATGCGCCTCCAATTTCTCATAATAGATGTCGTATAACGCGTGATGGGCGTCATCATTCCCTAGTTCCCCCATCTTTGCGTATCCTTCATAGGCGATATCTATTAAAAGCGAGTCGCGATCTCGGATAAATGCAAATAACTCTTTTTGAAATTCGGTCTCTCCTAGTTTATCTGCATTCTTTTCTTTATATGCCAGCACCTCTCCATGATACTCTGGAAGCTTATCCATCATTTTCTTTTTATAGGTAAGATAAATCGCTTTGTATTGAGCTTCCAAATCTCCTGAATGAGTGAGTGATTCGGTCGTAGCATCATCCATGCCCTTATCACTCGAGAGCGCAGATTCTTCTATTAAGGTCGACGACACACTGCTCGTCTCCTCAAGACTCGATGTCGTTGTTCCGCAAGCAGTCATGACTAACAACGAACAGAAAAGCAAACAGCTTAAGTCCTTCTTCCTCATTTATACACTCCTTATCGAATTTAAGAATTTGGTACTTCGTGTTCCTCCGTCTCCTGTACTTCTTTCTTCTCTCGAAAGAAAAATGTCAACACACGATTTGTACTGCGGGTCTCTAAAAAATTCGACGGTAATAGAGTCAAGAAGAACATTCCGATGGACGCCAACGCAATCATTTTGAGACCAATCCTGTTAAACACTCGATAAAACATCAGCAAATCATTGGAGAAGAATCTAAAAATATCGATGAGAACCAAACTAGCCATCAATCCAAAGTAAATAAAAACTCCACGCCCCCTGAAGCCTACATCTCGAAGACGTCTCGTTTCAGAAGCAATTGTTGGGACACCCAATACAAGTAGGAAAAAGATATCCATTTGCCAAAAAGGTGTTGTAAAGGAGACCATCCTAAGAATCATCAGACAGATATTCACCGTGATCAGACGTACCCACCAATACCCTGCCCTTGTCGTCCGTCCTCTAAAATCCAAGAAGCCTGTAAAAAAATCTTTGTTTGCACGGGCGAATGTCACTTCCCCCGGTACTTGATTGATCCTTTTCAATTCATCCTCTCCTTTTTTCCGGTCGTTACTCGGTTTTTTTCTTTTTCAAGAAGAGGGCGAGAACGCCGATACTCATGACCATTCCCAGTACACTGATCATCGAACTATTTTTCGTTTCACCTGTACTAGGCAATGTTTTTTTCGTCGTTGGCTTCACAGCACCCAACTGTTCGTATTTCTTCACAACGACGTTTTTTGTGATCTGAATGTTTTTATTTCCACCGGAATTGATTCCTTTGGAAGGTTGGTCAGCCGGAGGTTCATAGGCAGGCGTGCTGAGATCCACGACAGTAAGAGTCATCGACTTTTTCGCAGTTTCTCCCTCTGGTGTCACCGCGGTGAATTGGATCGTGTAGACTCCTTCTTCCACCAACGTATCATCCGATGCATAGACGACGATCTCGTCGTTCAAGACCTCAAATTCGGTAATAAAATCATCTGGATTTTCTGTCTTTGCCCAACTGAAGATGATGTCTTCTGTCAGCTTCTCTCCGACATACATCACTTTGTCTTCTACTAAGATGTTCGGAAGGCGGACTTTTTTGTCTTCTACTACGACCGTGATCGTTTGCGTGGCTACTTTGCCTGACGCGCCGCGGACCTGATAGGTCACAGTGTACGTCCCCGCTTTTTTCGTATCTACGGTATTCGCTGTCACGAAAATACCTGTGTCAGAGGCAGTCGCTGCTTTCCCCAAGGCCTTTTCTACCCCAGCGACGTCTGTCTCGTACCCCTTCGCATAGCTGTATGGATCAAAGGAATCGCCAACCTTCAGCGTGAGGTTCTTCGCATCGATCCTCACAGCGCTCTTGTCTTCGATCGTGATCGTAACGATCTTCTTCGTGATGGTGTTGTACGGAGAAAGAACGGCTACCTCGACCGCGATCTTGCCGACCTTATCTGTTGAATGGAAACCCGAAACAACGATATCCGCGTCTACTGTAGGAATGATCGTGCCATCCACGTCTTTGATCACGACCCGTTCACGAATCGCTTGGACGTAATCTGCCCCTTTTGGCAAACTGAAGTCTGGCAGCTCGATGGTATACATTCCTACGTCAGGTGCCACTACCATGATGTGTGCGGACTGTGTTGTGGTCTGACCTTTGGCATTCGTCACAGAATAGGTCAGCAGATAATCCCCCTCGACATTGACGTTCACTGTACCGGATACGGTCACTTTTGAAGTGATGTCGCCATCCGTCTTGTCCGTGGCACTGACACCCGCCATCGGATCGAAGGCACTCCCTTTTGTGATCGTTTGGACAGGAATGATGTTGATCGCTGGTGCCGTATCTGTCGCCTCATTCGACGGGAACTCCTCTACGTCCTGCGGCGCCACCGCTGTCGGTGCTGCTGCGGCTGGTTGGCTTTGTGCTTCTTCTGGCGGTGCGGTTGGTGTTTGCGGTGCTTCCGTGACCACAGGCGCTGCCTCTTGGACGGGCGCCGCGGGTTCTTCTACCGGCTTGACCTCTGGTGCCTGTTCCGGCACTGTGATTGGTGGTGCCGGCGTTGGTTCTGGTGCCGCCTCTACGGTTTGAACGGTCTCTGGCACCGCGCCTTCACCCTCTGCCGCCAATCCTGTTTGCGTTGCCAAAAAGGTCGGCAACAGCAAGGAAGCGATCGTCAAACTTGCTGTATAACTCTTTTTCATTTTTTTCTCCTTTTCACCCTATTTTTCTATTCTTTAAACTAAAAAGAACGGCTTATTAACTATTTTACAATCATTATTTGAAAAAATATATGATTTTTAGATAAAAAGACCAAAATAGTTAGGATAAATGTTTTAAAAGAAGTAAAAATACAACATTTACCCGAATAATGAACATTCTTTACACCGATGACCGCTTCACAGAGGGATCGTCAATGAAAATTTGATCATACACCGTCTCGTGCAATCGATAGCCTTTGCCCCAGCACGTTTCGATGATCGGACCTGTGATCTTCTTGCCAGCCAGCTTGTTTCTTAGGTACTTCACCAATACCGAGAGCTGAGACTTGCTGGAATTCGTGTTCCCCCGATTCCACAGACGGGAACAAATTTCCTCCCGAGAGACTGGCTGGTGCTGCTTCTCGTACAATATCCGAAAAAGCAGGTCCTCAACACGACTCAGATTCAGACTGGACAACGTTTGGCGACCGTCGGATTTCGGCAAGACGATCACTTCTCCTGCGACCTGTCCTTTCTCGCCGCAGCTCAAAGCCTCCCGCAATACCTCCAGCGAAGGGCGGCTTTCGATCCAGCCGGTCAACCCTAGCCGTTTCCACTCCTCCAGCTGCGCTTCTTCTAGCTGTTCATCGGATTTCCGAAGCAATGGGTTGCCCGCTCCCTTAAGCGCTTGGAGCAATCGCTTCGTTTCCCCATTCGACAAGGTCTCGCTTAAAATAATATGCTCAAAAATGCGGAGCACGTCACTGGTCCCTCGCGCAGACAGACAACGGTCGATCAGCAGCTTCGTGGTATACACTTCATGCCCCAATTGGCGCAAGCGCCGTTCAAATAATTGCTCGTTTAATGGATTATTGGTAAACAGCAGAATCTGACTCATCAATATCCCCTCTTTCTTACTGTTTATAAACTACTTGCAAACACACGATAATTTCGACTATTTAAAAAAAGAATGTGGCACTATCTACCCATTCTTCATCAGCGATCGTCTCAGCCGCTGGAGACTAGAGCCTGCATGCTGTCGTTCTTCTGGATCATGTCCAGCAGCTCTGGATTGAGGCGGTAGCCTTTGCCCCACAGTGTTTGGATCGCTTTGTTTCTCAGACTGGTCTTCTCGAATTTCCCTTTGATCCTCGTGACGGTACTCGATAAAGACGCGAGATGGGATTTGTTGCCTTCCTCGTTCCAGACCTGATGGCAGAGGTATTCCCGCGTGACCACCTTGTTGCCGGCCTGTATCAAGATAAACAGGATCTTCGCCTCTGTCTGAGAGAGCTGATGCAAGACCTCTAGGAACTGATAATTATCGGTGGCACTGGCGACGTTCCACTCTTCTTGCAGTGCGGCGGGACGGATCAGCGAGACCTTATTTGACAATTGCACGTATTTTTTCGTCTCGCAGGGCACATCTGTCTCAACGGGCGGGTGCTTCAATATGTATAGACATTCCCGCAGCTCGTCCATTGAATCATCGTTGGAGATGACTGCATGGAGCCTATCGTTCTCTAAATATTCATGGTCTTTGGCTGTGACCTTCGTTTCTACCTTGCGGATGATCCGGATCGGATGATTTTCTAGCAGGGACACGAGGAACATGACCTCTGACTCACAGATCGTCTCACTCAAGATGACGTATTGAAAAAAATCAAAAAAATCCAACGGCTCCGCTTGCTGGCTACATCTTTCAAATACCTTTGCCGAACACAGAACCTCGTAATTCAATAACTGAAGCTTCCTCTGGATCTCTTGTTCAGCCAATATATTTTTCGTCAGAACTAACACTTTGTTCATTCTACTCTCTCCTTCATTAGTTAAACCCTCAGGATAAAACACGGATGCTCCGACCGGAGAAGGCGCTGCCTTCTGACAGTGCCCCCTTCGATCGGGATCAGTGGTCCTTGCGAGGAGACATCACAGAGACTTTAGGGTATTCGTAACGTCCTTTGATTTCCTCTAAGTCTGGGACGTTGCTCTGGGCGAGTTGATCCACCCGACTTTTTAATTCTTCGTAGATGCTCAAGATCGTCTGACGAGATTCGTCGACTTCACAGGAGATTTCTTTGGCACGGTCGTGGATCGTTTGCAGCTCGGCTTCGGAATCCTTCACGATCCGTTGGGCGTCCAGCTTGGCTTTTTCTACCATGCGATTCGCCTGTCTGCGGGCGGAGATCAAGACTTCGCCGATCTCATGCTGCGAATGGACCGCCTCCTGTTGTAATTGCTCGTTTTCATTTTTAAGTCTGGTGAGCTGGTGCTGAAGCTTCGTGATCGTTTCATTTTCCACGACGGTCTCTTGATGCTTCTGATCTTCGACTAAGCGTTGGATCAGCTCTTCCTTCTCGAGAATCTGCTGATCCTTCTCATTGATCAGGTGATCCAGCTGCACCACTAGCGCTTCTTTTCCTTGCAGGTCATGGGCCAAGCTGTCCATTTTTTGCTCGTACTCGTGATGCTGGATCTCGTCTTCCTTTTGCATCATGACGAATTCATGGATCTGCTGCTGCGCTTCCTTCAGTTCACTTTCCAGCGTGTGGTATTTTTCCAAAGAGGCTTTTAATGCCGTGATCTCTTCTTCTGAATGGCTCAGTTGATCCTTTAGATAGGTCGTTTCTTTATTGTCCTGCAAACGCTGGATCTCTTGGCGGCTGCGACGAATCTCTGCTTCTAGCTCCTGGAGCTGGCGGCGGTTCTCTGCCTTTTCCTCGCCTGTGCGAAGCAGTGCCTGCTTGTACTTGTCATTTTCCTTAGACAGACGTTGTTTTTCTAGCACGCTGTCGGTTTTCAACTGCTCTAGCTGTGCTTCTTTTTCTGCTAATGTTTGCTTTAATTCTGTAACTTCATTCGGCTGTGCAGGGGCTGCTTTTTCTGCCGGCTTTGTGACCGTTTCTTCCATCATGACCTCTTCTTCTGGGACGGAATTGATCTCATCGATGATGTTCTTGTTGAAAAACCACCCATTTTTCTTCTGTTGTGCATGCATAATACTCCCTCTTTCTTTACTCTTCTTCTTGGATCAACTGAAAGTCTTCCTCCGCCTTTTCCCGAGAAAAGGTGCAGCTATAGGTCTTCTTCTTGTCTTTGTCATTCATCAGATTCATCTGGAAAGTGATCTGCGTCAGCTTCGAGATATCCTTCGCTTCTTTGGCGAAGGCTTTGATATTGTCCTTGATCTGCTGGCGATTCTCTTCACTGCCGGAATCCCCCGCCAACGCGATGTTCAGTGTCTGGGTCGGGATATCCAAGACGATCAAGGTCGTCGACAGCCCGAAGTACGGACTGACTTTAGTCGAGAGGTCGCTCTCGATCTCATACTGCTTCTCCCGATTCTCCTCAGAGAACAAGGCGTCCCAAGGATAGTCCTTCAAGCCGATCCCCTTTTCAGGGTAGGCCTTGATCGGCAGCTTGTTGATGAGTTGCTTCTGTTCTTTTTTCAACGTATACAGTTCATCCTTCAACTGGTTGGTCCGTTCGGTCATGATGTGCAGCTGGTCCTCCACTTTAAACAAGCCGTATGTCGTCAATAATAAGCCCAAAGCGAGAAAGATCGCTAGAAACAATAAGGCCGAGACGTGCTTTTCCTGTTCTGCTTGCTTGACATACTCCAGCTTCCGTTGAAACGAAAGCGGTGTGCCGGGGGGGACATTGAGCCGCTGCAGCTGGACCTTGATGATCATCCGGCGAAACCAGACGATCAGGATCAAGATGACGAGTCCTACGCTGATCCAGTTAATGATCAAAATAGTCGGTTCCCCTTTTCTTCATTGATGGTCAGAGCGCGAGGCACGTGTTTAGCCCCGCATACTATCAAAATAGGTCGTCATCTTTTTATTTTGACGCTCCTTTTTTATTTCATTTAACAGCGAACCGTTGGACAAGGCTTCGACCTTGAACTCAAGATCGTCATAGATCGAAAGCACGCTCTTTCTTGATTCAGCCACTTCGATCAAGATTTTCTTCGCCCGATTGCTGATGTTTTCTAATTCCAATTCCGCCGAGCTGATCATGTGCTGTGCTTCGATCTGGGCTTCTTCGACGGTGCGATTCGCCTGCTTCTTCGCCGAGATCAGGACTTCGCCGATCTCCTGCTGAGACTGGATCACTTCTTGCTTTAATTGCTCATTTTGCTCTGTAAGCTCGTCGACATGGCGCTTCGCCTGGATCAGCTCCAGACTTTCCTCCGATGCCTTCTGTTCCTTCAATCGGCTGAGCTCTGTCTGAGCATCCGCGAGACGGTTGGCGAGGCGATCCTTTTCGACCTCCAGCTCTTCTAAAGCGGCCGTCTTCTCCTCCAGCTTCGCGATTTCTTCGTGTGCATCGAACAAGGCACTGTTGAGGGCTTCTTTTTCAGCCGCTAATTGCTCAACACTTTCCGTCATTTCTTCTGTTGCCTGTACGTTTTCCTGCACTTGTCCTTGTTCACCTGCATCCATCTGTGTTTCCTCCAATAATAGTTTCTGCGCTGTGTCGCTCGTAGTCGTGACTCTGTCTTCCATGATTCTTGTTTCCTTGATCTTCTGTTCTAAACGTGTGATCGCGGTCTGGTACTGCTGGATCTCTTTTTTCAGTTGGCCGAGCTCTTCTTGCTTCGGCGTTGCCGCCAGCTCCTTGTCCTTTTCCTCCAGCCATTCGATCAAGGTGTCATTTTCAGACTGAAGCTCCTTTAGTTTTGCTTCATTCTTTTGATTGATGGCATGGAGCTGCTGGCAATCCTTCTCTAACTCCTCGTATTCCTGCTTCAGTTGCTGGAATTGGTGCTGCTGCTCATGCAGTGCTTCATCCGAAGATTGCGTCACCGCGGCTAATGCTTCGGCGTGTCCCTGCTGCTGCGCCTCGGCCTCTGCCTGTAGCTGCTCCCGTGCAGTCACGGCTTCTTGGTACGTGACCTCCAGCTCCGTCAACTGCTGGATCGTCGCTGTCAGCTCCTCCTTTACAGCCGCCTGTGTTTCTTTTTCTTCTATTAAAGAAGTCAGTTCTGCTTGTTGCTTGGTGAACTGATCGTTTATCCGTTCTTTTTCTTCTGTGACTTCGTCTACCTTTGTTTGCCAGTGATCTTCGCGATCCTTCAGTGCATCCTCGATGATCGTGCGCTCGACAGTCAGCTTTTCCTTGAGTGCCGCATTCTCCACCGCCAGCTCCTGGACCTGTGCCTCCGCCTCCTTCTTGAAGGACGCAAGCTCTTCTTTGAGCCGTTCCAGCTCCGCGCTTGGTGCATCGGCAGCGGATACCTCCGCTTCGGACTCGTCAGAACAACGAACGGCTTCCGGCGCTTCCTGTTTGGCCGTGTCCTCTTGGTCCTCGACACTGTCCTTCGGCTGAGGGATCGGCGTCTCCATCAGCTCCGCCGTGTCGAAGACCTGCTGGGATTCGTTGTAAAGCTCTTCTGCCTGCAGCTCCTCCTCGGTGATGTCATTGATGAATTCCTTCAACGCCTGCGTCGAGAGCCATTTTCTCTTTTTGGGTTGTTTATCTGCCATTAGCCTTTTCCACCATCATTCTTTAGATTCTGCTCGGAGACATTTTGCTTGTTGAACGCTTCCGAGCCTGTTTTCCGCGAATAGTTCACACTGTAGACGACTTTCTTCTTGCTGCCGCCAGAGGTGATCATCCGAACCTGTATCTGCGTTAGCTCCGGTACGGCTTCCGCTTCCTTTGCAAACGCGTCGATGTTTTTCTTGATCGTCTCCTGACTCGTCTGATCCTCCGCCTGGCCCTCCAGATGCAGCGCCAAGGTCTTTGGGATCGCTAGAGAAAGCGCCGTGTCAGAAGTACCGACATACTGGAACAGCTTTTGCGAGACATCTGACTCCACCTGCTCCTGCAGACCGGAATCCTTGTTCTCCACCGTCAGCTTGTCCCATGCATACTCCTTTAAGCCGATCCCATCCTCCGGGTAGGTCTTCAAAGGGATGCTGGTCGCTAGCTGCTGCTGCTTTTCTTCGACCGTTTCGATCCGCTCGGTCAGGCGGGTATTCTCTGTTTTCGTGTGCTGATAATCATTTGCCAATACGAAGAAGGACCCGATGAAGCTGACCAGCGCCACGCCGATCAGCAGACTCGTCGCGAAGAGGTAGCGGATGTGCCGCGCCTGTTCGATCCTTCTGAGGTAATGAAGCTTCCTGCGAAACAGGACGGTCTGGTCCGGCTCTTGCTGGATCGCGCGGAATCGCCGATCAAATGCGAGACGAATGAGTGTCACGCTGATGGCCGCGATCACGAAGCCGGCACTGACTATTGCGAGTATGAACATCCTATTTCCCCTTCTAACGAGCGGCTCGTCCCTCCAACGCCGCCTGATCCTTGATCATAGACGGCAGATGGAGCTGGACTTTCCCCTCGATTTCTTCTTTTTGGACAAAGCCAAAGGTGCGGCTGTCCTTCGATACGTCGATGTGGTCGCCTGTCGTAAAATACAGACCCGCTGGGATCTTCGCCAGATCCTGAAATTCCTCTGCGACCGCCGGCGACAATTGAAACGTATAGGTCGTCTCAAAGGTGCCGTGCTCCCCGATATTCAAGACCATCCGATCGTTGCGGATGAACATCGTGTCCCCCGGCATCCCGATCACTCGCTTGACGAATTTTCCTGATTCACCCTTTACGGAGAAGGCGATCACGTCGTAGCGGCGGATCGAGGCCCGCTTCTTGACCAAGACCATGTCTTTTTCCGTCAAGCTGGGGCTCATGGACGTGCCGGAGATCGGATGGAAGCTGTATTCCCTGCGGACGAGCTGCCCTGAGAAGAACAGCACGCCTAAGACGAGCAGCGTTAAGATCGTCAGGATCAAGCTCTTTCCAATCGAGCGTTGGGGCGGACTCTCGCCTTTTTTCAATTGACGCGAACGAACAGTTGCCATAGGTTACAGTGCTCCTTGTTTATAAAGTAGTGGTGTCAGAGTCTCTCTGACGAATCGTTTCTTTGTTCTTATTTTGCTTTGACATAAGTCACTTGATCTGAGGTCGCCAGAGCGGTGTCGATCACCCGATAGGAGATCGTCGTGCCGCCGTAGACATTGCCCTCTGAGATCAAGATGCCCTCTGGTCGGACGGCCTCCACGAAGGCGACGTGTCCGTAGCGCGGATCGGAACCTGCCACACCTGGCTTGAAGGAGATCAGCCAGCCGACTTTTGGCTTCTGACTGACCTGGTAGCCCAATGCCTTGCCTTTGGCTGCCCATTGTCCGCCATTGCCCATGTAGTCATCGACCGATTTTCCTAATTGCTTCACTCGATTGAAGGCGTACCACGTGCATTGCCCAGTCGGATATGACCCCGAAGCATTATAATTCACCCCGTTGAAGGCTGGGTATTTCAGCTTGCTGCGGTATTCCGACGGGATGTCCTTTTTCTCTTTGATGAAAAGACCTGAATCCCCGTCGATCTTCGGTCCATCGTATTTCGTCAAATGGTACAAGGCGATGATGGAATTTAATTTTTTCCCATAGGTCGTGTCCGTCGCATAGGTGCCTGTCAGCGCCTGCGTCGTCCGCAGATAATTCTTGGCGGTGGAGCGCCACGCCTGCTGGTAATAATTGTCATTGCCGGAGATGCCGCCCCGTAACAATTGGACATAATCCCCGAGTGACGCCGCATAGTTCGGGTACTTGCGGAAGGCCGAGCGAATCGAATACAGCTCGCCATTCCCCCGATCCTCCTGTGTCGCCATCGAGACAGATTGTCCGCTGTAGGTCCCTTTGATCCCGAACAAATTATGATTCGGTGACAGAGACAGCGTGCTGGTGCCTGACCCGCTCTCGATCAAGGCTTGCGCGATCATCACTGAGGCAAAGACATCGTAGTCCTGTCCCAGCTTTTGCGCGTCTTCTCCGACTCTCTCGATGAAGGCCTTGGCACTCTCGTTCTCCGTGAAATTCATAGAGGCGGGATAGTCCGCTAAGACTTCTTTCCCGTGCGCCGTCAGAGTCGCTTTCGGCAATGCCTGAACAAGCACATCCTCCTCGACATCCAGTGATTCCACGATGACTTGGCGTTCTTTTTCTTTTGCATCCTTGTCCTCTGCGTCGTTGTCCTCCAGCTCGACATCGTCGACCGTCAGATAATAGTCGTCACCGAGGGCGATGCCCTTCAAGGTTTCTTTGTTCTTTTTCTTCTGATAGAGGAGACTTCCGACTGGAATTTCTTCGGGGAGCTTCTCTGTTTTTTTGGTGATCGATTGATCGAATAAGTCCTGATACAAGGCGTCGGCTAAGTCCTTCACCTCGTAGTGATCCTCTTGCTTCACGCCTACTTTTCGGATGCCCTCATAGATCATCGCCGCCTGGTTCTTGTCCTCGAAGCTGCTTAACAGCGGCAGCTCATAGCCCTTCAAGTCAGACTGTGCCACCTCCGCTGCCTTCAGATCCTCCGGCAGCTTTAAGGTACTCGTCGCATCAAAGGCTTCAGGGGCAGTCGGTGCCGCAAAGGGTGTCGACTGGACGCTGGCTCTACTCGGTGCGACAGGGGCATGTGCCGCTGGCGTTGAAGGCGCCTCATTGTTCGGCGGAGTAACAGGTGCTGTCGAAGAACCGCTGTCCGATTCACTCGGCACGGTGGGACTTGGCACGTCTGAACTCGGTGCAGCAGCACTCGGCTTCGTCGTGCTTGGTGTTGTTGAACTTGGTGGTGTCGAACTCGATGCAGCAGAACTTGTCGTACTGCTGGGTACCGTTGTGCTGCCTTGAGTCCCTCCGCTGCTAGAGATCGGCGGGACACTCGAAGTACTGCTGTCGCTAGAGACTGCTGAACTAGAGGCGGTCGTGGAACTTGGTGTCGTCGACGTGTCCTCACCTGCACTGCTGTCGGATGGTTGGGCGACCGTCGATGACTCTGAAGACGGCACCTCCGCTGCCTCTTGCGAAGAAACGACAGGCGGCTGGCCCGAAGACCCCGTCACTGGTGCTTCCGGCTGCTGGATAACAGGTGGTGCGTCGACCGCTGGTGCTGGCGCCACGCTCTCTGTCACAGGCGGCACACTGCTCTCCGGCACCGCGATGCCACCATCCACCGTCCCTGTTTCTACTATTAAAGAAGTGTCTTTTGCCAGCTCGTCTGCCTTCAGCGCACCGCTGCGCAGTCCTGCCAAGCCGCCCAGGAAGACGAGCACGCCGCATATACCCACAACAATCTTTTTCATGAATGACGTTTCCTTTCCTATTCTCTGTTTCGTATCAGCGAATCAAGCTAAAGAACAATATCGGCAATAAAAAGAACAAAAACATCGGCACCATCGTCTGGAGCGGTTCGGAGACGAACTTCGCCGCGATCAGCATCGTGAACTGCTGGAAGGGCGTGATCCGCCGTTTGGCAAGGATCTTCCCTGTCGGCTTCGGCTGCTTCGCGGTGACCCCCAGCTCCTTCAGGATCGTCTTACTCGCCCCATTGATCGGCTCGACCGCCGACAGCTTGCCTTGGACGACCCGCCGATAGATCGTTCCGATATCCCCTTCGCATCGAAGCAGCGTCAGGGTCTGCTTTCCATCCTTGGTCTTGGCATCCACATACTCAACCTCGGTCTCCTCGATGACTTTATTCAAGGAGACGTCATAGGTGTAGATGTCCTTGAAATCCGTGGTATAGACCTTGTCCCCGATCTTCAACTGCTTGATGCGGTGAAGCAGGACGTCGGTCTCGAAAATATTGTGGGCCAAGAGGACATAGTTTCCTTTTCCTAATTGTTGATCTGCCCGATAGGTCGCGGCTCCGGTCAGGAGGTTTTGGTTCGCGATCCCGGCAAGAATAGGCAGATCAATGTCGACCTTTGGGATAGTGATTTTCCCGATTCCCCAGTTATTCGTCGTATCGAAGCTGTTGCCCCGTGCCTCCGCGTAGCTCGCGACATTGACACTGGCGATCTGCTTCTCTTCATAGTTCGCGCGGTTGCTCTTATCCAGATTGAAGGTGCTGAGCTGTTCGCTCTGCCCCACATCCACCGCGCCCAGGGTGGTATCCTGCTGCATCTGGACATAGCCATAGGCCGCCAGTGCTAGTACCGCCAGCATCGCCATGAAGATCAAGACGAAGTAGATCCGCGTGATTCGGAACAGACGGCGCAGACGAATCCGTGCACGGTGAGCCACAAGAGGATCATCCGAACGGAAACGCTTCACCCAGAACCGATAGATCAGCATCAAGACGATAAAGAGCAACAGGTTTATAAGAATGGTCGCTAACACCACGTTCTGATAGCTCCATAGATTTCGTTTTTTAATTTTGGCTTTCTTCGCATCCTTGTAAGGAATACGATGCCCATTGACCAGCAGCCGATACGTGTTGATCCCCGGCGGTGTACACGTCAAGAGCGTCACCTTGTCCTTGCCCGGTGTGATCTTCACCTTCTCCGCCTCGCTGGGTAAGATTTCCTCAAAGGATTCGATCTTATACGCCAGACGCTTGCCTAGAATATTGATGTAAAACAGGTCGCCCTCCTCCAGATTCTTCACATCTGAGAACAGCACCTGATTCTTCACCCCGCTGTGTCCAGTGATGATGGCGCGGGTATCCTTTCCACCGATCGGGATCGAGGATTCCTCCAGATGTCCCAGCCCCTTGTCCAAAGTCTTGAAGGATGTCCCATGATAAAAGGGCATCTTCTTGATATCAATGGCGGGAATGTCGATGGTCCCCATCACCTTCGAGTCGTTCTTTACCACCGATTGGTAGACGATCGGCTCGACCGGTTTTCCTTTTCCTTGTTGCTTCTCGAAAATGTATTGGTTGTATCTCTTCGCTAAGTCGTATTGCTTGTCTTTTTCCTTGGCTGACATCTTCTCCATCGTGTCATCATAGGCGGTACTCGCCTGACTACGCTCCCGATTCGCCAAGTAATTCCCGACGATCGGATACATCAGGACGATGACCCCTGCGACGATCATAAAAATGGCAAAGCTCATGACGAACTTAGTGCGTTTACTAGTCGGTTGTTTACTCACGATCAGCCATCCTTTTTTAGTCAAAAATTTAGAAAAGAAAGAGTAACTCACAATGCCCGAGTTACTCTCTTTTCATCAGAAATCAAACTTCTTCGTTTTCATGACCCGAAAGCCAATCAACGTCATGATGAGAATGAAGCTTAAAACGAGCAGCAGGGAATGGTACGAACCGATATTCCCGCTGGTTTGCGGCAGACGTTCCTTGGCTGCTTCTGATGCCGCGTTCGTCTTTCCGCCCTTCGTATCCGGCAGCTTCCCTTTCGGATCATTCGAATTCTTCGGGTCGTCCTTCGGCGGCGGGTTCGTCGGGTCCTCCGGTGTGAGGACACCAGACTTCGGATAAAGATAGACTTCATTCAGCGCCTCGCCCGTACGTTGCGGCAACGGCAATTCCAGGATCACGGGTTCCATCGTTTCCTTTAATAATTCATGATCCTTTTCTACCACGCGGTACGTTCCTTGCACCAAGTTCGTCGCACGAGCCAAGCCCGTCTTATCCGTCGTCACCGTCGTCGTAAATGCCGACTCCCCGATGATCGGTTCGAAATCTGTGGTCCCTTGCACAGGCGAGACCCGGGTGATCTCATAGGAGATGCCCTCGAGGGGGTCGAGAGCCTTCCCATTGCCATCCTTGATCTCTCCTGCCTTGGTCCCATCCAGCGGCAATTGATCCTCTACCAGCTTCGGGTCCTCCAGTCGATACTTCATGATCGAGATGGAATACCCCTCCGCCTTTTCTGTCGCAGCCGCTTCCGTCTCAGCCGAAGCCTCCTCTGCCTGCGCCTGCTGCGTCATGCCCAGCCCGCCGAAGACGAGAAGGAAGATAGTGCCTAGTCGTATGAACTTATTCATTTATCTTCCTCCTTTCTTCTTCGGCATCCGGTAATACCAAAGCATGTAGCCAAACCCAAGGACCATCGCACCGCTCGCGGCAAGCAAGATAGCAAACAGCGGACCCTTCCCTCCTGTAAATGGTAGTTCCGTCGCAGGATTGTCATCCTGGAAGACCTTGATCGTTTGGTTCCCTTCTGTGATCGTGACCTTGATCGGGTCCTTCAATAATTCAAATCCCGCAGGTGCCTTGGTCTCGATCAATGTATGCTCGCCAGGGAAGAGCTTGAGGAAGTTCAGATAGCCGAATTCATCCGTCGTTTTCGTCGCAAACGGCGACGACGCATCGCCTTCATAGACCTCAAACTCCGCACCCTTCAGTGGTTTCCCTGTCGCCTTTTCCGCCTCACTCAACTCTCCATCCCCATCACCATCCGTCGCCGTCCCTGTCTCAAACTTGAACAAACGAATCGTCGACGGTCGGATCAAACCAAGATTGACATGTGGTACATGGTGCTTCGCGTCTGCCGCATTTTCCGCAGCAACATCCGCTAATACAGGCTGTGTATAGTCGGGGGTCTTATAGGTCGTCTGATCCGCCTTAGAGTTCTTCGCCAGGTCCGTTCCCTGAAGCTTCTTGGTCACTCGAACTTCTCGCTGAACGACCTTCTCTCCAATCACGAACTCCGCGATGTAGTCCCCTTCCGGCAAGTTCTCAAACTTATACGTGCCATCCGAGCCTGTTTTCACCTTAGATTCACCCGCGGCAGTCACGAATTCCTCACCCGTCAGACTCTCCTTCACCAGTTCCTTCTTATAGGAAGGAACCTCTAGGCTCGTCCGATACAGCTTCACTGGAATGTCCTTCGCCTTGTCTTCATCGCCACCAGCAGTCTTCGTATTCATCACACCATCTAAGTTGTCGTCATACCAGGCAACCCCTGTCAGGTCACGACCATAGACACGAACGGTGCTAGGAACACCTTGAACATGTTGACTCAAATGTGAGTTTAAAGCAGGAGTATTTACATATCGGTCGCCTGCTTGTTGCCCTGTAGGTCGTAACGTCAAAGAAAGTGACATATCTTTTCCCGGATCTAGAGCATCATAGACTGCCATAATAGCTTTGGCATTTTTCAACACCGACATATCTGAACCAAGCGTTTTCCAACCACTACCACTTAAGGAAACCTGATTAGGATTAAAAGTTGGATCGTAATCACCACTCTCCGTATAATAAATGGTTCCTTGGACACCTCCTGGCAATTGCTTCACCTGCATCACCGAATAACTTCCATGAAATTTTGTACCTCGTCCGTCATTGTTATAAGGTAAAACATCTAAAATACGAACCCTCTGCATAGGAATAGCTGAGTGATTCTTAAATGAGATCGTGTACGTAAAGTCTGTCGGATGAGTAATCGATGGCTTCGATGGATCGATCTTATTTCCGCTCTCGATGTATGGTTTGTCAACCACTTTATCTATTACGATGACACCAGAGTTAGTGACAGTAAAATCTGTTTCACTCGTTCTGAATTTTTGTTCATTAGAAGTGTCCCGCACACTTTCATCACTTTCTAAACATACTTCCGAGACAACTTTCCCTTTTAGATTCGCAACGTTATTATCAAAATTCAGTTCAGAAGAAATAATTGAAGTATCAAAAGTTATTTTAGGATTATAATTACTTCCTTTAGCCAAATAATCCAAATCCCACTTCAATGTCCATGTCCCATCCCCATTTTTTACTTTCGATGACGGATCAGGTAAAGAATTTCCTTTATGATCTTTAGCAGTTCCATCTGTATATTGCGTTTCTTTAGGAATAGTCACTTCGAACTGAACTTTATGGTTATTCTCAGAACCACTTTCTACTTTCCCATCCACCGTCCATTTGACTGTTTCATCCGGTGCGTAGGTTTTTTTGTTCGTTGTTATTGTTGGTCTAATTGTCATTCTCGCAATGTAAAGCGTGTCTCCCCAGTTTATCGCGGGATTATGGGTACTTTGTATAACTCCGGCTTCATTATATGTTGAAGCCTTATAGCTCATCGGTGCTACTGGATATTTTCTTTTTACTGTACCTTTTTCATCTACCCCAAATGCATTGGTTAATAATATATTGTCATTACCACTACTGTCTTTTACACCCACATTTCCAATAGTATTAAGCGGAACATAGGTCCTTGTTGCTATACTTCCATCTACTGTAGTAATTTTTGATATACTCTTAACTGATACTATTTCGCCATGTTTTAAGGCTTCTTGCGGTGTCTCATACCACGTATAGTTAGATTCGAAATAAGATTGATCTAACTTTGATACATCAGGAGTTTTACTACTACTTACACCATAATAAGCTTTTAAAAATGTTCCCGTTCTATAATCAACCATCCACCTTAATGACCTAGTAGTGTCATATTTAAAGGAATTTGAATTCCACCGAGTATAAGAAACTATTTTATCTACGGAGGCGTCCATTAAGTTAGCAGAAGATGCACCAATGATTTTATTTCCCTTTGTCGTACTTCCATCCCCAGCGCTCTGATAATAATTTTCATTTGTAGGTCTTGAATTCAATCCTTTTGAATTACTGTCTGTAAATGCAGACATTGTTTTCATATTTCCAGGGAATTCTCTACTAAAACTAATAACATCTTTTACATCAATCGCCTGTTCCTTTCCTTCATATTTAACTTTTGATATGGTCAAAATATAATCAATAGTCGCATTTGAAGCTGATTGTTTTTCTTCCAGATACTCATAGGGGAATGCCGTCTGCATCGCTATAACTGAAAATGGCTTCTCGTTGCTTCCTAATTGGCTATTGTTCATTAACCATTTATCTTTCCACATCTGTATAGGAGAATAATCAGTGTTCTTTATATTTATTGAATGGTCTGTTGTAATATTTTTTGCGACTGGGTTACCAGTGTTATAAATTCCGTTCAAATGTTTGTGAAGGTCTGACCAAGATGGTGTATATCCTCGAGGTGCTTTTATCGACATTCGTATAAGTTCTTTGTAAACACTACTATACGAACTATATTCACTAGTAAATTTTTTATTAGGCATATCAGAATCAGTTAATCCATCATACGCAATGACTTGTATTGGGTTATTGTCTACTCCAATAACTAAATCTTTAGTTTGGCCCGTTACTCCATTTTTATAGACCATTTTTTGATTAATAGAATATTCGATACCACCTACTGGATAAGTTGATCCTTTAATTGAAGTTGGGTCAGACCGCCCTGGCAAAGGTTTTAATAATGCATAGGGCGCAGTATTCAAAATCATTACGTGCGGTTTATCGCTAGTATTGGTTGCTTTTGAAAAAGTGGTCATACGGTCGGTAGCCCCGCCTGCTCCGTTGTCCTGCCTACCTATTCTTATATCTACTAGTGGCTTTGCACTAATGAAAACATTATCATTTAAATCAGAAACAACACTCCCATCAATGACTTGATTGATAATCTCTGTCCCGCCAGTGTTTAAAGACGCACTTTCAATAGTTAAGGTAAATTTGGGTTTTAATTCATCATTATTTACCCCACCAAAGGTTTCTATTGTCTCTGTAAAATAAGCTTGTCCAGTGGCTGAATTTGTCATTGTCGCCCAGCTACTTCGAGTAGACTTTTTTGTTCCTCCTCCCGTATCTGTTAATGTACCGTTAACAAATTCAGCTGTTTCTCGTACTTGTCCAGAGGAATCTTTGCGCCAAGCATCTGGCAACTCCATATCTAAACGAACACGTGCTCCAGTGTATTTAGCATCCATATTAGAAATCCCAGCAGTTATCCGATAACTCACTTGGTCAAAGGTTCGAACGATATCATCATCTACACTCTTATCGTAGCCTGGGCCAGTAGGGCTCCCTGGTGCATCATCAACATCTACTCCAGTCGTTTTCCCTAAAATTACGTTTACTTTAAACGGATCAGTCACACTGATTCCTTGCGGATTAATTCCCTTTTTTTCAGGTGCTGCTTGTTCTGCTGAAGGTGCTTCACTTGGGGTTTCTTCATTTGCTGGGGGCGCTTCTGCTTCCTCAGTCTTCTCTTCAGCGGCTTGTTCCGGTTCTATCGGAATTTCTGGAATCGGATTCACTGCTTCTAAATTTTCCGTCGCCTTAAATACAACAATCTCTTGTTTTTTTGTCGTATCCTTTAACAACTGGATGTTCACTGTTTTTTCTTTCTTCGTTAAGCGCTTAATGCGGACACGCTGAACTTGATCCTTCTCTAATTCAAAATAGAAACTCCCCTTACCTTCAGGCTTATGTACTTGATAATAAGGAAGACGTTCCTCTGTTTCCTTCATTATTTCATTTGCTTCTTCTTCTTTTGTTTTCTCGTCCTCACTTGACTGTTCTGCCTTCAAGCGGTCGTCAAAAAACTTTAATGCCTTGTCCTTTTTAAAATCGGAAGAATCGATCTGAGGATAGGCTACTTCTTGTCCTTCTTCATCCAAAGGAACGACAGAAACGGTGTCATCATACGGCAATTCTAAAAGAGCCGTTTCTTTTGCTTTCAGAGCCAGCTCCACTTCTTCTTCCTCTGTCGTCAAGGAATCATTCGGAACGGCTTTCTTGTCTACGGTGACACTGACCAAAGAGTCAGGCGCTGATGCTTTTAATGCTTTCCCATGATAATAGAAGAAAAAGACGCCTATTATCACCACTACTGGAAGAAGGAGGGGGACCATGCGTTTATATTGAATCGGTTTTCTCATCGTCTTCCTTTCCTTTCCATCATCTCCTTAAGAGACAATCTATCAATGAATGAACCGTGTTCGTCATTCATTAAATTTTTCAGATATTGCGCGCGTTACCTGCTTTGCTTCTAATACTTTTCAGTAGATTGGAACACAACGATTCCTTGTCTCTTCGTCGTGTCCTTTATCAACTGGATAATCACTGTTCTTTCTTCATTCGTTAAGCGCTTAATGCGGACACGCTGAACTTGATCTTTCTCTAACTCAAAATAGAAACTTCCCTTACCTTCAGGCTTATGTACTTGATAATAAGGAAGACGTTTCTCTGTTTCCTTCATCATTTCTTTTGTTTTCTCGTCCTCACTTGACTGTTCTGTCTTCAAACGGTCGTCAAAAAACTTTAATCCATTGTCTTTTTTTAAATCCAAAAAATTTATCTGAGGATAGGCTACTTCTTGACCTTCTTCATCCAAAGGAACGACAGAAACGGTGTCATCATACGGCAATTCTAAGAGAGCCGTTTCTTTTGCTTTCAGAGCCAGCTCCACTTCTTCTTCCTCTGTCGTCAAGGAATCATTCGGAACGGCTTTCTTGTCTACGGTGACACTGACCAAAGAGTCAGGCGCTGATGCTTTTAATGCTTTCCCATGATAATAGAAGAAAAAGACGCCTATTATCACCACTACTGGAAGAAGGAGGGGGACCATGCGTTTATATTGAATCGGTTTTCTCATCGTCTTCCTTTCCTTTCCATCATCTCCTCAAGAGACAATCTATCAATGAATGAACCGTGTTCGCCATTCATTAAAGTGATACGAAGAACTGCCGCAAGGGCAGTCTCTTCGTAAACGGTATTCAATAGATCATTGCTTCGCATCGTTTATGCTTGACGACGTTTCTTTTCTAATACGATCGTAGCCGTACCGATAGTGATTGCGCCTAATGCGATGACGATCATTAAAGTCATACCTGCGCCCCCTGTGAATGGAAGGTCAGTTTTCTTTTCATTGACTACAGTAAGTTCAGGACCTGCATTGCTGTGTGAATACAAATCAACCGTTACTTTTTGTGGTGTTCCTAATAATTCGAATCCAGCAGGAGATTTTGTTTCCACTACCCAGTAATCTTTGTGAATATAATCTCCACCACCAACTGGTTCAGTCTTAGGCCAAGTAGCTTCCGTTGGATCTTTCGGATCTTGTTTTCCATCACTTGGTTTTGTTCCCGCAGGATTATCAGTAAACCAATCAAGTTTCAACCCGTCGAATTTTGCATTTCCTGATACATCTGAAGTAGAAGTAAGTAAGTGAACAGCTACTGGTGTTGTCGGTAATGGAGGGGTCGTAGTGCCATCATCATTTAACTGGTAAACTTCTCCGTCAGAAGCCAAGAATTTTTTCGCTTCTGCATCTGCTTTAGTTAATGCGATATGGAATTCAGCACCAGATAAGTCTGTGCCTGCTTTATCAGTCTTTTTAATGTTAAATCCACCATCATAGTACTCAGGATCGTCATCAGGTGTATCTGTTTTTGGTTTCTGACCAGGAATCAAATAGCCAGTATCGTATTTATTTGTGATAACTCCATTAAAATCAACTTCTGTATGCGTCTTATAAATTACTCGGATATGTGAATAGCGAGCAGGTGTAAGTGTTTCAATTTTCTTCATACCTGCTTGTGTTAATTCAACGCGGATATCTGTCTTATCAGCTACTCCGTCAGTAATTGGACCAGTAGCTTCTTTTGTAGTACTTTTGTTCTTAAATACTTCATATTCATTGTTAAGCGTCATTTTTTCCCAAAGTTCTGTCGTCGGGTTATAGAATTCAACCTCTACATCATCTAAGTGCAATTCTTTCGCCAGTTCATCGTGTACGTAGTAGTAATTCGCATATACTTCATCTCCTGCCGAAACATGCAAGTCTGGAAGAAATTTATCATGATCGTCTGGATCAACTACGTTTGTAATGATCATATCTTTATCAGCCTTGAAGTATAAGCCATCTGGAAGTTTCGTTGTTGCTTCCCATTGGAAAGGTTGACCTGCCTTGATTGAGTGTCCTTTACCACCCTCAACTGTCTTATCTAATTCACTATCTGTAACAATATTTTTCGGATGAACGTGTAGATCATAAATCAGTTCACCACTTGAAATATATTTATCTGGATCAGAAGGATCTTTCACACGTTTTGTTTGTGGCAAATGTGCAAAGAATGGATTCATAGGAGTAGAAATTTCCTTCTTGATCTTGTTGCCATCAGCCGGGTCAAGGTACGTGCCAGGTCCTTCTTCAGTAACGGTGTAATCATATTTTCCAGTATTTGGATTCGGGATTTCTCTTACTAAATAAATGCCGTCAGCGTCTTTATGCCCAGTAGTACCAGAAATATTTAACAAAGAACTAACGTCAAAAGTTAATTTACCGCCAGCATCTGTTTTCGCCTTATTTTTTCCAACCTGTGAAGCATGTGGGAAAGTAGGATCAATCGTGTAGTCTTCGGCAGCGCCTTCTTTTTGCTTAACAGGGTCTGTCAAATCTTTTCCTGCATTTGCTTTAACACGTACAATTTCAAACCAAACATCTGGCATTAGCGTTTTTCCAGCTAATTCTGGTGCAGTTCCAGCTAATTCGAAACCGTCCCCACGTTCACCTAGCTCAGCCGCACTTTTAATTTCATATTTCCATAACGTAATCGTACGTGCTGTCTTATCATCTGATGTTGGATTCTTACTGATTGTTTGTGCAGCATAAACCGGACTCGCTGAACCTAAGGTAGATACTGCTACCCCACCAAACATTGTTAACAACCCTAAACTAACAGCCGCTTTACTTATCCATTTTCTCTTATTCTTCATAATAATCTCCTTTTCTCCTTTTTGTTTTTTACTCCTTAATTAGCTAAAATAAATAAATGAAAAGAGGTTGCCGCTTTTTTTCATTTATCTACTTTTCCAATACTTTGAATGGAGGATTCCAGTTCTAGATGGTGTATTGGAAACTAATAAAAAAACTAGTATGCCTGTCCCTCGATAAACATACCTCCTTTCAAAGTATTAAAATGTTGACTTGTTTCATTCACCCTCCCAATTTAAAGCACATTTTAAGCACATTTTTACTTAGTCTTCTAGAAACTAAGATTATTTATGTTAAGCCTTTATTATAGGCATCTAACAGAGGGTTTGACGGTAACTGACGGGGTAACGTTCTTTTTAAATAACAAAAATATAGTAAAATGATTTTTTTAATAAACAATAAAATTAATGGGTTGGACAAACAATTCGCTTACAAATAATAGTAAGCGCTTACTTGAAAAATGAAAAAAAGCCTCTCCGAGAGGCGTTCAAGAATTTTTTGAAAACGCTTCTAGGATAAGACTTTTTCCATTCGATGAACGACTTGGATACGTTGCTCCATCATCGTATCTGCATAGGTATCTAGCGTCATTTGTGAAGAGCTGTGTCCCATCAAGGCGCTGATACTAACGATATCGCCGTTACTTTCTATACAACGGGTCGCAAAGGTGTGGCGTAATTGGTGAAAATGGACCTTCATCAACCCTGCTTTTTCTCGCATACGATGAAAATGATAGGTCAATAATCTTGGTTCGGAAGGATGGTCCTTCGTGGAACACACGAAAGCACCTTTTGCTCGAACCTTGTGCTTAAGTAATGCGGTCCTCAATGTCTGACTGATCGGAATGGTCCGTATGGAAGATTCCGTCTTCGAGCCTGTATAGATCAAGGTCGTCCGTTCGCTCTTTTTCTGATCCGATAGCACCCGTTGATAAGTAGAATGAATATGGATCTGATTGGCTTCAAAGTCGATGTCCTGCCATCTAAGAGCGGCTATCTCTCCGATTCGCAAGCTGGCGTGTAGTGCGAGTAGGACAGGAAGTCCCCGACCTTTCTTTTCTGCTAGGGCGATCGTTTCTAAGTTTTTTTGTTCGGATCGGGTCAAGGATTGCTGCTTTTTCTTTGGCATCTTCGGAACGCGTATATATAGGAAAGGATTTTTTTTCATCCTTTTTTTCTGGATCGCATAATGGATCGTCTGCTTAACGATCCGAAAGATGCCGTGAATCGTTGAAGAACTCAGCTCTCGATGCTTTAAGCGCTGGAATAGTCTCTGGGCATCGACTTCTGATAATTCATTCAAGCTATAGTCTCCGATCTCTGGCAAGACATAATGATTCAGTTTGTACCGATAGTTCGCATACGTGGATTGTTTGATCTCTGGCTTCACTTCTGCCAACCAATAGACAGACCATTCCTGAAAGGACATGATCGATTCTCCTTGTGTTGAGCGAAGGGATTGATATTTGGCTTTTAATGGATAGAGCTTGGCTCGGACTTCTTGGAACGTCTTTCCGTAAACGGAACCGTATTTTGCTTTGCCATCCGTCTTTTTTCCTTTGATGTAACGTCCTTCCCAACGTCCATCCTTTCGATAATAGATATTTTCGCCTCTGCGCATTGTTGTGATTCCTCCTATATAATTGACGGTAATTTTGACGGCAAATGAGGATTTGCAAACAAAAACCCCTTTTTTTATAACTTTCATTTTTTTAAAATTAATAAACTGTAATATGACTTAGAAAAAAATTTATTTTAAGTTATTTTACAAAAGAACATTGCAATAAACTCTTATATAATTTATAATTTAGATAATAAAGATAACTAAAAAAACAAGTAATAAGCATTCCACATTAAAGTTCCTAGTTTCTAGAAGACTAAGAAATATTTAAATAATAATCATCACTTTTTAAGAACATTTATCAACTAGATTAAAAAAAGCATTTTCTTAATCATTTTAAGAAGGTGCTTTTTTATTATATTCATTTAAGGGATTTTATTTAATTCCCCACATTATTATATCTAAATAAACAAAAATTTCATTCGTTTTCTAAAAATACCGTTATTTATTTTATCCTTCGTTGAAAAAACTTAAATAATTACATTCGTTTTGTCTTATATTTATTATGTAAAAAGAATTTAACGAGGACTGAAGATAAGAAGAAATGATAGGAGGGCGCAGAATCAGTCGAGTAAATCTTTCTACACATCCAAGCGGACAAGGCTGGGGTAAGCATAGAGCCTTGAAACATATATTTTATGAGGAGGTAACATTATGAAAAATGTAATTGAAAGTAAAGGGAAAGATTGGGTTATTTCTAACCCTTTGGCATTTGTTAAAAAGGGTTGTATTGGTGATAAGAGGGATTATTTTGATGCTGAAGGCAAGTCTGCGCTGTGGTCACTGGCTTTTTCGATGGCGAAGCCCTTTGCCCCATTGGAGATCCAGGAGATCGACCTGATTATGCAGCTTCCTGTAGGAAAGGGCTCGCTGATTCTTTCGGGGAACACCTATTATCGCAGTGAAGTCAGTCCATTAGAGACGTTGCAGATGTATGCAGAGGCATATTCTTTTTCTAACTACCATCAGATGAGTACCTGTTTGCAGTCGTTTGGCTGTTTTGGCAAATATATGTCTCCGTGGATTTGTCCCTTCTTCACACTTTGTCCGCTGGAAGGCATCGAGCGGGCCATCTGGATCAATCCGTTGAAAATCCAGTACACGGAGACCGTCTATGGCGAACTTATCGCCACCTTGACTTCTGGCGAGCGGGTTCTTTTTCCGATTCAGCGCCGTAGTCTGATGGGACGACTGGAACGGGCGTGTCTGGCATTGGCGACGCTTCGTCGCGAGTGCTTCTATTTCACGGAGCGCAGTAAATCCCCTACCCACTATCTTCCTTTTCCGAACAACTCGTTTTCCCGTACGCTGAGTAAGCGCGCGCTGTTGCAGACGTTTCCGATCTCTCACGGCGAGCTGCTGAAGCATTTCAATCGGATCAGTCTGTGTGATGCCTATGAAGCATTTGATCCAGAGGCATTTGATCCAGAGGCATTCGATCCAGCGTCTTATACGCATGAATAGTTGAAGCAATGAGCTGGATCAGTCACTCGATCTAGCTCATTTTCTGTCTTTCGCCCTATTCTGACGCGCTTTTCGGTCCGTTTTACAAAGAAGGACGCTTTTTTTGCGAAACTCTTTATTAAACAAAAAAAGCCTTCGTCTTGTCAACTGGCAAATTTACCAAACACCCCCCAAATTTACCAGTTTAAACGCTGGAACCCGCATTCCACCGTTTCAAACCTGCAAATTTTGGGGGGGGAAAGGCAAATTTGCCGTTTGCCTTATTTTTTCGAATCCGCTATCTTTTAGTCACCGGCCGGAACCAAAAAAAAGAAAACGGAGGAACAAACATGATTCAACCATTAGGAAAAAAAGTACAAGTACAGATCGACCAAGGATTAGAAAAGATGAAACGAGTGAACTTTCAAAACGTGATCGACGACCCAACCGAAGAAGCCATCTTAGAATTAGGCGAGATCATGACTGCCTTTGCCCCAGAGAACAGTGAATTCGACTGCGTGATCTTGACTAGCCAAAGTCGATACGTGAAATAGAAGGAGGAGAAAATATGACCAAATTAGTCGCGATTTTTAAAACCAGTGAAGGCAAGAGCCATTCGTGGAGCTACGCCGATCCCGATACGACGAAGCAGCCAAGCGAAGTCAAAGGACTGTTGGAGCGCTTCGCTGGATTGAAGCTATTTAAGAAGGACAACGTCGTTTTATTCGATACGGTAGAAAGTGCCGAGTACGTTGAAACCATCGAAACACCGATTTTTTAACTAATAACCATTGAGGAGCCGCGGAATTTTTTCCGCCCTCCTCTCAACAATAAAGGAGGACGAGATCCATGAGAGAACAAAAAATCACTTTGAACCAGAGCCAATTATTCCATTTACAAGCACCAACGTTAGAAATGCGTATCACCCGTTTTTACCAATTGACACAAAACAGCAGCACCGCGATCCAATACATTTTAGCCACAAAGGTCCGCCAACAATTAGGCGCACAGGAATTCAAAGGGTTCCTCAAGGACCTCGTCCGTCATTTGTTTTTACACACGAAAGCCACCCGTACCATGAAGCGCTTCTTTCATTACTTTGCGGACTATTTCATGGCACCTGAATTTCGAGCGCTGCGATTGAAGCTGTTTCCCGTCCGCAACTTTATGGAGAAAGCTTCGTCCCTTGTCCGTTCCCTTTTGTCTCCTGTCCGTCCCAATGAAGAAACAGAAAAAATAGAAACCACCGAAACGTGAAACTAACTATTAATTAACCTACCTACGCAAAACTAGAAAAGAAAGGACAACCACCCATGACCAACGAACGAACAGACTTAGTCACGACCTTTGCCGATGGCAACGGCAAACCCTTCAACTGGCGCTACACAGACGTAGATACGAACTTATCTCCGCAAGAAATGAAAGCCGCCTGCGAACTATTAACGGCATTAGATATTTTTGAAATCGACGGTGTGAAGCAATTCGATACCGTCCTTACAGGAAAACTTGTCACGAAAAAACGCGTGAAGATCTTCGAAGGCGAAAACCTAAACGAAGACCTCAACCAAAAACCAGCATTGGAGGAAAAAACAGGCTGCTTCTCCTTGCCCCTTGTGGAACGCGCCATTGAAACAGCCTTAGTTCCGTTAAAGACAAACCCAAACAATTTCCCGAAGGTCTCGCTGGCAGCCACTACAGCAGTCGACCAACCGTCATTAATAAAAAAACCAGTACCAACCGAAAACCAAAGCACAAGCTGTAGTGAAGAAGCTGTCAGCCTTCATTCCGAATCCGTTTCCTCGTCCAACCAAGCGCAGGCGCCGAGGAGGAAGCCGCGGGAAAAACTATGGAAACGACTGATCCATCGGAAACAGGAAAAAATGCCGGATCAAGGTCAGTGATCCCTCGTTCGTTCTTTGAAAACTAAATAATTTGCGTAGGAAAACAACCAACTGTCGTCACCCCTTCTCACTAGCGGAAGGAGGTGAGGCCTTTGAAGGAGCTGATCCGCTACATCTTAGCACCGCTCTTCGTGGGATTGGTCATTGCCCTTGTCAATCACTGGTTGCAAGAGCACGATCCGTGACGACTGGAAGGATAAAAACGTGGGCAGAAAAATTTCTGCCCACGTTGCTTTCTTAATCCATCGCTGCTGGTAAAGTATTCATCAGCTCATAGAAATGGTTCGCGTCTCCTGTATCAAAATACTGATACCAGGCTTCTAATGTATCTGGCTGGAAGACGTCCAGACTTTCGATAATATCCTTTGTCCAGGACAGGCTATTCGTTGATCCTGCGGTAATCAGATTGTTGACTGAAACGGAGGATCGATCTACATAGAACTCTTGACCTTTATATTCTGGACTGACCATTTCAAGAAAGCCCGGGCCATTGCTTGTATGAGGAGTTGAATCCAGCATGCCTTTGTTCGCAAGTGCTGCTGTCGCACCGCAAATCGCGCCTACGGTTCCGCCTAGTGAAAGAAATTCTTTTGCTTTGTCGAGAATGCCGTCGTGGCGAGGGTCATCCCATGTATCTGCCCCAGGCAGGAGCAGCAGGTTTTCTTTTGCGGCAACGATGTCGCTGACGATCGCATCGGGAACGATCGTGATTCCTCCCATTGTATGGATGGGTGCTTTAGAGTGACTGACTGTTTTTATCGCTACCTTTTCTGCGTCTTTTTTGAAAAAGCGTTTGGACTGTACTTCCGAAGTGAGGTGCCCGATCTCCCAGTCTGCTAACGTATCAAGTACATAAAGATAAATTGTCTTCATTATTTTTCCTCCATTTGATTGTCATAAGTTGCTTGTTCTATTAGTATTATACGTACCTATTGTTGACACCTATGCGTCAACAATCAAAAAAGAAGTTCAGTGGAGGGATCGAAATGAAAATCAGCAGGTTAGTCAGTATCATCATGATTCTTCTCGAGAAGGAACGCGTGAGTGCTCAAGAGCTCGCGGCGATGTTCGAGGTGTCGAAGCGGACGATTTATCGTGATATAGACGCGATCAATCTGGCTGGGATTCCCGTTGTTTCAACACCCGGTGTAAATGGTGGGATCGAGATCATGAAAAACTACAAACTGGATAAACATGTTTTTTCATCCAACGAGATCACGACCATTTTGACCGGACTCTCCAGCTTAACGACGCTTGTCGAAAACGAGGAATTAGTAAATGCCGTCATAAAAATGAGAAGCCTGATCCCAAACGATAAAGTGCAGGAGATAGACTTTAAAGCAGATCAAATACGGATCGATTTGAGTCAATGGATCGGCTATAGGAACTTGCAACCCTACCTGGAATCTCTGAAATTGGCTATACTAGAAAGAAGGCAGCTTTCGTTTGACTATACAAACCGCAACGGAACAGTCACCGAGCGCCACGTCGAACCCTATCAAATCCTCTTAAAAGGAACCCACTGGTATTTTCACGGGTATTGCTGCGTCCGCGAAGATTTTCGGCTGTTCAAATTATCTAGGATGTCCAATTTGAAGCTGAAAGAATCTACGTTTCAACCACGGGAACATCAACCAGCAGTGTTGGACTTTTCGGATCATTTGAAAGAAATACAAACGACGATCACCTTGCGTGTCCATCAATCACTGATGGAACGAATCCTTGATTTTTGCGAATATGACGACTGCTCGTCCGATGGAGAAGAGCATTTCATCGTCCAGTTTCCCTTTATCGAAAACGATTATTACTACACGATGCTTTTAAGCTTCGGGGAAACGTGTGAATGCCTCGAGCCTCCCCATGTTCGGCAGGAATTAAAACAGAAAATAGCGCGCGTTGCGAAGTTGTATGAGGGGTGAAAAGAAAACGGGATTTTTGAGGAAGAAAGAAAAGAAGCTGAAAGAAACATTTATAAAAAGATGCCCTCATACTGCATATACTGAACTGTTTGAAAAATAAAGGGCAATGCTTAGCTTCATTGATTTCAGATCATGACTCAACAATGAACAAAGAGAATCGACACCATAATCGCATTTGATCCCATCTGAGACTGAAAACACGTGTATAAGAAGGAAGTGGTGGTCGATAAGTTCCCATCCGCTTTACAAATTTATAAGATAGAACTAAAAAAGTCAGCTACTTACGCGAACGCTAGCGGCTGGCTTTTTACTTTTATTTCACTTATCATTCATTTACTAGAGTATCTTGTAAAGCTGTTTTCCCTGCAATTCTTCCAAATGTAAAAATGTCTGTCAAAGAGTTCCCACCGAGACGATTTCCTGCATGAATCCCTCCTGCGACTTCACCTGCTGCGTATAATCCAGGGATGATTTGTCCTTGTTCATTTAATACATGTGTGCCCGTATCGATTTTCAGACCTCCCATGGTGTGGTGCACAGCTGGTTTTCTCGGTGTAGCATAGAATGGCGCTACTTCGACTTTGGAATCGAACACGTCTTTTCCAAATTCGGGATCGTGGCCAACCTCTACATAGTGATTGTATTTTTCGATCGTTTCTCTAAAAGCGACTGCATCTATCCCTAGCTGTTCTGCTAAACCTTCAAGCGTATCTGCCTTAAATAATGTTCCTTCAGCGACTTGCTTGTCAATTTTTTCTTGCGTTGTATTGTAGGCTGTTCCTTTGATCACTTCATCTGCGATCAAGTAGAACAGACCTCCGTTGTCGATCGCTGCCTGTGTCAAAGCATCTCGGCTCCCGTATTCATTAACGAAGCGTTTTCCTTCTTGATTCACCATGATAAAGTTTTGTGGCGGTACTTGCAGGCCACTGAATAATGCGCCGGTCTCAGGATCGGAGACTGGCATCATTTGAGAGAAGCCCATTCCAACGAGTTCTGCTCCAGCACTTTGTCCTAATAGAATGCCGTCGCCGGTGATCGCTGGTGAGTTCGATGTCTTAATGTCATCGTCGATCTGTGTCCAATAGGTATTATACTTCTTGAGCATTTTTGTATTTGCACCAAAACCTCCTGAAGCAAGGATGACGGCCTTGGCATGAATAGTCGTCTGTTGCCCGTTCAGTCCAGTTCCAATAATGCCTGTCACGTGACCCTTTTCAATAATAAGCTCTTTTACTGCCGTGTCAGTAAGGATCGTTCCTTGATTGGATTCAACGAACTTTTGTAATGCGGAAACGAATGCAAACCCTTCGCTTTTTAGTGGTTTATGTCCTCTTCGCCACAAGGCGCCAACAGGCATGGTCACCTCTTCTTTATCAAACTCAACACCAATGTCTTCTAGCCATTCTACGGATTCTAAGGCTTTATCTGTCAATATTTTTACCAAATCATATTGCCCATAAATACCGTTTCCAAGTTTATCTGTTCGTTTCCCACCTAAATAGGTTTGCATCCGATGAAGAAGTGTCGAGTCAAAGAGATAGCCCGTCTTCTTCGTCGTTTCTTCTAAATAGAGCGTGATTTGATGCTTCAATGCACGGAAATCCTCCAGATATTCAGGATCGATCGTTTCTTCCTTGATCGCTGCGATTTCCTTTAACGTGTGACTTTCGCCAGAAATAGCTTCAAAGGTACTTTGCCATTCAGGATCGGCCGCGTTCATTGGTCCGCCTGTCCGTACCGTATTTCCTCCCACAGATGGAAATTTCTCCACCACGATAACCTTTTTTCCTTCTTGCAAAATACTTGCTGCCGCGGCTAGCCCAGCACCCCCTGCGCCAACAACGACAACATCCGTTTCGTAGTCCCTGTCTTTTGTATCTGTCGCACTTGGTGCTTTTGCTCTTTTTCTCAAAATATCTGGATTGGCACCCGCTGCCTTCACTGCTTTGGCAACACCATCAATGACCCCGTTACTTGTTACAGACGCCCCTGAAAGAACATCTACATTCAACGTTTGACCTTCAATGATCTGTGAAGGAATCCTTGTAAATACGACATCCGCAATCCCTTCAGACTCACCTGAAGTATCGATATCAATCGCTTCAATTCGGTTATTCGATAGTGAAACTACCATCGGAAGATCCCCATTATGACCTACGGCAGCGACTGTATATGCCCCCGGCTCGAAGACAACTTCTTCGGGAACATTCAGTAGATTGGCAACTTTTGTAAATCTCATAAACCGTAAAAAACAGCTTTCTAAGAAATCAATGGTTCGCTCTTGTTTGAGGTTTCCTTCTTTATCAAACGCTTGATGAGCACATCCCAATAAGAATTCGTACCCAGGCATCACTGATGCATTCACCCCAGGCGCATCTAAGATCTGACGTAAATGCAATTGAGCTCTTGATGACCCTTGCACATCATAAGAGGCACCGACGATCATCACTGGTTTTCCATCAAATGGATGCAGGTTGAACGATAACCACTCCAGAATGCTTTTTAACGAAGACGGAATCGAGTGATTGTGTTCAGGTGTGGCAATGATTACGCCATCCGCCTCTAAAATTTTTGTATTAAACAACTGGATAATTGGGCTTTCTGATTGATCCTTCGACTCATTAAACAGCGGAACCTTATCTAGTTCTAGAATGTCAATTTCAGCCTTGTCACTAAAATGTTTTTTCATGAATTTTAATAGTTTACGGTTGTATGATTCTTTTGCATTTGTCCCTACGATTCCCACGAATTTCATTTTTTATCCACCCCTTCCACTGCTTGTTCCCAAATGACTTTTTGGTCTTTCTTCGTTTTATACGGATTTGACGCCATTAACTGATTGGTAATATCTACGAATAACAAAAAATCATCCATTGACTCTTCTAGCTCCTTCACTTTTTCTGGATAGATGAGCTGACCATCTTCATCGAAGGCTTGCAAAGATTGACCTAATAAAAATTCTGTTCCAGACATCACCCGTGCTTTTAGTTCAGGAGCATTCAGAATTTGTCTCAAATGTGCTTGCGCTCTCGAGGAACCTAATGATCCATGGGATGCACCCACAATCATCACAGGTTTGTCCATCAGCGAACGTGTGGTATAGGACAACCATTCGAGCATACTTTTAAGCGCTGCTGGAATCGAATGATCGTATTCAGGCGTACTGATAATTACCCCATCTGCTTGGTCGATTTTCTCTGAAAGAAGATTGATGATTGAAGGGGATGTTTTGTCCTCCGGCTCATCAAATGCTGGAAAATCTTTAATCTCGCAAACCTCGATCTCTACTTGGTCCGAAAAATGTTCTTTCATATATTGTATTAGCTTCCGATTCGTTGATCGGTCTGAGTTTGTCCCGACAATACCAATTAGTTTCATAAAAAAAGCTCCCTTATTGTGAAATTACGAACATTTATTTATAAAAAAATAGATCCAGCCGTCATAATCCATTTAAAAAAGTAAAAAATAAACAAATTAACTTTAACAAACGAGAAAATTATGGCTTTATTACTACATAGCTTAGTGTAAATCAGAAAATAGTAATTGTGAAATATATATTTTATTATCAGGTTATAAGTAATTTGTTATACTGAGGAAAAGAATTTTGGGAGGACGTAGGATGGTTCAGATAGATTCCCTAAACATGCTGCAATACATCGACATGTTATTGAAGCATGGAAATTATACGAAAGCCGCAAAAGATTTGTATATCTCTCAGCCCTATCTCACTCAGACAATCAAAAAGGTCGAACAAGAGCTTGAAATTGAAATCATCAATAGACACATTACGCCTCTACAGCTAACCGAGGCTGGAAAAGTGTATTATCAATACTTAAATTCTTTAGAAACTGAGCAGGATCTTTTTCGGAAAAAAATCGCGAAGTATTCCTCACCAGACTCTTCGATACTTCGAGTAGGCATTCTATCCAGTCTAGGTACCTATGTATTGCCGTTATTTCTGTCAAACTACATGGAAAAGCATCCCGAAGTAAAAATAGAATTGCATGAAGCAATCCCCGAAGAAAATGAAGAAAAATTATTGAAGGAAGAGCTCGATGTATTGATTGGGCAAAATCCTGAAACAATCTCTCCAAATTTAACCGTTCATGTCAGCGGTAAACATGGGTACTATGCTATCATTCCTGAATCATCTGACCTTTTTCAAAAAGGCCGATTGTTTGTCTCCCCAGAGACCATTCCCATTAAAGCGCTGCTGAAAGAAACACTGGTTTTGACTTCCCGAGGGTCGGCCATACGAAGACAAATCGATTACCTGATACAAAAACACGCAATTCATTCAAAAATAGCATTGGAAAGCAACAACATCTTTACTGTTGTAGAATTAGCAAAACAGAATATGGGTGTCACTTTTGCTCCCGAAAGTGTGACTGTTCCTTCTACAAACCAATCCGCGTTCAATATTTATCCTCTTTCTTTAGACATCTTGTCCTTGGACTACTTTATTGCACATCCAGCCAATAAAACGTTGATACCAGCGGAGAAAGACTTCATTGAGGCTTTTCTTAAAGAAATGGAGCGTCATGTTCACAAAACTTAACCACTCAAACCGCTCTTTTTGGAACGTATGAACGGTCTTCGAAGTGAAAAAAAGAAACCGATCCTACTAAGGTCGGTTTCTTTCTTTTCCGCTTGTCACAGTGCTAAACGTCCTGCCATCCCTTAGACCTAGAGAGTAGCTCGTCTATGATAGTTGGGTAGGGGAGTTTTTTATTCTCTATTGCAATCGAAGAAGAATAAAACTTTTTAGGTACTGAAATCTGTATTCTTATAGTACATAAAACTCACGGAAAAATACTGGATAGATATAAGCGATTTTTACGCTAAAAGACAACAGAAATAACCCATCCCGCAATCCGCATACTGCTGGCGAATTGTAGGATGGGCTTGCATTTTTTATGCTTGGACAGTTCTTAGCATTGATCTATATGCGTGTCCTTTAGTTTTTTAATAGCTTCTAAATCCAAAAGACTGTATTCCACTATTTTTTCGACTGGTATCTGGTCTTTCAACATTTTCAACGTATTCTCCCGAGCTACTCGCTCCCATTTCAAGCGCACTTCTTGCTGAACTTCTCTGTAACCTTTCCAGTAACCTTTTTCTTCTGCCTCTATCAGCCTCGTTGATAGTTTGGCTTTGAAGCTTTCCTCTGCTTTATTAATTTCCATGATCATCGCCTTTTCTTCCTCATCGAGGATGCTCGAACAGTTCTTACCATTAATCCATATGTGTCTCCTTTATTTTTTTAATAGCTTCCAAACTCAAGGAACTGTACTCGGATATTTTTTCGATCGGCATCTGGTCTTTCAACATTCTCACTACGTTCTCACGAGCCTCTTGTTCCCATTTCAAGCGCTCTTTTTTCTGACCTTTTTTCTCGCCCTTTTCTTCTGCTTCGATCAGCCTCGTTGATAGCTTGGCATTGAAGCTTTCTTCTGCTTTATTAACTCTCATGATCATCGTTTTTTCCTCCTCATCGAGTTGGTAATAATCAATTTTTTCTTTTGCTTCTTTGATATAGCTGGGGGCTTCTTGTCGGACCTCTCCTGTTTTTAAGAAATATTGCCAATGGTATGCTGGGTGATTTTTCTCAAGATGTTTATTTTTTAAACTTAGAAAGCTTAGGATCAAGGGTTCTTTGCCCTTGAATCCGAGAAACGGCTGATACGTTTTTTCGTTTAGCAATCGAAAAATTTGCAACGCCTCTTGTTCTTTATCAAATACGTGAAAATCCACAATATTGATGCCGTATGCTGGTCGTAGGGCGGAAAAATTATTGTCTTTAATAAACGCCTCGATTTCCTGATTGCCAAAGGAGGAGCGATACGCTTCCGTCAAATAAAAAATGGCGCGTTCCTGAAAGTAATGGTGCGGTTGTATTTGGCATTCGATCGTATAGTGACTGCCTTCTTCGTCAACGGCTAGGATATCTACTTCGGTCAATTTGATAGTCATTTTTTCAAAGGATTCTTTGTAGCTGTCGATGTGGTACGTTTTTTTGGGGGTCAGGGTCTTGAATTCTATCCCAAGCAAATCTTTGACAAAGTTTCTTAGGATGTAGGTGGAGTCTTCGGATGTCAGTAGCTTCTTAAACAACAGATCGTGGGTAGGTCTTAGTTGGAATGGCAACATAACTTTCACAGCCTTTCAAATTGTGTAGTGTCTATAATGAAAGGCTTTTATCGCCTTCATTATAGCATGGAGGAACGAATGTCATCTATCTTAAAATACGCAGAAGATTTCATTTTTACTTTTATAAGCCGACGTGCCCGCGTTTTCTTTCTCTATTTTTTGATAGAAAAAACAGCAAGCCCGTATCGACTTGCTGCCTTCCTTATTTCCGTATTATTTTCTCCGTCCTTTAGCTCATTCATTGATCCACTTATTTATACAGGGAATTTTTCTACGCATTAACCGCAGATCAATCCTTTAATCAAGAGTGTATTTTCGTTTAAAGGATTGAATCATAATAACTAGAAATCTTTTTTCGATCATATTCTAGTATCCAAGAATTATATTTTTGATAGATTTCTTTTTGCCTAACGAGATTATCTGACCATATATCACAGCCTCTATCATCATAGATATTAAGAAGTAAATTATCTTGAAAATTATAGAAAACTAACGGGGTTTTTATTCTAAGTTTTCCATGATCATAAAAATCTTGATAACAAAGACCATCAATTAATTTGGCTATTCTTAAATTCTCTTTTTTTGTTTCGATAACTAATACAGTTGTAGTACCAATACAATAATCTTTCCAAGAGTCAGTCGTAAAGCTATCAATTACTCTGAATTTATTTTTTTGTAAAAAACTGGCAATTCTAGTTTTTTTAGAATATTGGGAAACAAATAAAATAATTTGAACCGTTTCAGAGTCCTTAAAAACATCATTAAATAATGTCATTGCTCTATGTTTTGCATTTTCGATATTCTCAAACTGAGTTGAATGCGTACCATGAGCTAATTCTAAGCGAATGTTTTCTTTTAACGGATACGTATGGTGATAGTTTAAATAAATCTTTCTTATCTTTTTATTCAAGAAGGTACTCCTTTGATCATTTTAAATAATTGTATGATAGAAAACAAAAAAAATAAGAATAAGTTTTCCACTCTTATTTCTACCACAATGATGACGCAATTAATTACGTTGGTCAATCTCTTCCTTTAACTGACCATTTAGGACTTTTTGTTCCTACTATCCCGTTGCTATTTCTTGCCGTTCATATAATCATAGAGATTTTGCTCGTCTACGATAGCTGGGATCAAGTGGTTCTCATCATAGACAGTGACGTTTCGTTTTCCAACATAGGAAACGACTTGCGGCAAAAATTGGGTGAATCTTGCTGGGATGGCGAGCCTCTTTGTATCTCCTGCTGTATCGATCAGCTTGATGTAAAAGGCGTCGGGATGGGTATCCATGGGACTCATCCTGAATTTTTTTGCATAGATCAACGCCATGCTTTGGATTTCTTTGTAGGGAATAAGCGCCTCGTTCGTATCCTTTTTCGCGAGAATACGCAGCAGTTTTCCCATTTTCTTGAGATAGGTCTCGGGATAGCTGCACAGAAGGATTCCCTTGTTCGTGATGACCCAGTAGTCTTCGATCACGATCCCCATGATATTGAGTTCACCTAAAAGAAAGAACGACCAAAACAGCCATGGCACTTGGTACAAAAATCCTGACAGCACGGTACAGAGCAGCAGCCAAATCACGCTGACCTTGAGAAAAAGGGACAGTGAGAACATCCTCCCGAATATAAATGGTTTTCGAAAATATGAGCTTCCACGAATCAATTCATCTAACGAGATATTGCAGAGGTCACTCAACAACAACAGATTATCAATACTAGGTACATTGATCCCCGTTTCCCATTTGGAGATCGTTTGGTGCGACACATATATTTTTTCTGCGAGCTGTTCTTGGGTCAACTCGTTTTTGATTCGGTATTTTTTTAAGAGAGCTGAGATGTCCATGTGTTCTTCGCCTACCTTTTCCGTTCTTCATGCTTTAAGTATAGCAAGTTTACAAAAAAAGTCCTGCACCTAAAACGTGCAAAGGCGGTGTAGAGGGGTTTTGGGGTAAAAACTGTCATTCATTGATCCCCCATGCCGCAGCCTTCCTCCTGAAGAAAAAATTCTCTTAACTAATAAGACTAAGTAACGTTTATGTATAATCTAAAGAAGCATTTTCTTTTCATTATTTAAATAGTACATATGAAAGCACCTTTCCACATTTGTAAAGGTGCTTTCATATTATATATATACAACACTGTCTTGTCACTTCATTTTAAAAAAGAACATTAATTATATTAATCATTATTATTTAACATAATGTAGAATCACAATAAATGATTTTCGTTCGTTATTCCATTTAATTCATTTAGCATTTTTTTGACTCCACGATTAATCCAACAACCGAATCAACCGGTCTTCATTGTACTCGTTGATCAGCTCGCTGAAGTCGTGCAGCAGTTCGCTCTCGCGGATGCGTTTGCCATCGAAGGATTCTTGGTAGCGCAGGACGATGGTTTGGAGTTTCAGGAAGAGTTCAGCTAGGAAATAGCCTTCGCTGAAGGTTTGATTTTCTTGTTCTTCCTTCAATTGCGCGACGTTATCTAAGGCCTCGCCTTTATTTTCTAGGTACCAGGCCTTGGCATTGTCCCCGCCGATGGATAATTCTGGGCGGAGGAGCGTGTCGAATTGCTCCAGCAGTTTCTCGAAGGATTTGTAATTGATCGTATAGAATTCTTTTTCGATCATGTATTCAGACAGTGCCTGGAAAGTGTCTGCTAGTTCGGCGTTGCCGTCTGGGTAATGACTGAGTCGGTAACTAGAGAGAACGAGTTCGCGCTCGATTTCTTCTTTTGTCTGGTTTCTTTGGACTTTGACTTGTTTGGTTCGGAAGAGTCCCTTTTTCGGAACGGTCTCTTCGCTGACGAAAAAGCGCGGCAGCAGGTCATTCATGAAGAAGGAATAGGTGTCCGCGACGCTATAGGCGCTGTCTAACTGCTGGTCAGCGGAGCTGTCGAGGGATTCCCAAACGACCTCCACGACCATTTTTTCCGGGTCGTTTTTGTCCTGTTTGTAATACCCGTACACATTGAAGAGCTCTAAGCCGGCTTCGTCTTCGATCCCAATCTGGTTCTTGTCTTCAAAGGGAATATACATATACCCTTCCTCGTAGCTGCCTTTTGAGGTGGGATGGTCCTTCGCGTGTGTCCGAATTTTTTCCCACAGATCAGAAGTCAGCGTCATCAGCATGAATTTCCGATGGCTGCCTTGATAAGGCTCAAAGCCAAAGGATTTCAGATCATTGAGGTAGCTGGTGATCTTCGCGACGTATCGCTTGATGAAAAAGTCGATCACCACACTTAATTCTTCTACTTCTTCCTCGTACAGGTACGTGACGCTATTGCCAAAATCAACAAAATAGTGATCCAGCTCCTCTAAATAAAGGCGGACATACTTCCGCATGCCCAAATGCACATCGGTCCCTTTGCCAAAATAGAAGAGGTCCAATAACTCGCGATGCCCCAAGGTGATATCCGCTTCGCCTTTTTTCTTGAGGCGTGTCAGTTGGATCGTGCAGCTTCCTTGGAAAAAGGCATCTTGAGGATCAGGATAGATGGCCGTAAGAGAGATATTCTTGTATTTGATGCTCATTGTTTGATTGGTTTCTTCCACAAGGGGTTTTTCAGAAAAAGACGTCAGCTCGGAAAAAGTCTCGATGTCTTCAGAGATTCGCTTCAGCGTCCCATTGAAGAGATGCCCGTCAAAGGTGTCGATGCTTTCTAAAAAAGCATCCGGCAGCTTTTCCTCTTCTTTTGAGAATACATTGCTTTTAGGAACCTTGAGAACGACTGTTTCCTGCGCGCTAGATAATTCTCTGACTTTTTCAAAAATTTGCGGAAAGGGATCGACCCAATAGAGTTCTTGCTTTTCCACATCGGCGTGTATAAAATACGTCAGCCTTCTTTTTTGCAGCCAATGCCGTACCGCCGCGGTCGTCACTTGGAAAGACAAGGCGTCTTCCTCTTCTTCCAAATTCTCTCCTTCACTGAAATGAAGGTAAAAGCCATTGCCCGCCCTCGTCTCATTCGCTGGCAAGACACAGAAAAAATCACTTCCCGTTTCTTCATTCATTTTGTTCACTACACAGTATTCTGAAAAATAAGAACTTGCCAACGACTGTGCGGTGCACTTACTTCTCTGAGGTACTTCCATTTTTACTAACACAAACTTCCCACCTTTTCTCCAACATTCAAAAAGCCCGGTACGACCCTTCACGTTATTACTCGCTACCAACAAAAAATAATAACGTGTAACCCAAAATAAACCCTGTCACACGAAAAACCGTGTAGGAATTTACAGGGCTCGTTTAATAACATAAAATTAGGTCTTTTTTCGCCATCGGGGAACACTTTTTTTCGTGTTTTATTTTTCTATTTAACTAATTTTCAAGATCAAAATTTATCATTTAATAATCAATACAATGTTTTAATATCTAATCGTAATTTTATAATTTATATAGTTTTTTGTCAACACTACATATAACTTTAATAACTAAAAAATACGTAAATCACGCGGTTTAAATTTTATTAATTATTATATTGTGATAAAATTTTACTTAACAGAGACAAACGTTAATTATCTACTTTCCTCAAGAGCTTGTGGAAATCATTTTTTGTGATTGGATGTTGTCTTCTTATTTACGCGTTATCATAAAATAGAACCGAGGAGTGACCAACCATGCAGCAATTATTAACGTTATTCGATTCACTATCAAAATTGGGGATCATCATTTTTATACTCTTTAGTTTTTTGATCACACTAGGGATCGTTCTGGTGATTTTTTCCTTTTCAAAAGCTATGAAAAAAAAGTAGCTGCCCACTCCCTTCACTCGTTTTAGGCGCTTGATTCCTGTCCTGACCAGCAATCGGCCGTTTCTTATACATCAAAAAATACGCCCACCTTCTGACAAATCAGAGGTGGGCGTATTTTGCCAAAGACACGTTGTTAGAAACATCCAACGATCGGATTCAAATACTCATTAGCGCCGATCACTTTTTTTACTGTTTGTTTATTTACTTTCTTCACTGTTATTCGTTCTAGATCACCTAGCTCTGCTTTTCCTTCCCATATTCTCCATAATTCAAAAGGGACATCCAGTGTTTGTAAGTACTCGGTCAAGGGCGTATACACGCGATCCCAGTCGTAGATAGTAATATAATAGATAAACGGCTTGTCGGTATACCTATCGATCGTGCCTTTTTCTCGATCCCTTTGGATAGAGAACGTCTCTTCATCATCTTGCAGAAGCATAAACATCTTTTCGTTGGGATCTATCTCGTTTACTTTAATACCTAGATTGGTTTCCATGTCCTGTAGGATCGCTGCGTCGTCCTGTAATCTGCAAAGCTCATTAAAAGAGAGCGATGCGGAGGCATTCGTTTTCGGTGTGATCGCCAGCTTGTGGTAACTAGCCAAATATATTCCTACTGTCATAGCTTTCCTTCTTTCTTTTTCATTCATGTTCTCGTTTCGTAATTCTTTCATCATACTATTGAAAGACCTTCCGAACAACCACCTCTCACACAAAAAAGAACCCTCTTCACCGAGAGGGTTCTCTGATTTCTAATGGTTACTCTGTTACCCATAGTTTGCTGTCGTCTTTATAGGGCCATTTTTTGGCTCCGTTTTCTACGATATATAAGCGGGACGCGTCGATTCCTTCATCGATCAAGAGTGAGATCGTGCGTTTGGCACCCCCGCCGCCGCCAGGGCACACGACATAGATTGGGGCGTCCCCATCTTTGAACTCGTCGGCACTATCCACGACCAATTTTTCCAGGTCTTCCGTGTCCACTGGGTAGGCTGGGACGCTGATAGAATTTGGCAAATGTCCCTTCTCATAATCTGCTTCTGGTTGGATATCGATAATTTGATAATCCGTCGCGTCATCCGTCTCAAGGACTTCCTTCATCTTTTCCGGCTTGATCATTTGCCACTCGATATCTGCTTCTGCTCGATCGGCTTTCTTTTCTTTTCCTTCGTTGGTTGAGCACCCTGTCAATACCATCGCAAACACCGCTAAAGCAATCACTACGAACCCACTTACTCGCTTTTTCATTTCTTAGATCCTTCTTTCATTTTCATTTTTTTGTCTGGTACATTCTTGCTTCTTTCCATCAAAAAGTGAACCGTACAAAAGAACCTGTTTTACGGATCATTAGAGAATATCTGGTTGAGGGAAAGAATGCTTGGGAAACGCGCTTAGACACTCTAAGTAAAGCAGCGCCTCATAGTCATGATCGTTTTGGCATTTTTCCACCTCCTGCGCCACTTTGTAAGGGCTATCTTCAAACAAATTATATAGAAAGAGAATGCGCTTTTCAATAACAAATCAATAAATAGTTTGCTGATTCAAAAACTTTAATAACAACTAATGTTTTTGAATAAAATTACATTAATTATAAAAAAAGACATCTGGATTTCTCCAAATGTCTGTCTCTTTAATAGGAAATGCGCGGCTTCAATCCCTCGCTGAAGGCCATCTCCTTATTTTTCGTAATGACGATGCCTTCGATCCCTGCTGTTCGGTTTATTTCCTTCAGTGCTTCCTCTGCTGTTTTTCCAAAGAGACGCGTCGTCCAGATTTCACCATCAACGGATTTCTTAGATACGATCGTCAGACTGGCTAGGTCTGTCTGGATGGGATAGCCGGTTTGCCAGTCAAAAATATGATGATACGTTTGTCCTTCCCATTCAAAGGTTCGTTCATAAATTCCTGAAGTCACAATGGATTCGTCTCGAGACTTCACAACCATGGCATAGTTTCCTCGCTTCAGAAAGGGATTTTGGATGCCCACATGCCAAGCGCCTTCTGCTCGCTGAGGGGCGGGGCCAAAGGTCAAAACGTTTCCGCCGAGGTCGATAAATGCAGATTCGGCGCCCGCTTCTTTAAAATCGGCAATGATCTTATCGGCAAAATAGCCTTTCGCTAAAGCGCCGAGGTCCAATGCCATTCCTGGATGTGCCAAATATACCGTGTGATCCGCAGCATTCAATTCGATCGCTGCTGGATCGACTAAAGGAAGTATCTCTTGGATCGTTTGGGGAGAGGGGTATCTTGCATCAGAAAAGCCAACGCGCCACGCTTGGATCAGAGGGCCGATGGCAATATTCAAGGCGCTGCCGGGGATCAGGCTTTGTTCCTTTCCTATCGCGATCAACTCGAACAGGTCCTCATCCACTTTGACCGGTGCAATGCCCGCTTGCTGGCTGATGCGTGCCAGATCTGAATCCTTTGAATTCGCGCTGAAGCGGTGTTCAAAATCACGCAAGCGCCCTTGCGCAGCGTTCAACAGCTCATCGGCATTCGGATGCTGGATGGAGAGAATGATCACGGTCCCCATCAAGTGTAAAACTTTCTCCTTCATCGTTGTGTTCCTTTCTATAAGTACCTTTGAAGACGTAGGAAGCTTTTTCAAGTGTTGATAAAAAATTCTACCACATTCTGATTGTTCTTTACATAGATTCTTTCGCAAAATCGTGGATGACGCGACCCGTTTTTCAAAACAAGTATAAGAATAAAGGGTATCCTGCTTTTTTTCTTCCATAGAACGCTAAGGAAGTCTGATTCTCCCAGTGACACCGCCAATGGAATCGCTTATACTTTTACTTGTAAGTAAAGTGAAGGAGGTTTTTTATGTTACTTTTATCGCGTGAAAATATCAAACAAGTGTTTACCATGGCGGAGGCCATCGAAGCGGACAAAACGGCCTTTCGATTATTCAGTGAAGGCAAAACGGATGTGCCGTTGCGGACCCAGATCGTTTCGGAAAAGCAAAACGGGACCTTTCTGTTTATGCCTTCTTACGCGCCGGATCTAGATGCGGCGGCGGTCAAGATCATCAACATCTTCCCTGACAATATTGAAAAAGAGCTCTCCTCTGCGCCTGCCCAAGTATTGTTAGTCGATGGAAAAACAGGCTATATCAATGCCCTGCTGGATGGTGTGACAGTCACACAGTTCCGTACTGGAGCTGCGTCTGGTGTTGCCTTCGATGTCTTAGGCAGAAAAGACGCCAAAAAAGGTGCACTGATAGGTACTGGCGGACAGGCTGAAACGCAGCTGGAGGCGATGGTTTGCGCGCGGAACTTGGACACGGTCGCTGTATTCGATCAAAATCCTGAGCGGACAAAAGCGTTCGCTGAAAAAATGAATGCCGCACTAAAACAGTATGGAGCCGAGATCCACCCGGCAGCTTCTTCGGATGACGCGATCCAGGATGCGGATTTAATCATCACGGTCACACCTGCTGCCTCTCCTGTTTTCGACGGCAGCAAGGTCAAGGCTGGAGCGACGGTCAGTTGTGTCGGTTCTTATCAGCCGCATATGCAGGAAATGGACCCGGTGATTTTGACACGGGCCAGCAAGCTTTATTTTGATTCTGAGGAAGCCGTTCTTTCTGAAGCTGGGGACATTTTGATCCCGTTGGAGGATGGGACGATCACTAAAGAGGATTTCACAGGAGACATTGGCGACGTCTTGCTTGGGAACCTCGTCGGTCGTGAAAATGACGAAGAGATCATCGTCTTCAAAACAGTCGGCATCGGGGCACAGGATCTCGTTACCGCACAAAAAATTTATGAGAAAGCGCGTGAAGCAGCTGTTGGCACCGAATGGAACTAGTTTTTCATCTGCTTCTCGTAATAAATAGAAAATAGGAGGACTTACTTATGCCACACGTATCAGTCAAATTGTATCCAGGTCGTTCAAAAGAAGTAAAACAGGCATTCGCTGAAAAATTGCAGGATTTTGTCGTTCAAGAACTGGGCTGTGAACCCAATGTCGTCTCCGTTTCATTTAAAGAGATCGACGCTGAAAAGTGGAAAGACGTGATCGTTGACGAGATCGCCGGTGAAGAGACTTATATCGACGCAGATTTCTAAGGAGGGGCGCAGATGAAAGAACATGCAAGTATCTTTAATGATGTTTTGGGGCCTGTCATGATCGGTCCCTCCAGCTCCCACACGGCAGCTTCTGTCCGAATCGGTCGTGCGCTGCGTCAGATGGTCGCAGGAAAGATCACTTTTTTTCAAGCGGTTTTTGATCCAGAAGGCTCTTTGGCAGCAAGCTACATCACGCAATGCTCTGATATTGGACTCGTCGGCGGCTTATTGGGGATGGACCCCACAGACAGCCGCTTGACGAAGGCACTTGAGATTGCCGAGGACGAAGGCATGACAGTTCTTTTTCGGGTCATTCCCTTTGAGAACACCCACCCCAACACGTATAAAATGATGATCAAAACAGACCTCGGTGAAGAACTCGATGTCGTCGCGCTTTCTGTCGGCGGCGGCATGATCGAGATCACAGAGATCAATCATTTCAACGTGGCGATCACTGGCGGTTTTTATGAGACCCTGCTTTTCGGAAAGGATCTCGCTTTACTTGAAGCCGAGCTCCCAGAAAAAATCAGTAAATTTTGCTTTGCGACGGTCTCTGAAAACGAGGGAGAAATCCTTTTGCACCTTAAAACCCAGCAGGCACTCCCTGAAAATGAAAAGGCTTGGCTGAAGGAACGCATGACCGTCGAACGCATAATTGCCTTCGATCCTGTGTTACCGGTTCTTTCGCAAAAGGAACCAGAGATGCTTTTTTCTACGGTCGAAGAAATGGTTGCCTTGGCAAACAAGGAGCAGTTAGATTTAGCGGATATGGCGTTGCGTTACGAGAGCCATCGCGGCAGTATCTCCGAAGCCGAAGTCTATCAAAAAGCAGAAGATATCCTCGCCATCATGACCAACGGCATCAAGGTAGGATTGGCGGGAACGTCCTATGACGATCGGATGTTGGGGGCGCAGTCACCGAAGATTCGCGCCAATCGCGCCAAGCTGATCGGGGACGACCTTCCGGCAAAAATCCTCGAAAACATCTCTGCCCTGATGGAGGTCAAAAGCTCCATGAATGTGTTCGTGGCGGCGCCAACAGCAGGTTCCTGCGGTGCACTGCCGGGGACATTGATCGCGGTCAGCGACTACCAGAAGAAATCAAAAGATGACTTGGTTCGCGGGCTATTAGCGGCTGGGATGATCGGGGTCTTCATCGCTGAATACGCCACATTTGCGGCGGAAGTTGCCGGATGTCAGGCGGAATGCGGTTCCGGCTCTGGGATGACCGCAGGTGCTCTAGTCCAGTTAATGGGGGGAACGATCGAGGAGGCAGTGGATGCGGCGGCGATGGCCCTCCAAAATGTCTTTGGAATGACCTGTGACCCCATTGGTGTTCGAGTAGAAGTGCCTTGTCTTGGAAAAAATATGATGTGCGGCATGAACGCGCTGGGTGCGGCGAACATGGCCTTGGCAGGGTACGATGTCGTTGTTCCACTGGACGAAACGATCGAAAGCTTTAATAAAGTCGGACGTATGATCCCGCCCTCTTTACGCTGCACCGGACATGCCGGATTGGCGCAAACAAAAACGGGCCTTGAGATCGCTGAAAAACTAGGCTGTCCGCTAGATTGCTGTTAAAATCAATGAGAAAAGGGAGCGAGACGCATAAGCGTCCCACTCCCTTTATTTTTTATATCGATCACTTATAGGAATAGCCAAACCAAAAGAACCAGTGCGCCAAGAATACATACAGCACCCGCCGCTTTGACCATTGTCCGACCTCGTTTGCGTGTGCTTCTTCTCGTTTTTCCAGTTACGTTTCGTTTCGTCGGGAAAGCGAGCAGCAGCAGTCCAAGAAGGAACAACACCACTGGAGGCAGCACCTTCATCAGTTTAGATAAAGGAGAAGCCGATTGCTTCGTATCAGGCAGCGATTCACTTTCCTTCTTGGGCTCTCTGAAGCTTTGAGCCAGTTTAGGCATCGTTTCCGCAGCTTGCTCCTTTTGATTCGAGACGACCACTTGCTTGTCTTGGACCGTCAATTCGGGTTTTGCGTCCTTTTTCATCACCCCATAAAAGTCTTGGTCCAATTCGATCGTTTTCCCGCCGATCTCATGACTTCCCTTCGACAGCAGCAGGCGGCGCTCATACTCATCAAAGGTCTTCTTCAACAGTGCATTGCCAAAGGGATGACGGTAATATTCTCCGTCTTGGTCTGACCAGTCACCGACGCCTAAAATCACCTCGATCACTCGTATCTCTCCGCGCTTCGCTGTCGCGATGTAGTTAAAGGCACTGCTTGGCCCCGAACCTGTCTTCAACCCGTCTACCCCGTCAAAGCCGTATTTTGCCCCCGGCAAGGAATAATTGTAGGTCTCGAAGGTTTCTTCGTACGGGGTGCCTGCCATAGCCGTGACCTTCGCTTGATTTGTAAATGTCAGCACGTCAGGATGGTCATTGATCAAATGAAAGACCATCGTCGCCAAGTCACGCGCCGTTGAGGTGTTGCTCCCATTTGGGTCATACCCCTTTGGTTCGTAAAGCCCTTCAAAGCTCACGGCAGAAGCGCCGCTGCAATTGTAAAAGGCGGTATTCTTCATCCCGATTTTTTGCGCTTTGTCATTCATGCGTTTGATGAATCCGCCCGCGTCATTCTCCGACACGGTATTCGCCAGCATCACCGTCGCCACATTCGATGACGGGACGATCACCATTTTCAGCAGCTCTCTCACCGGATACTCGACCCCTGCTTTGATATCATTGTTACTGATCGCATACAATTGACTGATCGCTTGATCCTTTTCCGTTGCTTTGATCGGTGTGTCTAACGTCAATTTTCCTTCTTTGATCGCGTCGAAGACTAAAAAGACCGTCATCATTTTAGAGATACTCGCCGGCTCCCTCACGACCTCCGCATTTTCTTCCCATAATATCTGACCATTTACTCCGTCAATAACGATCGAAGCTTTTGGTTTGTTCACTTCTAACACATCGGTATAGCCCGCATCTCTGGTAATTTCCATGATGTCCGCTGCTGCAAAAACCGATGTCTCAAAAGAAATCATCGCCATCATAAATAATAGAACCACAACTTTTTTGATTACAACTCCCCCTCATTTCATGCATCGTACTTAAAATTTTAGCATAAATAAGAAGAATATTTTAGAACTTTTTTCACATTAGCCCATTATTCTGAAAGAAAAGGGTGCGTCAGGGATTTCCTTCTTCTATCCTTTCACGATCACCATAGGGACAAGCCTTTTTTCTTGTGTTGAAGCCTTCTTCGCTGTACCTTATCATAGGATCGATTGCAGGCATCTCTGCGTTTTCCGGTTTGACCTTGACTGTTAGGCTGACAGAAGTGGTTTCACTCGCGAATGTATGTACTCCTTTTGACAGCCAACTATAAAGAACTTACTTTTCCAGGCTATCGTTCAATGAATCACAAAAAAAATCAAAAAATCTCGTTTTTCTATTTCGTTTATTGTTATAATTATAAGAAAACGACCCACGGGAGGACTTATGGCACAGATTATTTTTTATATTTTAATTGGTCTGATGATCTTTCAAGCGATTATGCTCATTCACGATATCATCACTCATCGCGACGATCTAGGACCAGGCAATTGGCTGATTAGCGGAATTATCGGATTCATCACAGACTTTGCGGACACGATCGGGATCGGAAGCTTCGCCATCACGACGATGCTGCTGAACGCGACCAAACAAATCGACGACGACCGCAAATTACCAGGGATCTTGAATGTTGGACACGCGATCCCCGTACTGACGGAAGCCATTATTTTTGTAACAGTGATCAAAGTCGACGCGTTGACGCTTGTATCACTGATCGTAGCGGCGATGGTCGGCTCATGGTTTGGTTCGAAATACGTGACCAAGCTCTCTGAAAAAGCGGTCCAAAAATGGATTGGCTGGGCCTTGTTGATCACAGCCATCTTGATGCTGCTGCGCCAAACCGAAGTCATCGCCTTATTAGGAAAAGGCAATACCGCGACGGCGTTGACTGGGGTAAAATTGCTGGCTGGAATCTTCGGAAACTTCTTATTCGGTGCCTTGATGACTGTCGGAGTCGGCTTGTTTGCACCTTGTATGGCGATGGTTTATATGTTGGGAATGACGCCACTGGCGGCTTTTCCGATCATGATGTGCTCTTGTGCCGGTCTGCAGCCTGTTGCGAACATCAACTTCATTCGTGAGAAAGCCTACTCTAGAAAAATCGCTTTAGCCATTACGATCGGCGGGGTTCCCGGTGTTATTATCGCTTCACAATTTTTATTAGGTTTAGATATTACGATGGTCACTTATCTAGTTATTGTCATTATTTTTTATACAGGAATTCAATACATTCTAAAATCCCGCAAAACAGCGGCAGCCTAATAAAGAAGGCACTGTACCAGAACATTGGTACAGTGCCTTCTTTATTTTTCGAGCTTGCTTTCTCCTTTATGGAAGGCTTTGACCTTCTCCAGTAAGAAGAGAACCAAAACTAGAACTAAAATCGAGATCGAGAGAAGCAATGAATTTTCTCCATTGCCGTGTGCGAGCAGCAGCTCTCTCAAGATCGCCGTGATACTGATCAGGATCAAATAGCGCACAGGAATGTGATGCCCTTCTTTGATGTAGCGCAGCAGCATCAAGATCACCTCTAATAGAATAAAGAGTGTCGCGATCTCCTCGATCAAAAGTGTCATCTCAGAAACGTTGTTCAAGGGAATCACATGAAGAATAATATTGAAGATGCCTTCTCCCATCACGATCACTATGACAATGATCAATACTGCTAATAGAAAATCAACGATCGTACTGATCGCTTTTTCAAATTTCAGAAAGTGATTGTCTTTCATTTTTGCATTCCCCCTGCTTTGTTCTTCTAAATTATAGCAAGAGTTTTCCTAAATCAGAAAGGAAAAGTTTGAAAAAAAGCCGCCAAATTGATCGGCGGCTTTCTTTCTATGAATGCAATTTTGCTTCTCGTGCTAACGCAAGACAGCCGATCGTCCCAGCATTGTTGCCAAGCTTCGGTGTCACGATGTAGTCTTCTAAGGCAGGTGTCTTCACGTACTCGTTCACTAATTCTTTGAAACGGGCACGAACCTTTTTGACTAAGTGGTCTTGCTGCATCACGCCGCCGCCGAAGATGATGACATCTGGAGAGAACATCAACGTCGTGTTGTAGGCGCATTGTGCGATGTAGTCTGCTTCGATCTCCCAATACGGATCGTCTTCCGCCAAGTCTTGCCCTTTGCGGCCCAAGCGTTTTTCGATCGCGGGACCTGCTGCCATCCCTTCTAAGCAATGTCCGTGGAAAGGACAAACGCCTTCAAAATCATCTTTTGGATTGCGGCTGACTAACACATGCCCCATTTCTGGATGGCTGAAGCCTTCGACAAATGTCCCTTTTTGCAACGCACCGCCGCCGATCCCTGTACCGATCGTATAGTAAACGACACTGTTGACCCCATCGCCGCGTCCTTTTACATATTCGCCATAACACGCGGCGTTCACGTCCGTTGTCCAAGCGATCGGCACATCAAATTCCTTTTTCATCGTGCCGACAAAATCAAAATTCTGCCAAGCTAATTTTGGTGTTGACGTGATATAGCCATACGTCTTCGAATCACGGTGAATGTCGATCGGACCAAAGGAACCGACTCCGATACTGACTAATTGCTCTGTATAGTTTTTGAAGAAGCCGATCACTAACGCCATCGTTTCTTCAGGAGTCGTTGTCGGATAGCTGACCCGCTCAACGATCTCCAACTCTTGATTCCCAACGGCACAGACAAACTTTGTTCCGCCCGCTTCGATTCCGCCAAACAATTTTTCCACTACGCTTCACTCACAATCTGTTAGATTTATTCCACATATAAGGTCACGAATTTTGCGTGCCCAATGTTTTCAAGCTCTATTGTATCATGATTTATTGATAGCGGTTCCTTTGTTTTCTCTTTCAGATCAACTTTTTCTGCTGTCTGGATGTGGTGGTTGAAGGTGATGGTCCCATAGCCCTCGGTTTCCAACGCGCCATTATACAATCGTAGAATATAGCCTGGACGATCTTCCGCCTTTTTCAAAACACTCAGCGTCAGATTGCCTTCAATGTTCAACAGACTGAAGGTTGCCGGCAAGTGTTTTTCAACCTCTCCTAGTGTAAAGATCAGCCGTGAATTTAAGAATTCTGCGTATTGATAGACCTCGATCAGTGTTACGGCTTGTTTCGCTACTTGCGGCACATCGGCTTCATCAAAACGTTGCGCAAAGTAAGCGACTGAGAAATCAAAGCGCATCGTTTTATGGCATTGGGCATCTGGCGTGGCGATCACGGATTCGCCGGAAGCACGGCCCGGACGATACATCAGATTTTCTTTCCCCATAAAACCATAGGTACGGAAGATGGTCAAACGGATCGTGTCAAATTCTTCACCAATGATCTCGTATTCCCGTACTCCTTTTGGCATTACGGCAACACCGTGCGTGTCATCAAAGAGACCAGCGAAAGACTGGCAGGTCTCAATGGCGATCGGTTGTTCGTTCCATTGGTCTTTATTCGCTTCCCAAAGTGCCATTTCTTTTTCAAAGACAACTGGACGCTGCAACGTTCCAAATTGCTGATCAGCGATCGAGAATTTCGAGGCGATGCCTGTATCGAACAGGACACAGACGCGATGACTGTCGACCTGTTGATTGTCCACGGTCAATTGGAAGTCAATGAGCGGCGATCCCTTCTTCAAGCCAACCTCCAGTGTGATCGGCAGTTGCGCAGAGACTTTTTTCTCTTCCCGCTCAGTTAAATCCTTCGGTACAGTGAATAAAAAGTCCAATTGGATCGTTTGGTAAATGGCGGATTGCTTGATCGTGATCGTTGGTTCATAGGTCTGTGAGGAGATCACTAAATCCTTCGTCGGCGGCGAATAATTGAAGGAATCGCCATCGTCCCCATTTTCTTCAATGATTCCTTGATTTTTATAGAGCAGCCCATTTGCCTTATCTAAAATATCTAGGGAACCGTTTGGATTGACTGTTATCTGGTAACCGTCATTCTCGATCGTCCGATCCGTTGCCGGCTGCATTGGAGTACGGCTATTGCCTGTAAGATCGATCGTCAATTGCGTGTAGCCCATGCTTGGCACTTCCGTCGTCTCGATCATGATTTTCGCTTTGTAGACTGTTTCCGGTAGATACATTTCTTTGACAGAATTCAATACGTTCCCTTGATTCAAGACATATTCCGTTTGATCAATCAGCTCTAAAATCGTGTAAGGCAATGTATTTCCCGCCTGATCCAGAATCGCAAAGTCTTTCTGAGGCAAATACACTTCTGCTTCCACCACACCCTCACGTGATGTGTCGTAGGTATTGAACAAGGTAAACGTGATTTCTTGTGCCTGAGGATTATGGATCGCTGTAGCGAGTTGGCGCAAGGTCAGCTCAACGAGATTCATCGAAATATCCCGGGCTTGTTTGTAACGCATATAGACATCTTCGTTGGTCGTATCAGAGACACATGAACCGATCGAGTCATGGGCCGCATTCTCAAACATCAGCTTCCAGATTTCTTTGACTGTCTCCACAGGATAGTCAAAGCCCAACTGCATCGCCATCGTCAATACAGGTTCCATCACATTGACTAAATAATGCTGGATCTTCGTGTTCATTGCTTTGAGATCCGGGCGTGAAGAAAAGATCGTCTTGTGGATACGCATCAGTTTTCCGTTGATCAACTCTCCCGCAATTTCTTCTAATTCTGGCTGACGCTCTTTGACTGCGGCAATGTATTTTTCGATCGTCGAGAATTGCAGCTCGTACTCTTCTTGATAAAGAGCGTTCATTTGGTCCACCAGCTCAGGTAAATTCTCTCTCACTGGTGCTTGGTCAAACCCATTCGGGAAATAGACTTGATCGGTGGCGCTGCGGCCCCAAGTCGTTTTAAACGGTTCTTCATGCAGGAATTTTGCCAGGTCTGCTTCTCGTTCAGGGATCGCACCGCCAATGTAATAGCCACTAGGGATTTGATACACATTGACGACTGACCCGTCTTCTCCGCGCCACGTATATTCTGTGTGCGCGACATCGTCATCACTCACGCCGCGCCAAAACATCGTATCGCTGATGCCAAACTCGCGATAAATCTGCGGCATGCTGGCTGCTTGCCCGAAGGAATCCGGTACATAGCCGACATTCATGTAATCGCCAAAGGCTTCGCAGATCTTCATGCCGTACAGCATGTTGCGGACGATACTTTCTCCAGAAATGACTAATTGATCTGTTTGTGTGTACCAAGGTCCGATGATCAGCTTGCCTTGCTTCACTAAGGTTTCGATTCTGCCTTTGTCTTGCGGACGCCATTTTAAGTAGTCGTCCAACAATGACGCTTGCCCGTCTAAAATGAAACTGTTGTAGGGCGTGTCTTTTTCTAATTGCTCCAACACTTTTTTCAGATCGTGCATCAAATAAATTTTTGAGCGACTGGTGGTAAAATACCATTCGCGATCCCAATGACTGTGTGGTACGACGTGTACTGTTTTTTTCATGCAAAAATTCCTCTCGTTTGATTAAAATAGGCACTCAACGATTTTCACCGCCAGCGCCTATTAATTTTTTTATTTCTTGTTTCGATTAGTTTTCGAAGCTGACATCGATATCGTCTAATTCAATCTCTTCTGTACCCGTTTCTTGTTTGTTGAAGTTAACGAATAGCGGTGCGACAAAACCGATAAAGGCTGCTCCGATGAATAGGCCTAATAAATATGCCCAGCCGTTGCCGACTGTAAAGAAGCCATAGATTCCTCCTACTGGCGGCATTTTTGCGTACATGCCGAAAGTAATCCCTAAGCCAGAAGCGATCGCGCCTCCGATCATGTTGATAGGAACGAGCTTCAACGGGTTCACGAGTGTGAAAGGAATGGCCCCTTCAGTAATTCCGATGAATCCCATGATAAAGTTGTTCCGACCTGCATCCAATAATTCTTGGTTGAACCGTTTTTTATGGAACAATGTCGCCAACGCGTATCCGAAAGGCACTGCACAGATAGCGACGTTTACAATGATCGCTGGCAAATAGACACCTTCAGCCAATAAGACATTTCCAGCCATCCAAGCGGCTTTGTTCACTGGTCCGCCTAAGTCGGAACCAATCATCGCCCCCATGATCATCGCCAACAAGATCTTGTTGACATCATTTTCAATCATGGTACGAATCCAATCAACTAGGCTCGTGTTGATCCATGCCAGCGGCTCAGACAGGAGTGCCCCCATCACGATCGCGACAGACAAGGTGGCGATCAACGGTAAAATCACTAATGGCATCACGCCAGAGAATGATTCTGGCAAGTTGATTTTTTCTTTTGACCATTTCACTAAATATCCGGCTAAGAAACCGGCGATCACAGCACCTAAGAAGCCGGCGTTCGTACTAGTAGCCACTGCACCGCCAATAAATCCGGCACCTAATGCTGCTTTGTCTCCAATCGAATACGCAATAAATCCTGCTAATACTGTGTTGATCAACCCAATACCGGTCCAACCAACCTGTTCAATCATATAAAGTGCGTGTTTCAATCCTTCTGTTTTTGCATATGGGTCTAAACTTGTGATCCCCATCCCCAGCGCGATCATTTTTGGAATCGCGACAACTAGGGAGGCACCAATAATCAACGGCAGTACAAAACTGATCCCACTCATCAAGTGGCCCTTTACCTCTGCTAAAACTTTCTTCATCATGCTTGCCCCTTTTCTTTAATTTGCCTGTCTTTGCTCAACAGCAGCGATACATTTTTTCAACACAGCTTCTGGCGCTTTGATACAGGTATTGATATTTACCCGAAGCTGAGGTTTTCCTTCAAACCGTTCCAGCCCAACGACTTTTTGATCCGTCGCCAGTAATAAAAAATCGGCCTCTTGTGCTTCGGCTGCGGTGATTTTGTTGACCTGCCCTAATGACCCTTGCTGCTCGATCTTCACATCATAGCCCAATTTTGCTCCGGCCTTCTCTAACGCTTTAGCGGCCATAGGTGTGTGTGCCAATCCTGCTGGACAGGCGGAAATTCCTACGATTTTCATATGATCCTCTCTCCAATCATTTCTTTTTTGATCGTTTCTACTAATTTTGTTTTATCCTCTGATTGCTGAACCTGCTGAATGAAGTCTTCTTCCAATAAAGCCGTCGCCAATCGACTCAGCATTTCCAAATGGACAGTTCCCTCGTCTTTTTTAGGGACCATCAAAGCAAACACATTTTTCACTGCGGAATCATCGAAGGTCTCCCATTCGATTGCCTTCGTTAAACGAATGAACAAAACCGTCGGCGCTAACACCGTCTCTGCTTTTGCATGGGGGATGGCAAATCCTTCCTGCAATCCCGTCGAATATTCTGCCTCTCGTTCATTGAAGGCAGCGCTCGTATCCGCCGCATTCGCGACATACCCTGAGTCATACGCGTAATTTGCGATGACATCAAAGAGTTCTTCTTTTGAAGCGACCGCCACATCTAATAGAATATTTTTTTCTTTAAAATCCATATAGGAAGCCCCTTTCTCGTCGTTTGGGAAATTATTTTTCAAGATCACGAATGGTGGTTCGTTTTTCTTTACACGTTTAATTTACGAGTTTTGCGTACCGATGTAAACACTTCCATTTTCCAACTCATTTGGCAATCACTAGTAAAGCGTTTTCCTAATGAACTGCCAAATTATTTGGAAAACGGCTGGACGGCAGAACGATTTCAATCTTTTCTTCTATATTGTATGATTGGGTTAAGTACCGGAGGTGAACCAAGTGTCAAAGCTTGCTTATCAACGATTAGATGACCTATTAGAATTATTAGCCAAACAAACGACCCCGCTGCCGATGAAAGAGTTAGCCAAAAGCTTCTCTATCTCTGAGCGAACGGTGCGAACAGATATTGCCAATCTGAACGATCTCTTGCGCAATGTCGGTGCTGCCGTGACATTGGTTCGGGGACAAGGGTATTTGCTGACCGTTCTTTCCAAAGAACAGTTCACCGCATGGTGGCAGGAAAGCATGACCTCCGCCGATTCGTTCCTCACGACTAGCGAAGAGCGGCAGGCGTATTTACTTTTCCTTCTATTTAAGAATGAAAACCCTTTATCATTGGATGACTTTCTAGATCAGCTATTTATTAGTAAAAATACATTTTATTCCTATTTGAAAACTGCACGAGACAACTTGATGACGTATCAGCTAAAAGTCATCAATCGCCCAAATATCGGATTTGAAGTGTTGGGAAACGAATTCGCGAAGCGGCAAGCCATCAGTGACCTGTTGATCGAAAAGGACCTGCAGGAATATTTAATTGGCTTCACGGAGATGGAATTGGCATTATTTGACACGATTGATCTCGATTTGTTGCAGACGCTAGAGCTCAACGATCTCGCACCGTTAGAGCTGTTGGATTCAGATTATTACCATAAAAATATTCTTTCTCACTTTGCCTTAGCACTCAGCCGCTTTTTATCTGGGCATCCCATCACGGAGTTTCCTTTACGTGTGCCGACCCTTAAACGACATGCCAAAGAGGCGCTTTGGCATTTCTTGAACGAGATCGACCGCGCCTACGATGTCCAGCTGACGGAAGGAGAAAAAGATTACTTCACCTATTATTTAGCATTGAATGCGCCTCGTCTGGTCGAAACAGAATCCACAAGCAAGTCTTCCACTGAAACGGCCCAGGCCATCGTAAGTGAACTGCTTCATGCCATCAAACGAACCTCTAATTTTGATTGGCTCGAAGACAAAATGCTGGTGGAAGATCTGACTTCCCACATTGAAGGCTTTATCAATATGAACCTGATGGAGGCGCGACGCAGCAATCCGTTGCTGGAAACGATCAAAAAATCGTTCCCGCAAGCCTACGATCTTTGTTTGACACATCTAGAAACCCTTGGCAAAAAACATGGGCTGTATTTTTCTCAAGATGAGGTCGGCTATATCGCCCTCCACATTGCCGGCGCAATGGAGAGAAATTCCATTAGTCATCATCGAAAATACCGTGTGATCCTCGTCTGCGGAACAGGTCGTGCGATGAGTCGAATCATCGAAGCCAAGATCAAGAAACACTATCAGGAGACCATCGAGGTCGTGGATCGCGTCTCCTATGTCGAGCTCCAACAATGCGACCTGACAACGGTGGACTTTGTCATTACGACAGTGCCGTTGGAGCAATTGAGTGTGCCCCACATCTACATCAATATGGCGACCTTAGATAAGGAGATCGGCAAGATCGAACCCTTCATCCAACGCTTTGATGAAGCAAACGGCGAGATTTTTTCCTTGTTTCAAGAGGCCTTCTATTTCCACGGAGATGTCGAAAACAAAGAACGATTGCTGAAAAAAATGACCCTACAGCTCGTGGATAAAGGCTACGTGCCTGCTTCCTTCCACGACAGCATCATGAAGCGTGAGGCAATCAACCAAACCAATATCAACGAATGGTTGGCGATCCCTCACCCGATGTCGCTCCTAGCCAAACAATCCGCCGTTGCCGTCGCAGTCATTCCAAACGGGGTTGATTGGGGAAACGGAGATCTGGTAAAATTCGTCTTCCTTTTTGCCATAAGCAAAGAAGATTACGAAGATACCGAAGAAATCTATAGCCTGATACTAGAGTTTATGGAACGAGAAGAGATCCAGCAAGCCCTCTTGCAGCAAAGCGATTATCCCCATTTTTTAACACAAATCAAGACATTATAAAAGGAGCGGGGAAAATTCCCCGCTCCTTTTAGTTCAATGCTTTTTTGATGACCCGCGCAGCTTCTACTGGATCTTCTGCGTTCAAGATCCCGCTGCCGACGATCACGATATCCGGTTTCAGCGCAACATATGCGTCAATGGTCTCACTGTTGATGCCTCCCGCTACAGCCACCTGTGCTTTTTTCGCATAGTGTGTCAATTCTTTTAAGTCTTCCAAGGGGGTTCGTCCCGCGTGCTGCTGGTCTGCTCCCGTATGGACCGCGAGAACATCTACTCCAAGTTCTTCAAGCATCGGCACACGCTCGGCAACATTCTGGACACAAATCAGATCCACCATCACCTGCCGCTCTTGTTTTTGCGCCTGTTCCACGCAGCCTTTGACCGTCAGCATATCCGTGATTCCTAAAACCGTCACATAATCTGCTCCCGCATCATAGGCCAACTGCGCTTCATAGGCACCTGCGTCCATAATTTTCGCATCACATAAGACCTCCAATTCTGGATAACTTTCTTTGATCTGGCGAACCGCCTCACGCCCCGCGTCGATCAAAAAAGGGGTTCCAACTTCCACGATATCGACATAGGGATGAAGCACCTTCAATGCTCCTAAGGCTTCGGACAAACTTAATTCATCCATTGCTAGTTGCAATTTCATTTTCTTTTCCTCCTGTTTCGTTTGAACCACGACCGGTTTCTTATTTTCATATCACCAACGAGACTGCCTACTCTAGATTCGCGTGCTTTTCAAACGCCCGATCCGTTGGTATTTTTTGTTCTAACGCTAATTCAACGATCAAAGAATCGGCCAATAATAAGACCGCTTCTTCAAACATACTGCCTCCTGGGAGAATGCCTTTTTGATTTGTTTCGCTCTCTGGGCGCTTATCAGTATATGCGGGAATCTTGACCACACCCGTAGATAACCGTGCCAGCGTTGACTCTGGAAAAATCGTGAAGCTGACGATTTCTCCGCCGATTTCGCGCGCTTTCTTCGCTGTTTGGACCAACGAAGACGTCTCCCCCGAAGCACTGGCAAGAATCAAAAGATCCTCAGGCAAGAAAGCCGGCGTCGTCACTTCTCCCACGACATAGACTTCATAGCCCAAGTGCATCAATCGCATCGCGAATCCCTTTAGCATCAATAACGAGCGGCCCGCGCCTGAGACAAAAATCCGCTTCGCCTGACTGATGCCCTCAACCAATCGATCCATCTGACGTTGATCGACTTTTTTCAACGTGCCCGCCAGCTCCAGTGCCGCGGTATACGCGACCTCTTTGGTTTCCATGTTATTCGCCTCCATTTTTATAGCTCGCCGCAAACAAATCCAGTTTTCCAACAATGTTCAATTGATCGATCCCTGCAGGCACTAGGATCGTTTCCCCTTTTGAGACTGCCACGTCGTTCACCGTGCCCGCGCCATCCACTACAGTAATGAAGGCAAAACGATCCAGACCGTAGTTTCCTTGATCCTTTGTTTTGATTCGACTCAAACTGTAGAGTCCTGCCTCGTCCCAATAATCAGTGATCTCACAGCCCATTTTTTCATAAGGCGCTACCCAGACAAAGCCTTCTGACGTATCAGGCACCAGCACATTGTCTAGTACCTTCTCGATGTGCAGCTCCCTTTTTGCCCCTGTATTCGGGTCTACTCGGTCATAATCGAACAGTCGATAGGTCAAATCGGCATTGCGGGAAATATTGTACGTCAGTACATCGCGATTGATCGCATGAAGTGTACCTGCAGGGATGTCGATAAAATGATCCTTCTTGGCCGGCAGGTATTTCAACAGCTTTCCCCAGTTGCCTTCTTGTGCCCACTGCGCAAATTCTTCTTTGGTTTTCGCGTGGTGTCCAAACTCGATCTTGCCATCTGCCGGCGTATCTAGGATTACCCATGCCTCCGGTTTTCCACGCGAATGATCATGTGCCCATGCATACGCATCATCTGGATGAAGCTGAATCGACAAATCTGCCAGAGGGTCTAGCAAATTGACGCGAATCGGCAGCTCTTCCGTCTCACAATCAAACCAATCTGGACATTGTTTGTATAGCTGAGACAATGTCAGATCCGTCCCCGCTACAGAACAGTCCACTCCTCCGGGCAATGCAACCACATTGTATACTTCGCCGATTGGAAAAATATCCGTTTGATAATGAAACGTCTTCACCATTCGTTCGCCGCCCCACATTCGTGCTTCAAAGAAGGGTAAAATCTTTACTATTTGTTTTTCCATCAAAAACCAACCTTTCTATTTTGTTTTCTCTCACAAATCAAATTATACACACATTTTTTGTTTTATCAATAGAAACCAAAAAGAATAATTGGTTTTGACGGAAATTCAAAGATTTATATGCTATACTTTTTCCAGGAGGGATCATATGCGCGTAACCAGTGAAGAACGGAGAAACAAAATTCTCCACGAAGTCATGAATAAAAAAGAGGTCTCTATCAATGAGCTGGCCGAAACCTTTCACGTCACAACAGAAACGATCCGAAAAGACGTTAGCTTTCTCCAAGAAAAAAATCTACTAGCCAAAAAACACGGATCGGTCACGCTGACGAAGCCATTTTTAGAAAGTGAATTTTCCGTCAAAGAAAAACGACAATTAAACGAAAAAAACGCGATCGCAGAAAAAGCCTTAGACTTTATTCCGCAAAACGCGTCGCTCTATTTAGATACAAGCACCACTGTTTTACAATTGGCAAAATTATTAGTGATGCGGGATGATTTGACGATCGTCACGAACTCCCTGCAGATCAGCCAAATATTGGCAACTTCTGATAATCAGGTTCTGTTGACAGGCGGGCAGTTCCGAAAAAAGAGCAACTCCTACGTGGGTGCTTGGACATTACACGCGTTGCAAACAGTGAATCTGGACCTCGCTTTTCTTGGCTGTGACGGGTTCTCGAAAACCGGTCCCACCATTCGCTCCTACCAAGAGTTGGAGATCAAAAGCAGTGTGATCACCCATAGCAAGAAGAGTCTGATCCTCTGCGACAGTTCAAAGCTTGGGAATCAAGGGCTGTATACCTTCTCGGAATTCCAAACGATCGATATGGTACTGATGGAACGGCCGTTGACTGACGAAGAGCGTAGCGCTTTTCCAGAAGAGGTTTTATTTTATTCGCAAAATTAAAAAAACGTGGGCGATTATCGCTCACGTTTTTGCTTTACTTCATCGCCTTCAGCACATCTGCTGTCGAAGCGACTTGTCCTAGCTTCACAAATAATTTATCAAAAAAGATGCGATGCAGCTCCGCGTCGCGATCGGCGCAGGCATCTTCTACGATAATGACTTTGTAACCGTGTTGGTAGGCATCCAAAGCTGTCGCATACACGCCATTCGTCGTGGCTACGCCAGTCAGCAGGATCGTATCCACCTTTCGCCGCCGCAGTTGCACATCCAAATCGGTCCCAAAGAAAGCGCCTGGATTATGCTTCATGATCTTAAGAACATTTTTCGCATCCGCATCCTGCGCGATCGGCATTACAGACTCTGTAAATACAGACGGAATATCCGCATAGGTCTTCCCGCTGCCTTCAGGGTTCAATAGCTGCATCGTGGTGGGATCGACAGTCACGAGGGTCACCCAGCCTGCTGTATTTTTCATCGCTGCGGCTAATTGATTGTTTTTTTCTACTACTTCTGACGCAGAATACGGCTGCAGCTCGCCAGTCCCCATAATGCCTTTTTGCAGATCGATCACAACTAACGCCGTTTTTGCTAACTCTAATTCCTTCATCAAACAAACACTCGCTTTCTAAAGCTGACATACTTTTGCCATTATCTCTTTTTCTGCCAAATTTTTCAAAACATAAACAAAAAAGGAGTCACACAAAACAATAAACAAGCGCCCAGAAAAATTTTCCGCGCACTTGTTTTCAATCTGTATACTTTTCGATAAATTCTGCTAACGAGTTTATATCATTTGTGGATAATGTCCCGATTTTCTTTGGGCTAAAATTTTCCAGATCAAAACTTGCTGACTCGCCAATATCTATCCACGACGGCTTGTTTAGCCCTGCTTCTTTCCAGTCTTTGATCTTGTAATATCGTTTCTGAATTTTAGCTGATTTCGTCGCGTATTTCGAAGTGATCCGAAATACTTTCACTCCTGAGTGCGTCCGTTGCACAAAGAGTGCGGGACGCATCTTCCCTCTTCCAGCAGCATCGTTAAAGGGTATGTATAGGATGAGTACATCATTTTGTCTAATCATCATCATCCAACCAATTGGCTATTTCGTCCATACTACGTAACTGTTTTGTCGGCACTTTGTCTACAGCCTTGGCTAGTCGGTTTTTGGCTTTTTCCCGTTCAGTCAATGCAAGTGAAAAGGGCACTTCGCCTTGTGCAGCGACTCTTTTGTACAATGCTGTGATCAGTACTGTTGGATTCATTCCTAAATCCTCTAAAACAATTTCTACTTCTTGTGCTAGTTCTTTATCAATATTGACCTGCACTTTCTTCTTTTCATTATGTTTATTTTTCACTTCCATTATGAATCACCTCACACTCCTATTATACTACCGGAAGTATAATTTTTGAATGCTTTCAGGAGAAATAATCGACCTCACGCTTGCTCAGTCAAGAACTGATAGATCGCCCCAATCAAATTGGCTTGATCCAAAAACCTACAGGGCATAATGTCGGCTGATAATTCCTTCGCGCCATTTTTTGTCAATAAGTGCTGTACGCGTTCTTCGAGGTTCGGCAATAAATCGTCCCGTGTCGAAATGCCGCCGCCGATCAGCACGCGATCAGGGTCTAACGAAATCAACACGTTATAGATGCCCATGCTTATCGCCTGATAAAAGCGCTCGATTTGTTCTTGTGCCAACGCTTCTCCCGCTGCTGCGAACTCAAAAACATCTTTGCTGGTATACTTTTTGCCGTCTGCTTTGATTTTCGAGTAACGTTTCGCCATCATCACAGGGCTCCCTAACTCGCTCAAGGTCTCCAGCGTGTCGTAGTTCAGTATCTGATAGCCAAATTCGCCGCCAAACAAATGCGCACCTGTTCGCAGCTTTCCATTCAATGCGATACCGCCGCCGATCCCCGTGCCAATGATCATCAGCGCGACCGATTCCAGTCCTTTCCCATTACCTTGCCAGATTTCAGCTAATGCGGCACAATTGGCATCGTTTTGAAAGGAGACAGGCATTCCTAAAAAGGCTGCCAATTCTTTTTTTATCGGAAAGCGATGGAGGTACGCCACCGCACTCACCCCATAGATGACACCCTCGTCTGCATCCACTGCTCCCGGAGCACTGATCGCGACGCCCTCGGTGATCTCATAGCCTTCCACCAACGATTTTAAATACGCTTTCATTTCTTCCCATGTTTTCGGGGTAGCAAAGCTGGGCAGCTCCGTCAATTGTTCCTGTTCCCATATTCCGGCTTTCACGGACGAGCCGCCGATATCGATGGCTAATAGTTTTTGGGTCATTGGTTTTCCTCCTGTATCTTTCTAGCTCAAATTTTATCGGAGTCTTCCCCTCAGAGCAATCTTTTCCATCTGCGAAAAAACAAATTCCAACAAAAAAACCAACCGCTGCCGATTGGTTTTGTTTGTCTATTTATACTAAGCGATCCACGTCATAGGAAAAGCCGTTTTCGTCGCTGAGTTTTTTATAAAACTCGCCGCTTTTCTTGATAGTGCGTTTTTGTGTTTTCAGATCAAGCGACACTAGGCCATAGCGATTCTTATAGGCGTTGATCCATGACCAGCAGTCAATGAAGGTCCACAAATGGTAGCCTTTGATGTTGCAGCCGTCTTCGATTGCTTTCCATAGATAGGCTAAGTGGTCTTGAATGTATTCGATCCGATAGTCATCGATGACTTGCCCTTGCTCATCCATGAAGCGTTCTTCATTGGCAACACCCATGCCATTCTCGGAAATGAAGGCCTCAATATTGCCGTAATTGTCTTTGATATCCATACAGAGATCATGGATGCCTTTTTCATAGATTTCCCAACCGCGGTATTCATTCATGCGACGGCCCGGCATCACATGGTTTTCGAAGAACCAGTCTGGTAAAAACGGTCCTTCTGGGTTGATCGCGGTCAAGCGTGCCTTCACGCGTTTTGGCTCATAGTAATTCAAGCCTAAGATTTGAGCCGTATTTTCTTTGATGCAGTCTAAATCATCTTCTGTATAATCCGCAGGCAACTGGTCGTATTCCCGTAGAAGAGCGATCAGTTTTTCTGGGTAGATTCCTTTGACCATTGGATCTAAAAAGCTGCGTACATGGAACAGATCGGCAATCTCTGCGGCCTTCACGTCTGCTGGGTTTTGACTCCGAGGAAACGTAGGGCTTAAGTTCAAGATGACCCCGATCTTGCTATCTAGTTGATGCTTTTTATGGGCGGCGATCGCTTTGGCATGGGCTAAGATGGTGAAATGTGCAGCCTGCGCTCCGCGCTTGAAATCGATGATATTCGGATAATGAAAGTCTTCTAAATACGAACCCAAAATGGGGCCCAACGGTTCGTTAAAGGTGAACCAATGATAAACCAGATCCCCGAATTCTTTAAAGCACGTGTCCGCAAAATGCACATAGGCGTCCACGACTTCTCGTGATTCCCAGCCACCCTTATCCTGCAGCGCTGCCGGCATATCAAAATGATACAAGTTCGCAAAAACCTTGATGCCGTTTGTCGTCATCTCTGTGAATAGGTCACGGTAAAAGGCGATCGCTTTGGGATTGACTTCCCCAACGCCATCCGCTGGAAACATGCGCGCCCATGAGATCGAGACACGGAAGGAATTATGCCCCGTCTGTTTCATTAGCTGGACGTCTTCCTTGTATCGATGGATATGATCCGTCGTCGTTTCTGAACTGATTCTTTGATAAAAGCGGTAAGGCTGCTCTTTGTACCAGCGCTCCCACACGGTTTCTGCTTTTCCTGTTTCTCCACGACCTTCTGATTGTTCAGCCGACCAAGCGGAGCCCCACCAAAAATCCTTTGGAAATGTTAAGTGTTGTGTCTTCATAATATCCTCCTCTTGTTGAATGCCATTCCATCATAACATCGCTTACAATAAAATGAAATAGATTTTTTATTAAAAATATATACTTTTATACAAAATGGATTCTTTTCACCGTAAAAGCATTGCGTAAACCCGATAAAAGTATATAATTATTTATATCTTTTACTGGGAACAAGGAGGTTGAAATGAAAAAGAACGCAAAATATATGGAAATCTACTTAGATGTAAAACGCAAGGTCGAGGACGGGACCTATGCGATCGGGGAAAAATTGCCTTCTGGTGCTGAGTTGGCTGAACATTATGACACCAGCAAGCTGACGGTTAAAAAGGGCCTGGATATGCTCGTCTCTGAAGGCGTCCTCCATAGTCGCAGCGGATTTGGCACCGAAGTGCTTCGCAAACCGATCGACAATTCAAAGGTTTTTGGCCCTAGTGAAGGCCTGATGAGCGTCGTAGGAGAAGAACATGTTGATTCAGAGATCCATACCTTTTCTATCGAGCTGCCTTCTAAAAAAGTCGCGGAAAGCTTGCAGTTGAGCGAAAAGGATTATGTTTACAACATCGTCCGCAGTCGTTTTGTGGATCAGAAGCCGTATTCCTTGGAGCAAACCTTCATGCCTCTTTCGATCATTCCGGGACTGGAACCGAAGCATCTCAAAAAATCGGTCTATTCCTATATCCGAGACGAGCTCCATCTAGAGATCAATGCTTCTCATGTATGGATGAAGGGGGTTTTGGCAAACGCCTTCGATGCGAAAATCTTAGGGATCAATGCTGGGGACTTCATGATCGAGATTGAAAAAAGTGTTTCCTTAGCCAATGGCACTCCTTTTGAATATTCAATCACTCGCCATTTGTATCAAGACTTTATTTTTGAAGCCGTATTTATGGAAAACTAATCGGAAGAGCTGAGTCTTTCAGCTCTTTTTTTCTGCCTATTTCGATAAAAGTATATATTTTTAAAAAAAGTTGTTTACTTTTACGTGAATCCGTTTTATTATTTAATCAAGGTAAGTGCTTACACTAATTTTTCTAAGGGTACTGGGTCAGAACCTGCTCTAGTATTGAAAACACAAAAAGGAGAATCTATCGTGGAGAACAAAAACAAAAAGGAACAAATTTTTGAACGCTTTGGCATCATCGCGACAAAATTGGGCAATCAGATCCACATGAGGACATTACGTGACGCCTTTGCGACATTTATGCCGTTCATGATGCTCGCCGGCTTCGTGACGCTGATCAACTACGTCATTTTAGAGCCGACAGGATTTATGGGGAAAATCGTCAACCCCGCTACCCTGACGAAAGTTCAGGAAATCGGGATGTCTATCGCCAACGGGACATTGAGTATCACAACGATATTGGTCGTCGCTGCAGTTTCTTATCATATGTGTGTCAGCAGAAATTATACCAATCATATTGCAGCCGTCTTAGTATCCATCTCAACATTTATGGTGTTGACACCGATGAAAATGATGTTCACGCCTGAAAACGCGACAAAAGCAATCGAAGTGACCGGTGTGATCCCAGGTTCATACACCGGAGCATCTGGAATGTTCGTAGGGATCTTTGTTGGGTTATTGGCAACAGAACTCTTTATCAAGTTGTCCACCAATGAAAAATTGCAGATCAAATTGTCTGGAAATATTCCGCCAGCCGTCTTGAAGTCCTTCAACGTATTGATCCCGATCATGATCACGGTCACAGGCTTTGCGATTTTGTCTTTTGCAGTCAATCAATTGTTCAACATGGACGTAAACGGTCTGATCACCAAAGCGATTACAGGGCCATTGAGTCATGTAACGACTGGTTTGCCGGGATTCGTCTTGATCACGTCGATCGCGAATCTGTTCTTCGGCTTCGGAATCCACCAAGCCGTGATCTCAGGTTCATTGCTTGATCCGTTCTTGCTGCAAAACATGCAGGAAAATATGGCGGCTTACGCAAACAAAGAGGAGATTCCTCACATCATCAACATGGCCTTTAAAGATACTTTTGCTGTAATGGGCGGTTCTGGAAATACGATCGCTTTATTGATCGCGATCTTTATTTTCAGTCGCCGGAAGGATTACAAAGACTTTGCGAAGCTGTCTGTGACGCCAGCTATTTTCAATATCAGCGAGCCGATCATCTTCGGATTGCCGATCGTCTTTAATCTAAGTCTGATCATTCCATTTGTCTTGGCACCGATCTTCTCATTGGTCACTGCTTATTTTGCGACTGCCGCTGGGTTGATCAATCATGTCGTCGTTCAGATTCCTTGGACGACCCCGCCGATCATCTCTGGTTTCTTAGCAACTGGCGGCGATTGGCGTGCCTCTGTCCTGCAAGTACTGATCATCGCCGTCAGCGTCTTCATCTACTTGCCCTTCTTACGCATTGATGAACACGTCACCGCGAAAATGGCACAAACAGAAGCAGAAACAGCCAAACAATAAACAAAAAAAAGCGATCCCCTTTTGTTGGGGATCGTCTTTTTTTGTTTAATAAGCGCCAGATATCGAGCCGTTTGAGAAGTCAAAGGACGTGCCTTTGAAGGATGGGAAGCCGTTGTTGGTTACATCGGCCCCATTTCTCAAGACCTTCAAATTGCGAATCCTGACTGGTGTATTCGTCGTATCATGTAAAATGTACGCGCCGCCGCCAGGGCTCAAGGTGGTTTTATATTGACCGACCAGCTTGTTGTTCACAAATGTCTGCATATAGCCAGAAGCAAAATATTTCACGCGTAAATGGACCGATTGCCCATTGTTGATCCGCGGTGCGTTCGTATTGACTGAGTAATACTGTTGACCCGTCACGCCTGAATTTGCCGGGAAATTGATATTGGTCGTATTGATCCTGCCTTGGGCAAAGTTCGCATCTGAACCTGCTTGATAATGAAGGCTGATCCCGATCTGACCGCACGCTTTCCCATTTCCGGCGATCACGAATTGTGTTTCATAGTCGCTTTTGTTCCCTGTCATCGCCACATCTGCTGAAAAGTCCACTGTCGCATTGCCGCCTAGATTGGCTTGATCAAAGGGCTTATTGGAATACAAATAGCGATACGATCCTGGCTGTCCTTGTTCAACGCCGCCGACACCCGTGATGTTCACATCGACTTTTCTTGGAGGAACGCCTTGGTTCGAGTTGCCGCCGCCGGGATTTCCAGTAGATGCTTTTGTCGAATAGAAGCCGACGCCTTCATACCGCCAGCCCACCTTTACTAGATGGTCTTTTTCATACGCATGCAGCGTATAATGGTGTGTGCCGGTCTTCGCATTCGGATTGTAGAGTCGGTACACAGGAATGTTCCCGCCAGACTGCCACGAGATTCCTTCGTAGCGCCAGCCGACTTTGACTAAGTGATTTTTCTCGTTTGCGTTCACCGTGTAATGGTGATCACCGCCGTTGTTCGGGTTGTACAACCGATAAACAGCCGCCCCTTTTGCCGGTGTCTCCCACGCAGTGCCTTCATTGCGCCAACCCACTTTGACTAAATGATTCCGCTCATTCGTATTTTCTGTGTAATGATGTTCCCCTGAATTCGGGTTATAGACCCTTAACAAGGTTCCTGCCTCTGCATTTTCAGCATGGACGAGCATCGAACCGCCAATCAAGACCGCTGATGCAACAAAAAATTTCGCTACCCATTTCTTCATGATCCTTTTCTCCTTCACGTTTGATTTTTCATTTGGTCCTACCAATCAACTCACGAAACAATAAACACCTGCTTCCCATTTTTATTATGAAGAAAAACGTTCTCTGCTGCTTATATCCCCTTGTGCATACGATTATTCTGTTTAAATAATAATATTTTTCATTATTATTGATTATACGCTTTCTCAGCCAAGGTTGCCATATAAAAGATATTTCGTTATTTATATAAAAAATAAAAAATTTGCTGTCTTATAAATAGGTCTGTTTGATCTGCTCCGCGGCGTTCTTGGCTCCTTTTGCGTGCATCATCAACTGCTGCATCTCTCGTGCTTTTTCTTGCACCTCGCCGGTACTCAAACGACGGATGCAACGATCCAATGTTTGAGGGGCCAAGCGATTGGGCGGAAGCGCGATGGCGTTGCCAAAGGCTTCACAGTAGGCGACATTGACTTCTTGTTCATACTGCAAGCCGATGCCGACAAAAGGTTTTCCAGAAGCGCAAGCGGTCTGCACGGTCCCCTCTCCGCCATGGATCACCGAGAAATCGACGTGCTTCGATAATTCAAACGCCGGCAGCCAATCAAACACATGGATGTTGCGGGCGGTAGGCGTGTCTTCAAGATAGCTTTTGATCGGCGCGATCACTTCAAATTCAGTCGTTTCAAAGTAGCGCAGCATCTTTTCAATCAGCGAACACTCGCCCGAACTGCCCATCGCAAAATACACTACTTGCTTCTTCTTTCTGCGGGCTGTCTCGATCACTTGAAGGGCGCGCTCGGGGATTTCATAAGGCAAATGGGCGTATATCGGACCGACAGAACGATAATCAGCGGGAAAATCCAGCTCTGCCGTGAAAGCGGGCAAGGTCGTGATCAAATTCAGGTCGCCATCCAGCATCTCCAATGTATATTTAGGCAATTTTAGGTCGTAGTGTTGAGCCGCTTTTTTGAAGGCTCTAGGTTTCCACGTCAGCCGCTTCGACACTTCAAGAAAACCATGCCAAAGAAGCTTCCCTGGAAGGTACGTCTTCTTCAGTTGGCTGGGGATCACACAAGCCGACCTATGATTCATATGCGGACGGGACAGCGCCACGGGTTTTACATAAACGAGAGGAATCTCCTTGATCCGAGCCGACAAGAAAATGGTGACATTGCTGCCGGTCACAATGACCGAAGGGGTCGTCTGCTGGATCAGCCTCTCTTCACTAGCCACACGTTCAGCGACGATCGTTTCTGTGAAAGGATTTTTCAAGCTCTTTCCCTGATCGAAGGCCATGATCGCTGCTTCTTGCTGAGCCGTCCATTTAGGGCTCAGCAAAGAACATTCAAAGCCGACCTCTTGGATCAGCGGTGAATACCTTTCGGAAAACCCGCAAAATATACAGTTATATTCCTGACGCAGCACCTTCGCGATCTCGATCATGCGGGTCGTCTCTGCTAAATTGAATGTCGCTGGTGCAAAAAGAATCGTCTTTACCATCGATTTCCCTTACTCAGCCAGCGCTTGCTCGACGGCCTTTTGAGAATGGATCTCCGTCGTATCAAATACAGGGATCGCTGCATCCGCTTGCTGGATCAATAAGCCGATCTCGGTACAGCCCAAAATCACCCCTTCTGCTCCCGCCGCGATCGCTTCCTCTATCACTGAAACGAACATGGCCTTCGATTCAGACACGATTTTTCCATGACACAGCTCCTCGAAGATAATCTGATTCATCGTGTCGATCTCCGCCTCATTCGGAATCCATACCTCCATTCCGCTATCGATAAGCCGCTTTTTGTAAAAATCCTGCGTCATTGTATATTTCGTCCCTAACAAAGCCACCTTTTTGATTCCCTTCACCTGCAATTCAGCAATCGTCGCATCTGCAATATGCAAAATTGGAATCGTTAAATAGTCGGCGATCTGCGGCGCGACTTTATGCATCGTATTGGTGCAGATCACCAAAAAGTCAGCGCCTGCCTGCTCCAAACGTTGGGCCTCTTTCCCGAGGATCTCACCGCTTTTTTCCCATTCATTCGCCGCCTGACACCGTTCGATCTCTTCAAAATCCACACTTGCCAATTTGATCTTTGCTGAATGCAGCCCCCCAAGGGTTTCATTCATCAATTCATTGATCCGCGTATAATAGGTCACTGTGCTCTCCCAGCTCATGCCACCTAATAATCCAATCGTTTTCATCCTGCCACCTCTTCTTTTATAATTATTTCTTCATTATAGCAAGAAACAGGCCGCTGATCCTATTTTTTCAGTCGCAAAAAAAAGCCCGATCCTTCGAAGGATCGGACTTTCTGGATCAAGCAGACATCTGCATGGATTGATCCAAGGCTTCTTCTAACTGTTTGTATTGTTCTTCTGTTAAATACGGTTTGTAGGTCCGTTTGAGCTGGTCGATCTGAGTTTGTGTTAATTGTGTTTGCCCACTTCGGATGGCCTCAAGCAAATCATTGAAGTCTTCATCTGAAATGAGGGAACTCCCTTCTTTTGTCGTAGAAAAGATTTTTTCCACTTCTTCGGTCGAGACCGTGTCGGCTTTTTTCGGAAGCGCAACGCTCTTGTCCGAATTTTTTGCTTGATTCTCGATCTTCACATCCGCAGATACAGTAGTCCCATTGTTCTTAGCCGCTAGCTTCAACGTTGTTTTTTGCGTATTTTTCTTCGTGTCGATGGTGACCGTTTGCTCGTACTTGGTTAGGTCATCAAGCTTTTTCTCCAAGTCTTTAGCCGTTTTCTTCTCATCGGAATTGCCGTTTTCTTTGGCATATTTGATGAACCCTTGAATATCCTTCTTAGTAAAGGTCCGTGTGATCGTGTCGTCCTTTTTCTCAAAAGAATCAGAGTCCAAGGTTTCCGCGTACTCTCTAAAGAGCTTCGAATTGAACCCTCCGCTGACCACATCCGTATTCGCCTTGTTGGCCCCTTTGTCCTCCAAGTCCTTCTCTTCGATATGGATATATTTCCCCTTCAGCTTCTGAAGGTCACTTTCATTGATCGGCGCCTCAGAGCCAAATTCTTTCGCGATTTGACTGATCTCAGACAACATCTCGGTACTCATATACAATGATTTTTTCTTTTGATCCATGAAGAATTTCACTGGAACCTTTTGACCCAACAGCTCAACATTCATCGACATCTCAAGCAATTCTTTCTCGTCATCCTTGAGATACTCTCCAGAGATTTTCGTTCCATTGATCATTTTAGCTGCCATCTCCATCGATGCTCGCGCAGGGGCATCAGCTTCATCGCCACCCTTGATCTCGACATTGTCGATCACCAGAGAATAGTTGCCCGCATTCATTTTGCTTTGTTCCGCCAGTGCCTCAGAAAATTCATCCTGAGTCGGCTTTTTGCACCCGGCAAAAAGGACCAAAGCGAAGGCCAATCCTATTATCACTCTATACTTTTTCATCTTATTCTCTCCTTTACGAGGGGATATTCTTTCTCCAACAAAAAGCTTTTCTTAATCATATAGGTAGCGTTTCGTTAATACAAATATTTCTTGCTGAAATACTCAACTTTTTTTATAAATGAAGAATCCGCAGACTTTTTTAATAGCACATTAAAAGAGTCCACGGATTATTTTTGTTTTATTTAAGAGGTTTAATGATTTAATTCTTTTATTTTCTCAATTGTTTTTCGTTGTACAGAATTTTTTGCATTTGTTAGAACAGCAATCAAGTTGGCTTCTTCATGATTTTCATCATAAGCATGCCCGATACTTTGGATATAACTTTGCCTTAATTCACTTGCCACATTTACTTTGACGACATTATAATCTTTCATACGTTTCAATTCTTCCGGAGAGATACCTGAGCCTCCATGAATAACTAAAGGAACTGGTGATTCTGAAGCGATTTTCTCTAATAATTCAAAATCAATACAAGGCTCTTCATCCATTCCGTGAACATTCCCTACAGAAACTGCTAATAAATCACAACCGGTCCGCTCAACAAATTCTTTCACTTGTTTTGGATTAGTTTTACAATCTGCCTCACTAACATGGTCATCTTCTTTTCCTTTGATTGCTCCTAATTCCGCCTCAACAGTTACTCCGTAGGCTTTTGCAAACTCAACGGCAGCTTTGGTATATCGAATATTTTCTTCAAAATCAAATTCCGCGCCATCAATCATCACTGAATTGAATCCTGCTCTCACCGCTGCCTTAAAATCGTCCAGCTTTTTCCCGTGATCTAAATGTAAGGCAACTGGCGTGTCCATATTTCTTGCTTTTCGCTGAACCATTTCTACAATACCTTCATATCCAGCTAAACCAATATTGGACGGGGCAATTTGTATAAAACTAGGTACTTTTGTTTCTTCAATTGCTTCTAGTATCCCCACCGTTGTTTCCAGATTGGTCGTGTTAAAGGCTCCACCCATCACTTTTTTTTCTTGAATAAATCTAACTAACAGATTTCCATCTACTAATGGCATCTTTTCACTCCCTCTATATTCATCACTATTTTAACGCGTGCATCAAATCGGCTAATAATTCATTTTTATTTTCCGATAGAGCTAATGTACTGGATATTCCTGTTCCTTGTGCGCCTAATCGAAGCAATCGACGAACATCAGCCCCGCAAGTAATTCCAGCCCCCTCCATAATCAAAATATCAGGGTTTACTTCTCTAACTGCAGCGATGGTATCAGCAATATATGCCTCGTCGCTTAGTGTGCCGGTCCCTACTAAATGGTCTGGTTCACAAAGAATGATATCCGGGTCCATCAATGCTACTGCTCGTGATTCTTCGGGTGTATCTGCACACACGATCGTAATGATCCCTAGCTCTTTCGCGCGTGTGATAGCCATACTTAGTTCTTTGATTGTTAACTGGTTCTCCATGTGGTTCAAGAATGTCGCCTGTACCCCGTTTGCTTTTAGGGATTCAAGCGGCGTTCTCCCCATTCCTCTTCCTAATCCCTTTGCATCCGCCGTCTGTGCCGTTACAATCACATGCTCAGTATTTTGAACGACATTCACTAATTCTGCAGCTGGTGCAACGAAAAAAATCGATGAGTGATGTTCTTTGGCGTACTGATCAGTCAGCATTGCTAATTCCAACAACTCATTGCCGACTAAATAAGACTTAGGACTAACAGTAAAAAAGGGAGGAGTTATTTCTTCACGTTTCATTTTTTTGTCTCCTTTCCTTTTGGATGATCGCATTTGAAAATTCTATAAATGATTGGTATTTTTTTTGGTACTTTGCAGTCAATTCTTTTTCTGGTACTATTTTTTTTAGCGGCGTAACAAGTTCTGGAAATTGATGGTGTCGGTGATAATAAGCAAGCATTGCCGCACCGCAACTAGCTTCGCGAGATTCTTGATTGACCTGAATCGTCATATCCAAGACGTTTGCAAATATTTTCGGCCAAAGCTGGCTTTTTGCTCCTCCACCAATCAATAAAACCTGTTTAAACGATCGATCGGAATGCATCTCTTGGATCAGTCTTTTAATAGCAAAGGCGACCCCCTCGTAAACCGCTAACGAAAAATCATTTTGTGTACTGGTCAAATCAATCCCATAAAATGCCCCGCTAAGATTGCTTTCAATAAATAAGGTTTTATCCCCACTTAAATAAGGGAAAAAAATTACTTTATTGTTTCCTAATTTTTTTTCCAACTCACATTCGAACTGAGTGACATTTTGTAAAATGATTTGGTTTGACCACCATTCAATCACCTTTGCACCACTTTGCAAGGCACCTTGAGTGACTATTCGTTGGTCGTCTTTCGAAATTTCAGCAAGAATGTTTTTCCCTTTAGCGAGCCATTCGTCCTTACTATTGGTTAAAATCACAACGCCAGATGTCCCTAAAGAAATGATTGGATCTTCATGCTTACTCTGATTCGCGATAGCTGAAGCAACATTATCGCCAGTTCCTATAATTACCGGGATCTGACTTTCTCCCTTTATCCCAACTAATGCTAAATTTAAGTTTCCTGCACTGCTGGATGCATATTGGACTTTCGGCAATAAAGTTGACGGCAGATGAAACATCTCCAGTAGTTCTCGTGACCATTCTTTTTTATGAACATTGAATAAGCTACTTGTAGATGCGTCGCAAAAATCAGTCGCCCACTCGCCTGTAAGAACAAGTCGAACATAGTCTTTTGCAATTAAAAGTTTGTCTAGCCGTTCATAATAATCTGGTTCATGCTCTTTCACCCATATTAAATTTGCTAATGGACTTCCCGTGGATACTATTTTTAAAATATTTTTAGTCTGTTCATTTTCTGGTAATTGGGCTTTGATTCTTTCTACCACGTCACCCGTGCGCTTATCGTTCCACATGATGGCTGGTCGAACCGGCTGATTGTCGCTATCTAAAAAAACAGTCGTGTGCATCTGCCCCGTGATCCCAATCCCCTTGACTTTCTGATAGGAAATAATGGAGAAAATCTCTCGTAACTGTTCAAGAACGATCTTCGACCAAGTAGATGGATCAATTTCCGTCCATCCATTTTCATTGATGATATACGCATATTTCTTATTTTTTTGGTCAATGATTTGAAACGCGTCATCATAAACCACGCTTTTTATTGATGTCGTTCCAATATCAATTCCGATAAAGTATTCCACAGTCGCATCCTTCATCTTACTTACCCTCGTTGTTCTTGGATTTTACTTAGCGATACTTTTAAAGCATCATAAAATTTGTCTCCACTCATATCTTCTAATGCCGCATCGACGCCACACCCGACTAATTCCGTTTTTTGTTTGAATCTGGAAAAGTTGGTCCAGCCATATAAATATTGGCAGTCTGTAATTCTCCCGTGACTATCTGCCACGACGATGATCATTACTTTTCTAAAAAAATTCACTTTACTCACGCCAGTTCCAAGATACCCTGTAACGTTTTGTTTTAGCTCACTCAATTTTCCATTGACTTTTTTCCAATGAAAATAAGAGGACACGGTTCCTAATAGCCAAACTAGAAGTATCACGAACAAAATTTTTATTTCCCCCATCGTTCTCGCTCCTATCTTTTACAGACCAAATGAAGCAAAATAAGCAATCACGATCGCTAATGGTCCGGTTAACAATTTTCCGATCAAAAATGCAGGCACACCGTTTTCTATCGTTTCCGGTTTGGCTTCCATCAATGTCAATCCAACCGGCGCAAAATCAGACCCAACCTGACAATTTACCGCATAAAGGGCGGGTAGAGCATAATGGGCAGGAATCGTTCCAGAAGCGATCTGATTTCCAATCAAAAGACTGATCACAGAAGCAATGATCGCTCCCGGACAAATCAATGGGGATAGAAAAGGAATGCTACAAAATAGACCGATCGCGATCAATCCCCAAATACTTCCAGCTAACGGCGACAACAAATTTGCGATTACATCCGCGAAGCCTGTGTAATTGATGATCCCAATTAACACGGATACAAACAGCATGAAAGGGATGATATTTCGAATGATGGTATCTACCGTATCCCTTGCCGCCTGGTAAATCACGTTAATTACATTCCCGACAGTCACTCCAACTTTATTGATAGCATCCATCATCCCGTTGCTTGTTGTTTTATTTGATTCATACTTTTCTCGTGCTTCCTTCGTGATACTTTTCTTAGGCGCATTCTTATCTGCTTGTGGACTCGTTTGAACAGTTGCTGTTTCTTCTCCTTCTGCGGCTAAAGCGATGCTTGCTGGCGTTACACCAGATACGAAAATATCCTCAGTGATATATTTTGCTAAAGGTCCTGAAGGAGAACCTAGTTTCACATTTACTGTGGGAATACCTAGCTTAGGATAGGTACCGCATCGTGCGATTCCAGCACAATCAATCACTGCACAAAACGCTTCTTTTGTGTCGATTGGATTCGTAAATTGATCAATGACTGTCGCACCAGATAATTCAGCAATTCGTTCAGCCACTGGGTTGACTCCACCTGTCGTAACACTGATCACATATTTCTTTTCCTCTGTCGGTGTCACGACTAAGGGACCACCCCAACCGCCATTGCCATGAGAAATTTTTATTGTGTTAAACATCATGATTCCTCCTTGATTTATGATAATTTCACTCGCGAAAATTCATTTATTGAGAAACTTCTACGTTTCTTCTAGCAGCAAACCGTTTGGCTAATTGTTCTGTCACGATCCCTCTGATCAAACAGATCACAAATCCTGTTAATAAAAAACGAATCGCTAGATCACTCTGATTCCCAACTGTAGCAAAGCCTCCAGAAACGCCTAACCAAACAAATAGCTCTGAAGAGTTCGCATGTGGGAACAACCCCGTAATCGGATGCAGCATCGAAACTGTCGAATCATAAAATCCTGCTTTGTATTCTTCCTCTAAAAAGGTTCCGAATGTGTAACACATTGGATTTGTTAAGAAGAAGCACGCTAAGAAAGGAATGACAGTGTATCTTAAAAGTGTGAAACGCGTCATTTTTTTCATAAAACCAAAGACTCGTTCTTCCCCGATAAATTGAATAAGAGCGTTAACAAAAAGAATCAAACAAGCGATCAGCGGGATCATTCCTCCGACAAATGAAGTGAACTGATCTGCACCCGCTTGGAACAAACCAGTAAAGTGTTCTGCGATAGTAATTAAAAAATCCATAGTAAAACTCCCTTTCTTTAATTAATTCCTTCAACCGTTACCCTAACCTTTCCTCCTTTACTTGACGATACTAAAAGCGATTTGTTACTATACATATATAAACGTCTATAATGGTATAGTAATAGGAACGCTTTCATTTGTCAACAGGATTTAAAAAAATACTAGGAGGAAGTAGAATGAATATTTTTGAAACAACGGTTATTGCGATTGGCGAAGACGCGGAGGATTTTAAACAGGAAAACATGCTGCTGCTCTTTGGTGAGGACGCACCGCCTGAATTAAGTGATTTTTGCTACAAGATCACTCTTGCACCTATCAAAGAAAAAATTGTTCCCGAAATGGCTTTATGTTTTAATGACACTATTTATCGAATCACTGCCGTGGGAGAAGTTGCGGAGGAAAACTTACGTCAGCTTGGTCATATTACGATAAATTTTGATGGCGCTACCACAAGTGAGATGCCTGGAACTATTTATGTCGAACAAAAAGAACTACCTGATTTAAAAATCGGTGACACCATTTCTATCTCTAAGTGAGTCTTCTTTTAGATTTTCTGTCACTATCACTAAACAACAAATGTCATTTAGTTCCGTTTCCAATAAATTATTCCTATATATCACAGGTAAAATTGGCTATAATGAAAGCAAGAACTTTTCGACTGGGAGTTAGGAGAATTTAACTTTATGGAAATCGATAAACATTCATTAGTACCCATTTACGAACAGGTAATGGATTATATTAAGAAGAAAATTGAAAAAGGCGAATGGAAAAAGGGAGATAAAATTTCTACAGAAAAAGACCTCATGGAACTTTTTGACGTGAGTCGAGGAACGATCAAAAAAGCCATTTCGTTGTTAGTAGAAGAAAAAGTATTGACGCAAAAGCAAGGAAAAGGAACCTTCGTCATTGATGAGAATATCAGCTTCCCCTTTGCAGAAGGACTGATCTCTTTCTCTGAATCCATGAAAAGCCAAGGAATTGATTTTGAAACTGAATTGATCAATCTGGAAAAGAAAAAAGCGGATGAAAAGATTGCTGAACTTTTAAAGATAAATATTGGTGACGACTATCTTTTTATTGAACGAACTCGAACTGTTCATGATGAAGTCGTTATGTTTATACAAAATAATATCAATATCCAGTTGGCGCCGAATATTGATAATGCGGATTATGCCCACGAGAGTTTATTCAATATTGTGGAAAAATACAGCAAACACAAAGTTGCGTACAGCGAGACTTCTTTTGCGGCTGTTCCTTCCACAAAAGTAATATCCGATCTTCTCCATATAGAGGAAAATTCTCCGCTGCTCTATCAGGAACAACTGGTCCATCTAGATGATGACTCAATCATCGAACTCGGCAGAGTATGGCTCAAATCAAATAAATTTTATGTAGGAAGTATTTTACAGCGTTCTTAGTAAAAAAGCACCTAAACCAGTCCGACTAACGGCGAACAGGTTTGGGTGCTTTCTTTTTGATCTGACTTCCTGCAAACAAAACGATCGGTAAATAATTAAAGACAAAACTTAGTCGTTGCCAAAAGCCTAATTGCTGGAAGACAACGAATTGATTGAGCTGCGGGATGCGTGCCAAGCCATAGATGGCGGCTACCAGCAGACTCAGCAGGAAAAGAAGTAAATAGCGCCGACTTGCGGAGCGATTCGCTTGCTTTCTATAGATCAGATATAAGACGAAGGGGAAAATCAAAAAGCCCGCGTATCCGATCCCTGATCCGATATTGTGGACCCACGTGGAGAGGTTCCAATGAGCGTCTGCTGAATCAACACTGAACAAGCCCGTAAAGATACAGTCCCCGATCCCGTAAGAACCAATCGCTGCGGCGGCAAGGAGTGCGAGGGTCTTGGACGTTTTTTTCAGCGTCGTGTAAATAGCTGGCAAGGACAAGGTGTACAAGCAGCCGGCCACGACGGACCAGATCAGAAAGGCTTCACGAACTGGACTATCTACATCTCCAAAAAGACTCATGACAGCCGTCATCTGATTCAGTGACGGATAAAAAAGACCGAGTACGTACGGTGTCAAAAAATCGGCGAGGACTCCCGCCAGTAAAAAATGAAACCCGTATTTTTTCAAAAAGTGTCCTTCTTTCTATCTCTTTGCTGCCTTTAGTGTAGCATTGAATGGCTTTTGGTGGAAAAGAAAGCCTCCTGACTGTTACTGATCCAGCAGGTAGTGGAGCATCCGTTTTGGGTCGTCGTAAAAGAGCTTGGTCTCGTTAAAGGCAATGGTTTTCTCTAAAGAAACTTCCTCCAAGCCAGCGTCTGAAAATTGATAGATCACTGCGTCAGGATAAGCCATCAAGATCGGCGAATGCGTCGCGATGATCAACTGACTGCCTCCTTGAACCAGACGATCGATCTCCTGCAGCAGCGTGAATTGGCGACTCGTGGCAAGACCTGCCTCAGGCTCGTCCAGCAAATAAAACCCTTCATTGCCAAAGCGATGTTGAATGATCGACAGGAGTCCTTCGCCGTGAGAGCGGGTATGAAGGGACTGTCCACCATAGGAGTTATAGCCTTCTCTGCCCAATGCCTCTATCTCTGAAGCTACATTGTAATAGGTCTCCGAACGCAAGAAATATTTTGTCTTTGGCACGTTTCCCTTTCTCACCAATCGAACATGTTCGCCTAGATCCGAATGGGTCGCCACGGTGCTGAAGTTGAAGTTTTCACTCCCGCCCTCTGGATTGATCCCGTACGCCACAGCGATCGCCTCTAAAAGAGTCGATTTTCCTGTTCCGTTGTCTCCTGATAAAAACGTGACCGGGCGCTGAAAGGACAATCCTCCCTCACGAGAAATCTTCTGGATCGCAAAAACATCGAAGGGGTAGCCTGTAGACGCCTCCCTTTCGGACAGTTTCAATTCATGTACAAACATTCGCTGCTCCTTTCTATCTGGCTAATCACTTGCTTTGCTATGAAACAGTGTATCATTAATTTAGCACAAAAAAACTGTGATCTTTCCCAATAGAAAAGATCACAGCTTTCTTCAATAGGCATACGTGCCAACTGCTTATCTGGTCAATACAGCCCCCAAAAGTACTAGAACAAGCAACAGACCGAACATCCCGCCTAAGCACGCACCTTGAAGGACCGCTAACCAGCCATACAGTCTATTCGCCTTGTTCTTCACTAGCCCATTCATCCAAAACGATAGGACCAAACCTGCGACAGATAGTACCAACAATACCATTAACATCTTACTCACCCTTTCTGGTTTTTGTTTCATATAAAAGTTACGCCAAAAAGGGTGAAACGTTTTTTATTGCAGCCGTAAATGCGCGATTATGTATCCTTGTTCTTTCGCAATCCGGTCCGAAGCGTTCCTTTTAGTTGTTGATACTTCAGGAATTGCCGCCGTTCCCGCTCGATCGCTTTATACCGCTTTGGTTGTTTTTTGTAAAACTGCTGATGGTAATTTTCTGCTGGCCAAAAGGTCGCCGCGTCTCGGATCTCGGTCACGATCGGTTTGCTGTATCGGTCAGAGTCTTTCACTGCCTGCTTTGTCTCTTCCGCAATTCGTCGTTGAGACGCATTCGTTACAAAAATGATCGGACGATATTGTGCACCTCTGTCTTGAAATTGTCCCCCATCATCTGTCGGGTCCGTGATCTGCCAATAAAGAGCAATCAGCTCCTGGTAACTGACGATCCGTGTGTCAAAAATGATCTCCACCGCTTCCACGTGTCCGGTCGCGCCGCTGCTCACTTGATCATAGCTCGGATGTTCCAGCATTCCGCCAGTATAACCAGATAAAACCGAAACGATCCCCGGGTGCGTCTCGAAGGGCTCGACCATGCACCAGAAGCAGCCGCCAGCAAAAATCGCCCGTTCCTGATTGGAGGGATCAGTCACCAGATGCGCGGCGTCCTCCGCTAGACCGCTGGCTCTTTCTTGACCCGTGATCTCTTGATAAAAGTCCGTCACATCCGGCGTCAAATTATTTCGCGTTGCCAATGGACGCAGTTCCGCTTCCAGTTTGGCTATTTGCTCTTTGAAATTCCCACGATTCTCCAACGCATCCTTTGCCTTCGTCAATAAATAGCGTTCCCATTCGCGGGTGTGGGGATTTAGAATCAAGTTATAGATTTTTCCCAATACTTCTTCCTGTGATGCCGCCATCCGCTTGTCCCCCTCGCTTATTCGTCTGCTAAAATCAACTGCAATTTACCACAATCGCGCCGAATAATCGAATCGTTTGATCGGTCTGACGTCTACAAGCTGTTTTCTTCTGGGGATGCTTCATTAGAACCCGCCTTTTTATGCTTTGATTATTTTTTTCTTGATTCCTTCAAGGTCGTGCGTTGCCACTTCATTTCCCGTGATCCATACTACGTTGGCGTTTTTTGCCCGTTCCGTATAGAAGCCCTTGCTAGTTCGAGGAATCACGACCACCTCGGCTTTGGGCAGCGGCTCCGAAAAATCATCACTGATAAATTCGATCGTCCATTCAGGAGCTAGCAGGTCCCTCATCTCTTTTTGAAATTTGTTCGGCCACAGCAAGGCGCTCATCCCATTGGGTAAACTCACTGTTTGCTGATGATTGTTGAATGACCATACCCATACCACACGTTTACTCATAGTCTTCAGTCCTTTTTCTATGATTATCCTCGGAAACGTTGGAAGACTCAAGGAGAAAACCTGCGATTTGTATTTCCTTTCTACCTTTCGCAATCGAAAAAAGACGACCACATCTGCGTGATCGTCTTTCCACTTTTAAAGCAATTCAAAGGCGGCTTGCACTGTGTCGGCAGAATTTCTACCAACGAATACGAGAAACTCTCCAGCCTCGGTGCCAAACTGCATGTCCTTCATATAGTAGTAAAGGTCGCTGCGTTGAAGTGTAAACGTGACGACTTTTTCTTCTTTTGGACGCAACGCTACTTTTTGATAATCCTTTAATTCTTTGACTGGTCGAACGACAGAGCCTGTAACGTCTTGAACATAGAGCTGCACTGTTTCCAACTGCTCATACTCGGAAGTGTTCTTCAGCTTGATAGAAACGCTCAGCTTTTCTGTCATTTGAGTGGTGCTTAAGGTTAATTCCTCATAGCTCACCGTTCCATAGCTCAATCCAAAACCAAACGGGAACAGCGGTGAATTGGGGCTGTCTAAATATTTCGTAACGAACCGCCCGCGATGGGTGCTGCTGTTTAAAGGGCGGCCTGTTTTGAATTCATTGTAATACATTGGCAATTGACCGACGTTTTCTGGAAAGCCCATGCTTAATCTGCCGGAGGGATTGGCCTTTCCGAAGAGAATGTCCACTAATGCATTCCCGCCTTCTGTTCCTGGGAACCAAGCCTGAATGATCGCATCCATTTGTTCAACTTCCTTCGTGAGGGTCAATGGCCGTCCGCTGATCGCAACCAAAATATTCTTTTTGCCCAACGCTGTCATTTTTTCGATAAATTCTTTTTGGATTGCTGGTAGAGAAATGTCCGTGCGGCTCCCAGCCTCTCCGCTTTGCATCGTGTGCTCGCCCATCGCATAAATAATGATATCTGCTTGTCTGCCCGCTTCGAGTGCTTTGTTCAAAGCAGCTTCCTTCTCGCTTTCGTTCATGCCTAATGAGTGGATCTGCTCTTTCGTTGCTCCAAACTCACCTAAAAATTGGTAATCTGCTAAAAGGTCACAGCCTTTCTCGAAGGCGAATGTCTCCTGTGTAAGTTCCTTTTCCAGCGCTGCCTTGATCGACACCACGTCTGTACTTTTCCCGTGGACTGCCCACAAACCGATCAGGTCCTGCTCATCACCATAAGGACCCACTAATAAAATGGTTTCTTTATTCGGTGTCAACGGAAGCAGCTCTTCTTTGTTTTGCAATAAAACGATGGCTTCCTGCGCAACTTTCCGCGCTAATGCCCTATTTTCTTCAGTCAATAACATGTCTTGTTCTTTCTGGACCGTACTGCCGCGGTAAGGATCTTCAAACAAGCCTAAATCATTTTTCAATTTTAGAACGCGCCACACTGCATCATTTACCAATCCAGGATCAAGAGCACCCTCTTTGACGAGAGGCGCTAACTCATTGGCGTAACAGCCCGTCTTCATGTCAATATCATTTGTAGCCTGCATCGCTAGCAAGGTCGCTTCTCGTTCGTCTCTTGCTACACCGTGGGCGATCAATTCTTGAACTGCCGCGTAATCAGAGATGATCACACCGTCAAAGCCCCATTCTTCCCGCAAGAGTTCCTTCAATAAAAATTCATTTCCTGTTACAGGCACGCCATCATAGGTATTGAAAGAGGTCATGACCATTTTTGCGCCAGCATCGACGGCTGATTTGTACCCGCTCAGATACTCCTGCCGCAACCGGCGCTCACTCATATCGACCGTATTGTATTCACGCCCCGCTTCAGCTGCGCCATAAGCAGCAAAATGCTTCACACATGAGGCGATCCCTTCGAAGTCTCCACCGTATTCCTGCTGCAAGCCCCGCACCATCGCTGCTGAGAAATCAGCGTTCAACTGCGGATCTTCTCCCGTAGACTCTAGGCAGCGCCCCCAACGAGCGTCTCGAACTAAATCAACCATTGGCGCATAGGTTACGTGGGCACCTGCCGAACGGGATTCCCGTGCGATGACCCCGTACGCCTCTTCGATGAGGGCCGGATTCCACGTCGCGCCTAGCCCCAATGGAATTGGAAAAATCGTTCGATACCCGTAGATGATGTCTGCCATGAAGAGCAACGGAATCTGATGGCGGCTATTTTTTAAATACTTTTCTTGAATGTCTCGTGTTGTTTCCGCGCCTGTCACGTTCAAGACAGAACCGACAACGTCAATCGTTTCTTGCGTGATCCCCAGCTTCTTCTTCGGTCCCACAGCCAATTCCTCACTATCGAAAAAGTCCCCGGATAGCTGAACCAATTGACCAACTTTTTCAGTCCATGTCAATGAATCAAGCAATGTTCTCAATTTTGCTTCTTGCATTACTCCTTCACTCCTTCAGCCGCTTGCTCTTCTCTGTAGGTCCGCAGATCCAATCGTTTGAACCACGGATACCATAATACTGGTGACAGCACTAATTGAATAAACAGTTGCAATAAGATGATGGAGATACTTCCCTCCACCGCCGCATGGAATCCGAGCGGCAGTCCAAAGATTGCTTGGACCCCTATGAATTTCGCCACGATCCCTAATTTGGTCAATACATAGGCGAGGATCAAGGCAATCGTATTGTTTGTTATGAAGGGAAAGGCCAGGTCAAAGTTCAAGACTAACGGTGTCCCGAAAATCACAGGCTCCGTGATTCCAAACAAGGCCGGAACGACAGAGATTTTCCCGACTTGCCGGTATTGCTTACTTTTAGCCCGCAGCATCAGCAAGACCAACCCTAATCCTAGTCCGCTCCACGTAATGATATTGAAAAACGCAAGACCAACAATATTCGGCGGGGTCAAACCTGCCTGAACAGCGTTGAGGTTTTCCACGTCCATCGCCAGCCACAAAGGCGTCACTAGCGGCATAATGACATTGGTTCCGTGGATACCGAAAAACCACAAGACTTGTTGCAAGAGACTCAATAAAATCATCGCCGCGATAGAGCCGCCAACACCCTTCAAGGGTTCTTGGATGATGCTGTAAACAAATTGATGCATACTGCCAAACGAAGTCAAACTAAAGGATAAATCAACAAGTGCAAATAATAGGCCAATCAAAATCGTCGGGATCAATGCTTCAAATGTCTTAGTCACCATTGGCGGCACCCCTGCGGGCATTTTGATCGTCCAGCCGCGATGCTTGATCGCTAAGTACAGACGGGCACTGACCAGTCCGACGATCAACGCTGAGAACACGCCCTGCGCTCCTAGCCAGTTTGTTGGAATCCCCATTGAGTCATCCGCCATTTTTCCTAAAGGAGTAATGATCAAAAAGCTCAGCAATGAGATCACAGAGGCCGAGATCGGGTCTTCGTCCTCATCCAATTTCTTCACCAAATGATAGGCGATCAGCACCGCGATATACACCGCTAATGCCCCAAGGGTCATCGTGTTTACTTTGGTAAGCAGCTCAGTCAGCTTATTCAGCTTGGCTAATGCAGGAACCATCCCCATCAAGACGACGATCAAGACCGACATCGAACCGATAAAGAGCGGACCCAAGGTGGCCATCATGGCACCCGATACAGCTTGCAGATAGGGATTCGCTCCCAACTTATCAAACCATGGATTCATTTTATTAAATAGATTGGTTATTTTTTCTTTCATAGTTGTTCCTCCTCATCAAACGTTTGTTATAACGCTTTCATTATAGAATCCTTCCGTCCGTTCAGTCGTTCCGCATTTTTACGACAAAGTGGAAATTTAATTACTTTTTTTAAGAAATTGTTTGCGAAACTTTTGCGGCGACAGCCCAAACTTATTGCGGAAAACATTGTAAAAGGTTTTGTTGGTAGCGAAGCCATTGTTCAACCCGATTTCCAAAATCGTTTTATCTGTATCACGCATTTCTTTGTATGCCGCATCTAACCGGACAGAGTTGAGGTATTCGGTAAATGTGATCCCCATGAATTTTTTGTAGAAGCGCGAAAAATAGGAGGGATTGTAGTTAAAAATCGCCGCCACCTCCTCGATCATCAGATTCTGGGTATAGTGCTCTTGGATATACTGATTCACCATTTTCATTTTTTCCAAATACTTAAAGGACTTGATCTCATAAATGCCCGTACTGGAAAATGTATTACTTTCGCAAAGAATTGCGAAGAGCTCGTACACCTTGGCCTTAACAGAGAGATGGGCCACCAACTCTTCAGAAGAAAAATGCTGATAGATGAACAACAGGCACGCCAATGCCTCTGAATAATGCTGATCTGGAATAGCTTTAAATAGAAACTTCTTCCAATACTGCTCCTCTGTCACTTGCTGTACGTAATCCAGTGGCAGCTGAATCACCAGACACTCGCCCAAAACAGGGCTTCTCGTCGAATGGACGTGATTGGAATTAATAATGATAAATTCCTGCGCCTTCAAGTGATAGGTCTCGCCAGCAAAAATGACCTCTAATTCACCAGAAAAACAAAAAAGCAGCTCTAAGCTATCGTGCCAATGCGGCGGGATCAGGCGATCTGATGATTTTGAATGGAAGGAAAAAATTTTATAGGAATAATTATCTGTAGGAGAGATTTTTTCATACTTCATAGAGGAACCCTCGCTTTCTGTATTTTCTTACTTGTAACGTACCCAATCCGCTAAAATGATGCAAAAGAAAAACTCAAGGAAGAACCGCTTGGCTTTTCCTTGAGTCTCTTATTTTAATTGACTGCGTAAAGATTTCAACACCCTACAGCAATTCTTTTCGCAGTGTCGCATCCTCCACAGAAGAAAGATACTTCGGCGGGATATCAAAGACCGTGAACGCGCCGAATTGCTCTTCCTTCGCGAATCGGGCGCACGCTCTGGCGTAGGCAACGAGGACGCTGGCGGTAAATTCAGGGTTGCTTTCTAATTGCAGATTGTATTCGATCACCTGTTTGGTCTGCTCATGAGTGATGCCTGTCCGCAGCACCGTTCCGCCATGAGGCATCGCGTGATGGTCGCGGGCCAAGTCTTCTGCTGAAATAAAATGAACGATCGTGTCGTATTCATCGAAGTAATTCGGCATCGTCACGATCTCTTCTTTGATTGCCGCTTCCTCCGCACCGTCTGCTAAAACGACGAAGCACTCCCGTAAATGCTTGTCTCTTGTCGTCAGCTCCAGCGTTTCCCCCGCCTTCAAGCGTTCGATCACTTCATTTTTCGGAATGGTGTATTGGATCGCATCGGCGACACCGTTGATTCTTCTCAATGCATCCGAGTGGCCTTGGCTGACGCCCTTGCCCCAAAACGTATATGTCTCGCCTTTTGGTAAAATACTTTCAGCGTATAGTCGGTTCAAGCTGAATAAGCCGGGGTCCCAGCCGGTAGAAATGATCGAAACCGTTTGATTCTCCTTTGCCGCCTGATCGACGTTGGCAAAATGCTCTGGGATCTTAGCATGGGTATCAAAGCTGTCGATCGTATTGAAGTCTTTCGTCAACGACGGTGTTTGCACTGGCAGATCTGTCGCTGATCCTCCGCACAAGATACAGACATCGATCTTTCCCTTTTGCTGCTCCAGCTCCGCTAAGGCATAGGCAGGTGCGCCCTCTGTGTGTACGGTACTGGGGTCTCTTCTCGAATAGATCCCCACTAACTCCATGTCCGCGTTCTGCTGCAATGCCCGTTCCACACCACGGCCTAAATTTCCATATCCGACAATCGCCACTTTGATCATTTAGATTCCTCCTATTTTCCTTTGTATGAGAATTATACTATAAAAATCGTACTTAAAATGAGATTTTTTTCATCAAAAAAACGCGCTCAGCAAGTTCGCTGAACGCGTTGTTCCTTTTACAATAAATGATTGTCATTCAACACATCTCCGATATACGTGTTTTCGATCTTCTTGACGAAATGCCCCAATACTTTTTTCTCTACATATGGCAGGTCCATCTCAGAGAGCTTCTTGCGGTCGCTTAGGTAATAGACGGAGTTCGCCAGCGTCCGAATGTCGTAAGCAGAGGCGAAGACTTCAGGCACTCCCCGTTCAATATCTAAGAAGCTGTAGACGGCTTCCATCGCTGTCCGCACAGAATATTCCGTAGTAAAGACCGTGTCCCGTTCCGTTTCGGCAAAGTTCCCGATGAAGGCCAGATTTTCTGAACCGTTCGGAATGACCAACGGACGATCCCCCGGTTCACGCAGCATGAAGTACGAGGTGATGAACGGCATATAGACAGGAACCACCACACAGGATTTTTCAGAGAAGGCTTGGATATCGTCTTCTGGAACGCCTAAGTGGTACATCAATTCCTGCACGATCTCTTGACCCGTACATTGTTCGATCGGCTTCTTGATGTAGTTCCCCGGTGTGTTGGACAGGAGACCGTATACCCAAGTAACTGTCTGCTGATCCGTTTGTTCTTTAAAGTGCGGTTGACGATGGGTCGCGAAGCTCATCAGCCAGTTGGAGTCCTTGATGGTGATGATCCCGCCGGTCACGATGCTTCCCGTCCGTAGTTTCCGTTTCGTCAAACGAGAGATATAAGGTTCGATGTCAAAGTTTTCCCATGTCACAGTCGCAGAGACAAACCAGCTCTCATCCGGCAAGTTCTCGCAAAAGACCTCGGGGTGCCCGAATTCATCTGATTGCTTCGCTAAGTTCTTCCACAGGTTCCAACTGCCTCCCAGCTCATGGGTGATAGGTGCCGGAGTATGGTGGTCGCCTTCTGTGGAGCTTTCTGTGATGGACCCGTTCGTCACAAAGACGAGGTCATTTCCTGTTAATGTGATCTCTTCTGCTTTTCCTCCCCGTGTCAGCTGGATCTTCTTCGCCACTTTTTTATCCGGCGCAGCATCGACTTGGATGTTGGTGATCTTCGTTTCATATTGGAAGTCCACGCCATGCTCCTTCAAGAAAGACAACAACGGTTTTACTAACGATTCGTATTGGTTGTAGCGGGTAAATTTCAACGCCGTGAAATCTGGCAAGCCTTTGATATGGTGGATGAAGCGCATCACGTAGCGGCGCATCTCGATCGCAGAATGCCATTTCTCAAAGGCAAACATCGAACACCAATACAGCCAAAAGTTCGATTCAAAGAATTCCTCGCCAAAGACGTCTTCGATCTTTTTGCCGACCAATTGATCCTCAGAAGTCATAAACAAATCGACCAATTCCTTTTGCGCCTTTTTCGACAAGGTGAAGTCGCCATCATCCGCCGCACGTTCGCCGCGGTTATGGATGATCCGACAATTGGATGAATTTGGATCATCATGGTCCAACCAATAAAATTCATCTAAGACCGACGCATCTTCCACTTCCAACGATGGCACGGAACGGAACAAGTCCCATAGACATTCAAAATGATTTTCCATCTCGCGGCCGCCTCGCGTCACAAAGCCGTCGTGGGGAATGAAGGTGCCATCTAACGAGCCGCCAGATAAGGACAGTTCCTCAAAAATGTGGATACGTTCGCCCTTCATTTGACCATCTCTGATCAGAAAAACAGCCGCCGCTAGCCCAGCTAATCCTGCTCCGACGATATAGGCGCTCTTTTCGTCTACGCCAGCCGGTTTTCTAGGTCTTGCAAATGCTTCATAATTTCCATTCGTATATCTCATGATGATTCCTCCTTCTTATATTCTAAATTCAGAATACCAGTCGGAAAATTTTATTGAAAACAAGACGCCTTCTCGTCTTGGAAAAGTTTGACTAATCGATGAATCTGTCAAAAAACAGCTTGTTTATCACAGCTCTGCGGCCATGCTTCGGACTCTTCACGTGGTTATTTTCGTTTCCTATTTCGCTTGGTTCGGCTGTCCTTTTTCTTCCCTTGTTGCTTATCCAGTCTTCGTTTGAGGTTTTTCTTCCGCTGCTCTTCCTCTACTTGCTCAGGGGTCTTATCGAAACGCACGTGAGATGACTTCGGTTTTGGCGGGAGTTCGACGGTGTTATGGGACGGACTTTCTGTGCTCGAAGCTTCTTCCCCCGGCAGCGGATACTCCGCCTCGACGATCGCCGCGGCTTCTTCGTAAGACAGCTTGTTGGATTTTTTCGGCGATGGAGCTGTGGCGGCAGCGACGACTGGCTGTTTTTCAGTTTTCGTGTTTGTAGGCGCTTCTTCAACAACTGTGTCTTCTTCTGCTTGTTTGGCTTTGCCAACCTTGTAGGAAGTCGTCTCCACATGACCGCCGCCTTTGTAATCAATTAATGCCACGAATTTTCGGACGCCGTCTACCTCAAAGATACTCAACAGCGTCAACACTTCCAGAATTTCCGCCACCAATGTCTCCTCTTTGTTAGGATCGACATCGCGAATCGTCAGCAGATGGCGCTTGCCCGCCGCATCCTCAAAACGGGAACGAATGTCATACACAAGCCCCTCTCTGTAAAGGTCCAAACCGCCCTGTCTCTCAAAGGCATTCTTGAAGGAGCGGATCATTTCTGTCTGGGAAAAATATTCGGAAGGGCTTCCAAAATACTGCTTGATCAAGCCATCCCATTCTTTGGATTCAAAGTATTCCTTGAAAAAGGGCAGAAAGAGACGCAGGGTGTCTGTCGGCTCGACTGTTAAAAAGAGGTCTCGAAGCAGGTCTTTGCAGAGAAAAGAAAAAGCTCCCGTCAAATTTAGCGCATTCCGCACCATGACCGCGACCAAATACTCGATCACAGAATCCCCATTCCCGGATTGTTCGTAGTAAGTCACGATCTTCTTCTCCAACGATTCCCGTTTCATCAAGAATAACTGCCGCGTACCTAATTTTTTAACATCCATGTTCCCATCCTCCATCTCTTACGTGTTCATTTAACTAATTATAGGATAAGCTTAAGATAACACGTTTGTAAACGTTTTTTTAAATACTTTTATTTTTTAAAAAAGTGAAAAGCTTTGGGTAATTTGTTTGTAAGAAAAAAGGAGCAAAAAATAGAAAAAAGAGGCGTTTTAAAATAACAAAAAAAGAGGAATCGGACATGCTCCGAATCCTCCTTTTATTCGTTATGCGTCTTGTTCTGTCATGATCACTGGACCATCCTTTGTGATCGCGATGGAATGCTCGTATTGGGCACAAAAACTGCCGTCCAGCGTGCGGGCTGTCCAGCCATTTCCATCAATGCCAGCCTCCCATGTTCCAGTCGTGATCATTGGTTCGATCGTGATCGTCATGCCTTCTTTTAGGCGCGGGCCTTTACCGGCTGTTCCGAAATGCGGGAAGAAGGGCTCTTCGTGGATCGTTGGGCCAATGCCGTGGGCAAGAAAATCTTGCACGACGCCGTAGCCTTTTCCTTCTGCATACGTTTGGATCGCATGACCGATATCGCCTACACGATTGCCGACCTGTGCTTGCGCGATACCGAGCATCAAGGCTTCTTTCGTTGCATCCATCAAGGCCTGATGTTCGGGCGTGATCTCGCCGACTGCATAGGTCCAGCAGCTATCAGAGATCGCACCATGGTAGTCGACACAGAAATCGACCTTCAGCACATCGCCTGCTTTCAAACGATAATTTGACGGAAACCCGTGACAGATCTCGTCATTCACACTTGTACACGTCGCGAATTCATAGCCTTCAAAGCCGATTTGAGCGGCCACTGCGCCTGCTTCTTCGACTTTTTCTTGGACAAATTGATCGATCTCTTTGGTTGTAATCCCTGGAACGATCATGTCCCGCAGTTGTTTATGTATACCGGCTAAAATAGCCCCTGATTCTTTCATTTGCTCGATTTCTCGTGCGGATTTTAATGTCACCATCTGTTTGCCTCTTATTCTGATTTATTTCATTGCCTTGCGCTTTCTATCATAACACTTGAAAAGTTATACCACGAATTGTTTTTGAAGAAAAGGATCGACGCTTTTTTACTTCGGATCGGCGGTTTCGCTTAACGTTAGCTTAAACTCTTTTAAAGGTCCTGCCTGCCAGCGTTCGTCAGTTTTCAAATAGGCCTGTCCATACTCGATGATCCAGCCATGGAGATTCTGTGCTTTGAGCGTGTCCATCGTGGACGGCCACAGGACCGCCCGTTTTAATTGCTTATAGCCGGAAAAAGCAACGCCGAACTTCTCAAACAATCGCTGCGCGTACTTGTCCGCGATGAACGTCGAATGATCGAAGACGTACACCAACAGGGCATCTGCCGTCTCTTCCCCGATCCCCTTGATCGCCAACAGCTCTTTGCGCAGCTCCGAAAACGACTTCCCAGCTACCGCCTCCAAATCAAAGTGATTCTCCTTCAACCAAGTCAGTACGCCCATGATCGTCGCCGACTTGCCCTTGTAGAAGCCGCTTGGCCGGATCAGATCCTGCAGCTCATCCAGCTCCAACGCTAAAATTTTCTCTGGTAAAAATTGTGTCGCTTCCTCTAGATTGACCAAGGCGTAATCCACATTCCGCCAATTCGTGTTCTGGACCAAGATCGCGCCTAGCAGGATCTCCCACTTGTTGTCCGTGTCCCACCAGCGCTTATTTTCCATGACTTGGCGAAAGGCCGCGTACAATTCCTCGATATTGGTGATCATTTTTTCCCCTCGCATTCTCTCCAGATGGTGCTTCTTTCTTTATTCTTTCTATATTATAGTAACAATTTATGACGGAAAGTAGAACTATCGCAAATGACGGGGGCTATTTGCGGCGAAAGAATAACAAAAAGCGCTTGTTTGAATGACAAAAAGACCCGCAGATTTCTCCTTGAAAAAATAAAAAAAAAGAGGACAGCTTTTTTACTGTCCCGCAGAATTCTTAAGAAATTCTCTCTAGCAAGCAAAAAAACTCCGACTGTCCTCTCCAACAGTCGGAGTTACATCGCTTATAAACGGTTGAATATTCGTAAGGCCTTGGCTACATTTTCTTTGATCGCGGCAGTGGCAGCCAAAGAAAATTCATCAAAAAAGAGTTCTTCTTTCGGCTGCTCCTCGATCGCCCGTTCCAGCGCTTGACCAGCAGCAAGATTCATATAGGTATAATAATTGATCTTGCGAATGCCGGCAGCGATCGCCTGTTTGTAATCTTCCTCAGACACACCTGAACCGCCATGCATGACCAGAGGGCGATTCCCAGTTGTTGCACGGATCGCCGCGATGCGGTCAAAATCTAGATTCGGCTCTGCGAAGTATTTTCCGTGGACGGTGCCGAAGGAGATCGCCAAGCTATCCACGCCTGTCGCTTCAACAAAGTCTTGGGCCTGCTGCGGGTTGGTGAACAGGTCTTGGTTGCCGATCGCGCCTTCTTCTGACGCGCGCCCTTCTCCGCTGCCCACGGTCGAATTCGTCATCTCCCCCAGCTCCGCTTCGACAGACACATTGACGCTGTGGGCGATGCGGACGAGCTCAGACGATTCCTTTACATTTGTCTCGTAATTCTTCAACGAGGCATCGTACATGATCGAGGTGAAGCCCAAACGAATCGCCTTGATGCATTCGGCAAGACTCGATCCGTGATCCAGATGTACAGCCACGGGAACTGACGCTTCTTTTGCGAAATGGACCATCACCGGGCCGATCTCTTCGATCGAAATGAGGGATTCATGCACTTCTGCATGCTGAAGGATCACCGGGACCTTCAGCATCTCCGCGGCTTGGATCACGCCCCGCACCGCTTCCAGATTGGGAACGTTGAAAGCACCGACTGCTCGCTGCTGCTCCTCTGCTTCTGCCAACAATTCTTTGACTGTCACTAACATCCTTTGCCCTCTCTTTCTTCTTCAAAGTCGATCACGATCCGAAATGCTTCCGTATTTACTGCTTCCTCAAAAGCCGCTTCGATCTCACTCAGCGGATAGATTTTCGTAATAAACGGCTTCACATCCACAACGCCGTGACTGATCATACGAGCGGCACGAATAAAGTCCCGCTTGTTGGAATTCGCTGTTCCTTTGATCTGCTGACCGGTTTTATGGATATGGTCGAAGGTGATCCCCACAGGCTCATCTGGATAATAGGAAGAATAGAGCATCATCGTTCCCGTGTTCGACAGACTCTCCAGCAACCCGGGGATCAAGCCTGAGATCGGCGTGGTGTTAAAAATGATCTGCGCCCCCAGATTCTCTGTATAAGCCAAGACTTTCTCCGTCAAGTTTTCTTTGATGGGATTGACCACGTGAGCAGCGCCCAAGGTTTTCGCTAATTCCAGCCGCGCCTCATTTGGATCAGATACGATCACGATCGCCCCTCTTTTTTGTGCCAATTGCAGATGGAGCATCCCCATGATCCCGGCACCCACGACGAGTACGTAGTCCCCGAAATCAACCTCTGCCGTCTCGACACTGTGGAGCACACAGGACAGGGGCTCTGTTAATGACGCCTCTTCTGCCGGGACGTGCTGGTAACTGAAAATATTCGCCGGATCAACGACTAAATATTCAGACAAGCCGCCCATTCCTTTGTGAGGCAAGCCCGGCTGTTGTTTGCTGTGGTCGAAATTCAGGCAATTTTGCTCTTCTCCGACACGGCAATAGTAGCAATGACCGCACGCCAGATTTGTGCCAAAGACTACTTTGTCGCCAGCCTTCCAATCCCCCTCGACAGCTTCTCCTACTTGAAAGATCTCGCCTGCGATTTCGTGGCCGCCGATAAAAGGATAGTCCACTTTTTTGACACCCGTATAGACCCGCTGCTCCCAAGTACAGATAGCACAGGTATCGATCTTCATTAATAGTTTATCCTTTGGAAGCTCCGGTAGTGGTGTGTCCTCCACCACCAATTTCTTCACATCATAAAACACTGCTGTTTTCAAAATTATTCGCCCTTTCCTTCTTCCGCCATCAGAAAAAACGACGTCAGATACCTGTGTATCATGTTCCTAACGTCGTTTCCAGCTTATATTGAGTTTACGATCAAGCCGATCGCGGCTAAGATCGCGCCGCCAACGATTTGGATGACTAATACTTTGGTTGGTGTGTATTTTTTATGCTTCAATAAATAGTAGGTCAATAAGGTCACGCCCAGCGGCAAGATTCCCTTGACCAGCGCATCCAGTACATCCGTTTGGATCGAAAGGTTTTCCTTCCCACTCAAATGAATACTCAGTGGCGTCGCGATTTTTACGAAGTTCGCTGCTAATGAGCCGATCACGATCGCCCCTAAGGTTTGCGAGAAGGTCATGATGTAGGACAAGCGGCCGCCTGCCATCATCTTTTGAATCCCTTCCTTCCCTTGCTCATACCCTTGAATCCATAGGAAGTAGGCGATGACCGTCATAATGATCCAGTGAAGCGCGAAGAACATCACGGGTCCCATAAAAATGTTCCCGTCCGCCCCGAATGGCAACGTGAAGGACAGCAGGATCGGGATCAAGGTTCCTTGCCATAACGTATCACCGATCCCTGCTAACGGTCCCATCAGCCCCGTTTTCAAGCCGTTGATGGTTTGGTCATTGATGTCCGCACCAAGCGCCCGTTCTTCTTCCATCGCGATCGTCATTGCTAAGATCGGACCGCCAAAGGAAGGCTCTGTGTTGAAGAACTGCATGTGGCGTTCCAATGCAGATTTCATCTCATCTTCGTCTTTGCCGTACAATTTTTTTAAGATCGGACTGAAGGCATGGACGACACCTGTCGCTTGCAGACGTTCATAGTTATAATTGGCGTGAGAAAAGAAGGTCCAACGCCAGAAGGCTTTCACAACGTCTTTTTTCGTTAATAGCTTTTCTTTTTTTACTTCTGCAGTCTGATCCATTACACCAGCCCTCCATTTTTATCTTTCAAATACAATTCCGTGAAGACATACCCGATGATCCCTGCGAATACAGCGATCGGCACAGATGGCAAGCCAGAGTAGATGGCCAGCATAAAGCCAAAGGTAAAGAACAACAGCGTTCCCTTGCCATTCATGGCACGTAAGTTCATCGCGATCCCTAACGCTGGCAGAATCCCGCCGATCGCTGAAAGAACATCCAACGGACGACCGCTCAACGCGTCTACGATTCCTTCTACTGCATCCGCGCCTAGATAAGCCGCCAGTGCAACCGGTACAACAGTGATCAATAGTAAAAATAATTGCGGTGGAACGATGTGAAGCCAGTTGATCCGATCGATTTTTCCTTCTTCAGCTGCTTTATCCGCCATATGGACGAACGTAATATCTACCGTCATATGTGCTACCCAGATCAGTGTCCCTAATAATCCGATCGGTACAGCCAATGTCACAGCAACAGCCGGTTCAACTTTTGCCGCCATTGCCAACGCCGTGCCCAATGTCCCTGCAAGTGCCGGGTCCATCGCTACAGTCCCGCCGGCTGAGATAAAGGCTAGATACGGCAAGTTGATCGCTGCCCCGATGATACATCCTTGAACGGGGTCACCCAAGATCAACCCTACCACCGTCCCATTGACTAATGGACGCATCCATCCATGGGTCCCCACCAATGACAGCCAGGGGGTCCCATTGATTCCAAGATAATAAACGACACCGATTAAAATTGCTTGGATAAGACTAATTTTCATTTCTCCACTTCCTTTATGAAATTATTTTATAGCAATCCTTCAATTGCTTGTGACCCTTGGTCAGGAATAACATGGATCTTCATTTTTACGCCGTGCGAGATGATTCCTCGGAAGGTTTCCTTTTCTTCTTCAGAAGCCGAGATATTTTTGTGGAACGTCTTGCGGTCTTTCCGTGCGCCCATGCCGCCAATGATGATCTCATCGAAGGTCACGCCATTTTCGATCAGCTGCAAGTACGTTTGCGGCTCTTTCGCCAAAACAATGATGCGGTGGCCGTCTGGAATCGCGGCTAATAATTCCGCGCCGTCTGCTACACCTAAAATCGACAACTTGATGCCGTTTGGTACGGCCATTGACATGATCGACTTCGTGAACTCATCCCCTGCTGTTGCGTCATCCACGATAACGATGTGGTTTCCTCCTGTAAATTGCAGCCAGGCTGTCATTACCTGCCCATGAATCAAACGATCATCGATTCTTGCTAATACGATTTCTCCCATTTCTACACATCCATTCTTCTTTTTATAGGGTCTATTTTTTATAGATTCGCTTTATTCTCCAGCTTCGCCATTTCCTCTAAAAATTCTTTGATCCCATCCTTGCCTGCGGTCATCGCTGCTTGATACATCGTGTCCAGATCCGCACCGATCATCCGCTGATTGAAGGATTCGATGATCATTGGCAGATTCACGCCAGAGATCAAACGATAGCGGTGGTCCTTCAACTTATTGAAGCAAAGGGCCGCTTGGTTATAAGGACTTGCTGAAAACAAATCGACCAGCACCAATACCCCGTCTCCTTTATCCAGCCCACAGATCCCTGCTTGGATCTTTTCACTGAATTCTACAATGTCATCGCCGTGCTTCAGACCCAATGTCTGGTATTGCTCCTGTTCGCCCATGATCAGGCTCAAGCTATCCATGATCCCTGTCGCCATCTCGCCATGAGTAACGATCAATATTCCTTTCATCTACGACACCTCCCTTTTCTCGTCTCTGTTACCAATTAAAGTGCATCACTGTTTTGTTCCAGCCTGGGTTCTCAACAAACTTCGCCATCATTTTTCTAAAGTCTTCGCCTGCCGAGATCTCAACGATCTGCTCAGGCAAGATTTTACTCAACGCTGCTCGGTACTCAGGTTTTTTCATGCCTTCAACGACTGCTTCAAAATCACGCGTTGAGGACCGGCTGCTTCCGTGAGCCGTGATGCCCTTTTCCAAAATATCCCGTGTGTCGATCGGAACTAATTCTTCTGTAACACCCATGAAAATGATGTCTGCTAACGAATCCGCGATCTCGATCGCCTGGTTCAATGCACTTTCGCTGAATTTCCCGCCAGTACATTCGATCAAAACATCAAATTTCTCTGTTGAATGTTCAAAATCGTAAGTCAAAACATTTTCTGTTCGCGCGAAATCAAAATTGGCAAGCTTATCATCTGCGGCACCAAAGACAACAAAGCGCTCCGCGTCTACTCCATATAAGTATTTCAACATCACTGCCGTAAAGTAGCCGACAGGGCCATCTCCAAAAAGTGCCACTCGTGTATCGGCTTTTTTCAATTTGTCTTCAACATGACTGATCGCATGATGAGAAACAGACGAAAGTTCCGCTAACACGGCGATCTCATTAGGAATCTCCTCTGGAATCCGGACCAGACATTCTTCTGGGTGGACCAGACGACTTTGCGCCATACCATCGTAACCGCTTCCTAAAAAGGCGTTCCCTTTTGAATAATTCACTGGCACATCCGGCTTCTGATCGATCTCTGGATGCAGGATCTGACCAGGGATATTCGGTACAACAACGACCCGATCCCCCACGGAGAATTTTTCCGATTGGCTGTCTGTCACGACGCCGATTCCTTCGTGCAGCAGCGCCATCGGTAATTTCTTCGCTAAAGCCTCTGGACGACGCAGCCCTGCGAAATATCTTAGATCTGCATGGCAGATACTTGCATATGTTGGTTCTACCGCTACCCAACCCTCTGGAAGGGCTCGCGTTTTAGTTACTTCTTTAATTACTCCTGGCTCAACCAGACTAAAAACTGTTGATTCAACCGACTGTCCCATTCATCTTCCTCCTCGTTTTCGAGCGCTCATTAAAACTCTTTATTGCTCGTAAACGAGTATATCATCGAATACATCATTTTGTAAACGCTTTATTTTTAAAATATCATGGTGAAAGCCTTCGATTATTTGACTCGTCAATCTTTTTCTTGATATAAAAAAACACGCTTCTGGTTGATTGGACTACATTAACGCTTTTAGTCTCTCGCTCGTCTCCTTACATGATTGTCAGAATAGAGATACTCATAAAAGCTCGTTTTTGCACGTTTAGAGGCTTTATATATTGACACTTTCCATTATTTTCCATAGACTAGGGGATGAAAACGCCTTTCTCAAGTAACAATTGTTACTGCGAAAGCGAGAGGATGAAGAAAAATGCTAACAGGAGAGCGTCGAATAAAATTACTGGAAACCATTGAGAAGAAGCAATTTATCTCTGTATCCCAATTGTCTGAACTTTTTAAAGTGCATGAGACGACGATCCGCAGAGATCTTGATGAACTTGAAGCGCAAGGCTCAGTCGTCAGGATTCACGGCGGCGTCGTTCCCGCAAGCATCAAACAGGACGAACCCGCCTTTGAAGATCGTGCCACTGAAAATATGCTGGAGAAGACCCGTATCGGAAAGTACGCCACGAATTACATCAACAGCGGGGAAGCCATCATCTTAGATTCGGGGACGACGACTCTACAGATCGCACGAACTCTAAATGAGATGCCCCAGCTGCAAGACATTACGATCATCACCAACGATGTCAACATCGCCTCTGTCTTACGCTCCAATCGAAACATCACCACCATCGTTACTGGCGGGACCCTTTTCCATGACAGCTTTATGTTGAACGGACAAATTGCCAATGACTCCCTTAAACAGCTAAGTGTCGATAAGGTCTTCATTGCCACGCCAGCCCTCAATGTCGAAAAGGGCTTGACGCATTTTAATGAGCTGCTGATCACCACGAAGAAAAACATGATCGATGCCTCCGCAAAGAAGATCGTCGTGACCGATCATACAAAGATCGGACGCCGCGCCCTGTACACCTTCCTGCCGCTTGACCAGATCGACTTGCTGATCACCGACGATCAGACCGATAAGAAGCTGATGGATGAAATGTACAAAAATGGCATCAAACGCATCGAAAGTATTTAAAAAAAGCACCGTCTATGCTGTAGGGAGCCTACAACATAAACGGTACTTTCTATTTTTTACGCCATGACTTGGTCTTGGATGATCCCCGCCGCTTTTAAGAACATGCAGGTGACCACGGGGCCGACGAAGGTGAAGCCTCTTTTTTTCATGTCTTTCGCGATCACTGTCGCCTCCGGCAAGGTATTCGGAACCTCATCAGACATTTCATACGTATGAAGGATGGGCACACCGCCGACAAAATCCCACAGATACGCTGCGAAGCTGTCGTAATCGTCTAAGAGCCCTACGATCGCACGCGCGTTTTGCACCACTGCCTTGATCTTTCGATGATTGCGGATCATCTCAGGGTCCTTGGCGATCTGCTCGACATCTTCTGGGAAAAAAGCCGCAACTTTGCGAAAATCCATGCCGCAAAAATTCCGTTCAAACACCGTTCGTTTGCCTGCGGCAGCTTGCCAGCTTAACCCTGCTTGAAAAACCCCCACCGTCAGCAATAAAAACAGCAAGCGATCGTCATGTGTCGGCTTTCCCCACTGATCACTGTACCATTGCGATTTTTTCATTCCTCTGCACCTCCTGCTTCTTGACCCTGCGAAACGACACGTCCTTAATAGAACCACGTCAGATTCTTTCCTGACCGATCTCCGTTTTCATTTCCTTTAAAGATACCATGTGCTGCCCTGAGAGACAAAGATCCGACCAGTCTGTCGACTAGCCGGATCTTTGGTTACTTATTTTTTACGTTTGATGTAGACGATCCCTGCTAAAAGAAGCAACACGACAACACCGATGATCACTAGGATCATTGATTTTTGTTCGCCTGTTTTAGGCAGATACGTATGGTTACGACCACTGTAATTGCTTCCGTAAGTCGTTTGCGTTCCGCCCTTCTCTTTAGCACTCGTCCGTTTCTTGACGTTTTCCTTTCTGACTGTCACTACTCGTTTCTTCGCAGTCGTCAATTGGAAGGTCACTGGTTTCGTGTTCAAGATATAGCCCTTAGGAGCCTCTGTCTCTGCTAGTTGATACTTTCCTGGTTCCAAGTCCGATACAACAAGCGTCCCTGTTTTATCAGTCTTCAAATTTTCTTTTAAGACGTTGCCTCGTTGGTCTTGCAAAGCAAACGTCGCGTCGGCTAAGCCTTCACCCGTTTTGCTGTCTATTTTTCTCAATGCCACGGTACAAGTAAGACCATCGATCGTCTTGCCCTTATTCGTTTTCGTTACGTGTACTGGACTTGTTTGGCCTGCTTTGATGGTAAATGTCACAGGCTTGTCATCCAGTTGATACCCGGCTGGCGCTTTGGTTTCCACAAATTGGTACTTGCCTGGGGCCAATTTTTCCACTGCTAGACGGCCATTGTCGTCCGTTCTCATAACTTTGTCTCCACTAGCATCTGCCTTGCCTATTTTGATCGTTTTGCCTTCTTGCGTTTGTAACTTAAATTCTGCGCCAGGTAGAGGCTGTTTCGTCGCTTCATCGATTTTTTCTAAAATCACTGCGCCAGTGACGATGGCCTTATTGGTCTTTTTAAGTTCGATCGTTTCTGCTTGATCCTTCACTGTAAAGGTCACGGGCGTCGTATCCTTCACGTAGCCTGTTGGTGCTTCTGTCTCAACCAATTGATAGGTGCCGGGCGCCTGTGTTTTAAGGACGATTTCCCCTGATTTGTCGGTCACAAGATCAGACTCTAACACAGTCCCTTTCTCATTTTTCAGCTCAAAGGTCGCACCAGACAATGCTTCTCCCGTTTTTTCGTCCGTCTTCGTTAAGGTGATCGATCCGGGTTTCACAGGTGTCTTCGCATTGGTTTTCTCTACTTCTGCGGCTTTAGACTGAGCTTTCGTGATCGTGAATTCTAATGGTGACGCGTCTTTCTCGTAACCCGTTGGTGCTTGGGTCTCCACAAATTGGTAATCTCCAGGAGCCAAATCTGCAACTTCTAATTTCCCGTTGCCGTCCGTGATCAGATCCTCTTGCAGCGTCTTTCCAGCCTTGTCTTGTAATTGGAAGGTCGCGCCTTTTAGTGTTTCCTTCGACTGCTCGTCCACTTTAGTCAAAATAACTGACCCAGTTGACAAGGTGTTGGTTTTCGTCACATTGACAACTTGACCTTGACGTTCGGTGATCGAGAAGGTCACAGGTGTCTTATTCAGCGCGTAGCCTGTCGGTGCTTCAGTCTCCACAAATTGGTAGTCTCCGATCGTCAGATCCTTCACGGTGAAGCGTCCGTCAGTTCCTGTTTCGTGGTTCTCGCTGATGACAGTGCCATCCGCTTTTTCTAGACGGAATTTTGCACCTGCTAAGACGTCTTTCGTTTGTTCATCCGTTTTAGTCAGCTCGACACTGTTTGCGACCGTTTCTTTATTAACGACTTTGATCGCCGCCATATTCTCTGTCAACGTGATCGCTTTTCCATCTTTATACTCTGGATTGATCTCGTAGCCGTTTGGTGCTTTGCTTTCCTTCAGCAAGTACTCGCCCAGCGGCAAGCCTGTAAAGGACAGTTTGCCCTCGGCATCCGTATCTGCTTTCAAGCCTGTTTCTGTTCCGTCTTCTTTAAGGATCTCAAAGGTCGCACCTGCTAACCCTTGATCCTTCTCATTCACTTTCAACACGTCTAGGTCCGCAGTTTTCACCACACCCGTTCCGCTGCCGTTTGTAAAGCTTAGATTGACAGCCGTATTGGCTTGGCGGTAATAGGCATTCAGCGCGCCATAGCTTGAAGAATTCACTTGAGAATTGTTTTTTACTCCGCCTGGAAATTCACTGACGGTATTGTATTTTACTTGAATGTTGCTCTCTGCTTTGTAATCAGAAAACGCAATTTTGAACGTATTTCCTGTAAAGGACAAGCGGTAATGGTCGGTGCTGATCTTTTCACCAGTCGCCGTATCCGTCACAACAAAAGAAGTGGGATCATAGGCCGCATTCGTCGTTCCAGGAGTCAATGTGTCCGTGATCTCAGGATCTTGGACAGGCATGCCTGCTGTAATGTTTCTCGTGGTCACGGTCCAGTTCGCTACATTTTCTTTTACTGGGTCTTTGGCAACGGACTTCAATAGCGCGTACTCATAATTGTAGGCATACACGCTTGCTTTGTATTCCGCTGGTGTCTTGTCGTCATAGGTAACTTTTGCAACGTTGTCTAAGCGATTGTAGACATACCAGTCGCGTTTGACTCTGGTTCGGTATTTCACGTATACCCGTTTGGCGCCTAAATTGCCAAATTCCAGATTGACCTGATTGTTCTCCGTATCGATCTTCGTTGGGTAGGCGTCGGAATTTTCTGGGACCAGATTGTAGTCCGTCCCAAGGTAACGCTGGATGTTGTCGATCATTGATTGACTGGTCACTTCTTCAAAGCGGAGTGAGCCTGGCACAAGTTCTGTTCCTGCTGGCAGACTATCTTGCATCTTCGTTAAGTTGAAGTTGGCTCCGGTCGAATTTACAAAGACTAGCCAGTTTTGATAAAGATAATCGCCAGAAGTACTTGCTGTCTGGGCCAATTTTGCCCCGCCTGTGTAGTACGGATCAGTAAATGTCCCTTTCGCATCATACTCGATGACGCCTGGAGAATTACCGTAGTTCAACGTCGCCTTGTTTTTGATCTCGGTTTTCTCAGCAGAGGTTTCGATCTTCGTTTTGATCGTGATGACTAAGGTATCCTTCAGCTCGTTGTAATCCCCTAGGAAATCAATACGCACACCGCCATTGAAGCTATCTGGAGCGCCATTGACATTTGGCTTGGCACCAACCGGCGACCCATTTTCATCAAATTTAGTGACTTTATAGTCCACATTCTCAACTAACGGCACCGATTCCGTGTCAGAGATTTTCTTGCTGATCGTTAATCCTGTATAGTCCTTGACCGCACCAATGAAGTAGTCATGCACCACTGGATTTGTCATCTTGTATTTTTCAGCATTGACCGTGATCTTCCATTCCATCGTACGATTGAAGATGTCGATGGTCCCCGCTTCTTTTGACAATAGATTCGGAATAAGACTCACTTGCGCTTCTTTTGTTACCGTCCCATTCGTTACTTTGTTCTTGATGACGCGTTCAGTAGGATCGGTAATTTTAGTCGAATATCGAACGATGTACGCTTGTGTCGTCGCCGACTTAGGCGTAAAGCTCAAGGAATCCTTCCCATCAGGCGTGATCGTAAAGTCAGAGGTGCCCTCGCCTTCAGAAACGACCTCGTAATTGTTTTCACTCGTATAATTAAATTTAACTTTTTCAATACTGATCGAACCGTCAATCAGTTCGACACCTTGGTCTTTCAAATTGGCGAGCAACTGAGAAGAAGTCGTCAGCGGCTGCTCATTAAAGTTGTAGTTGATTTCCCAGTCAATGTTTCCTGTGTCTGGATTGATCTTTCCTTTTGCTTCTAACGGCTGCAGCGTCACAAACGCTTTGCTCGCATTGGTGTAATTCAACTGAGTGCCATTTTCATTGGTATAAGAATACGCATAAAAATAATTGTATTCATTTCCCGCGACAGATTCATCAACATAATTGTTGCCGTCAATACCGGATACGACCGATTCTGCGATGACCGCTTTTTTCCCGATGGACTTCAGCAGCTTGATTTCTGCGACAGGTCGATTGCTGTCTGCATTTTTATAGGTAATGGTATAATCAACGTCTTTTGTTAATAATGTTTTGCTGCCCACCAGCGTGCCATTGAAATCGACATCGCTGGAATAGACATTGACAGACTCAAAGCTCATTTTGCTGCCATAGTTATAGCCTTCCACTTGGTACATCCGATCGTTATTATCCGTCCGATCCAAATTGAACGCGGAAGTGATCGTCGCCTTCTTCGGATTCAATGTATCCATAGTGAGGGCAGTGGTATTTTTCCCTGGATCAACACTAGATGTCACATCGATCGAGAAGGTCGTTGGTGTGGGTGCCGTGTCAAAAACGACTTTCTGGTTCTCTTCGTCAATGCCGTTGACCTTTTCCAAAGACGTAGTCAACGTCAAATCATAAACTTCTGAGGAAACATTGTCCTCTAAAAAAGTGATCGTTAATTTCTTCGTCGCCGCATCGATCGTCCATTTTGCCGAAGTCATTGGACTAAAATCGCCAGATAAATCTTTTGCGATAGCTACTTGAGCAGGCAATTGTGTCGTGAAGGTATCTCCAGTCTGATAATTCTTATTAGAGAACGAGAATTTCAATGCTAGCTTGATCCCGGTCATATCGGGCAGCGTGTCATTCGGCTTTACTTCATCCCCATTGATTTTGTACATTTTTACCGAACTGAAAATATTGTCCGCGATAGCTGCACGCGCTTGTTTCTTTGCTGCTTCTTTTGTTGTTGACGCCGTTGTTGCTTGCGTGGCTTCTGCGGAAGACCCCGTGCTGTTGCCGTCAGCCGTTTGGTCTTTGCTGCTTGAAGTCGTTGTTGTTGCTGTCGTTGCTGACGTTGCTGACGTTGCTGACGTTGCTGCGGTCGACGCACTTGCCGCCGGTGGTTTCACCGCTGAAGAGAGGCTCTCCTTCTTCGCCGACTGCGTCGTTGATTCTGTGGTCCCTTGTGCATAAGCAAAGGTTGGACTAAGTATTTGAAGAACAAGTAACATTACCAACCCAACCACAACTAATTTCTTTTTCATTTTTATGAACACCTTCCCTAACTCGCTAATCAACGAAACCGATATCATTTTTCGAACCATTATCTTTCCGTTACATTAGACGTTTTTTGCTTTATTTTCATTATATAAATACCTAAAAATAAACTTTTAGTAATCAATAAATTATAAAACAATGTCAATTGTAAAACAACGTCATAAATTGGCACACACTGTGTTAAATTTTGAACATACCTACAACAAATCTAGATAAAAAAGAAGAGGAGTGGTGACAGGTACAAAAACAGGTCCTTTAGACAAGCAAAAAGGTGCTCTCTATCCTATAGAATAAAGAGCACCTCATCCTTCAATGTGCTTCCCTAATGATCATAGTTTAATTCAGTAGACGTTAAAAACAGGCGCGCCTTTTGCCTATTCTGTGACGCTTTGCACGTGGAATCTTGCTGAAAAGCGGCATAACGTTATAAATAACTTATAGCAGCTTTTCTATTTACTTAATAATAAAAAAAGTTGCTCCTCACGCTCCGTTTGACAGCCCAAATTTAAGGGGAAAAATAATGATTATGGTGTTTGCTAAAAAGGAGCGAACATTTTAACAAGATTGGATGTTTTCGTCCGCGATTTTGCCGCTACAGCCATACCGCTCACACTTCCGTAAAACGATTGCATGAATAACCGAACGTTCCAATAAACTCATCATTTCTAAGAAAAAAGAACGGCCTTCAGCTATGCTAGAATCAACCTATAAATAAGTTTTAATTAAGTAACTAATCGCTGATTTTCTAGACACTTTTTCTTAGATGTCTAAAAAGAACAGCGAATAAATTGCATAGAAAGGTGTGGCTCTTATGTTTAGAGAACTCTTCTTGACCCGCCAGCAGCAGAAGAAGATTCATTTCTTCCAGCTGATGGAAGGGTATCCCGCCGGCGAGTATTCCGTTCAAAGCCTCAGTCAACAGCTAGATTGCAGCTACCAGTCCTTTTTAAACATGTTGCAGGAGATCAACGACACACTCCTTGCCATTCACGAAGAGCCCCTGTTCATTAATTCTTCTACTATTTATTGGGAAAGCACGCCCACTCGTTCCAATAACTTTCTGATCACACAAGTCAAGCACTCGCTGCCGTATCGCTTTTTACTTTCCTCCTTGTTTCACCCAGATAAAAGCCTCCACAGCTTTTGCGAAGAACATGGAGTGAAGGAAATGACCGTTTTAAAACAAATGCGCCCCTTAACAAACTATTTGGAAGAATGCAATATTCGTACGAATTTGGCGAAGATGGCATTGATCGGTCACGAAGCGGTCATTCGAATGTTTTACATCAAGACGCTGTGGTCGGCATCGTTTGGGGATGATCTCAATACATGCGCCATGGATTTCACACCAGAGGACAATCTGGTCCGGGATTTGATGGACGTTTTCCACCTGCCTCTCCATCCTAAACTGGTTCGGCTCATGCTTTGCGTTTCCCGTTTGCGTAATACGCAACAGAAGCACTTGACCGCACTGCCTTTTGATGACCTCTTGTTTTCTCAGATCACGCCGCTGCTAGAGAATTATTTGAACAACCAACTGAAGACGGCTGAAGCGATCACGCATCAAGTGGAATTTTTTAATTATCTTTTCTATTACTACCCCTACGAAGCAAAGAATCAGCACCCTTCCTCCAATCCTTTGATGTTTTATTACACAAAGAACGTGGAGGAACGCGACCCCTTGTGTTTGGCGATCGACAGCTTCTATCGCTACTGCTCCTGCGAACTGCTGCAAGGAGTGCTAGGGGAGCAGGAGGAACGGATGCTGCTGAACAACGTCGCCCGAACGTTTTTAAGCTATTCGATCCAGAAAAAGGAGATCCCGCTGCTGTTTGAAACCGGCAGCAAAGAAAAATTCGTAGACTCGGAATTATACGGCGAACTCTATCCGGCGATCAAAGCAGCGGTAAAAAAACTTAGTCGCCGCAGACAGCTTGCTTGGCTGGAGAACGTCCTCGACTCCTTAGCCAAAACGCTTTGCTTGAGTCTGTTGCCGCTATTTTTCGTCACAGATGAAAAGATTCGCGTCGGCCTCGTGTCGATCCCCAATTATCTGTACCTGCAGCATGTCATCAAATACCTGCAAAGTCTCACGTTCATCGAGATCGTCTTTCAGCCACAGCCCAATGATCAGATCGACCTCTTCATCACGACCTTTAAAGAGCTTCTCCCCAAACAAAACGCGGCCCATTACCTATTGAATATTTTAAATACCAATTACGAAACGGATCTGCTGCCGCTGTTACTGTCTATTCAAAATAAAAAAAGATTTGCCTCATAAAAAAAATGCCTGTACTCAACATTTCCATTGAGCACAGGCGTTTTTGTTAGATATTTTGTTGTAAGTCTTCATAAAAGGCAGCTTTAGTAGCTGAGATATACGGTGCCAACCATAAATAAGCGATCCCTAATGTCAACGCTGTGACAAGGTACCAGCCGATAAATGTCACGTCCAGCCAGAAGAGGCGGCCCTTGTGACCGTCCATCAAGCGGCGGCTTGCAGTGATCGTATCCAATACTTTCGGTTTTTCTCCCGTTTGTTGGATCTGATCATAGTAGATAAAGTAGCTTTGAGAATACGCGTACGCTTTTACGATCCCCGGAATGATAAATAGCAGTGTCCATAAAGAAGTAAAAATGCTCGTAAGCAAGGCTAACAAGATCACTCCGCCAAGGAATACGCCTTGGAATCCACGAAATGCATCCTTCAATGGTTCGATATGCGTGCGGTCTCCCCGTAATAAATCTAAATAAGTCCAAGAAATCCCACTCATGAACAATGCACTGATGATCGAGGAAATGATCCCGGTTCCTCCGCCACTCGCACTGCTTTGATTGTAATCCGAAGCATAGGAGAACATACTGGTGCTATCTCCTCCGCCATGGATAATGTAGGCGATCACGCCGGATAGCAGGAAGAAAAATACTATCGCTACCGTCAACAATGTTGGGATAAGATTCAAAATAACCGCTTGCCCCCATTTCCCTCTCAACGCTTCTTTCGCTTCTGCTTTTAATTCAGCAGTCGTCTTCATAAATAATAACCCCTTTCTATCCAATAGTTTAATCTATTGTGGATTTTTTAGAAAGTGATTTAAACATTTGGCGGCAATTCATCCACTGCATCCAGTGCCTGCCAAAATTCAGACAACACCTGAGAATGGTAGCGGCTCTTTCGCATCACGACAGAAATATCATTGACCGAGCGCCAGTCTTTGACCTTTACTTCCTTCACTTTCCCCTGCTGGATCGCTTCTTGAACCAAGGGATACGGCAACACAGAGAGACCGAATCCCCCTTTGACCGCTGAAAGAAGCGCCTGCGAATCAATGCTCTCCCAAATTGGAAAAAGCTTGTAGCCTTTTAATACCGCCGCAGACTCAAACGTTTCCCGAACAGCACTCCCGCGTTCACGAAGAAGCAACGGCTGCTGCAAGAGCTCCGCAAAGCTGACTTCAGTCACTTCTGCTGCGGGCGCGGCGACGACACAGAGGCGATACTCCGCGATCTTTTTCGCTTGAAAAGAGCTCTGCAAGACATGCCCTTCAATAAAGGCCAGATCTGCCTCTCCGCTTTCCAGCCGAGTGATCGATTCAGAAGCTGGAAAGACCTGCACCTTAAAATGAACGTCTGGATGCGTCTTCGTGAAGCAGTGCAGCAATTGGGGCAAGGCGATCTGCGCATAGGTGATGCACGAAGCGATCGTTACCGGCGGCTGCTTTTCCAGACTGGGCAAGCGCGCCTCTACAGATTCAAAGGCTTCTATGATCGGCTGGATCTCCCGCAAAAACAACGTGCCAGCAGGCGTCAGCTTGACACTGCGGTGCAGTCGTTCAAAAAGCTGTGTCCCCGCCTCCTCCTCCAAATCTTTGACTGCATGAGAAATGGCCGATTGCGTCATATATAGCTGATTAGCCGCCTTGGTAAAATTTTGCGTTTTCGCAATCTCGCGAAAAATGACACATTGCTTGTAATTCATACATGCCTCCTTCCCATGAATTCCATTCATGTCTATAGCTTAATAGTATCATTTCACACATGGCAATCCAACCGATATACTAGAGAGAAAGCAGTAAGAAAGGGGCTTTCCATGACAAAACTCAAATTTTATTTATGGCTAGCAGGAATCAATTTATTCATCAGTACCTTCACCTTTGGCGGCGGCTATGTGGTAGTCCCCATGATTCGGAAGTATTATGTCGAAGGAAAAGACCTGTTCTCCAACGATGAATTGATCGAAATGGCGGCAGTGGCGCAGTCCTCTCCCGGTGCGATCGCCATCAATCTAAGCGTATTAGCCGGAAAAAAAGTCGCGGGAATGCCGGGTGTCTTCATCAGCGCCATCTGTGCCATCATTCCGCCGCTCGTCATTTTAGGATTGATCTCAAATTGGTATGCGGCTTTTGCGGCCAATGTAACGGTGATGGCTGTCCTAAAAGGCATGCAGGCCTGTGTCACGGCTCTGATCATTGATTTGGTGATCGATATGTATCAATTGATCCGACAAGAAAACTCTAAATTATTGAGTTTACTGGTGCCTGTCGCCTTCATCGCAAATGCCTTTTTCAACTTGAATGTGGTCTATATTTTAGTATTCAGTGTCGGGATCTGTCTCCTTCACACCTATCGCCAACAGCAAACAAGGGAGGTCTGATCATGGAATTATTCTGGACATTTTTAAAAATCGGCTTATTCAGTATCGGCGGCGGGTATGCCATCATTCCGCTGATCCAGGAGCAAGTCGTCACGCAGCAAGGTTGGCTCAGTGAAAAAGTCTTCAGTGACATCATCACGATTTCGCAAATGACGCCCGGGCCATTAGCCGTCAATACGTCTACCTTCGTGGGGATGCAGCTAAACGGGATCACTGGCGCTATCGTAGCTACTGTCGGATGTATTTTAGGCGGCTGCCTCATCTCTATCGGCCTGTATCAATTTTTCCAAAAGCACCAAGACTCCCTTTATGTTTCCACCGCCTTGAAAAGCTTGAAGGCCTCCTCCGTAGGCTTGATCATGTCCGCAGGGTTCACGATCCTGCTCCTGACCTTTTTTGAGACCTCTGACTTTTCCAGCAGTCTGCTCGCCCACTTTGATTGGAAGGCCGCGATCCTGTTTCTTGTTTCCCTGATCCTGCTGCGCAAGTTCAAGCCCAACCCGATCCTCTTGATGTGCTTCGCCGGAGTTGTCGGCTTCTTTATCTATTGATCCTTCACTAGATAAACTAGGGTCGAAGGGACTTTTTTCTTATGGAAAAATTGTCTCTTCGATTTTTTGTGTTTCTTGACTGCTCTCACAGTACAAAAATACCAATAAAACGAATTTTCAACCTGCTAACAGAAAAATAACTCGAAAAAAAGTGACGATAAATGAAACAACTTTCACAATTTTTCTAAACCCTCTCGGTTTATTACTATTTTTATTATTTATTGCAAGAAAGATTATTTAACTGAGTTCTCTCAGTAGAGCGATCCCCTTTCCTCCATCATCAAAAGAATTCATCCGGTTCCTTCCTTATCTTACGAATCGTTATTTAATTCCTGTCAAATCGACATTAACCTCATTTGTTTCACAATATAATCCACTTATCATCCCTATAATAAAAACAAATAGGAGCTTTTTGTGAAAAGCAACACTTTCAGATTGCTAAATAGCGATTGTAATTTTAAATGCGGCATAGTACAATTCAAGTAGAAACAAGACCACAACGATACGCGCAACATTCCATAGTTTTATGCTGTCTCCTTTTGACAGCCCTCACTTATTAAAAAGATTGTCATCCCAATCTTTTTTCAACGATTGTCATCCGATCACATAGATGTCGTTCTGCAATCGTCACTTATTTTCCCATTATCCTTTATTTAGCGATGTCTCATATGAAGAGTCTTCACTCCTCGACGTCACTTTACAATTGAATATCATCCATCTAGGTATGAACACTCTTCTTTTTTAAAGAAAGGAGTTCCTATATGCAGTCAAAACTATTTTATGGCTATCGTGTAGCCTTTGGTTCCTTCATCGTTATGCTGACGCATTTAGGTTTTTTAGGGTGTATTGGTGTCTTTATGCCTCATATCGCCAAAACACTGAATTCGCCTTTGAGCGACGTCTCTCTGGTGGTCACGACCGCTACTGGCGGTGCTTTCGTGTGCAGTCTGTTCGCGTCTAAGCTGATCACCGCCCTGACACCCAAGCGGACGTTGTATCTGTCCAGTGTTGTTTGTGCCCTTCACTATGTTGTTTTTGGCTTTGCCCCGCATGTTTCCTGGTTTTGGATCGGCGGCGTCATGGCCGGCTTTGTCATGGGGTTTGGTACGAATGTCGCGGTGGCCTCGATCATTTCTGCTTGGTTCATCGAAAAACGTTCGACGGTCATCGGTTTAGTATTTGGCGGCGCGGGCTTTGGCTCGGCTATCGCGATGTTTGTCGCGGGACAACTGATCGAAAATTTTGGTTGGCGGACGTCCTATTTTATTTTAGCAGCAGTCATTTTGGTTTTAGGGATCGTACCGAATCTCTTTTTGATCCGGCTGCCCGAACAAAAAAAGATGAAGCCCCTTGGCTGGGAGAAGCAAGAAGAATTAGAAAAAACAAGTTCAGAGTCAACTGGTTTAACGTTGGCTGAAGCAAAACAAACCCCTACCTTCAAACTATGGTGGGTCGCGATCTTATTGATCAGCATGCTCTTTACTGGTTTTTCTTCCTTTGCACCTTCCTTCTTCCAAGCGTCTGGCATGACACATCTTCAATCAACGAACATCACAAGTATCACGAATCTCGTAGGTGCTGTCTTTATCATGCTCTCAGGAATGATCGCTGAGCGTTTCGGTATCCGGATCTATATTTCGTATATCTTGATCTCATTTATGATCGGCACTTCCCTGATGGCGACTTTTCCGAATACTAGCTTCCTTTTAACAGCCTTGACCATCGCCTTTATCGCTCTTAGCGCGCCGGCATCCAATTCGTTTCCGCCTACGATCACGACTGTCGGCTTCGGAACGAAAGACTACACCAAGATTGTCGCGCAATTTGCATCCGCCAATTATTTGAGCAAAGCGGTCATGCCGATCATCATGGGACAAATCGACCGCATCACTGGGAGTCTTCGGACCGGGTTTATTTTCCAAGTCTTTCTGGCCTTCATCGGTCTTTCACTCCTGCTGATTGGGCTGAAAATGGCGCCGAAGATCATCACCATCGAAACCTCTGATCAAAAGAAAAAAGCAGACGAGGATGTGATCGAAAATGCCTAAAATCTTAGTTCTGAATCTCGGCGGGACCTCGACCAAAATAGCGATCTTTGAAGATACTAAACGAATCGAAGAAACCAATATCCACCATCCGAGGGAAGTGCTGCAGGATTACCCGACAGCTCTCGGACAAATCGGCTACCGCAAGCAGGTCGTCTTGTCTTGGCTTTCTGAACGCGGACTCTCGATCGACGACTTTGATTGCTTTGCTTTGCGGGGATGCAGCTTGGATTGTGCTACCAAAGGCGGAACTTACCATATCAATGACGTGGCGATCCAAGAATCCAAACAAAAAATCGCAGCGATCCCAAATTTTTATCACGGCACACAGATCGTCAACTTGCTGGCTGTCGAATTAGATGACAACCGAGGATTGCCGATCTATCTAACGGACCCGCCGAATGTGAATGAATTGATTCCAGAAGCAAAGATCGCGGGGCATCCGACCTTTGAACGAATCCCGATCATCCATGTGCTGAATGCAAAAACAGTCGGTCGCAAATTGATGGCGGATCTCGGGAAAAGCTATGAAACCTCTCGTTTGGTCATTTGCCACATGGGTGCCGGTGTTTCAGTCAGTGCCCACCTAAATGGACGGATCATCGACGGAAACAATTGCATCAACGGCGAAGGCCCTATGTCCCCAAACCGCGTGGGCCAATTGCCCTTGAAGCAGTTGATCCAACGCTGCTTCCACACAAATTTAACAGAAGAAGAAATACTAAAATTGGTTCGGCAAGAAGGCGGGATCAAAGCCCATCTAGGCACTTCAGATATGCGGAAGGTTGAAAAATTAGTTGAGGAAGGAGACGAGAAGGCAACACTGATCCTGAAGGCATTCGTTTGGCAGATCGCCAAAGAAATCGGCGGATACACCGCGTGTCTAGATGGACAGACAGATTACATTATTCTAACCGGAGGGATCGCCCATTCGAACATGATCACCAAAAAAATCATTGAAAAAATCGAGCGGTTTGCTCCTGTCCTGGTGTTTGGCGGTGAATTGGAAAGTGAAGGGTTGGCTCTAGGCGCACTCAATGCCCTATTAGGAAAAATCGATGTGATCGAATACGAAAATCCTGATATCGAAGCAGTCGTTTCTTAACGCAAAGGAGAGAAAACAATGGAAGCAAAAACCTTTATAAAAGAAATTGTCGCAAAGTCAAAAAAAGCGCAGCAAGTCGTTGAAGCATTCGATCAAGAACAGCTAGACGCCATGGTCAAAGGAATGGCAAAGACGATCTACGATAACCGAGAACGCTTGTCCAAAGAAGCCCACGAAGAGACCGGCTTAGGAACCGCAGAAAACAAAATCACAAAACACATCTCCTTGACCGTCAATCAATGGAATTTCCTAAAGGGAAAAAAATCAACTGGCCTCATTAAAGAAGACGAGGAATTGGCCCTACTGACCTACGCAAAACCGATGGGGGTGATCGGGTCCTTGACTCCCAGCACGAATCCTACAACGACAGCGACTCACAATGCCCTGATCTCTGTAAAAAGCGGAAATTCGATCATCGTCTCTCCACACCCGAAAGCCAAAAGATGTACTGCTCTGGCGGTCCAACTCATGAACGAAGCCATCATCGCAGCCGGCGGCCCTGAAAATCTCGTCATGTCAATTGAAGAGCCGACGATCGAGTTGACGGACTTATTGATGAAGGAAGTCGACGTCGTTGTCGCTACCGGCGGATTCGGCATGGTAAAAGCAGCCTATTCCAGCGGCCGACCGTCATTCGGTGTCGGTCAAGGAAACGTTCAAACGCTTTTTGACGATTCTTTAGAGGATATTGATACCGCAGTCGGTACCGTCATTTTCAACCGTGCGTATGATCTGGGACTCCCATGCACAGGGGACCAAACCATTTACATTCCGAAAACAATCGCAGATGCCGTTTTAGCTGCGTTCAAAGCGCAAGGCGCCGCCATTTTCGACGACGAAGCAACGATCGATAAATTCCGTAAGAAGGCCTTTGTAGACAGCCATCAGAACTTAGAGATCGTTGGACACCCAGCCGCCTCCGTAGCCAAAACAGTCGGTATCGAAGGCGTACCCGAAGAAACCAAATTACTGCTGTTCAAAGTAGAAAAAGCAGGCAAAGATGAGCCTCTAGCCAAAGAGATCCTTTGCCCCGTCGTACGCTACCGCATTTACGAAGACTTCGCAGATGCCGTCGAATGGGCACGGACAAACCTACTGATGGAAGGTGCCGGGCACACAGCCACACTCTTTTCAACTAGTCAAGAACGCATCCGCCACGCCGGTGCACGACTGCCTGTTGGTCGCGTGATGGTCAATCAAGGCGGCGCCTCCGCATCAGGCGGACCCATCAACAACGGGTTAGAACCAACGATCTCATTAGGCTGCGGCTCGTGGGGCAACAACAGTATCTCCGAAAACTTGACCTATCATCACTTGATGAACGTCACCAGAGTCTCTAGCGTCATTCCCGATGTCGCCCCTTTAGACCCAGAAAAAGTATTCGAAGACTAACGAGCCCCTAGTACAATCGCCGATTTAACAGCAGGTATGCATGAGCATAAAACTCATTTTTCCTCGGAAAAATGACTACCAAAATACGAATTAGGATGTCCGTTCCACTTTGACAACGAATCTAGCGAACAAACAATTCACGAGTTCCATACAAAATCGTTGCTGAACACGTTTAGTGGAAGGATATGCGTGATGAGCATAAAACTCATTTTTCCTTGGAAAAATGACTACTAAAATACGAATTAGGAGATGATCTACTATGTTACCTCATAGACCGTTTAAAACGATTCCCCCGATTTTCTTTGATATCGGTATCTCTAAAGAAGTGGGCCAGCGATTGGTGGAAGCGGACGCGAAAAAGACAATGCTGCTTTATGATAAAGGGATTGAAAGCACCGGTATCAGCAAACAGATTGCACAATATATCCGCGATGCCGGCATCGAATTGATCGAAAACAACAGTATTCAAGCAGATCCGCCTGACACTTCTGTCAATGCCATTGCAGAGATCGCTCGAGCAGAAGAAATCGATAGTATCGTCGCACTTGGCGGCGGAAGCAGCATCGATACGGCAAAATGCATCAGCCTGCTTTTACGAAATGAAGGAACGATCGACCAATATTATGGCGTCTTACCGCAAAACCCTGGTGTTTTCCTGATCGCGATCCCTACGACCGCTGGAACAGGCAGTGAATCCACGATCGGCGGTGTTATTACCGACACAGCGACTAAAACGAAAAAAGTGGTCGGCGGACCTGGGCTGCTGGTTTCTCAAGCCTTGCTTGATCCTGAACTAACTGTAGGCGTGCCGCCATATATTACTGCAACCACAGGTTTCGACTCCTTGATGCACGCTTTAGACGGCTTCATTTCTGAATATGCTGGGCTGTATACCAAATACCAATGCGAAAGCACGGTCCGGCTATTCCGTAAAAGTATTCGTTCAGTCGTTGAAGATGGGAAAGACATTGAGGCACGGGCACACATGATGGGCGCTGCCGTAACTGGCGGGATGATCATCACAGGCGCCAGTTGCAGTCTGATCCATTCCTTTGGCCACGCGATGGGCGGCGCCTACCCTATCGCTCACGGCAATGCCGTCACACTTTTTGCTCCAGCCGTCTTGGAATTTGTCAGCGAAGTGAAACCTGATGAAATCAAGTGGATCGCTGAGTTGTTTGAGATTGACGTTGCGCAAACGGATTCTCCAAAAGAAATCGCTGAAAAAATCGGCGTAGCGATCGCTACACTCGCAATGGAAATGGGCTTGAAGAGCATCGATGAATATGAACCAGAACCAGAAAAATTGTATCAAATCATTGAACGGGCAAAATCCGATGTGATGACGAAGACCACACCACGGCCTCTCGAAGACGAAGACGCAAAATGGATCATCGACCGGACCTATGAGATTCATCGCGCGATCCATCAGGAACCGGTAGCCTAAGTAAAGGAGGTGCTGTGATGTTCCAAACGCTCGAAGCATTTTACGAATCGGCTAAAAGCAAAGGACGTAAGCATGTCGCGGTCGCCGCCGCAGATGATTTTCATACCTTGGAGGCTGTCCACCAAGCAGAAAAGGACGGTGCCATTTTCCCGATCCTCATCGGCTTAGAAACAGGGATTAAAGAAAAGCTGACTACCATTGATCCTGCCTTTTCAAACTTTGCGGTAATCAATGAAGAGGACGAAACAGCGATGGCAAAACTCGCTGTGCAGCAGGTCAAAGAAAAAAAGGCCCACTTTATCATGAAGGGTATGTTGAACACAGGGACCTTGCTGAAGGAAATCGTCAACAAAGAGGAAGGATTAAATAAAGGTGGAACGATCTCCCATATTTCGATCGTTGAAATTCCTGGCTACCACAAATTGCTCCTGCTCACTGATTGCGGCATCATGATCACTCCAAACGCGCAGCAAAAAGCCGCGATCATTCAAAACGCTGTCGACCTGCTGCTCACGGCTGGGTATACATGTCCAAAGGTCGCTGCGTTATCGACCGTTGAATTTGTCAATCCAAAAATGCCTGATACCGTTGATGCAGCCGCCTTGCAAGCCATGAACGAAGCAGGTGCCATTACGAATTGTGTAGTGGAAGGGCCGATTTCTTTTGACATCGCCTTAAATGCAGAAACTGCAAAATTAAAGGGCTATCAAGGGGTCGTCCCCGGAGATCCGGATATTTTGCTCGTTCCATCTATCGCCACCGGAAATATACTGATCAAAGCCTTGGGACGTTTCGTTCCTAATATTCGTACCATCGCCTTAGCATCAGGCGCAGGCATCCCGATCGTCGTTACCTCCAGAGGAACACCCGTCGTTGGTAAATACCGCTCGCTCCTCGCCGCCTGTGCAGTAGCAAAAGAACAATAAAAGAAAGCCAGAAACACTTTTCCATATGTGTTTCTGGCTTTCTCTGTGTTTTTACTACCGATTTCAGTAAGTCTGATTCCTTCCAAATCAATGATCATAAAGAGATTTCTTTCCCTTCATCCTTGCGTAAGTTTTTAAATAAAGGCTCCTTTCACAAATGAAGTCCGCCTCTTAATGAATACCAGCACCCTCTTCTCGTTTTTAAAACTTGTGTTCCCCAAAATCAATGATAAAATAGGGGAATCACAGAAATTAAGGAGAAGCGGAATACATGACCAATGCATTAGAAATAAAAGACCTAAAAAAAAGATACGCGACAGGCGTTGAAGCGCTAAAAGGCATTGATCTCGTCGTTGAAGAAGGCGACTTTTATGCTTTATTGGGACCGAATGGGGCTGGAAAATCGACCACGATCGGCATCATCACTTCTTTAGTCAACAAAACCTCCGGCAACGTGAGCGTCTTCGGCTACGATCTAGACAAGCAGCTCGTTATGGCGAAGCAGCAGATTGGCTTAGTCCCGCAAGAATTCAACTTCAATCCCTTCGAGACCGTCCAACAGATCGTTGTCAACCAAGCGGGCTACTATGGGGTTCCTCGTAAAGAAGCCATGATCCGCAGTGAAAAATACTTGAAGCAATCCGACTTGTGGGAAAAACGCAACGTTCGAGCACGGATGCTTTCAGGCGGGATGAAGCGTCGTTTGATGATCGCACGTGCACTGATGCATGAACCGAAGCTGTTGATCTTGGATGAACCAACCGCTGGCGTGGATATCGAATTGCGTCGTGAAATGTGGACGTTCCTTAGAGAATTGAACGAAAATGGAACAACGATCATCTTGACGACCCACTATTTAGAAGAAGCAGAAATGCTTTGCCGCAACATCGGAATCATCCAATCAGGAGAATTGATCGAAAACACCAGTATGAAATCCTTATTGGCAAAATTACAATTCGAAACTTTTATCTTCGATTTAGAACCCTACGACACGCAACCAACGATCAATGGGTTCAAGCACACCTTTGCGGACGAGCAGACGCTTGAAGTCGAAGTCGTGCGGGATCAAGGGATCAACGAACTGTTTGAACAATTAACGAACCAAGGAATCAAGGTCCTTTCTATGCGGAATAAATCCAACCGCTTAGAAGAACTATTCCTGAAGATCACGGAGGAAAATCATGTCTAATCTTTATCTCACTGCCCTAAAAAGTTTGGCAGCTAAGGAAACCAATCGCTACTTGCGAATCTGGGTGCAGACACTGGTGCCGCCAGTGATCACCACGTCGCTATATTTCGTCATCTTTGGAAACTTGATCGGCGGACGGATCGGAGACATGGCGGGCTTTTCCTACATGGAATTTATCGTGCCCGGCCTGATCATGATGTCTGCGATCACCAGCTCTTATGCAAATGTCTCTTCTTCCTTCTTCTCTCAGAAATTCCAGAAGAACATCGAAGAGATCCTTGTCGCTCCGGTTCCGACCCACATCATCATCTGGGGGTTCGTCGCAGGCGGTGTCGGCCGCAGCGTCTTGGTGGGGACACTCGTGACCATCATCTCACTCTTCTTTGTGCCGCTGCATGTCTATTCTTGGGTGATCGTCGTCGTTACGCTACTAATGACAGCGATCCTATTCTCATTAGCAGGTTTGCTGAATGGGATCTTCGCTCAATCGTTTGATGATGTCTCGATCGTACCAACCTTTGTGTTACAGCCGTTAACGTACCTTGGCGGTGTTTTCTACGCGATTTCGATGCTGCCGCCTTTTTGGCAAGGCGTATCAAAGATCAATCCGATCGTTTACATGATCTCCGGCTTCCGCTACGGCTTCCTCGGTGTCATGGATGTATCGATCGTTGTCTCGCTGTCGATCTTAGTCCTGTTTATCGTTGTTCTATATAGCGTCTGCTGGTATCTGATCGATCGCGGACGCGGATTAAGAAGCTAAGTAAAATAGAAAAGCTAAATAAAAAAGAACTGGATGTGCCGAATCAATGATTCGCATCCAGTTCTTTTTTGTAGTTTTGTACCGCCTCGATACCTAGAAGCAGGCCATAACAGGTATCACTGCCGGAGGTATGTCCGATCGCCAGCAAGCCCTCCACGACAGAAGCCAACTCAGCCTCAGAGTGTTCCCGCTGCAAGGCCTGTTGCAACGCGATGAAGGGAGAGCTGGCATAGCCTGAGAGCATCGCTGCTAGATAATTCCCACTCACGTCTGTTGTCCGCTTTTGCGCCGCAGCAAGCGGTTCTGTCAACTTATCCAGGAAGGGATGCTCGTACGACCGAAGCATAAATAAGTACCCCATCAGAAGATCGTCTCCGCTAGGTGTCAGCCCTTTTCCCCTTCCGACAAAATAGGTGATCAGCTCGTGCCAATCGCAGGACTCCTGACCGGGATTCCTGAGAAATTCACTATAGACGCGCTCTTTTTCTCCAAGAACCAGTCCTAACCGTGTTTCTAATTGTTCCTCTAATAAAACCCGTTTTAACCGTTCAAGGACGCTTCCTTCATAGACCATCGCTCTCACCTTCAGCGAGACAGGAAGGACTTCAGAGAAAACTACCTTTTTGACCCCTGAAGCATCATAGACCGTGATTGAATCTTCAGCGAGTTTGACCACATTGCCTTGCTGACAAAAGGGGCGGAACTGGCGAAACGTTTCTTGAGAAAGCTGAATACCAAAACTAGATAAGAATTCTCCTGAGGCGGTCAGATTGATCAGCTGATCCTTGACACTCAGATTCAACGACTGATCGAATACACTGTGTACTTTTCCCACCGTACCGAAACGATCTATCGGCAGCAAATACGTGCTGATGCGTGCTGCGTTAGGTTTCATAGCCGATCCTCCTTCCCTTCTCAGATAATCCATAAAAAGGCAGAAGAAGCTCCTGCCTTTTCTTTCTATTCTACTCTATGATGGACACGTGGTGGTCTACTTTTACTGTCACACGACCATTTTTGATCACATACAATCTTTCTGGCACATCAATGATTGCATTGGCTTTTACTTTTGTATCCAATAAAATCAAATCGGCCTTTTTCCCGACACCGATCCCGTAATCCTTCAAGCCTAACGCTTTCGCTGGATTTTCAGTGATCATCGGCAGCACCGTCGGTAAATCATCCGCCCCGCCTAAATGTCCTACAGGGATCGCCAACATCGCGATTTGAATCAAGTCGCCATTGCCATACGGAGTAAACGCATTACGGATATTATTTGTTGCTAAACAAACATTGACACCCGCGTCGCGCAATTTACGAATCGGTGTCACCCCTCGACGAACATTGTATTCATCATTGCGTGCACCGAGATGAAGGTCTGTTGCCGGTAATGGCATCACATTGATCTTGGCTTTTGCCATCTTATCGATCACACGATCCAATTGTTCCTTCGGCATCGCGTGCAATGCGGTCAAATGTCCTACCGAAACGCGTCCTTCATAGCCTTCCTCAAGGATCTTATCACAGAGATACTCGATCGAGGTGTCGTCCGCTTCATCAGCAAAATCCTGATGCAGATCAATGTCCTTGTCATATTTCTTCGCGATCTCAAACACCAGATCAATATGCTCATTGGCAGGTGCATCGTTATAAGGAATTCCCCCTACCACGTCTGCCCCCATGTCCATTGCTTCATACATCATTTTTTCCGTTCCAGGAGCTTTGAAGATGCCTTCTTGAGGAAAGGCTACGACTTGCATATCGATCCGATCTTTGTATTCTTCTTTAAGCTTCATGATCATGTTGAAGCCAGTAAATCCTTGTGCCGGATCAAACTCTGAATGTGTTCTCACCGCTGTTGCACCACGGCGAATGATCATTTCCAGCGCTTCTTTGGCACGGGTGTACACATCTTCTTCCGTAAACGTCGGCTTCAGCTTCGCCGTTACCTCGATCGCTTCTTTTAATGTTCCAGATTTGTTCGGTTCACGATCCGCGATCAATGCTTTGTCTAAATGGATATGGCTTTCCACCAATCCGGGAATCAGCACACGCCCCGCAGCTTCAATGACTTCTTTCGCTGTTCCGTTGATTTGCGGCGCAATTTCTGTGATTTTCCCATTCTCGATGGCGATATCCTGCAATTCTTCGCCATCAGCGAGTCTTGCCTGTTTGATTAATAAATCCATTTTCCCACTCCTTGTCTAATTAAGAATCTATTTTTATCTTTTTAAGTATCACTCGTCCCATTAACCAAAGATCAAGCCAATGACCAACAGTAAGACAGACGCCATGCTCAACCACTTGATATTGCCCTTTACGACATCCAGAATAGGAATCTGGAAGCCGGATGATAAGGCCTGCATCGTTATATTTACGAAACTCATTTGACTGCCCAAGCCTACGCCGATCGTCACAAAGCCTAAAGCCAACGGCGGGAACCCTAAGGATACGGCTACTGGCAGTACTAAGGTCAAGACGGACCCTACATACGCTCCTGCCGGCACCCCGATCAACACACCTGTCAGGATCGCCACAGGGACCACGACAAATTCTGGCGCGTTCTGAGCCACTCCCGCAATTACCGCAAAGGTGCCTGTTTGAGCGATCACGTTGATGAAGGCTAAGAAGATTCCTACTTGGAACAAGCGCGTCAAGATATACGTCGAGCCATCTACCATTGCTTCGACCGATTGGTTCATGGTGAAATCTGTACAAATAAATACTAACGCCAACGTCAAGACCATATAGACCAACGGCGTGAAGAGTGTGAAACCGATCAGCTCATTCACGATGGGTCCAAAGATGACTGCAAACAGTAAAAAGATCGCAGGCAACGTCAATTTGAACAATTCGCCATTTGTTTTTTTATCAAAGACATCATCGGCAGATTCTTTAAAACCGATCTTCCGACGTTTCGTTCCCCAAAAAGCCAAAATAATTGCCAGAACTACAAACAGCAACCAATAAGGACGCATCGTTGATACATAATCACTCACACTGACATCGCCTAATTTAGAGACGATGCTTGATTCTAATGAAGCTGGAGACGTTGTAAATGACACGGCTGCTGAAAGCGACATTGCCGCGATCAACTCAGGTACGACACCGACTGCAGCAAATGCCAAGGGAGCAATAACCATGGCGCTTCCGCCGCCGATCCCCGACATATACGTTGCAGCCGCCAGCAAGATGACAATAAAAGCAGAGACATATTCCACTTTTCCTTTTGTTCCGCGTTTCGCCAACGTCAATGCGGCAGAATAGCTTCCTGCCTTAAACACAGCCATGGCGATCGCTGAGTTGATGATTGGGACAGTGATGCTCAACATAGAAGGGATCGTCTCTAATAATTGCGCATTGGCATCGGCCAAGCTGATCCCTCCGATCACCATGGCTAAGACACCTGCAACCAACCCGGCAATGATCATATCTACTTTCAAAAACAGCAATACCAATACTAAGATCAACGGGACAATGACCAATAAGGCTTGAAAACCTGTCGGTGCAGTTACTTTATCCAAAGCCTCAGCAGCGTATGCGTTGATTCCTGATGTCGCGCCAATCAGCAACATCAATAAAAAGAACGTTATTTTTCGCTTCATCGCTATACTCCTCACATTTTTTATGAACAACTTATCCTTGTTCCATAACCATCTACGATATTGCTTAAATTCTCGATCGAGGTGATCACAGCTTCACGTTTTTTACTTTCCTGAACAAAATCAATCGCCGATTCTACTTTAGGCAGCATACTTCCCGCTGGAAATTGATTTTCTTGGATGTAGCGCTTGGCTTCTGCGATCGTCAGCTTTTCTAATTTCTTTTGATTCGGTTGATTGTAGTTGATGTAAATATTATCAACTCCCGTCAAAATAATTAAACGATCTGCCTTGATTTCTTTTGCTAAATGGTTGGCAGACAAATCTTTATCAATGACCGCTTCGACCCCTTCGTATTCTCCCTGCTCGTTTTTGATCACGGGAATCCCGCCGCCACCAACACAGATCGTAATGATCCCCGAATCCACCAAGGACAAGATCGCTTCTTTTTCAACGATCCGCTTTGGTTTTGGTGACGCAACGACTTTGCGATACCCGCGCCCTGAATCCTCTTGATACGTGCCATCTCCAGCCGCCATTTTCTCGTCTGCTTCCGCCTTTGTATAAAACGGGCCGATGGGTTTCGTTGGTTCTTCGAAGGAAGGGTCTTTCGCGTCCACTTCTACTTGTGTGATGACACTAACGACAGATTTCTGAATGTTTCTCTTTTGCAATTCGTTTTGGACCGCTTGCTGAATCCAATAGCCGATACTGCCTTCTGTCATCGCCACATTGGAATCCAGCTTCATCATAGGGGTCTTTTCTGAGTCTCCCGCTTTTTGCTGGATCAGCAGATTCCCGACCTGTGGACCATTCCCATGACAGATAACGACTTGTTCTCCTAATGCAATGAATTCGATAATATCTGACGCGACTTTGCGTACGACCTCCTTTTGTCCCTCGTCAGTTGGAATGGTATCTAAAATGGCATTTCCGCCTAAAGCTATCACATTTAATCCCATGTATTTTTCCTTTCTTATTCCGTTTTTATGCCGAAAGAGTGCGCATATTCCTCTAGCGCATTTTCGAAACAGGCCAAAGGTGCTCGAACTGTTCCCGCACCGATCTGTCCGATTCCGGCTTCCTTGTGAGCGATTCCTGTATTGATCAATGGTGTGATCCCCGTTTCCACGACTTTGCGAATGTCGATCCCGAGACACGTTCCTCGGAAATCCCATGTCGGGATCGTCCATGCTGGGTTTTGTCCCACACAAATTTCTGCCATCTCATTTGAGATCAATAAGGCATCCTGGAACCCGCCTGCACCAACGAAACGAGTGACACCTGGAGCGGCCACCATAGCCATTCCGCCAACGCCTACTGTTTCAGTGATAGCACTGTCTCCCATATCCGGGTTTCCATCCTCTTCAGAAAAACCAGTAAAATACAAGCCTTTTGGCAGATTCACGGGTGCCGTGAACCATTGATCCTGTGTCTCGGCGATACGAACACCAAAATCAACCCCGTTTCTCGTAAGCGTGGTGACGATCGTCCCTTTCGCCTCTTTTCGTGCGCAGTCAACGATCGCTTTTCCCGCAGCCATCATGATGTTCAAGAAAAATTGATCCGTATCCGCCAAGAATTTCATGACCTCCTGCTTGTCCTTCTCGTCCATCTCCAAACAAACGATCAAAGGAGCGACCTCCCTCAAGAAGTTCAATGATGCCGCAAAATTTCGTTGATGGAATTCATCTCCCATCGTGATCGAACGCGCGATCAAGACACTTAAATTCAATCCATTCTCGCTTTGCTTCAGAGCGCCTGACAAAGTCGGCCCCAACACATCCTTCATCCAATTCAGGCGATTTACCACCTCTTGGGAGAAGGCGCCGAAGCGTAGGACTTTTCCGATTCCTTCATTCATCGTGCAGTAGCCCTTTGAGCCATCCAAACGGTTTTCAACAACGAATACCGGCATATTGGCAGACGTGATACCGCCCATCGGACCGACCGCATGAACATGGTGGCAAGGAATAAAGCGAATCTCTCTTGCTTCTACTAATGCGAGGACTTCTTTTTCACTCTCAGCCCAACCTTCAAAAATTGCCGCACCGACGACAGAGCCTTTCATTGGACCCGTCATCGCCTCCCACGTGATAGGCGGTCCAGCATGTAGTAAGGTTTTTTGCACTTCATTTAATTCCGGGATCACATTTTTTGCTGGAACAACATCCGTCAAGAAAGGCTGTGCATTCTTGATTTTATCCATGACCTGTTGATTTTCTTTCTCGATCTTATCCGCGTGCTCTTCTAATGCATTCAAAATATGGATCATCTTTTTATTTCCGCCAGCCCGTGGTTTCCAATTGAACTGGATCGACTTGCCATCAAAGGCTTGGATCGATTCATTGAAGCTTTGAAGACCGACATTGATCACCCGCGGCTTCGTATTCAGTAATTCTGCTACGCTTGGACTGGCATAGGGAATCGCGATCGTTTCTCCTTGATAAGGAACGACCGGCTTATCCGCCTCTGTTAATTCAATGCCTTTTAGACGCAGGGCAAGCTGCACGGCCTTGGCATTGCTTTCGGCAACCAATACGTGCTGCTCCTGTAATCGCTGAACCGCCTCCTGATAATTTTGCGGATCTTTGTCTGTCCCAACGACGGTCGCGACCACTTGAAGCTCAGGATTTAGTTCTTGTGCGTCCTTGATAGCGGGCAGTAACGCGCCGACCATATCTTCATGGGCGCCATACCCCAATACGATATCTACTAATAGAATTCCCGTAGAGGCATCTTGTGCATACTCTTTAATTTTCTTTACGCGTACTTCAGGGTCGATCATCGGATGAGGTTTTCCTTGAGTATAAATATCGTCGCCTAAATCAATGATGTCATAGCCCTGTGATTTCAGGATATAGCCTTCTTCTTTGACCAGTCCTTCTAATCCCAACGCCTCTGAGATAAGCATGCCTGCCTCTGCGGCCAATGTTCCGCCAGAATACAAGCCTTTAATCACTTTTCCCTCTGGAACTGTTCGTTCTGGTGGCGTCACCGCTTCAAAATAATTGGCTTTCACGGAGGCATTGTTCGCGAGATCAACGGCAATTTTCGCCGTTTCTTCAAGTGTATGAGCGAGATAGACTTTTCCTTCATGAGCTTCCGGTTTTTCACCAAGGAAGATCGCGACAACTGGCTTCGTGATACTTTGTAAAAGCTGTACGACTTCATCACGCACTTCTTTTGCGGGCGGCTTAGAAATCACACAAATCACGTCCGTCGGTTCATGGTTTTCCAGAGCAACGATCGCATCCTTGACGGTAATCGCTCCCACTTTGTCGCTCAGGTCGCGCCCGCCCGTTCCAATCGCATGGACGACCCCATTTCCTAAACGGTCAATGATCGTCGTCACCTCTTGAATCCCCGTTCCAGATGCCCCGACAACCCCAATATTTCCTGGTGCCACGACATTCGTGAATGCGATCGGGATACTCGAAAGAATACCTGTCCCACAATCTGGCCCCATCATCAACAGACCTCTTTCATGGGCCAATTGTTTTAATCGTACTTCCTCTTCAACCGGAATATTGTCTGTAAAAGAAAAGACGTGCAGGCCTTTTTTTAAGGCCGTCTCCATTTCCGCTGCCCCGTATTCACCAGGAATACTGAAAAGAGCCATATTGGCATCGGGCATGGCATCCAGCGCTTCCTGCCACGTCGTTGCGACTTGCGCTTGTTCCTCGCTCCCTTTTGAAGACAGATCTGATAAAAATTGTTCGACCTCAGGCAGGACTTGATCCATGATCGCCGCCTGGTCGCTTTCCACAACGATCATCAGGTCATTGGGTGAAGCCGCATTTGCCTCTTCCGTTAAAAGGTTTGTATTATTTAAAATGTCTTTATTTGCATTTGTTCCCATCATGATTTGACTCATCGTAACCGTCTCTAAGTCATTGATTCGATTCGTCAGCAACATCAAATTGATCGAATCTTGATAATTGTTCTTTAAAATAACCGTATGTAACATTTTATTCCCTGCCTTTCTTCCAACATCTTCATTTTAAATCCAAAAGATTGCGTTTTCATCAGACGATATTCTAAAATGAAGCTATGCTTTTTATCCAAAAGAGGCAAAAAGGAGAATTCGATGAAATTAAAAGAATTACTGACTATAGGAGAGCTAAGAAATTGTAAGATTCTTACGAAGGAGATCGGTCTGGACAATGAAGTAGCGTCCGCGATGGTCTTGGAGGCACTCGACATCGAGCAATGGAGTAAAAGCAATCAATTGATCCTTACTTCCTTTTACGCCTTCAATGGTATTTCAGAAGCAGATCTGGAAGATTTCTTTTATAAAATGCAGAAAATCGGTGTAAGCGGCTTGGTCGTCAAAATGGATCGCTTGATCAAGATCATTCCTGAATGGGTCATTCAATTGTCCTTCAGCTATCAGATCCCACTGATCAAGATCGCACAAGACGTTAGCTATGAAAAAATCTTGCTGACCATTTACGAGCCATTATTGAACCATCAAACGCATGTATTGAGGACCTACTATGAAGTCCGCCAGCGCTTCACACAATTGGAACGCCACCATCCTTCCCTACAGAAAATCATGGAAGAGTTTTACCTTCTTTTTCAGTCTCCCTGCAGCCTGAAAATGTTCGATCATCAATTGGAGATCACTTTTGGCGACGTTCCGAAAGCCCCCGTGGTCCTTGATCGGAAAAGCTTGTCGAGCGGTGAGTTCACTAAAAATGACTATACGCTGCTGACGCTTTTCTCTCAGGAACGCAGCCAAAATCAAACGGCGTTAGAGATTAGCTTATTCAATCCCTACTCCAGCCATTGTTTGTTGCTGGTCTACTTAGAGCAGCCTGAGGTCAAGGAGACAGACTTGGTGATCATTGAGAATACGATCGATGTTCTGCAAGAACGATTCAATACAGAATACTTACTAAAAAAGGAACGCTATGAACGGTTGAACAATCTCGCAGATGCCATCTTACAAAATACACCAAATAATCCAGATGAGTTGGAAAGTTTGCTGCAAGAAGCGTCCATGAACCACCATCGTTACTATCAAGCAGTCGCTTTTTCAACCAAAGAGTCCAGCATGAAATTATTGAAAGACAAGACACTCAATCTATTGAAGAGGCTAAAACCCGATTCGATCTTTTTTGACCACCACAATTATTCTCTGATTCTCTTTAACTTTGATCAAAAAAATGAAATTTCAAAAGCCAGCGTAAAACGATTGCTTGCAGAAATCCTTGAGCTTCAGCCGACGACGACGTTTGTTATCAGCAGTTTGAAAGAAAGAAATGACTTAAAAGAAATTTTGATGGAGTGTTTGGACATCTTACGATTCAGTGAGGAATTTTATCAAGACACGGTGGTCAGTCTAGCAGACATCGGCATTTTTCGACACTTTGTGCGTACGGAGCAGCTCCAAGCCATCGACGACATCGTCCCTGAAAATCTGCTGCATTTATCCCAATCAAATTTCGAACTTTTCGAAACGTTTTATCAGTTTTTACGCAACAATCGAAACTATAAGCAAACCGCAGAAGCGATGTTTCTTCATTCAAAAACGATCCGTTACCGTTTAAATAAAATCGAACACCTTTTGGCGATCGACCTAACCGATCCGCTCCAAGTAATGAACCATGAAGTAGGAACATATATTATAAAGATGAGGAAAAACGCCCATGAAAAAAAGCACACACTCGACACCTAATGGAACCATCGACCTGTATGAATCTCCAGAAAACAATCGCTTTGTTCTTTATCTCCACGGAGGCGGACTGGTCTATGGATCAAAAAGCGATCTCCCTACGGACCTAAAAACACGCTTTTTGACTAAAGGCTACTCCGTGATTGCCTTAGATTATCCATTGGCACCCAATCATTCATTGAAAGAAATCCTTGAGGCGCTAGAGAAAACAGTCAGCTACCTGCTGGATACGATCATAAAAGACCGACCCTTTGGTATCTGCGGCCGCTCTGCCGGTAGTTTTCTGATGCTTCATCTAACGAAATACTTACAAAAAGCCCATGTATCGCCACATTTCTTAGTCAATTTTTACGGCTACACGGACCTGCAATTTATCGATGACCCTCGCGAGTTGATTCCACAAAAAATCGAAGCCAAACAAATCGAAGGAATCGACTTAAAGAGTCCTATCCAAGATGACCCTTCGCTGTCTCGTTACCTGCTCTATCATTATGCGGTCCAGCAGCACTTGCTTCCAGAATACTATGGCATAGAGACATTGGCTGAGTTTGCATTAACAAAAGAAGCACTAGAACACTTCCCAAGGACATTCAGTACGGCCAGCACTTCGGACAAAGAAATTCCTTTTCGCTACAGCAAATCTCTCGCTCGCAGCATCCCGAACAGCCGCTTTGTTCCCCTGTATTACTTGGACCACGATTTCCTGAAAGACATAGAAAAACCCGAGGTACAACGCCTGTTGGATACGTTGGAGGAATGGTTGGATACCTTTTAACATCACTAATCAATGATTACAAACAAAAAAATCTCTCTGAAACAAACATTCAGAGAGATTTTTTAATCACAGATTTTTCTATTTGATCAAGATACTTTTACCAATCATTCTTTTGAATAGAGACTATTTTTCATCATTTTAAAGAGAGTCTGAACATCTTCTGATCTCGTATCGCCTGTTTTTGCATCAATGATCGAACTGTAGACATGGGGGATGATCTTTTTAACCCCTGCATCTACCGCAATTTGAACGATTTCTGAAAAATTCTCTAAATCGATTCCGCCGGTTGGCTCCAAGTTAAAATCATAGTTGGCACAAGCTTCTGCAATTGCTTGATACTCTTCTTTGTGAGCCAATCCATTCATAGAGAAATATTTCAACGAACTACCGCCCATATCTTTCAACAATTCGATCGCTGTTTCTATCGGGACAATTCCTTCAGGTGCTTGAGCGCTCAATGGTCCTGTCGCAACATTGACATATCCAACCTTTCCAGTTGGTGAAACTAGTCCATTTATAACCGTTTCATTTTGTCCTAAAAGTGCTCTGGACGTCCCTACCCCAGTAAACACTTGATTGACATGCTGTGGTTGTAAAATCGCGGATATTCGCGAAACCATTTGGCTTTGGTTTGGGTCCCCTGCTCCTAATCCCACTGACAAGGCATTATTTGTCACTGTTTGATAAAGCTTCATATCGGTCACTGCCGCCTCGTCCGTGTCGTATTTCTTCGACAAAACACCTAAGACGATATGACCTTCTGCTGCTTCGTAACATTCTTTTGCATTTTGAACCGAGTTCGCGAGTACATTCAAACAAATGCGATCCTCTAAATAATTTGGACTTAATGACATGATCTATCCCCTTTTTCCAATTCACTCTATTTTTTCAACTCTATCCACATTCAGTCAATCTCTTACTCCATAATTTCTTTTAACCGCTGGGATATCCTATCGCGTTCTTGCTCATTTACAGACCGAACATCGAATTCAATAATTCCGTTATTTGCTTGATATTCTCTGGTATAAATGGCAGGATTTTCTTTTTTCAGTTCAGCAATCACTTCTTTCGCTGATTTTTTCCCAGTCACTTTGACACTTCCTCGAAAAATATCGCGGCCCGCACTGTCTTGTACGATCTTTGCTTCTAAGCCGTCCATTTGATTCACCGCTGTAATAAACGGACGCAGCCGCTGCTTCATTGCTTCGCCAGATTCACTTCCATGCGCTAAATAATCTTCGACTGCTTGGGTAAAACCTAAAACATTGTCCTTCCCAATCTTCATTGATCGGCCGATCCCTTTGCTCTGGAGTCGCACCCACTCCACGTAATTTTTTTTTCCGGCAACAAGACCTGCACTAGGTCCTTCGATTGCTTTGGCTCCTGAATAAATCACTAAATCGGCCCCTGCTTGACTGTACTTGAAAAGATCCTCCTCAGCCGCTGCATCTACAATCAAAGGAACTTGATGCTTCTTAGCCACTTCTGCTGCCTCAGTAACACTCAGCATACTTTTTTGAACAGTATGATGGCTTTTGATATACAAAATGGCCGCCGTTTGTTCAGTCAACATACTTGCTAAATGTTCGGCAGAACACATATTGGCGTACCCCGCCTCAACTACTGTTCCGCCGCCTTGCTGGATCATGACCTCTACAGGGGTTCCGTAATCCACATTATGCCCTTTGGGAATAACGATTTGCCTTTTAGTTATTCTAGACGTATAAGGATGATAAACATGATAACTATCCCCTTTTCCAATAATGGCTGCCACAGATTGGGCAATGCCTGCGGATGCGGAAGAAACAACTTGTGCGTCTTCTGTTTTGAGTAGATTTGCGAGATATTCCCCAGTTCGAATCATCAACTCGCTCATCTCAAAAAAATGTTCTCCGCCAAATCGTTGAGCCTCCATAACACGCTCAGATACTTTCGAAACCCCTAAAATCGTCATTCGACCAGAAGCGTTGATCACTTCTTTCAAACCAAACTTTTCAATGCTAATCATTTTTACACCTTCATTTTTTATAATAGTCCGAAGAATGATGCCACGATACTGATTGCGACGATCGTCCCAATAATGATGCCATATCTCGGCCCTTTTTTAACCATAAAGAAATAAATAGCAAATACCGCAGTCAATGGGAGCAGTCCTCTAACGATTTGATCAAAAATATCTTGCAAAATAATCGTCGCACCTCCAGGGACCTTGAACTTCATTGGACTCGTAATATTGACATAACTTGCACTCAAGGCACCCATCATCATCATTCCTAAAACATTTGCCGCATAAATCACTTGCTTGATCTTACCGTCCTTCAACAAACTCAAAATCGAATTACGACCTAACGTATAAGATTTATTGATCAATACCCAACTGATATACATCGTCACCGCTGTATAGATAACGATCGGTCCGATTCCCCCGATTGCATTTCCGTTTGAAGCCATCGGAATGAAGATCGAAATGATCAACGGCATCACTGCAGCCCAAATGATCGAGTCTCCGATTCCTGCTAAAGGTCCCATTAGTCCAGTTTTGATTGACGTGATTGACGTGTCAGTGATAGCCGCACCATTTGATTTTTCTTCTTCCATCGCAATAACGATTCCTTGAATAGATGAACCAATCGTTCCTTCTGTGTTAAAGAAGTTCAAATGGCGCTTCAATGCTTCTCTTTGCGCATCCTCATCATCAGCATACAACTTTTTGACGGCTGGGATCATGGAAGCACAAAAGACTAAACTTTGCAGACGTTCATAGGAGTTAGAAAGCTCACAACCCAATTGATAAATCCAAAAAGAACGTGATAACTCTTTTTTTGTAATTTTCTTTTGTTCTAATTGTTGTTCGTTTTTTTCTGTCATTTGTTCCATTATGCCGCCGCCTCCTCATCTAATGCTTTGTTTCTAACCAAGAATGCTATACAGATACCAATAATTGCTACGGCCATCACTTCTGCACCAAAGTAAACAACTGCTACAAATCCAATCAAGAAATAAGGAATCAAGTGCTTCTTACCGATTACCATAATCGTTAAAGCAAATCCAAGCGCTGGCAAGATACCACCCATCACTTCAAAGCCGTGCATCAGCCATGTTGGAATCACATCTAAAATCTGAGTGACGATCGATTGACCAAAGAAATTCGCAGCAAATACGAGCGGAAAACGAATAACAAAACCAGCCATTGCAGGATAGAGAAATGCTGCACGATAAATCCCTGAATAATTTAAATCCTCCGCATATTTGTCTGCCATATGGACCCAAGTCGCATTGACCGTCCGCCGAAGCTGATCCATGAATACGCCCAATACGCCAAAGGGCACAGCTAAAGCAATCGCCGCTTCTGCGTTCATGCCTACGCCTAATGCAATTGGGATCGCAATTGCTGAAGCGAGTGCCGGATCACTCGGGACATTTCCTCCTGGTGTAGATGTCACTCCTAGATAAACGAGTTGAATCCCTGCACCAATCACCATCGCCTCTGCTAATTTACCTGTCGCTATTCCCGCGATCAACGCCGCCGAAAGTGGCTGGGAAAGCATTCCTGAGAAGGTGTAACCAAAACGCAGGCGCGCAAACCAATAGTACAACCCCATCACGATTGAAATACCTAAAACACCCATAATTCAAACACTCCTTTTTCTTATTAATGTATTTATTTTTCCTTCAGAAAAATAAGTTCGATTTTCAAGCCGTATACCATCTAACTAGGTTTTTTATCATTTATTTGTTCTGAACTTTTGTTTTCATTTCGTATCAAGCAAACTGTGAAAAGTTAGGTAATCTCAAAATAAATGAAATAAATTTCTAGTAAATTTATCCTTAAATTCGATGACATATCATTCTACTAGTCTTGCTAAAGCAAGAAGTAGAACTGACAACTGGCATCCTTTTTCTTATTAATGTATTTATTTTCCCTTCAGAAAAATAAGTTCGATTTATAATGATTTATATTTTTCGATTAATTTTTGGATCGGCACTGGTGTTTCTTCAGGGATCGCTTGGAAGTATACCTCCATGTCTTTTGCTAGAAGGCCTTCTAAGATCTCCACATCCTCTTCGGATAGATTGATATTTTTCACAACATTTTTCCGATTGGGACCACCGCCTAATCCACCAACCTGGATAGCTTCTGCTATGACTTCTGTCTCAACCATTTCTCTTAATGTAGTTAGATCAGGCACTAAGAACAGCACCTTCGTATTCTTCGCGGAGGCCTCATTTTCCCAGTATGCTTTCACAGATTCAGTTCCTTTGATAATTACTTCTACTCCTGGAGGTGCGGCCATTAAATAAATACTTTGCAGAAACTCATCCTGCTCCAATTCATCACTGACTACGACAATTTCATTGGCTGCTGATTGTTGCAGCCATTTAGTAACTACTTGACCATGGATCAAGCGACTATCTACTCTAGCTAATACGATTTTTGACATTTTACTCATCCTTTACTGTTTGATTGGTAATTCCAATATCTGACAACTATCAACGACTGCCGTGTGGATATCCTGTGCCACCTCACGAGTAAAACCACCCGCTTCTTGCTTCATTACTGCCTCCAATAACATCGATGCGCACAATCCTGAAATTGTTACGACTTCATAATCCTTTGACAACCGCAACGCAACATTGCTTGGTGTTCCACCTTTGATATCCGTTAAAATCAATAATTTGTCCGTCCATTTTAATTGGTCAATCTGCCCTTTGACGCGGTCCAAATAATCTGGTAAAGAATCTTCAGCATTTAAAGCTACCTCATGGACATTGCTGATTTGTCCAACGATCATTTGTACACTTTTCAAAAGTTCCAAGCCCCAACCGTTATGAGTTAAGATTAAAATCGGCTCTTTTTCCATACCCTCACTCCTTGTAAATTGTTTACACTCTTTATAAAGCAAGTGCTGTGCCAAAAAAATAGCCCTCGTAAAAAGGGCTATTTGTCGCTGTTTAAACATTGACTTCAAACAACAATTCATAAATATATTTTACTTCCAATGGAGGAATGACCACATTGTATGACACTTCGATCGGTCGGAAGGCCATTTTTATGACAGATGCCAGCTCCGGGAGCTCCCGATACGACAGTTCATAAGACGTATGGTCGTATTCTGGATGTTGGATTTGCCGTTCGATCATACAAGCACAGTGGATGATGAAACGCAGAAGGCGTTTTTCATCGCTTTTCTTTTTTGTTTGCATGCAAATATCTGAATAGATCTTAGATAATTCGATCGTAATACTTTTCGGATTCAGAATACTTAAAAGGTCAGTGATTGCCTCAATCGACAACCCTTGAATATATTTGGCAGACACTTTTTTTAACAGCGCTTGATTCTCCTCTTTGGATAAATCGAAGCCTAGCACTTGAAAAATCAATCGGATTCCTTGGTCCGATAGTAAATTATCTAGTGAGACAAATGGAATATCAGGAATTTCTGTCTTCACGGTCCCAATAATTCCAACGAGCTTCTCATCTTCGTGAACAAACGAAAGCAATCCGCTGAGGTCTTCTAGTTCTTTTTTCTCAAGCGTAATAATCCGCACATTGGTCAATAGTTCCTGCGGGAATGTATTCAATAATAATTTTTCGATCTTTAAGGCTGTCCCAAGTCCCGTCAAGCAAGAAATAACTAAAACTTTTGAATCTTCAAAATTTCCCTTACGACAAATCAGTGCTTTGTGGTTTTTTTCTTTTAACACGGGTAATAAGTAGTCGAAATTCGTCGACTCATAAATCGCTTCACGTGCTACTTCTAACAAGGTCAATAAATTAATATTACTGATCAAAAGCACCTCGATTTGAAATTCCTTACTGATCGCATTGCCGAAATAAATCAATGAACCGATGTCTACCATCAAAATCAATTTGCTGTATCCATTGTCCCTAACGATCCTTCGAACTTTATCCAATGTTTCTTCCACGGACTGATTGATCGGCATGTTGACTGAATTCATCAGACTCGTTGAAAACAAAACGTTGGTATATTCCACCATGCTGGATGCCGTCGCACTTCCGTGAGCAACCACTACGATCCCGCATTTTTCATCTAACTCATAGCGACGATCGGTTGATTTTATTTTTCGAATAAAAAGGTCATAAAAAATAATTTCTGTATTCGGCAATTTCAATTCAAAAAAAGTTTCAATATACTTGACGATTTTCTTCGATAACTGATAATTTTCTATCTTGCCAGAAAATATATTCTTCGTCAGATCAAAGAAATCCTCATTGATTTGAGCGGAGTAAAAAACGCTGGAGTAAATATGTGCAGAAAGGACATCTTTCCAATTATCCGATAAAGGCGTAGTCATCTCCTGCTCGATAAATTGGACGATTTGACTGATTTGATCATAAAATTGTTCATCGATCGTCTGCTCTTTCGAGAACGATTGACTGAAAAAATCCATATCATATAGCTGATCCAATTTATTCTGCATTATTGCGACTGCGTCCTTTGAGGAAATATTTACATTCTTCAAGTCCGTATACTCTTTTAACAAGAAATTATAGAAACGATCATTTTGCTTTTCCTTCACCTGAAGTAATTGTTCCACATGAGGATAAAAATAATCATGCTGGATCTTGACTCCTCGACTGGGCACATACTCATTAAGTACAACATTGTCTTTCGTATCTACGATATTCTCGTCTAACATTCCCAACGGCAAATCAATTCTCAATTCCTGCGTTTCATAGTCGATCGCGTCAAGATAGGACTGTGCACAGATAAATTGGATTTCTGACTTTAATTCTCCGACATTTGCCTTATATTTAGAGAAAACAAGGTATTTGAGCGTATTGTACGAAATAGAAATGTCTTTTTGAATTCCTTGACTTTCCTCCAAGAAGAAAGTCAAGATCAATTGGATTTTTTCATGGATCGAGCGTTCTGTTAAATTAGGAATATGTAGATTGACCGGAATACGTCGTAAAAAGGTTTTCAAAAAGGTCTTTTCCAATTCTTCTGTCGTTGCAAAGATGAACTTGATCGCTACATGACGTTGCTTCTCTGCCTCTCCCATTCGAGTAAAGTAGCCTTTGTCTAATAAGGTGAACAATTTTTCTTGCCCTTCATTCGTCAAGCGATGGACTTCATCTAAAAAGAAAAAACCGCCATCTGCCAGTTCTACTAGACCTTGATGATCACTATCGGCACCAGTGAAGCTCCCCTTCTTGTAACCGAAAAGATGCGACGTCAACAATTCAGGATTATTAAAGTACTCTGCACAATTAAAATAAATAAAAGGCACATTTTGTTCGGTTTTTGCTTCGAAAAATTCATGCAAATGTTCAGCTAGCATGGTCTTCCCAACACCAGATTCTCCCGTCAGCATGATATTCAATCCTTTAGGCGGATATAAAACAGCTGCTTTCAGTTTTTTTATACTATCGGCCAAACTACCATCATAGCCGATAACTTTTGAAAAGGGATTGTTTCGAAATTCTTGTTTTTGTTGCTCTTTTTTTTCCACTTCTGCTAGGATCTCAGTTTTCAGCTCATCAAGTGAAGCGTATTCATCCTTTTTAAGCGAAACAAGAAATACTTTCTCTAAAACAGAGCGAGCAAAAAACAAAACAGGTCGTGACTTGATTTTTACTACCTCGTGGCAATTGGTCAATTTTGATAAGTCTTCGCTGACCGCTGTACGAGCATATCCCGTACTCTCACAAATTTGCTTAACCGTACAGCCCTGCAAATTGTTGAGAACGATCTCATTTTGCTGATGAAAGTGATACAAGCACTCAAAAATAGCATCTATTCTCATAGTTTTCTCCTTTAAAGAATCGTTAGCTTGTTTTTATCATCTCCCGCCGCATAAAGCAACATAATTTTTCTGCCGCCTAGCTTCATTGCTGAGGATAAACAAATAAAAAACTGATTCCGAATCACTTGAGATCCAGAATCAGTTCACTTTTAATAAAATACCTCATCTAAAAACAGTCCTTGCGCCGGTGCAGTCTCCCCCGCAGCTTCTCGAACTTTGTTTTCTAATACGTCATCGATCACGGTGACTGGCAATTTTCCTAAACCAATCTCTAAGATAGTCCCCATCAAGATGCGCACCATCTTGTGCAGGAAGCCATCGCCGACAAAGGTAAAGTGCAGCATGCTGCCTTCACGCTCAATCGAGATGCTATCAATCGTTCGTGTTGTAGACTTCTTGGTCTTTTTCAATGCAGAAAAACCGATAAAGTCATGCTTGCCGATCAGCTTCTCGCAGGCTTCATTCATTTTCTCCATGTCTAATTTATCAGGCACGTAAAAGCTGTGATAGCGTTCAAAGGCGGTTGGAATCGGATCATTCCAAACATAATAGCTGTACTGCTTGCCCTTCACATTATAACGAGCATGGAAGCGTTCCGGCATCTCTTCCACCTTCTTCACGACGATGTCACTTGGCAGATAACGATTAAAGAACGTCAGCATTTCATTCCGCGCCATTTCCGAGTTCGTTTTAAAATTCGCGACTTGCCCATGGGCATGAGCCCCCGCGTCGGTTCTGCCAGAGCCAATGATCTCGATTTTTTCGCCCGTCATTTGCGCGATCACACTTTCGATCTTCCCTTGGATCGTCTTTTCTGAATCCCCTAAACGCTGCCATCCCAGGTAACGTTTGCCATCGTATTCGATGGTTAATTTCATATTTCGCATAGGATGATATCCTCCTCTATAGTTTCCACTGACTCACTGTACCACAGAAGTTTGAGATGCTCTAGTGGGGCGTAAAAAAATCCCGATCATCTGACTCGATGATCGGGCTTCTTCTCAGTTATTTTCTTAGTTTTTCGGGAAACGGGCTAGTTTTGCATAGCCTTCTAGTTCTTCTTCGATACGTAGGAATTGGTTGTATTTTTCAACCCGTTCGCTGCGGGCCATGGAGCCTGTTTTGATTTGTCCGGCATTCATCGCTACGGCGAAGTCTGCGATGAAGGTATCGCCTGTTTCGCCAGAACGGTGAGAGATCATGGTCGTGTAGCCGTTGGCGCGAGCCATCTTGATAGTTTCGATGGATTCTGAAACGGTACCGATTTGGTTTAGTTTGATCAAGATTGAGTTTGCAACATTCTTTTCGATTCCTTCTGCGAAGATTGCAGGGTTCGTAACGAAAATATCGTCACCGACTAATTGGATCGTATCCCCCATTGCTTCGGTCATCTGCTTGAAGCCGTCCCAGTCATGTTCTGAGAAGCCGTCTTCGATGGAGATGATTGCAGGGTATTTCTTCACGAGGTCTTGGTAATAGGTCAGCATCTCATCAGAAGACATCTCTTTGCCTTCGAAGGTGTATTTCTTTGTGTCGTCGCTGTAAAATTCGCTGGAGGCTGGGTCTAATGCGATGGCGATTTCTTCACCTGGAACATAGCCTGCTTCTTTGATGGCGCGGTATAACATGTCGATCGCCGCTTCCGTACTTGCCAATTTGGGTGCGAACCCGCCTTCGTCGCCGACGGCTGTTTCGTAGCCTTCTTTTGCAAGGACACCTTTCAAAGTGTGGTACGTATTAGCGATTTTTTCGACACCGTCACGGAAGCTTTCACGTTTTACTGGTGTGATCAAGAATTCTTGCACATCGATTCCAGAATCAGCATGGACACCGCCGTTGATGACGTTGAAGAAGGGTTGCGGCAATTCTAGATCGACACCGCCTAGGTAACGATACAATGGAATTTTTTGGCTTTGAGCTGCTGCACGAGCAACGGCCATGGAAACACCAAGGATCGCATTTGCGCCTAGGCGCCCTTTGTTAGGTGTACCGTCTAGATCGATCATTGCTTTGTCGATTTTTGCTTGGTCAAATGGAGACAAGCCCTTTAAGGCATCATTGATCTCAGTATTGACGTTTTTTACAGCTTTCATGACGCCTTTGCCCATTAGGTAGTCGCCGCCATCACGCAATTCAACGGCTTCGCGATCGCCTGTAGAAGCGCCGCTTGGTACTTCTGCGCGTCCTAAAGTACCGTCAGATAAAAGAACATCTGCCTCCACCGTTGGGTTTCCCCGTGAATCGAAAATTTCTCTTGCTTTTACTGTTTCAATTACGACTGTCATGTTTGTTTCCTCCTTGATTTTAACTACTCTATGTGCCACGATAAAACCGTCCATTTTTGCGTTTCTACACGTTCTATCCTGCTGGAGCCCGCAAAAAAAGCCTGTTACAAATGGAATACCTCTAAGAAATTCCAGCCATTTGGCTAAAGTCTTAGAACTATTTCACTTATAACAGGCGCCATCAGCTGATTGAGTCAGCGGTTAGGAGGGGAGCACCATCCCTCTTACAAAAAGAAGGATAGCACGCTTGATTTTATTTGGCAATCGAAAACCCTCGCTGTCATTTCCCAAATAAAAACAGCCCCTTCTTCACGAAAGAGCTGTTAGCCGTTCCTATTTACCAATTACTAATCGTCTTGTATACACAGCCTGACCCGAATGCATCACGGCATCATCGATCGCCGAGATGAGGCGTACTTGCCGCGTGACTGGCGGGTCCCAATTGGTATCGATGACGTCATCCAGGCTGCGCTCATCCAGTGTCGTCAAATATTCCTGTGTGAAGGCGATACTGTCGGCTAGATAATCCAACACCAATTGCCGATCAGATACGACGACCTTTGCGGCTTCGTCAGGTGTATGGCGATAGTCTTCTGTGTCGTCCGGCAAATCCAAATCAAATTTTTCAGACCAGCCTTTGCTTGTCCACAAGTATTCCGTCCCATTCATGTCGGAGATCTGCATATCTAGCTCTCGCGCCGTATGCCACATCAGCCAAACCACTGATTTGATCAATGGTGCCGGCATTGTATTGGCTTCTTCTGTCGTCATCTGATCGAAAGTGTCTTCAAACCGTTCTTGCGCGCGATCCAGCATTTCCCTCGCGAATTGTGTATTGTCCATCACGTCTGCCTCCTCATTTGTAATACGCTACCTTCACTTTACTACGACGCATTTTTTAGAGCAACTATTCGGGGTTCGTATACAAATAAGCAAAATCTTTTTCCACTTGTTGGGCTTCTTCGCCGTCCTCAAAGACAAAGCGGACTGCTTGTCCAGGCAGCTCAAGGATCAGCTCGCGGTCTTGTCGGCGAATCTCAAGCTGCTCTTTTGAAAAGAACGCATGAGTAAAGTCCCCTAGACCGAGGGCTGGTTGGATGACCATCACCCCGGCAGAATAAAAGACCACAGGAACCTCTTTGGTTGATTCCAAGAGGGAGAAATTCATCAATTCTTCCTCTGTCAGCTTCGAGTCGACATACGCCTGCAACATTAAAAACTGCTGCGCTGGAGTGAAGAGCTCTTTGAATGCGTCCATCTTCTTACTCCTCGATCAAAATCGCTGGAATACCAAAGCCCGCCAAAATGCGCGCGGAAGTATACGTATTCAAGCCTTTTCTAAACGTAATATACACCTTTTTGTCCCGAGGGATTTCATTGATCCGATCACGCAATTCGTTCATCGGAATATTTTTCGTGGCTTCGATACTGCCGGATTTAGCCTTGTCGGGTTCGCGAATGTCCAAGAAGAAGGCAGTTGCCAGATCTTCTGCTGGAATCTCTAAAGCCTTGACCGTTTCAACAACATTCGTCATTTGATTGATTGCTACGTATCCCGCAATGTTCAATGGGTCGCGGGTGGTTGAATAAGGCGGTGAGTAAGGCAGCTCTAAATCTGGTAAATCAAAGACCGTCAGATTTCCAGTAATCGCCACAGATAATTCACCCATGCGCTTGTCAACGCCCTTTTCCCCCACTGCTTGCCCGCCTAAAATTTTCCCGCTTGTCGCGTCGAAAATGATCTTCAGATTCAGACGCGTCGCACCTGGATAGAAATAGGCATGATCAAAGGGCGTTACAAAGACTGATTTGTAGTTGGTCACGCCCGCAGCCTTCAACGCATGCTCCGTCATTCCCGCATAGCTTGCAGTATAATCAAAAATTTTCGCGACACCCGCACCGACATAGCCTCGGTAACGCATCGGTGTGCCGTTGATCATGTCCGCCAGCATATGGCCTTGGCGGTTTGCGGCGCTGGACAGCATACTTGAGGTGGCTAATCCAGTCACTACACTGGTCGTTTTGATGATGTCGCCGATGGCATAAATATCGGAAAGATTGGTCTCCAGCTGATCATTGACGATGATCTGTCCATCGTCCGACAACTCGATCCCTGCTGTTTTTGCGACTTCATTGTTTGGTGCAACCCCGGTAGCGAAGAGGATCATGTCTGGATCGATCGTCGTGCCATCAGATAAGACGACCTCTTTTCCGGCTTGACGAATCTCTTCTACACGTGTTTCCAAGTGAACGTGCAACCCATTTTCGATCAATTTATCGTAGATCAAGTCTGCAATTTCTTCATCATAAGGAAAGGCGACCTGCGGCAATTGATCCACTAATGTCACGTCCATTCCGCGATGTTTGAAGTTTTCAGCTACTTCCAGCCCCATCACTCCAGCACCTAAAACCAGGACCTTTTTCGGATCATGAGCATCGATAAAGGTTTTGATCTCCGCTGCATTCGTTACGTTACGTAAAACAAACCCGTTTTCTGCTTTGTCTGCACCAATGATCGGCGGAAGCGTTGGACGCGCGCCTGCGGAAATAACCAATTTATCATAATTCGTAGTCGCTTCTTCTCCTGTTGCCAGGTCTTTGACGACCAATTGTTTCTTATCTGGATCAATAGCGGTCACTTCGTGTTTCGTGAAGACATCGATATTGTTTTTGACTTTTAATATTTCGGGTGTTCGCTCGATCAATGAATCCAAGTCTTCGATCACACCGCCTAGATAATAAGGCAGCGCACAACTGGCATAGGAGATATGTTCTCCACGTTCATAAATAACGATTTCATGTTCTTCATTCAAACGGCGCAACCGTGTGGCAAAGGAAGGTCCCCCTGCTACTCCGCCGATTACTACAACTTTCATGATAAAATCCCCTTTTTTATTCATCCTATTTTCCGATAGTACTATTTTTTTAGAAGTCCCGCAAAGAATTGTTCTTCTCACGAAAAAAGATCGCACATCTTGAATCGATGAGCGATCTTGGCTATTTTTTACTTAATTCAATGAGTTGGTCAGACTGGCCATCCCTTACTATTTTCAATTCCAATTGTTTTCTGCCGGTTCGTGTCGCATGGTACTCGATATTGTTGCCATCATCCGTCATGACCACGCATTTTTTCGTGGAATTAACAGCGACCTTGGCCTGCTTCAACGCGACTTTATTTCTACACTTGATCGTCCAGCTCGTAAATGCTTCGTTTCCAGGCTTAAAGGAATAATTCACTGACTGGCTGGACCATTTTCCCTGCAGCCAAGCAGAATTATGGGGCATCAGTGTATTGATAAGCGTCAGCAATAGCAGAACACTGATCACTATCAGACCGCTGGCGATTTGCTTTTTCCATCTAAACAGACCGACCACTGCGTACTCTTTTACTAGCTTGATTATTGAACGGCTCGTTGCAGCTATCTTCTTCCACTGTTTCTCCATTGCTTCTCCTTTTCCCTGTCTGGATAGTGAAAATCGTAACATAGCATGTGGCGTTTGACAAACTCTTTTTGTACAGCGCTTCTTTTCTGAATGAATAAAAAAGCCCCTTCCATAGTTTTACGGAGAGGGCCCCACTGCTTATTCGGCTAAATGTTCTTCCAGGATGTCCAGAGCCCTACGAACATACTCTAGACAAGGACGGTTATCGATCAGCTTCCCACAATACAGTGAGCCGCAGGTTTGTTCAAAGGCTTGCGTCATCGCAACGATACGATTGCCTGCCTTGTCTGCCTGACACTTCGCAGGATCGGATTCGTCAAGGGTCCCCTCGAGGGCGTTCGCGACGATATAGGTTCCCGCCAACGCACCGCAAAGACCTTGATAGTTTCCTCCGCCATAACTGGCCCCTAACAGATGAGTCTCCTCCTCAGAGATCCCAATCTCCTCGCAATAGGCCTCGACAACAGCCTGACAACAATTTTTTCCAGCTTGAAAAGACGTCAATGCTTGTTCTTGATGCACCATAACTCCTCCACCCTTTCGGTTTCACCTACAGTTTTTTTACCAGTGTTATACAAGGTACGCCATCTTCCTCGTAACGCTCGCCCATTCGAACATAACCCAATTGTTCATAAAAGGCGGCCGCCGTTAATTCTGCATGGATCAGGACTTGTTTCGTCTGTTTTTCTTTCGCAAATATCTCTAGCGCAGTGACTGCTTGTCGGCCTAACTGCTTGCCTCGGTAGTCCTTTTGTGTCGCCACACGGCCAATTCGAGCAGTGCCCTCCTCATCCAACAAAAAGCGCGCGGTCGCTACAGGGAGATCTTCCAAGAAAAGGACGCTGTACACAGTATCCGGCGTATCGTTTTGATCGAATTCATCCGTCATCGCTAACGCTCGTTCACGTACAAATACCTCCATACGAATAAAACAGCTCGCAGCTCGCAAATAACCAGCATTTCCCACTTCTATTCTTACCTTCGTCATACGCCCTCCTGTTTCCTATAGTATACTATTTTTTTGATATTCTTTGAGGGGCAATCCTGCTTCTTTTAAGAAAGGGGAAGCCGTGACCGTCTTGTTGTTGACTGTTTTAGGATAGGTGACATATAGGTTTTCTTTTGCGCGAGTGAGAGCCACATACATCAGACGGCGTTGCTCCTCCATCGTCGTAGGGGGAGCCGCTTCTTCTTTAGCTCGTTGCAGATCACACTCGGCCTTTTCCACCGTGTGGTGATTAGGCAGCGCATCTTGGTAGACACCTTTAATGAAAACCGTCCTCTTCCCCAAGCCTTTGCTGGCGTGGATGGAGAGTAAATAGACTGCGTTTAATTTTTCTTGGTCGTAATCCTGCAGCCGTTTCTTCATCGATTGGTTCTGCTCACTGGCTTGCTGATAGGCCTCCAGCAGACCGGGCCAATCCTTTGCCGCTATCAATTCTTTCCTTAGCCAATCGCTCTCTTCGTCACTCAATTCTTTTTTGAATTTGGGTGTCGCGAGCAGCGCCTCCGCCAGTTCAGCTAATTCCAATTGCTGCCGTTGATAAAATAGATAGATCTGCTTGAAAAATTGCTTTGCCTGCTCCTGTGAAGCCCGAGAAAGGTTTCGTTCACTGACTAAAAACGCGACGAGATCCTTGACCTTGAATTTGTTTTTACTAAACAATTTCTCACTAAAGGCGGCACTGGCACCAAATTTAATAAAATGAAGAAACGCATACTGCTGAATGATCTTTTTCAGCGCCTCGTTTTTCTGCTGGATCGACGATGCCGAAGCCAGCAGCTCTAATTGTTGGAAAAGCGTCTTGAATGGAGGCAAACCAAAAATTCCCAGCAAGTCGTCATTCGAGGGTGTAACAAAGGGGACTTTTTGTTTTTTTAATTGCTTTAACAAAGAACGCAGCTGCACCCTGGTTGGGTATAAGACCATCGTCTCACGATAATTTGGACGCCCATCTTTTCCCGCTGTCTGACGTGTCAGTTCCTGGATTTTCATTCCGATCCAAGCGGCTTCTTCGTCGTCATCTTTGAATCCAATGCCATAGCACTCATGCTCAGACGTTTTTTTATTGGCGATCATCGTCTTTTCTAGACGATCGTGACCATTGTATTGAATGAGGCGATTTCCCGCTTCAACGATCGGCGCCTCTGACCGGTAATTCGTCATCAGTTGCAGCGACGTTTGCTGATACTCCTGCTCAAACTCTTTGATATAACGAGGTTCTGCTCCTCGGAAATAATAGATGCTTTGATCGTCATCGCCGACGATGATCAGTTTTCCTGCAGCCGTTTGCTTCGAGTGCTTATCCGGCGGGCAGATCAACGCGATGATTTGTTTCTGCAAGGGATTGATGTCTTGAAACTCATCAATAAAAATATAGCGGTACTTTTCCTGTAGAATCTGACGTGCGCCGGCGTCATTTTCCAACATCTGCTTAAGATTGAACAGCATGTCATCAAACGTAATAAAACGTTGGGACTTCTTCAGCATTGCCAGCTCCGCCAAAAATTGTTGGAAAACGGTACTTAACGAGTGGTTCAGGATCAGATCCTCGTCATCGAAATATTTTGCCACAAACCCTACCATTTCGTCATCCGAATAGCCCATGTTGCGCCAATAGCTGATTCGAGAAGCAATCGTCCGTTCATCAAATTTATCAAAATTATACAACTTGTACTTTTTGATCAGCTGAGTCAGCGTTTGATAATATTGGTCCTCATCGATCGTTCCTTCGATCCCCCATTGATTCAAGCGAGGGTCGCGGCGGGTCAACGCGTTGTATTCCCCATTGAAACAGCCGTGGAATGTTTGAACGTTGATCCGGGCATTGCCGCCCAAATAGTGGTTGACCCGCGCTTCCATTTCTAGTTTTGCCTTTCGAGAGAAGGTGCACATCATGATCGCCTTTGGATCAATTCCTTGTTCCAGTACGAGGTAGGCAGCTTTGGCACAAATCGTTTGCGTTTTGCCGCTTCCTGCTCCTGCGATGATTCGTAAATGTGTCTGCATAGGAAATCGAATAGCCGTTAACTGTTCATCGCTAAAGGCATTGCCGCCATTTGCTTCGGTTAATTGTCTCAGTGTCTCTTTATCTTGAAGCTCATCTGACTTTGTTTTGAACAAATCTGAGCGTATGTCCTTTGAAAACTTTGTAAACATGCTTTAGTGGTTCCCTTCTATGTAAAAAATCATACTTGTTCATTATAACGGAATCAGTGAATTAAGATAGTCCCGAGAACACGGGGAAAAAGAAGAACCTTTAATGAGAAGCGCCGGCGCAGCGATACAAGATCGTCGTATTTTTCGTGGATTGTTCCTATAATAGGACCGAGTACCATTTCTAAATCGTAGGAGCGATCATCATGGAAAAACAACGAACACTAAGTAAATCGATTATTATATTAGGTCTTTTCTCTTTTATCACCTCTCTTTCTGGTGAGAGTACGAATTTGGCTCTGCCGACGATCAGTCGTGCACTGACCATTACAAACAATGAAGCCACTTGGATCGTCCAGATTGGCTTGATCACCACAACGATCTTGCTCGTCGCCTTTGGTCACCTCGGAGATTTATTGTCAAAAGAATTCATCTTTCTGATCGGCGGCGTGTTATTCACGATCGGCTCACTCATCAACGGCCTTTCGCCAAATTTTACGATTCTTTTACTAGGACGGGTCGTTCAAGCGGTCGGGTCGGCGATGATCATGGCGAACTCCATTGGACTTACGACAGAGTACTCCACTCCGGAAACACGAGGGACCGCCTTGGCGATCATCTCGATGTTCATCTCGGTGGGGGCGATCTCTGGTCCCGCTCTTGGCGGGGTGCTGCTTTCGGCACTATCCTGGCGTTGGATCTATTTGATCAATGTCCCTTTAGGTGTGATTTTTAGTCTTATCGGCTATCGCGTCTTTCACTTCCCGAAAATGACTAAACAAACGATCGAACAACCGTTAAAAAATGCGAATTGGTTGGGACAAGGAATTTTTTCTGTCGGGATCATTGTCTTATCCCTATCCAGTCTCTTTTTCCAAAGTGCCAGCGCGCGTTACTTGGTCGGCAGTTTGGCCTTCTTGATCGGTGCTGCTTTGACGGTCTACTCCTTCATCCAAGATGATCGCAGCGAAAGTCCCTGGATCTCCCCACATGTGTTAAGAAACAAACGCTTCATGCTTTCGATGTTCGCTTTGTTTTTGGCGATGCTGACAAATGTCGCTTCAAATATTCTGCTGCCTTTCTATTTGCAGAGCTTCCATCGAATCAATCCCATGATCAGCGGTCTCGTGATGGTCTTGCAATCAGTCGTGATGCTGATCATCGCACCCATTGCTGGACGTTTGTCGGATAAGATCGGCTCGAGTAAATTAATCCTCTCTGGAATTTTGGTTTTGATTCTTTCACAGATCGGGTATACCTTTTACCCGTTGCAGCTAAACTGGCTGCTGGTGCTGCTCCCTATTCTATTGAACGGCGTCGGCATGGGCATCTTTTTGTCACCTAATAATTCATTGGCGATGTCCTTTGTTGAGAAACAATTCACCGGCGTTGCTGGATCTCTCACTTCCTTTTTCAGAACGATCGGAATGAGTCTCGGAATCAGCATCGCTTCGGCAGTCCTTTTTGCTCAATTACCTGGTGTGCGGTACATCACACCTCAACTGGGCGCTCACTTTGTCCGTGCCTTCCACAATGTGTTTTGGGTGATGACCTTTTTAGCGGTCGTCTGCTTGCTGCTGTCGATCTATGCCATTTCCACCGATCAAAAGAAGCCGCGCGAACGTTGATTTCCGAGGCTTCTTCCATTTCAGCGCATAAAAAAAACGAGTGCCCGATTTCTCGGACACTCGTTTATTTCGTTTTTTATGGGTGAATATATGTTAGACCAGCTGCACTTAATGTTGCAGTGTTTGGTCCAGTTGGTGATGGGAAGCCCATACCGCCTTGAGTGATCGTGATCGTGTTGTTTGAAGCGTTGTATGATTGAACATACGCCACGTGTCCATAAGTAGGATCGGCATTCCATGTTCCCACAGATTGACCTTGACCAAAGCTTACGATCGCGCCTGCTGCTGGTGTACCATCAACTTGGAAACCGTCAGCTGCTGCTGAAGCACCCCATTGACACCCATTGCCCCAATACGTTCCAGCCCATGGTGCAACTTGTTTCACATACCATGTACATTGACCAACTGCATACATATTGCCTGAACCGGTGTGGTCTACTTTGTTTCCGCCGCCTGTTGAAGGTGTTGGAGTAGGAGTAGGTGCCGGTGTTGGGTCTGGTGTTTTTGAATTTTCAGTAGAACTTGTTTGCTCTGTTTTTGTTTCAGTAGTTGAAGCGGCTGTAGAGCTTTCTTCACTTGCACTTGATGATGACGCTTCTGTTGAAGAAGCTGACGAGCTTTCAGAAGATTCTTTTGCTTGTTCTGCTTTTGCAGCTTCTTCTTTCGCTGCTTTTGCTTGAGCTTCTTCGAAGGCTTTTTGTGCTTTCGCTGCTTCTTTTGCTTGACGTTCTTGCTCTGCTTTTTGTGCTTTTGCTGCTTCTTCTTGCTCTTTCAAGATGCGCGCTTGTTCTGCTTTCGCTTCTTCTTGTTGTTTCTTCAATTTCGATTTATCTTGTTCCGCAGTTGCTTGTTCTGCAGCGTAGTTCGCTTTCACAACATTCAATTCTGCTTGTTTATTCGCGATTTCGTTCTTTTGTGCTTCTAGTTCTTTTTGATTTTCTTGAACTTCAGCAACTTTCGCTTCGTTGTCTTTAACCTTCGCTTCAACGGCTTTTTCATCCGCTTTTTGTTGTTCCATCAATGATTTGTTGGCTTTGACAATGGTTGACATCGCTTGAACACGGCCAATGACATCTGATAATGAATCAGCATCTAATACGGCTGATACATAGCTGGTCGCTTGACCCTTCACTTGTGTATCACGTGCTTGATTTTTGATAACTTCGTTACGTTTTGCGATACGTACTTTCAATGTTGCAATTTTATCTTGCAACTTCATCGTGTCTTTATTTAATTGATCTTGTTTCGCTTCTAAGTCTTTTACTTGTCCGCTAACTGTTGCGATTTCACTTGTTAATCCGTCGATCTGTGATTGAACACCCGACTGTTTGCCTTGTAATTCACTGATCTTTTGATCTTTTTCTTGGATTTGTTGGTCATAATTATCCGCTAGTGCGATACTAGGAACTGCTGATACAGCGATTGTACACACTAACAATGCTGATAATATACTTTTTTTCACGAATTATTCCTCCGGCTATTATGTAGAATTAAAATTATCTTTCGCATAAGGTCAGAAGTAATTCTAACATAGTGATATATCACGCATATAAAAGAATTGTTACAAATATATTTCAATATTGTTTTTTATTAAATTCATTATTTAGTGAACCCCTATTAACCCTACTAAAAACATTGATATATCTGTATTTATCTCTCCTGTCGAAGAATTTCCCCTTTTCTCCATTAGTGAATAATTACTTATTTAAACACCATTTTCTTTCAGCCAAAAATCGGCACTCGTCATTTTTCTTCAATTAAGTGAACCATTTGTCTATGTTTTAACGATTTTAATTTTTTTGTTCTTGGGAATCGTTTTTCTACTATTTAATAAAGCAACAGTAATTCAACGCGAAGCGATATCGTTGGCGGCTGTTGCATTTTCCTCTAAAATAAAAGTGAAAATAAAGGGGGAACTGTTATGCGTTGGCGAGGAGATCGACAAAGTTCAAATGTAGAAGACCGTTCAGGGGGCGGACGACCGACTGGCAAGATCGCTGCTGGCGGCGGGGTCGGAGTATTTTTGATTGCTATCATTGTTTTCTTTCTCTCAGGCGGAGATCTAGGTACCGTCACTGATACGTTGGGAGGCGGCGTCACACCGGCGACTTACGAGACGGAGAATGTCTCTTCCAAGGAATATACCGATGAAAAGGAATTTGCGGCAGTTGTTTTTGCTCATTTAGAGGATTATTGGAATGGTGAGTTCGAAGAGTTGAATGAGCCTTACCAAAATCCGAAGCTTGTCTTATTTACAGATAGTGTCAATTCTGCCTGCGGACAAGCAACCTCGCAAGTCGGTCCGTTTTATTGTCCCGCGGACCAAAATGTTTATTTAGATCTAAGCTTTGCTGATGAGCTGTCAAACAACTATGGAGCAACTGGTGATTACGCGATGGCCTATGTGATCGCTCATGAAGTCGGACATCATGTCCAAAATGAGCTGGGTATTTCAAAGCAATTGGACAAAATTCGCCAACGTGTCTCTAAGACTGAATACAATCAATACAGCGTTCGCTTGGAGCTGCAAGCAGATTACTTAGCCGGCTGCTTCTCCAAATACCTCTCTTGTGAAACCTATCAGGGACAACCAATTCTGGAAGAAGGCGACATCAATGAAGCAATCACTGCCGCAAACGCGATCGGAGATGACACGCTCCAAAAAGAATACCAAGGCTATGTCGTTCCTGACAGCTTCACTCACGGTACCAGCCAACAACGAATCAACTGGTTCAAGCGAGGCTACAAATACGGAGATTTAGAACACGGCGATACCTTCAATGAAAAAGATTTGAACCTATCGACAGCCGCGTAAAAAGAGGATCGTGCACCCGCACGATCCTCTTTATTTTGTTTCTTTATCGTCTTTCTTTTTGCGTTTGGCCAAGAGCAACCAAATGATTCCTAATAGGATGATCGCCAACAAAATCCCAATAACGATGAAGACCCAACTAGGCAAACGGTCATTGTCTGTTGCCTCGATCGTCGCTTCATTGACATCCTTCGCTTGTTCTTTGGAAATAGTAAAGGGACGGTCAAATGTCCATACGTTCTTTTTCGCATCGGAGACTTTTAAGTGCAAATCGTATTTTCCAGCTTCCAACTTCTTATTCTGCCAATCGATGGCAAAGTGGTACGTTGAATTCGGCGCGATTTGCATATCGTTGTCGTAGGAAACGGTGCGAACGACCGATCCTGACGAGGCCTTTTTTACTTCAGCTTCGTACTTCAAATGACCATAAGCATCCATCGTAGGATTTTTTAACGCTGCCACTACGCTTGTCTCGCCAAAGCTTTCAGCCGCTTTGACACTGGTAAGTGTGAGCTGACGTTTGGTCACGGCATCGGATTCTGTCAATTTCAGCCCAAGAATATACCCATAGTTATTAGAGATGCCCGTCTCGGATTCTTTATCTGTTTTCACGACTTGGATCGCAGCTAAAATTTGTCCATCATATGATTTTTTGGGCATCGAAAGCGTGATAGGTATTTCTTTACTACTATTCTTAGGAACCCTGACCTGATCGTCGACCTTCGCAATCGAATGGATCGCATAGGGATACTCATTTTCTGTTGCTTTTTTGGGATCACTGTAATCAATGAATCCTTGGTCACTGGTATAAGCTTGATTAATGGTGACTTTATATTCCGAATCTTGGTCCGAAGTGTTATTGATCCTTACTGAGATTGTTTGTTTTTGATCCGGCTGCATCCGTAGATCAAAGAAGCTTTTTGTTTTGTCTACCTGATTTTCAGGAATCACCGCCTGGACATCGTAGCCTACGTCCGCTGCGTTGGTGACTGTTGGAGTCAGCAACGGAAAGGTACATAGAACCACTCCCGCCAGTCGCATCAATGAGTGTTTGAACATCGTATTTTCTCCTCGCTTCTTAGCGCCTTATTGGGCATCCGCGGTGTTGAACAATTGATAATCGATCTTCCCTGCTAACTTATCATTTACTCTCAGTGCTTTATCCGTATCCGTAAATCCAATCGAAACCGCGGTCACAGATGTTTTGATCACACCCGTATTATTCGTGTCTGTTTTTGCGGCTTGCGCTTTGGCCACGATACCGTCGACGCCTGTACCGTTTGTCAGTTCTTGATCGTTGACTTTGAAAGAAGTCACTTCGAAGGTCTTGGAATCCCCATTTCGTGTGATCGTATTGCCATCAACAGAGGCTTTGACAGACCAGTCTCTAGCGATCGTATCATTAAAGACATCGATAGACCCGTCCGAGATCGTTCCACTGGCAATCGCGTACTGATTATTTTGCAATTTGGATTCAAAATTGTAATTGCTTGGTACTTTTTCTAGTGTCAATAATTTTTCATTAGGGGCAGTAGGATCAGCCTTCGTATCTGTATCGTCTTGGATCGTTACGACAGTCGGTGTGTTTTTTTGCTGATCAGGTGCAGCGGCAGCATGGGCGCTAGTCACGCCAAATGCTACTGCTATTGTGCTAAATGCAACGAAGGACAATAAATAGTTTTTTTTCATGGTGATTCTCTCCTTAAAGTTTTTTTCTAATTTGCTTCTGGGATATTCACTAATGTCACAGTTTGTTTCGCAACAAAGTCTCCTTCAGGGAGGTTTCCCGGAATCGTCAGTTTGATTGCTTGTTTGTTGATCCGATAGCGGTATTCTGATGCCTTCGTCGAATAGGCAGTCACGAGGGTCTTGGTTTCATTTGATCGCAGTGATACCTTTTTTGGGTCCGATGAAACCTCTTGTCCGTTATCTAAGGTGCGTAAGTGTCCTTTTCCTAAATCAAGAAATGCGGCATATTCTTTCCCATTTGAAAAACTGCTTAGCTGGTAATACAGGCGCCATGGCGTTTTTTTATTTTCCCGCAGGTCTTTCACTTGGATCGTTAAGTCGCTTGTTGCTCGCAACTCCTGTGGTCTGACTGATCGTTCATAGATACCGAAAGTCGGTGCACTGACCTTCTCTAACCGAATCGGCGTTTCCACGATTCTGATCGAAACAGGTGTCTCCTTTTGTGCTTGGACACGCGTCTCAGCGGCAGTCAGACCAAAAAGACACAGTCCTATTAGAACAAACTTAGCGCTTCTTTGTTTCCTCTTCATCCTGCTTCCTCCTTCGTCTCCAAAAAATCAGCAGTACCAGTCCCACTAGCAATGTTCCGATAAAAGAAAGCAGCACTAGGTTTGTATCATTTGTTTTAGGCAGCATGTGCCATCTTTTACCAAATATGACTATTGTAGGAGCGCCTTTTTTGATAGTACTGAGTCCTTTTCTCGGAGACAAGTGATCGTCATGCGCAACATTGGGATTTTTATCGATCAAACGGAAGATGACGGACTGTTCATCCGAAGTCACGTTTGATTGTTCAGACGCAAGCACCGATGTTCCGCCGCAGATCATGCTGCCGAGTAATAGAATCCATATGCTGAATGCTTTAAACATGCGTGTTTTCTCCCCTATTCTGGTGTTTCTGTGTCATAAAGGTTCCAATGAACAAGAATCTTCCCGCTGTAATCGCCGACGTGCAAATACTCCTTGCTTTGCAGCAATACTCCTTCAGATTCCTTCCACTCTTCGGAATAGACATAATTGTTTGCTGAAACACTGCTGGCATTCATCACCGGGATCGGCGTATCAGTGATTGGCTGATCCGATGCATTTGCTTGCCGCCAAACCAAATGAAAAGGCGTTTGAGGCTGCGTTTCTGCAGTGACTCCAACCGACCACTCATGATCCTTTTCTCGGCTGTCCAACACGCTAAGTGCCATTGTGTTTCCGGCATCCCGCGTCAAAGTTCCTTTTGAATCTCCAGCCAAACGACCAGTCCATTTTAATGCAGAAGGCGCAGATTGAAGGATCAATTTCCCGCTTACATTTAATTTTAATGTGAGACTGTTTTTTTCCTTGATCTCTTTTGCATCCTTGTCTAAATGATAAGCCTCTACTTTCAAATCATTTTCCCCATACGTTATTTTGTCGTTCGGGATCGTGAAATTTGCCGTTTGCTGTGTCGGTGTTCCGTTTGTTGTTACTTGAGGCAGTTTCTGAATCGTTTCATTGCCTTTTTTTAAATAAAATTGTACTTTTTCACCGTTGTCTGAGTCGTTCCAAAGAAACGTTCCTTGGTATCCTTGAGTAAGCTCCGACTTATCTACATTGATTTCTTTGACAGGATTCGTCGTACTCTGATCCCAGTCGAGTTGCGTCGGTGCTTCCGCATGCGTCCAAAAAGACACAGGATTGCTTGGAAATGTTCTCGGTGTATTATTTCCTAACTCTGTCGTATGGATAGAGCTAGATAACATTGTTTTTTGTGTTTCTCCCGTCGCTTTCGTCTGTGCCGTGTATTGAAGATCAATCGCTTTTCCTGGCGGCAGCTTCAACCCAGGAAACGTTACTTTGACTTGGCCGCTGACTGCATCCTGTTCAATAACCGTTCCTTGCATCACCTTATTGTCAATGATTGCCTGAACATTAGTTACAGATTTTGTTAAATCAAAAACAGTTGGATTGATCACGGTATCCCAGTCATTGATAGCTAAAGAATCTTCTCCTTGCATCACAGAAAAGTGACTTCTCATCGTCACTGGGTCACCGTATTGCGCAGCAGGAAGCGATGCTTGATAGTTGTCGTTTCCACTAGGGTCAACAATGGAGGCTTGACCACTCGAGACATCATTTTTTAATCCAGCATCTAGATCGACGGGAACTTGCGTAAAGACAAATTTGACCTCGCCATTTGCCGCACCATTCGAGCCTGTAAATCCCCAGTACGCCTTATTATTGTTCTCAGATAATTTCAACGCAGAACTTAAATCTGACCAAGGGATCGACGTGACAGGGGTTTTAGCCCCTGTCATCGGATTCATCAAATAATAGGTAAAAGAAGCGCTTGTCTTGTCAAAATCGTAACGGAATTCATACCACGTATTGTCCTGAATAGTATCTCCTACAATTCCGTTCAGAAGCTGCGGACTGTAGTGATGGACTTTAGCTTTTACTCCCCCACCATATTCTGTCCAATTGTTACCGTTAGATCCATTTGAAACATATCCTTTATTCAAATCACCTGGAAAGCTATAAGCCATATGTGGAACTTTAGGAAAATCAGCATCGTACATATTATCGCCGCTGATATTAGCATATAAATCGAACTCAATGGATACTGAGTTTTGAATTGCTTTTTTTTCAGGAGTCGATACTAGAACTCCAAAAAATGCACTTGATCCTGAATCTCCATAAACCCCAAGATTTTGACCATCATTTCCGGATAACGCCTTGGTCAAAGCAGCTGTTTTTCGACTATCATTTTGCATCACAAACGCAAAACCATCCGCTTGTACTGTTCCAAAGTTGACATACGCTCGTCCATGAAAGCTTTTCGAGAAGTCCATTCGATACGGAGCATCCGACCAGATGGATACGGCGTTTTGTTGACCAGATAACGTTACTTCCGAGAAGGGAACCCCATTATTTTCAGTGCTTGGTCCTACAGTGACACCGGTATTCCCGCTTGTCCCCCCTGATTTCGTTTGTATATTGGGTGGAGCAAAAATTCCGTCTACGGAGATTGCCCCTTTAGGAACGGCAGGATTTCCTGTGACCGCTTGGATAGTCGGTGATCCTATCAGAAAGACTGAAAAACCAGTAAAAAAACAGAAGAGACAAAAAACAAGGATGGTCCGAACTTTTTTACTAAAAAAAGCCTCTCGCATTTATCACACCTCTTTTCAGTTTTGCAACCAATTGCTCGTTGCATCAGATCTCATCTTCATTCATTTTTATGTTCTTTGGGTAAAAATAAGAATAAAAATAAGAATCCTAAAGATGATAATAACAGAACGATTGTTATTTTAGTAACAATTAAAATCTCATAAATCAATCGTCAACAATTAGAAAAAATCTGTCTGAAAAAGAACATATAAAAGGCTTTAAACAAGTAATTAGGAGGTTTTATTAATAAAATAAATGTAGCGACAGGAAGGGACTTCGGCTTCAAAAAAAGGATAGGTACACACTAGTAAACACCATTCTTGTTAGCGTTTATTCTTATTTTTGATAAGTAAAATAATTGAATTTTTATGATTATTTTTAAACGCAAAAAAAAGACGATTGAATTAGATACGTCTTTCTAATTCAATCGTCTTTTAAAGCAATAGGCAAAGTGATACATCAATATCCAGAGATCCGACCATGTCCGCGGGTCTTTTCCAGTCAACTCTGAGATACGCTGGATTCGGTAATTTAAGGTATTTCGATGGATATGCAGATGCTCTGCTCCGGCCTTGATATTTGTACTAGTCTCAGCCAGACAAATCAGTGTTTCATAGTACTCTTCATAGATTGTTTCCACTTTTTTTAACAGTATAGAGTCTACAGACAGCGGAAAATCAAACAACTGCGCATAATAATAGGACTCTGTGAAAAAGAGCTGAGTCATCGGAATCTTTAAAAAGAGCAGATACAAATAGGTATTCTCCACCTCTTTCAAGCATTCTCCCAAATTCAGACGTGGTGGGCTTACGATCAGAGAGCCTTTCAACTGATCAATCGTTGTCTCTGTATCTACAAAAACCAAATAACGACCATTCCATTCAAATATTTCATGTAAAGGAAACAGTAGACGCAAATCCTCTTGTTCAGATGCCCAAACACACCGATTCGGCATCAGTAAATTGATGCCATACGCCTCCAACGCTCTGTGGACCGTTGCTTCCTCATACCGTTCTTTCGTCGCAAGCAGTTCATTTAAAAAATCACGCTTCTGCTGATTTTTCTTTTCCTTTTTACTGAATTCATTGAGCTCTTCAACTAAAAGAAGCACGATGGACTTTACAAGTTTAGTGAAGGGGCGCACTTCTTCCGGTTCTCCAGAGATTCCTACTACTCCCAATAATTCCCCATTCAAGATGATTGGTTCATTAGTACCTCTTTTTTCTAAGGATGTATCCTTGTAGACTTCAACCATTTGACCTTGAGAAATGGCTCGCTCAGCGCCGCGGTGACGTTCGCCGATTCGTCCTTTCTTCCCACTTGCAATGATGAACCCTTGCTCGTTCATGATATTAATATTATAAGGAATATCCGACATCAACTTCTGCACGATCAAATTGGCTTGTTCCTTCGTCAATAAATTGCTCACTGTTCTCCCGCCCTACACATGCTTTGCTTTATTCTTAGTTTAGCGATCTTTTCATAGATGACAAAATATCCGCTTCGCTTAGACAGATAAAACACGCACGATATTTTCGACGGTTCGTTCCAAATTGCGCTCTCCTGACTGCAACGCAGCCTCTATGGACTCTGCTTTAGCCAATATCCCAAAAATAGCTGTCATGCCTTCGTCATAGAGCACGTCCACTTGTTCACCAATAGATCCTGCGCATGCAAAGACAGGCTTATGATGCTTTTTGGCAACCTTTGCTACACCATAAGGTGCTTTTCCGAACTTGGTTTGAAAATCCATGCCGCCTTCACCAGTGAACACGTAATCCGCCTGCAAGATCGCCTCTTCCAAGTGCGTCAACTCGATCACTAGATCGACTCCTGAACGCATCTTCGCTCCCGCAAAGACTAAAAGTCCGGCACCCAACCCTCCCGCGGCACCTGCACCGGGTTTGGCTTCAATATCTATGGCGAACTCTTTTTTGATAACGGCCGCGTAATGAGCGAGGTTGTCGTCTAATACTTTGACCATTTCAGGTGTCGCACCTTTTTGCGGCCCAAAGACCACCGAAGCGCCATCTGGTCCAGTCAAAGGATTGGTGACATCGCTGGCAATAATGATCTCTGTCTGCTTTAATCGCGGATCTAATGGCTTCAGATCAATCGTTGCCAGTCTCCCCAAGGCGCCGCCGCCAACAGGCAATTCGTTGTTTTCTTCATCTAACAGACGGGCGCCTAAAGCTTGTGCCATCCCGGCTCCGCCGTCATTCGTCACACTGCCGCCGATGCCGATGATTATTTTCTTTACCCCTTTTTCTAACGCATCTTTGATCATTTCACCCGTTCCGTAGGTAGAGGTGATCAGGGGATTTCGCTTATTCTCAGCCAAAAGTTCGATACCGTTGGCTTTGGCCATTTCCATGACTGCAGTCTCTTCGTCCGCCAGCAATCCGTAATATGTCGAAACTTTTTCTGTAGGGATCGGCCCAGAGACCTCAACTGAAACACGTGTCCCTTTGCTACCATCGACTAAGGCATCTACCGTTCCCTCTCCTCCGTCAGCCATTGGAATATGAATGACCTCCGCGTTCGGCTGGACTTTGCGAATCCCTCGCTCCATTGCCTCACAGGCTTTTTTAGCGCTCATACTTTCTTTGAAAGAATCGGGTGCTAACACAAACGTTTTTTTCATGGTCATTCTCCTTATCTAAAAATAATCTTAACTCTTCGCATACTTACAAGCCAGTTGGTAAAATAAGTTCCTTTACTTCAAAATAAATCCGTATAAAACCGTTGCAACGATCGTCATGACCCCACCTACACAAATCTCATAAGGAATGACTTTCATCCGTTCCTTGATGGACATGTGCATACTATTGGCGGTGATGTGAAAATAGTTTCCTTGCGGCACACTGTCAATCACTGTAGCACCTGTATGGACCATAACTGCCGCTGCTAATGAAGAGGTTCCTGTCGCAAGGATCGCATTTCCGAATGACCCCGTCGCCAAAATAACGGCGGTAGAAGTCGAACCGACTGCCAGTCCCATCAAAATACCTGATATAGGTGCTAAGAATGTTCCTGATATGCCTGTGATGGAGATTAAATGAACGACTTGCTTCGATAGATCAGAGACCGAGATCAATCCCGCGATCGCCCCTGCACCGATTAAAATCAGAACGGTATCTGTCACACGATAGATACCAGCTTTTGAATAATCGCGGATTTGTCGTGCATGTCCCATTGCAATCGTACCAACAACGGATGCAAAAGGTAAGATGTACATGGCATCAATTTTCAAATTCGATAAAGCTTGAATATGGAGCATCGTTCCTATTGGGTTGATCAGCAGCAAGACGATGGACAAAACTGGCGCGATCAAGGCTTTACTTAAAGGCATCAATGGTTTTCCCTCTTCATCTGCGATGTCACTCTCTTGTACCATGATCCCTTTCTTTTTGATCAAACTGGCAATAATGACAGCCGCTGCCAGCCCACAAAGTGCAGGGACGAGCCCAGCGATCATGACACTGCTAAGATCTAATTTGAACCCATTCGCCGCTGCAATCGTATTCGGATTCGGAGAAATGATATTCCCCGCTTTTCCTCCACCAGATAGCGCTGCCAATAATGCTAGCTTACTGATTCCCGTCTGTTTTCCTACTGACAATGCAATCGGCGCAACAATCAATACAGCTACTGGAATGAATACGCCCACTGCCGTGATGATCATCGTAGACAATGCTAAAGATAAGAGCGCTTTGTTCGTACCAAGCTTATTAACGATCGCGTGTGCAATCGACTCTGCCGCACCAGACTCCATCATTACACCCGCCAGCATCCCTGCTGCTAAGACTCGGATTGCAGTCCCCATGATACTTTGCGTGCCGCTAATCAAGATATTCACTGTATCATTTAATGAGGCGCCTCCGATTAGACAACCTATAATCGCCCCTAAAAACAATGAATAAACCGGATTCATTTTCTTTAAAATCAAAAGTATTGCACAAACCAAACCAATAATCGCCGCATACCACGGAATCGTAATACTCGCCATGTGAATTCTCTCCCTTATTTTTGATTACGTTTCCATTTTAATATTTTGACACTCAAATAGAATTGGCAGATTCACAGTATCATTTGTGCATCTGCACAAATGTTTTTTGGTATGAAGCAGAAACATTGCTTTCCTTTTTTCCATCCGTATACTATAAGCTAAACTTCAAAAGCAGGTGATCGTATGTATGTTGTCAAAGTTTTACATGGTTACATCGGTAAAGAAGGCCAACGCACCCGTGACAAAGACCCTGAAAAATTGTTAGTTTTCCCTAGTAAACGAGAATCCGATCACTTTGCCTCAAAAATCGGCGGACGCAGCAAGCATGTATCTAAGATCCGCAAAGATTGACGCCTAATAATAAAAGCTTCGCGCTCCCTCTGCTGAACAATTTTCTATCTAAAAAAGTACAAAAAATGCGCAGCTCATCTTGAGCCGCGCATTTTTTGTTTATTTCAATACCTCATTCAAGGCTTCACTCATGGTTGGATGGGTGTAGATTTGATCCCTAAGCATGGTGTAAGGAAGGTGCCCCTTCATCGCTAAAGTAATCAAGTTGATGACCTCATGGGATTCTTCTGCATAGATCGTTGCACCAAGAATTTGTTCGGTCTTAGGATCAACCAGCACTTTAAACAACCCCTTAGGATCTTCTAAGACATTGGCCTTTGGTACGCCGGCCGCCATAAATTTGAACAGCTTGTACTCGATGCCTTTCGCTTTGGCCGTTTTTTCCGTCAGGCCCACATTTGATAGCGGCGGTGTGATGAAGACACTATAAGGAACGAGGGTCCGATCCTTCAATGACCGATCTTTTTTTCCGTCCAACTGATCTAAAATGATGCGGTAGTCATCTAATGAAACATAGGTGAACTGTGGTCCCCCTTTGACATCTCCGATCGCCCAAACATTTGGCGCGTCGGTGCGCAAGTAGTCATCCACGACGATCTCGCTGCGATCTGTAACCTTGACATCTGTATGCTCTAATCCTAATCCCGTGATGTTTGGTTTACGACCTGTTGCTGCTAAAATATTGTTTGCCTGTATCGTGCGAACCTCGCCGTTTTCGGTAAAGGTCACCTCCGCAAGTTCCGCCTGATCCTTCACCTCATCGACAGACACGCCTAAATGAAATTCGATCCCTTGGGCAGACAAGTCCTTGTAGATCATCTCTGCAATATCGTCATCTTCTCTTGCCAAAAATGTTTCTTTCGCGTCCAGCACAATAACCTTTGACCCATAATTCGCAAACATCGACGCAAATTCCAAGCCGATATACCCTGCACCGATGATCACTAATGTTTTCGGCAGTTTCGCTAAGTCCATCGCTTGAGTAGAATCGATCATAAAACTGCTGTCAGCCAAGCCTTTGATCGGTAAAATGATCGGCATCGCCCCTGTATTGATGAAGATTCGTTCGCCTTCTACTTGTTGGGTCTCGCCATTGTTTTCCACTTCCAGCACGTGGTTGGAGACAAAGCGCGCCGTCCCGTCCATGACGGTCCCAGTTGCTTCGTCTGCGATCATATGGTAATTCTTGTTTCTTAATTTGCCAGTCAAAGCTTCCTTGATGGCGACCCCTTTTGGAAAGTCCGTCCCTTTTTCTCCATTTAAAATCATGGATTTTGAGGGGATACAGCCGATATTGATACATGTTCCGCCATACATCCGTGTAGATTTTTCAATTACTAAGACACGTTCGCCGCGGCTCGCTAATTCTTTTGCCAGCGTCTTGCCGCCCTTGCCAAATCCTACGATAACATTCTTATAGTGTTCCATCATCATTCCTCCAACTAGAAATTTCCAGATTGCACTTGAAGAATACTACGGAATGATTTCAATGTTAAATAATCTGTTTCGTCCTCTGTGTCCCTCGAGCATATCCATTCATAATCAAACAGTCCCGTAGTATGGTAATGGTAGAACGATAGTGAAGGAGGAATTTTTATGCCCTGGAATATGGCAGACTACCCTGCATCAATGAAAAATCTAGACCCCTTAGTTCGAAAAAAAGCGATCGCTATCGCGAATGCGCTGTTAGCTGACGGCTACCCAGACGACCGCGCGATCCCGATCGCTACCAGTCAGGCAGAAAAATGGTACGACGATGCTTCCCCGGATGAAAAAAAGGCGTTTCAAAAAGCCAAAACACCGAAGAAAAATGATCCCCACGAACACGATAAGAACGCGAAAAAGCTCATGAATGCGGCGGTGAATGTGCGCTATGAAGAGGATCACTGGGTCGTCCGCTCTGACAACGCCAAACAGGCTAGCGATACGTTTGATAAGAAAGACACTGCCGTAAAACGTGGAAAAGAAATCGCGGAGAACAAGCGCTCTTCTGTAGCTGTCTACAAAAAAGACGGGACACTGCAAAAAACATACGATTTTTCTGAATGAAGCCTACGCGTAGAAATGTGGTACTTACCAGTTTCTGCGCTTTTTTTGGGGAATTCGCAGAACATCAGCCGCCTTCTTACAAGGATGTAAGTCTTCTTATGAAAGTGTTCGCGAATCCGCAATCTATTTGGAGTATTATCATTTAAAAAGGATACCTCTATGAAAAACAAACGAAAGCTTCTCGCACTTTTTCTATTCTGCGCCCTTGCACTGATCACGGTCCCTCATCTGGACTACGACTATCTTCCTAGTACCTACAAAATGCTAAATACTATCGAAGAAAAAACAGGGACAATCGACAAAAAGAATGTCATTATGTATCAAAATACTGCCCATACACGTTACTATTTCAGAGGAACGCTGCTGCGCACCCATCGCCCCATCTGGTTAAAAATAAACAAAAAGAGGAACCATTTGTCTATCGTGGAAATCTCAGCGGATTCAAGCGTCTATGATCTCTCCTTTGGCGGTTTTGAACCTTTAAGGAAAGTGCTTCGTTTCAACGCATGAGTTTCCTAAAACGCTGTTATAGACTGTTATCGCTGTCTTTTTTTATGCAAAATCGACGAAATAGCACTGACTGGACGGACCATTTTCGTTCAGTTTTTTTTGTGTTCGAGAAAACTTTTTATTTTTTCAAATTTTGTGCCTTCTTGTCAACTGGCAAATTTACCAAACACCCCCCAAATTTACCAGTTAAAACGCTGGAACCCGCATTGGACCGTTTCAAACCTGCAAATTTGAGGGGTAAAATGCAAATTTGCCGTTTGCCTTATTTTTTTGAATCCGCTATCTTTTAGTCACCGGCCGGAACAAAAATAGAACACAATAAAAGGAAATCACCCGTAGAAACAACGGGTTCATCAAATGATTCACGAAGAGCATTCATTCTTCCGCTCTTCTTAATTATGAAGGAGGCTACCATCCATGAGAGAACAAGAAATCACTTTGAACCAGAGCCAATTATTCCATTTACAAGCACCAACGTTAGAAACCCGTATCACTCGCTTTTACCAATTGACCCAAAACAGCAGTACCGCCATCCAATACATTTTAGCCACAAAGATCCGCCAACAATTAGGCGCACAGGAATTCAAAGGCTTCCTCAAGGAGCTCGTCCGTCATTTGTTTCTACACACGAAAGCCACTCGTACCATGAAGCGTTTCTTCCATTACTTTGCGGATTATTTCATGGCGCCTGAATTTCGAGCGCTGCGTTTGAAGCTGTTCCCAGTCCGCAACTTTATGGAAAAAGCCTCGTCCCTTGTCCGTTCCCTTTTGTCTCCTGTCCGTCTCGCTGAAGAAACCGAAGCAACCAAAAAAATAGAAACAACCGAAACGCAAAACTAGAAAAGAAAGGACAAACCACCATGACCAACGAACGAACAGACTTAGTCACGACCTTTGCTGATGGCAACGGCAAGCCCTTCAACTGGCGCTATACAGATGTGGATAAAAATTTATCCCCGCAAGAAATGAAAGCCGCCTGCGAACTATTAACGTCACTGGATATTTTTGAAATCGACGGTGTGAAGCAATTCGATACCTTCCTTACAGGCAAACTTGTGACAAAAAAACGCGTGAATATCTTCGAAGGCGAGAACCTAAACGAAGACCTCTACCAAAAAACAGCATTGGAGGAACAAACAGGCTGCTTCTCCTTGCCCCTTGTGGAACGCGCCATTGAAACGGCCTTAGTTCCGATAAAGGCAAACCCGAACAATTTTCCGAAGGTCTCGCTGGCAGCCACTACAGCCGTCGACCAACCGTCATTAATACCAATCGAAAACCAAAACACAAGCCGTAGTGAAGAAGCTGTCAGCCTTCATTCTAATTCCGCTTCCTCGTCCAACCAAGCGCAGGAGTCCAGGAGGAAGCCGCGGGAAAAATTATGGAAACGACTGATCCATCGGAAACAGGAAAACGTGCCGGATCAAGGTCAGTGATCCCTCGTTCGTTCTTTGAAAACCGAATAATTTGCGTAGGTAAAGCAAGTCTTGTCGCTCTTTTTGACTGGAAAAGAACCCTCAAAGAATGACTCTCCTGCTATTTCGAAGAATCCGTACAAAAGGGCATTTTCCACTAAATAATCGGACTCGTAAAAAGGCAACACAACCATTCGTGACCGAATCGGTGCATTGCCCCACAGCATGAAACTATTTTTTTATTTCTAATTGTTATACTAGGTATTTACAGCGTCGCCTATACTTAGACGCTTTCCAATAGATGTACTTCTGCTGCTTCTCTCTCGCTGCTCAGTACCTGATCAATCAAGACCATCACTTTGCGTACTTCTTCATTTTTTACGAAGGGTTCAGCGTGATGTCGAATGACTTCAAAGAAATTTTCATAAAACGATGGAAACGTCGGAACCTCAGGAAAGGGAATTCTTTTCGTTGCCTCTTCAGATGGAGGCGCCATCGTTTTCGTCAAGCCGACTCCAGCCTGAATCGGTGTTGGCGGAGAAAAAGTCTGATCCTTTGTTGCAGCGATTAGTTCGCCAGTCAAATCCCAGTCTTCGATTTTCATTGTGCCTTCTGTCCCTTTAACATACCAGCGTGGCAGCTTAGAATAGTTTGTCGTTCCTACCTCGACGATCGCTTTCAGACCACTTTCAAAGGTAATAAAGCAATGGAAGCCGTCATCGACCTCGTCTCCGAGAATATAGCTCAAATCCGTGGTGATTTTTTTGATTGGACTTTGGGTTAGATAGAGCAACTGATCGAAAAGATGGACGCCCCAGTCTAAAACCATCCCGCCACCATGCTGTTCTAAATGGCGCCAATCCCCAGGAATTCCGTTGGCGCCCTGCACCCGAGACTCGATTTGGAAAATTTCTCCAATCTGTCTTTTTTGATACACGTCTTGAACAATCAGAAAATCGGGATCCCAGCGGCGATTTTGATGGACCATGAAATGTCTGCTTGTTTTTTCAGCAACAGAGAGTATCTCATCCAGTTCCTCTGTATTCATTGCTGCCGGTTTCTCGCAAACCACATGCTTCCCTGCTTCTAAGGCTTGAATCGCCAGCTCTTTATGGGTGTCATTAGGCGTCGCGATCAGCACCGCTTCGATCGTTGCATCTGCTAGTACTTCTTCATAGCTTGTGTACGAATAATAGCCTTTTTCGGCGGCGAGGACTTGCCGATCTTCAGATAGATCATACGTCCCAACGACTTGGACTTTTTCAGGCTCCTTTGCCATGAGCTCCTGCCCGTGGTAGCTCCCCATGCCGCCATAGCCGATAATTGCAAAATAAATGGGTTTCATGTCTTCCTCCTATTTCCTAGTACGTGATTCTTTTTCAAAAAATGAAAACAATGCTTATGCCCACCACATATCGGTAGGCTGTTCTTTGATCATCAGTGCCTTCAGGTTAGTGACGGCTCGAGTCAAGCCTTCATCAATCGACATCAACGGATCTTCATGTTCAATACTTAGCACATGATCATACCCGTAAAGCCGCAGGGTCGAAATCATATCTGACCACGTTTTGAGATCATGGCCGCAGCCAACCGAGCGAAAAGTCCAAGCCCGCGTCTTCACTTCACTATAGGGCTGCATATCCGTTAGGCCATACATATTGATGTTGTCTTGATCCAAGTAGATGTCTTTTGCATGAAAATGATGGATCGCATCCTTTTCTCCAAGGATTTTGATCGCTGCAACAGGATCGATGCCTTGCCACCAAAGATGGCTGGGGTCCAAATTACAGCCAATCGCTTTCCCCGTCGCTTCTCTTAATCGAAGCATCGTGTAGGGCGTATGGCATAGAAAGCCGCCATGCAGCTCGATCCCGATTTTTACTCCAGCGCTCTCCGAGAGTTGATTGATCTCTTTCCAATAAGGAATCAATTTCCGCTCCCATTGATAGGCGTAATTGTCCTCGTATTCCGTCGGCCAGGGCAGCACAGGCCAGTTGACCTGTGTGTCCGTCTCATTTCCGCCGCTTACCCCTGAGAAGCCATTCACGACTGGAACATTCATTAGACTAGCAAGCTTGATCGTCTTCCTTAATAATATATCGGCTTCGTTAGAGACACTTGGCAGAGGCGAGATCGGATTGTTATGACAGCTTAATGCCGAGATGCTCAATCCTTTGTCTGCTAGTTTTGCCAAGTATTCCTTTCGCAGGTCGCCACTGCTTAACAACTCATCAATCGCTAAATGGGCATCGCCAGGAGAGCCGCCCGTTCCGATCTCTACTGCTTCCAATCCTTTTTCTGCCGCCGCCTCAATCATTTCTTCAAAACTCAAATGATTGAAGAGTGGCGTAAACACACCTAATTTCATTTTTCATCCTCCTTTTCTAATGCGTCAAAATGCCCATATGCTGGATACAGGTGATCCTTAGGCGCAGCCCAACGAACGGCATTACAGATGACTCGTTGAACGCTTTCGTTGGCATAACTATTGTAGGTCTCGTGCCCCGGCTGAAAATAGAATATTTTCCCATTGCCTCTGAAAAACGTGCAGCCGCTGCGGAAGACTTCCCCACCCGGATACCAGCTAACAAAAACCAGCTCGTCCGGTGTCGGAATATCAAAATGTTCTCCATACATCTCTTCTTGCGCCAAATCAATCGTTTCTCCGATCCCCTCTACGATCGGATGACTTGGGTTGACATTCCAAATACGGCAATGCTTGCCATCTTCCCGCCATTTCAAATCGCAGCTTGTTCCCATCAGCTTTTTAAAGATTTTCGAAAAATGCCCCGAATGCAAGACGATCAATCCCATGCCTTCTAGCACCCGTTGATGCACACGCGTGACGATCGCATCCGAAACTTCTTCATGAGCGACATGCCCCCACCAAATCAGCACATCTGTCTCTGCCAGTACGTCGGTCGTCAATCCATGCTCCGCATCATCGAGAGTCGCTGTTCTTACGACAAAGTCATCGCGTTTCAAAAAATCAGCGATCGCCCCATGGATTCCCTTCGGATAGAGTTTTTGGACCGCTTCACTTCTTTTTTCATGGCGAAATTCGTTCCATACTGTGACTTGGATCATTTTACTGGCTCCTTTTCTGTTTCTTTAGTTAAAAAGACGGGTTCTCCAGTTTTGGAGGATTGATAAATAGCTTCTAAAATTTGAGTGACCACCAACGCCTCTTCTGGGCGAACAACCGGTTCTGTCTCTTCAATGATCGCCCGGACCCAAGCTTTCGCCTCCAGTAATGCGGGAGATTCCCCTTCACCATCATAAAAATCGACTCCGCCTGCCTCAAGCTCGACCTTTTTTTCATATAACAAGCCGTGATCTTCCCCGTTGATCGTTAACCCTTCATTCATATCCGCTCCGCCCTTTGAACCACATAAGGTCGTTTTCGCTTCCTTCGTGTCTAAGCTGTTCAACGCCCAGCTAGATTCTAAAAAGATCGTCGCCCCATTTTCCATTGTGATAAATGCAAAAGCTGCGTCCTCTACTTTAAATAATTCTGGGTCCCAGGGTCCCCAGGCGTTCGCAGCATTCTTTGTGGCTGATAGTTGATGGTAGGCTTTTCCTGTTACATATTTCGGCTTGTAATTGTTCATCATCCAAAGAGTCAGATCCAAAGCGTGTGTCCCAATATCGATCAGCGGGCCTCCACCTTGCGCTTCTTCATCCAAAAAGACACCCCATGTAGGGACCGCCCGACGGCGAATAGCATGTGCCTTCGCAAAATAAATATCCCCTAACGCTTCTTCCTGACAAATACTGTGCAAATATTGGGCATCGGTTCTAAAACGGTTTTGATACCCGATCGTCAATTTTTTACCCGTTCGCTTAGCCGCTTCGACCATTTTTTGTCCTTCTCGATACGTTTTTGCCATCGGTTTTTCACACATCACATGGCAATCTGCTTCTAGCGCAGCGATACTGATTTCTGCATGAGAGACATTTGGTGTGCAAACATGGACGACATCTAATTCTTCCTGAAGCAGTTCTAGGTAATCAACGAATACCTTTGCAGCTTCTGCCCCGAAGTTGTTCCGAGCGTCTAATGCTCGTTCTTCTACAATGTCGCAAAAGGCGAGAACTTCGACCTCTTCAATTTGAACCAATGACGGCAAATGTTTCGCTGTTGCGATACCGCCGCACCCGATAATACCTACTTTTAATTTTCCCATTCAATTCCATCCCTTCAAAAGCCTTTACTTTTCTACTTTATTGTAGGAAACACAGGTGTGCTTTTCTTCCCGAATCTGTCTTAAAATGTCTAAGATATTGCCTTTTCGAAAAAAAGTGCTTTCTTTTTTATACAAAAAAACTGAGTCAGGGATTAAACCTGCTCAGTCCTAATAGGAATCAAATTGTTTTTGGTATTGCATGGGAGAGCATCCGACTGTCTTTTTGAATACATGATGAAACGTCTTGATATTCGAAAAGCCCGACCTGTCAGATACCTCTGATACTGGCACCCGTTCATTGATCAAGATAAATTTTGCTTGGCTGATCCGATATTCATTCAAAAATTGCATAAATGTTTTTCCCGTATTTTTCTTGAAGAAACGCGTAAAATAATAGGGACTGAATCCCGTATGCTTCGCCACTTCCTCTAAAGTAATCGTCTCATTGTAATGGCTCTTCACATACTCTAATGCAGTGTTTACGTATTCTAACGTATCTTTGTACCGAATCCTTGTCTGTTCAATCGGACACTTTCCAGTTTTCTCTGGCATCCACTGATAACACGCAGCGATCAAATGATAGAGGTTCCCTAAAATCAAATAATTTTTCCCTTGCTCCGTTTTCAAAGAGGAGGAATACACATCGTACAGTATGGAACGCGCCCTTTTCTGTAATTCTTCTGGCCACAGACGGCTATGTAATTCCCGTGTCTCGAAAAGTTCTCGCAGCGAAAGCGGTTCTTGAATAGTGGTTTCATCAAAAATCTGCAAATCAAATTGGTAGACAAACCGTTCACTATCTGGCGACGACAAAAAACTGTGGGGCTGTCCGCTAGAAAAGATGATGATCTCACCTTCCTCCAGCGTCATCACCGTATCATCAATACCGATATTGACGCTTCCCTTATACGAATAAATGATTTCGATTTCTTTATGAAAATGAGGATAGGCGATCGACATCCCATCATTCATAAATGTCCGAAACATCCATTCGTTTTCAAAATTTGGAATCTCCACATAGGAATTCATGAATGCTCCTCCTTCGCCTACAAAAAATCTTTACAGGATCACTCGCACTTGATCCGTACTTCCGTTTCTTTATCAAAAAAGTGTCCTTTGGTGATATCTAGCGCCAAACGTACAGTTTCGCCAGGACGATGAAAATCTCGTGCATTTACTTTTGAGATGAATTCTGTTTCTCCGATCTTACTGTACAGCAGACTTTCTGCTCCTAAGAGCTCAGAAACGAGGATGGTCGCATCAATCGTCGTCTCTACGACCGTATCGAGCACGATTTGTTCACTGCGAATATCTTCTGGACGAATCCCAAATAGGATCTCCTTGCCTTCATACCCCTTCGCTATTAACACTTTGTTTTCGCCCTCCGGTACCTTCAACCGAATGTGGCTGCCATTCGTGAGATAACCATTTTCTAAAGTAACCGAAAAGAAATTCATTGCAGGAGAGCCAATGAAGCTCGCCACAAAAACATTCGCTGGAAGATCGTAGACTTCTTTGGGCGTTCCGACCTGCTGGATCAGACCATCCTTCATGATAACGATTCGATCTGCCATCGTCATTGCTTCGGTCTGGTCATGAGTCACATAAATCGTCGTAGTTTCTAGACGTTGATGCAGCTTGGCGATTTCTGCGCGCATAGACACGCGAAGCTTCGCATCCAAGTTTGACAACGGTTCGTCCATCAAGAAAACTTGGGCATCTCTGACGATTGCTCTGCCTAACGCGACACGCTGTCTTTGTCCACCCGATAAGGCGGCTGGTTTTCTTTCTAGGTATTCAGTTAATCCCAAAATTTCACCAGCCTCAGTGACTTTCTTATGAATCTCATCTGCAGGATACTTTCTCAACTTCAGACCAAAAGCCATGTTGTCAAACACTGTCATATGTGGATACAGCGCATAGTTCTGGAAAACCATCGCAATATCCCGATCCTTAGGCGCGACATCATTCACTGTTTTATCGCCGATTTTTAGCGTTCCTTCTGTGATGTCCTCTAAACCAGCGACCATTCTTAACGTCGTCGATTTTCCGCACCCGGAGGGACCAACAAAAACAATAAATTCCTTTTCTTTGATCTCTAAATTAAAATCTGTCACCGTATAATTATCGGCATTGTCGTATTTTTTGTAAATATGCTGCATGGAAAGTGTCTTCATTAATTCCCATCCTCACTTTTTTACTTATTCTCAGTTATCCTATTGTTCCTCATATCAGTCAGTTGCTACCACGACACTTGCATACGGGGCTAGACTGATCGTACCATTTGTAATGACAGCATCGCAATTTGCTACGATTATTTTTCCACCTTCGTTTGACAGCTCAAAGACTGTTTCCTGATTAGAAAAGTTATTCAGAACCACCAATTCTTTTGCACCAAGCACACGTTTATAAGCAATCATCGTGTCCTCTGTCTCGATCGGCTGAAATTCTCCGTATACAATGACCTCTTTATAACTACTGTTTCTACGCAAATCAATCAGTTTACGGTAATAATTCAATACGGACGAAGGCTCGCTTTTTTCTGCCTCAGCATTCAGTACCGGATACTTTGGATTGACCTTCATCCACGTTTTCTCCGCCTCAGAAAAACCACCATTCTTCTCGTCAGACCATTGCATCGGTGTCCTAGAGTTATCTCTGCTTCGTTGGAACATATGCATGAAGGCTTCCTCTTCACTCATCCCTGACAATAGTGCCCGTTGGTACTGGTCATGTGTCGCAATGTCGTCATAATCAGCCATCGAATCCATCAATGTATTTTCCATCCCTAGCTCTTGCCCCTGATAAATGAAGGGGGTCCCGTGGAGCATCATGAAGAGTGTCGCCAACAGTTTCTTACTGCGATCTGAAATATCCTCCTTTGGGATATACTTATTGATGCTTCGCGGCTGGTCGTGGTTCTCGAGGTATTTTGCGCCCCACCCGATTTCTTGCGTCTCTAGCTCGTCGGTAAAGATGGCTTCTTTCAATTCTTTGACCGTCCAGCCTGATTGTTTGAACCATTCGCCTGTTTGCGGCACATCGATATCTGTATACGTAAAATCAAAGACCATTCGGAAAACACCGTTTCTTCCAATATATTCCTCTAGCCTTTCCATCGATACATCCGCTTCTGCGACCGTCAAACAATTGTGCTTTCTAAAAGCTTTATCATCCAGCTCCTTCAACCAAAGCTCAATTCCCGGCTGATCCAGGATCCAACGTCCGATCCAAGCCAAGCCATCTTCGCCATCTGGTTCAAATTGCCCATACTCAAAGCTTTTTTTCAAATTCAAAATCGCATCGATCCGAAAGCCGCCTAAGCCTTTATCCAGCCACCAATTCAACATGCCGATCATTTCATCTCGTACTGCTGGGTTTTCCCAATTCAAATCTGGCTGCTCTGGAGCGAATGCATGCAAGTAAAACATGTTTTCTTCATTCGGAACGGCTGTCCATGCAGAATCACCGAAGTAGCTGCGCCAATTGTTCGGGGCTTTTCCATCAAGACCTTCTTTAAAAATATAATAGTCGCGATACCGACTAGTAGAATCTTTCAATGCCTCTTGGAACCATTGGTGCTGATCAGAAGTATGATTGGCCACAAAATCCATCAAGATTTTGATCCCATAGTTGTCTGCTTCCTGGATCAACTCATCCATATCCGCCATCGTCCCAAACATTGGGTCGATCGCTTGATAGTCAGAGATGTCATATCCGCCATCGATCATCGGCGAACGATAGATCGGCGAAAGCCAGATAACGTCAACCCCCAATTCACTCAAATAGGGCAAACGTTCCTGAATCCCCTTTAAATCCCCTATACCATCGCCATTGCTATCCTGAAAGCTTTTGGGATAAATTTGATAGACGACGGATTCTTTCCACCATTCATTTTTCACTGACTTTTCTCCTAACTAAAATTGGATCTCTTGTTCTGATCCAGCCTTTTCTTCTATGATCGAAAACTCTTTTTTTGCCAGATCTGCTAAAAGCGTGGCTTTGCTGCTTTCAGTTTTCCAAACGATTGTTAACTCGTGCTCGGTTCTCTTTTCAACGCTGATTTCTCCATTGAAGGCGTCGCACGTATTTCGAAACTGCAATAATTTAAACAGCTTTTGGACAATTGGACGTTGAACCTCTTCCTTGAGTTCATCCAGTTCATAATAATGCCGGTTGATATTACGGCCTTCTTTCGTCCGCTCCAGCAGATCGATATCATTCTTTCCTGCAAATAACCCAACGTAATAAATTTGGGGAATACCTGGGGCGAAGCACTGCAACGCTCTTGCCAGTAAATAGGCCTCGTCATCATCCCCAAGTGCAGAATAATAGGTTGAATTGATTTGATAAATGTCCAAATTGTTATAGGCCTCAGAGGAATAGATTTTCTTTGTATTCGCTCCTTGCTCATACAATTTCTCACGAGTGAACTCGATCTCATTGTCTGTCATCAAGTCCTTCACATCCACCACGCCGATGCCATCATGCGTATCTAAGGTGGTGAATTGGTTTCTCGGACAACGGTCCAGCCAATGAGCCAATCGGTCAACTTTTCCAGAATACAAGCTATAAAGAACCAGCATCGGCAAAGCAAAATCGTATACATAATAGCCATGGTCGGCAATTTTTTCTTGAATCGAGTAATGTTCATGGATCTCCGGCAATACTTCTGCCCCTTTGTTTCGAACGATTTCTGCTGATTCTTCCAATGTTTCCCAAATCTCAGGTTCTACGAAGAAGCAGTTCGTTCCGATTTTTTTATTGGCATAGGCAAAGGCATCTAATCGAATCATGTCTGCCCCTTGATCCACTAAGAAATTCAAGTTCTCCTTGATAAATTGTTTCGTTGTAGCTGTCGTTACGTCGAGGTCAATCTGCTGTTCATCAAATGTGCACCAGACTTTTTCTTTTGAGCCATCTGAAAACTGGGCTTCAAAGTACGGCGCGCGGGGCTTGCGTTTGTAAATCAGGTCTACTTCTGCTTCTGTTGGTTCCCCATTGGGCCAAAACTCCTTATAGCGAATAAATAAATCTTTCCATTGTGACTCTTCGTGCTTCAATAAAAAATCCTGAAACTCCTCCGATGCTTGAGACAAATGATTGATCATGAAATCCGTCATAAAATAATAGTTTGCTGAAAGGGCACGGATATCTTCCCACGTGCCAAACGCTGGATCGACCTTTTTGTAATTGATTGGTGCGAAACCTCGGTCACCGCTAGATGGATAAAAAGGCAGGATATGAAGCCCTCCGATGACTCCCTGCAAGTGTGTGGTCAGTACTTCGTTTAATTCTTTTAGATTCTTTCCTAGAGAATCCGCATACGTAATGAGCATTGCTTGATTTTTGATTATCATAGCCACTATCCTTTAACTGAGCCGCCGGTTATTCCTTCGACATAATATTTTTGTAAATAGATAAATAAGATGGTGATCGGAACTGCTACGACGATGGCGCCTGCAGCGAATTTCGTGTAAAGCTGTTGGGCGGTCTCTTTATTGATCATCGAGAACAGGCCAATCGCTACCGTATACTTGTCTACTCGGTCACCCATGATGACACGTGCAAAGATAAAATCCATCCACGGCGTCATAAATGCCATCAAAGAAGTATAAACAATGATCGGCTTTGACATCGGTAATGTGATCTTCGTAAATATCTGAGCCTTTGTTGCGCCATCGATCATTGCAGATTCATCCAGCGAAAGCGGTATGGTATCAAAAAAGCCTTTCGCGATATAAAAAGTCAGCGCCGCGGTGGAAGAATAGATCAACACTAGCCCGGTCAAGGTTTGAGTCATATTGATGGCTTTCAAAATATAATAGACCGCGATCATACTCATGAATGCCGGAAACATATTCAAGACCAAAGCGATCTTTAAATAATTATTCTTAAATTTAAATCGTAAACGACTCATTACATAGGCCATAGAAACAGTGATAAACGTGCTTAATAGACAAGAAGCGATCGAAACGACCAATGTATTTTGCACCCATTTCAAAAAGGGAAAATCAGGATTGTTTTTAAAAAGGTATTTAAAATTATCCAATGTGTATTCTTTCGGGAAAATGTACGATACAAATTGTCCCGGCTCCCCACGAAATGCGGTCAGGATCAACCAAAAAATCGGGAAGATCCAGACAATGACGAGCAGCAGCAAAAGACCATTGATTGGAAGATTGATTTTCTTTTTCACTACGCATTCCGCCCTTCTTTATACGAACTGGTTCTTGTGTACACGATCAAGGACAGACCCGCACTCAGAACGAAGGTGATGATCCCGATAACAGATGCCAGGTTATAGTCTGCATTGTCAACGGTCAGCTTGTACAACCAAGTAACCAGCAGGTCCGTTTCACCCGCCCCATAATAGTTACTATTGGACGGCAAACCACCCGTCAATAGGTAAATGACATTGAAATTATTGATGTTGCCGACAAATTGCTGAATCAGCGTAGGTGCCATCACTGTCAAAATTTGCGGGAAGGTAATATTTCGAAAAATTTGAAACGAATTCGCACCATCAATACGCGCTGCTTCCAATTGTTCTTCTGGCAGATTGATGATCACACCGGTCGTTATCAGCATAGAGGCTGGAATACCGATCCACATATTGACAAAAATAATCGAGATTTTCGCCCATAGCCCATTGGTTAGAAAGGGAACGGGACTAGTGATCAGCCCGGCATTAAGCAGCAATGTATTTACTGGTCCTGATGCATGCAGCAGGTTTCTCATAACTAATAATGAAACAAACGGCGGAATCGCCATTGTGATCACAAATAAGGTGCGCAATGCTTTCTTTCCAACTACGCCTTTGGCATTCAATAAGACTGCTAAAACAACCCCAAAGAAGAAACAGGTAAATGTTGCTAAGGTCGCCCAAATCAATGTCCAGCCTAGCAATGGAAAAAAAGTTCCAGAGATATTTCCGCTTAAGACATTGCCAAAATTTGAAAAGCCTACCCAATCGAATAAATTTTTAGGCGGCAGATGATTGTGATCGTAACTTGTAAAGGCGATCGAGATCATGTATACCAAGGGCAGCACGGTGAAAAAGATGATACTCGCTGTCGGGATCGCCAACAAGGTCAAATGAAACCGTCCGTCGAGCAAATCGTGCACTTCTTCAACAAAATTAGGAATATGCTTTCCTTCCCGCTGCAGCCGATCGATCGTCCCAGCGCTTTTCACATTTACTCGCCAAATCAGAATCATTGCTACACAAAGTAATATCGTGCAAATGCCAAAAATCAATAGCAGCATCGAATTATCCCCTGCTACACGAACCTTGAAGCCCAAACTCTCGTCAAATTGCCAACCTTGGGTAGTCGTCCCCAACGTGATCAGCTCGCGAAGTGCTTGTATACCTGTTGTTGCCATAAAAAATATAAATGCAAGTTCTGAAAATAAAAATAATGCCCCCTTAACAAGCTGCTTGCTGGCTAAGTTTTGAAGCCCCATGATTAGAAAAGAAGCCTTGGTTAAGGAGCTTCCTTCTTTAAAGATCCTGCTGACTTTTTGTGCTTTTGGAAATTCTGATGCCATTCCATTCACCTCAATTTATATCAGAGGAAGGCATGTTTGGCCTTCCTCTTTTTGATAATTACTCTTTTACTGGTTTAGAAACATCCTTCACAAGGGTATCCAATTTTTTCTGCATCTCTGCTTCTGGAACTTTGCCTTCATAAGTATCCACTAATAACGCGTTCATATTCGGCCAAAAATTCTTCATTTCAGGTAATTTAGACATCAACACTGAGTGCTCTTCTGTCGTTGCTACAGAAACAGTTTTTGCGATTTGATCCTTCTGAATTTCATCGCTTTCTCGTGCTGCCTTGTTACTAGGGACCGTGCTTATTCCTTTAAACACGTCTAATTGTGCTTCTTCATTCGTGACATAACGTGCGAGGTCCATCGCCTTGCCTGGGTTTTTAGTTGCCGCATTGACGACAAAGATCGGCACACCGCTGAATGCTTTCAGATTTACTTGACCATCGCCAAAATCTGCCTTAGGGTACACAGCCGTGCCCATGTTTTCGCCTAAAATATCTTTAATGTTTTGAGCATTCCACACACCGCTGAACAAAGCGGAGATTTTTCCTTCTTGCAGCGCGCTGATCTCATCAGAATTCACTGCAACAAGATTCTCGTTCGCTTTCGCTTTTCCGATCCATTTAAGTACATCTAAACCTTGCTTATTGTTTAATGTGGACCCTTCAACATCATCACCTTTTTCTCCATAGAGAGAAGCCCCATTTGCAATAAACCATGGCGTCAAGCGATAATCTGCACCGGCTTCCGCAAGATTCAAGCCAACTTTTCCTTTTTTCGTCAAGGTGTCTAATGTTTCTAAATCGTCTTCGTTGTACACTCGTTTGTCATAATATAAGAACATTGCATCTGCACTCGCTGGATACCCGTACATCGTATCTTCATAGCTTGCAGCTTCGATCGCCATTGGAATGTCCGTCTCTTTGATTTCGTCTGCATACTTCTCATTCTCGTAAACAGCTCCGGCTTCGACTAACTGCCCCAGCTGATCATGTGGCAAGCGAATCACATCGGCTGCAGCTTCCCCGTCTTTAAGCAAGCCATCATCTGCCTCTTCAATTTCGATCACTTCGACTTTTACGTTGTTTTTCTTCTCAAATTCTTTCGCTAATTTACGATACGTCTCTGCTTGATTCAGACCAACCCACATTTTTAAGGGTTCCGTATTGTCTTTACTGGAAGCCTGCTTCTCATTTGAACTTCCGCAAGCCCCTAACATTCCCGAAACACAAAGTAATGAAACCAACCACAATGCTTTTTTCTTCATAATCACTTCTCCTTATTTTGACTATTGGGTCCCTCTTGCAGAATCTGGAAGTCAGATCCCACAAAAAGTATCCGCTTTCTTTATCTGAACCGATTATATGTCAATCGTTTTCATATGTCAATCGTTTTCATAAAATTCATGTGTAACGATTTCATATCCGTTTTTGTTGCTATATCAACTTTTTAGTCTATAATAGATATAGGATTTATTTTAGAGCAAGGAGAAAAATTGTATGCCTAGTATAGAAGATGTGGCAAAAAAAGCACGGGTTTCAGTAACGACTGTTTCGCGAGCGTTGAATGACCACCCTTACGTTTCTGCTAAAACAAAAAATAAAATATTTAAAGCCATGGAAGACTTGAACTATTACCCAAATAATGTCGCACAGCAATTACGGGGAAAAGGATCAAAAATGATCGGTGTCATCATCTCTTATATCACCAATCCTTTTTTTGCCTACCTTGTGGATGCCATTGAAACCACTGCCCTGGATGCTGGTTACCATTTAGTCGTGATGCAAACCCGAGGCAACCAACAGTTAGAAAAATTCTATATCGAGATGATCAAGAAGAAACAACTAGATGGAATCATCATCACGAATTTAGAAACCGCCACCAAAGAAGTGATAGACTTGATTACCAACGGGCAAATCATCCTTTGTAATCGCTATATCGGAGACGAAAAATTGCCGGTGATCCAAATAGATGAAGCAGCAGCTAGCTTCATGGGAACCGAGCACCTGATCCGCAAAGGGCACAAAAAAATCGCCTTTTGTACAGGAAACATCATGAATCCACATGACCATCGCTTCAAAGGTTTTTTGGAGGCAATGACTGCTCATGGATTAGAATTTAAAGAAGAGTGGTTTTTTGACGATGTTTTAGGAATTGACGGCGGACGCTCCTTTGTCAAACGTCTGACCCAATTGTCAGATCCGCCGACTGCCGTCTTTTCAAATGGAGATGAAGTTGCGGCAGGGATCATTAGTGAAGCTCGAAATTTTCAGATTAACGTCCCGGAAGATTTAGCGGTTTTAGGCTTTGATGACCAACCGATCGCATCTATCACCTATCCACAAATCACAACGATCAAGCAGCCGATCCATCAAATGGGGGAATACGCGACCAAAATGCTGATCTCAAAAATCGAAAATAAAGACCTTTCTGAACCAATAGAAGCACTCCAAACAGAGTTAGTTATTCGAGACTCCATTTAAAGGCCGCGTCCGTTTTCCCCTACCGAGTCTTCTATTTCGGCAGGCGCTTGCCTACAATAAAGTCCCAATAAATAGACGATCCATAGACCGTCTGCTTATTGGGACTCCCATTCAACAGTACTCTTTTTACCTCTCCATACTCCTTATCATTCCAACGCTTTCTCCCTTAACGCATCCACACTTTCCGTTTTCTCTGTTTTTTCGATCAAAAAAGCAAACAGCAAGCTCAACGGTAAATTAACACCGACATGAATTAGTGTAAAAGGCAATCCGAGGGAGGCAATCTCAAAAAGCAATACCGGCAGCTTGCTCGTTGACCAAACCCCTAGGAAAAATAAAACGATCGAAAGGCGTGCCCCTTTTTTCATCAACAACGAGGCGATGGGAAACGCGATGTACAATGCGCCCGCGGCTACACTGCCTAGAACGAGAGCAATCAGATAGCCGAGGACACCGGACCCTTTTCCCATATACTTGGTCAATGTTTCCTTGGGAATCCAGACATCCATCAGACCCATCAAAACAAAGATCGGCGGCACCAGCAGAAGCATCTCCTTCAGATTCGTCACAGAGATCGTAAAGGCATCCACACCGATCGGCCGCTTCCAGATGACTAGCGCTGCGATCACCATAAACAAGATGATCGACCAGCGGTAACGTTTCACTTGCTTCATCCTAATACCCTCCCGATCACAAACGAAAAAATGAGACACATGACGATGGTCAAAAGATTTCGTTTCCATGCGATTCGTTTATTAAAATACTGGATTTCCAAGGGGAGCGTAATGATTCCTACAGCCATTGCTGCAGAAACTAACGCAGCGACTTGGGGATACCCAGCCCCAGCGTTTAAAAGAACCCCGCCTAACGGAAAAGCCACAAAACTTGGCAGCAACGTGATCGTCCCTACTCCCAGCGAGAGCAAAACGCCGAGAATCCCTGACTGATCCCCCACAAGCGTGGCGAGCGTTTGCTGATCTAACAGTGCTAAGGTGATTCCGACGAACATCAGGATCGTCAGCGTGCTGGGCAGGATATTTTTGAAGCTGTTCCACGCGATCCCTAACGCCCGTCTTGTTTTCTCCTTGTCCTTAAAAAAGGAAATGCCTAACAATAATATTGAAAGTCCATACATAAATGCCTGTACCATTTTTTAACTCTCCTTTGCATAAACTAACCTCATGAGCAAAACGTAACAATTACGCTTTGTTAGTTAATTACTATACTAGCTAAGAGGAAATTGATTGTCAACAGGATTTATTCGTTGGTTCAAGCCAAGGGAGACGTCGTATTTTCCGCCTTTTAAAGAGTCTTCGGTTCTTTTACGCAAAAAAACAGCCGCTCAAACGGCTGTTTTTTATCACGGAAGAACAATCACGCGTGAATCGCTTCGGTTGCCTTTGTAGTCTCTGCTTACTACATGCACCAGCTTGGCGGTGTCTTTCGTAAAGCGCAGTGAAAAGTTCCCGTTGGCGTCTAGCGTATCTTTGGCGATCTCTGTTCCTTCCGCATCCTCCACTAAGACCGTGCTGTGTGCTTCTCCGTATCCTTTGACGACACAAACGTCACCTGAACTATCTACACTGGTGAACGTCAGCGCTTTGGGCGGAGTCCGATCCGCGTTAACGACTTTGACTGCATTCAGCTTGGTAAAGGTATAATTTTTCGACAGCAGCGTTTTAAACCCGATCGTCGCGCCTAATTTTACTTTGACCTGTTCATCTACTGATGCGGTGTAAGTCGTTGCTTTTTTCTGGATGTTTTTTGACCGTAAGCTGTCTGTCCGCACTTGCTCATCAAAGCCATAGAGCACATTGGGGTATGTCACTGCCGCAGAGGTCTCATTTTTTGCCTCGAAGGACAAGGAATACGTCTCTCCTGCTTTTACCGCAAGGTCTTGTCCGACCATTCCTGTATGGCCGTAGCCTTCTGTATAAAAACGGACCCCTTGATCCTTCGTAAAGGCTGTTACCAAATCCCTTGTGCGGGAACGTTTCAACACAAATTCTGCCTTTGCATTACGCGGCAGCGGCTCATTTGAAAAATTCTTTTTATCTGTACTTGTCTGCCAATCTGTGAAATGGCTGGCTGTAAATTCAAATACCGAATTTTTAAGCAAATTGACATCTGGTACCACGACTGCTGGTTTCGTTTCTAGCGAAGCAACAGTCTCTAAGAAGGAACGGACAGTTTCCGTGTACAATGCCTCATTTACAAGCAGCGAGTCGCCATGCTGCGCGCCAAGAACCAGTAATTTTTCTTTGTAGCCGATCGCCTTGTCATGCAAAAGAGTCATCGCTGTTGGTGGGATGAACCAGTCGTCGCTTCCGTGGATGAAGAGCTTTGGCAGGCCTGATTTATCGACGCTGTTGATAGGGGCCACTTGGTAAAGATCCATCCCTAAGATCGGTTTTGTTTTTGTTTCATTCAATAGATGGATCAGCTTCGCTTTTTTCGCAGGAGTGTCGTAGGCCTTGATCAACGGAATATACTTAAAATACTGCGTGATCAGACTTAGTGTATCTAAAAATTGCTGCTCGCTGGAGGAATACCCGCAGTCCTCGATATACGCCACGACATTGGCATGGGGTGTCTCTTGCGACAGCATCGTCGTCGCCCCGCCCATGGAGACGCCTGTCACCACCAACTGCTGATTCGGTCTTTGCTGCAGTTCCTGATCCAGCCAGCGATTCAAGTCGTCCTTCTCATAAAGTCCGAATGTGATGTACGCCCCTTCACTTTTATTGTGGGAGCGGGTATCTGGAAGCAGCACATTGTACCCGAGATCACTGTACAGTTTCGCATGGAGCAGCATCGCGTCAGATGGCGTACGATAGCCATTGTGGATCAAGACCATTTTAGCCGATCCATTGTCGATGTAGCGCGCATGCAGTAATAGATTCCGACCTGTCGGCTGATCAAAAACGGTTTGAGTCCGCTCCGAAACATTGGTCAGTCCTGAAAACCATGCCTTGCACCGCTCCTCCGCTTCCGTTTGCGTTGGATTTTCAGTCGATGCCGCACCAATCAATAACTCAAATAGTGCATTGTCCCGCTTAAAGCCAAAATCAAAGGCCAAACTCACCAGTGCCTGATCTACGACATGACCGACAAGACCTCGTGTTTGCGGCTGTTTCTTCATGTAGTCATCTACATACGCCTCAATAGATGAAACGACCGCTTCTTGCTCCTGCGACAATTCCTCTCGTTTTTCCGGCAGCGCCTCCTGTTCACGTTTTTCCTCCACTTTGAACGCCTCTGTCGGAACCTGAAACACCCCTGCCTCAATCTCCTGAAGAGCCTGCTCCTGCGCACCCGCCGAAAACGGAAAAACCGTACCAACCGAACCTACCAAGCCAATCATAACCAACCCTGAAACAATTATTTTTTTCATTCTTTCCCCTCCTTTTCAACCTTAGTGCCTTATAGATTTTTCCTTTAAAGTTTATGGGAAGAGGAAATATGAAGTCAATTCGCTAAAAATGGTAGTCCGGTTTAAAATGTTGTTCTATCAATGTTCATAGCGGGGTACTAACCAGAATTCTATTTATACAATTTTTTGTTTGCGATTGAATTTAATCGCCGCCCTTCTCGATTTATAAATATTTTTTTCAAAAAAGCAAGAGTCCTCAAAGAACGCCCGATCATTTTTATTCACGAAACAGAAGAAATGGTACCCTATCAAAAATGTGGTCATTTCTTCTACAATAATTGTCTGATCCTACGACAGTATTCAACTCGTGTGCTCTTTCCATAGGTGTAAACTACATTTATAAGTAAAAGAAAGAAGGTGCGAAAAGCGTATGAGCTTACTAAAATCAGCAGTAAAATATAGTGCGGCAAAATCAGTAACCGATAAAGCTTTTGGCAAAGGTGCGACGTCAACATTAGTAGCAGCTTCACTCGTCAAAAAAAGCAACGCTCGCGGAAGAAAAAAACGTCAGAAATAATTTGATATGGACATAGAAGGACGAAAGGAGGCTTGTATCATGCGTTCAGAAAGAGATGGCGCCAAAGAAAATCGCCGATCCTTTGATCAAGCGAAGAATAAAGTAGAATTTGAGGCTGCAATTGATAAAAATAGAGAACAGGTAGCCGCTAAAAAAAAAGAAAAGGAAGAGAAACGATACTTAAGAGAACATAAGTAACTTCCCTCCCCAGTAAAGAAAGAGCCTCTTTTTTAGGAGTGCTCTTTCTTTGTATTAAAAAACAGCGATTCAAAACAAAAATTTAAACTATTTCTGTTAGTCTATTCAATAGTTAAGCAATCCTATGAACGAAGAGGTGTATCAATGAAAAAAATAGTCGTTATTGCCGCCCTATCATTAAGTGTTTTATTCATTACTGGCTGTACAAAGGCTAAAAACGAGACCACAAAAAAATCGGAACCAGCACAGCAGTCTGCTGAGAAGACAGCACCTGTATTCAAAGGGACGTTGTCTGAAGCGCCCGTTTTAGACAAGGACACGATCGTCTTAACCTTCAAACAGGTGAAGGCTGTCAACGATCCTGATGGCATTGGTAAAGCATTTAACACAGATGGTGTCATTCTAAATGCTGATAAAAAAACAGTGTCCATGGATCACTTATCAAAGGGAAGCGAGATTGAATTTACATTAAAGCACCCCGCTATCCTGACAAATTCGCTCCCTCCCCAAGTCCCGGGAAATTCGATCCAGCAGATCACCGTCATCAAATAATTTCCCGAGGTACTTACAGGGAACACGATAAAAAAGAATTCTCGTTTGAGAATTCTTTTTTTGTATCCACTCATCCATGAACACAGCTATTTCCAAAATCTAGTCAACTCGCCGGCTGGAGAAGGATAAGCAAGGATTTGCTTTTTCAGCTCTGCTTTCGTCCATCCGGCGTGTAAAACCATGGTTATCTCATTGATCAAAACATCTGCTTCCTGACTGAGTGCAGCGGCCCCAACTATGCGATCGTCGCTTCGTCTAATAACTAGTTTTAAAAAAGCGATCGATTCGGCTTTTCGTTTACTATCCAGCCAGCCGCTCCTGTCGATCTCTTCGATACGAAATTCTTCTGGAGCCGCCAACGCTTCTTTCGTGGTCACTCCTACTTGTGCGATTCGCGGTTCACTAAAAATCGACATCGCTGCCAATGGATACTTGATCGGCGCCAAGTTCTTGTTTAGCAGATGTGACACGAGATATTCCGCTTGATAAGAGGCGAATGTCGCTAATTTTGGAACGGCTGCATTAGAACAATCTCCACAAGAAAAGATATGCGGCTGATTGGTTTGCAGATAATCATTGGTGAGGATGCCGTGATCGCCGTAATTCACGCCGGCTTTATCCAGCGAAAGCTGTTGGATTCTAGGTATCCTGCCTGCCACGTTGTATACCTTTTGTGTGTTGAACGTGTGCCCTGAGGTTGTTTGGACCATCAATTCTCCAGAATCTGTCGGCAAGATTTTTTCTACAGATTCGTTGAAATCAAATTGTACGCCGCGTTTTTTATTGATCTCAATCAATTCCTCTACAAATTCCTGATCAAAATCCTTCAGCGCCCGCTCATTATGCTGCAGGATTCTTACTTTGCAGCCAAAAGCGGTCGCAATAGTAGCAAAGGCAAAAGAAATAATACCTGCCCCGATTAACAGCACCTCTTCTGGTAAGTCCTTCTGAGTCAAAAAATCACCGCTATTCGATACATACTCCTGACCTTCAAATGTAAAGAGACGATCTTCCGCTCCCGTCGCAATCACAAATTGCTCGGCAGTATACGTGATGCCGTCTACCTTGATTTCATGGGGTGAACAGAAAACGGCCTCCCCATAAATCGTTTTAATGCCGGCTTCTTTTAAAGAAAGCTGATGCCGCATGTCCTCCGTATTTTCCATACTATCTATCCAGTTCATCGCATTGTTCCAGTCCAATTGAACCGGTGTCGTGATGCCCTGCTGTTCCAATCGCTGATTTTGCAGCGCATGCTGGGCAAGGGTGACCAGTTCCTTCTTTCGGGTACTTCCTGCGTTATAGACCACGCCCCCAAAGGCAGTCGATTCGACCACGGCTACTTGTTTTCCGGCTTTCGCCAAGCCAAAAGCCGCGGTCAAGCCAGCGATGCCGCTTCCGATGACAATAACGTCAACATTCATCCTTCATTCCTCCTAAACTGGATCTACCGAGATCACTTTGTCTTCAACCTTTATTATTTTTGAATAGCACGCGATGCCAATTAAAACGAGCGCTGTAAACCACAAGGATTTTTCCCCGTAGTTGCTGGTCAAAATCGTTCCTATCAATCCCCCGCCTGCGAATCCTAAGAGAACCGCTAAATACAGCCAACAATTTTTCCAGCCATCTTTCACACCAGTGATCCCTTGGACTAAATAGTTAAACGCCAATTGGACATTTAGTGTGACCGCGATATTTCCATACAGCATGCCGTCAATTTTATGGAACGCATTGCCTTGCATCCCCGCTAGAAATGAAATCGTCATACATAATGCTCGAATACTTAAGCTCTTGTTTACAGGGGCACAGCCCAGAATGACGATGATAAAAGCTTCGATCAGTAATATTTCCACTGCCCAAATCTTTTTCTTTTTGTTTCCTGCTTTTTCAATTATTGCTGTCACCATAGCTCCCAAGCCAAAGCACAGGATCGTAAAGATCACTGTCTTAAAATGGTCCTGGTCCCCTTTCGCGATCGTCTGTCCAAGCAGAATGATATTTCCCGATTGAACCGTACTAAATGATTTTCCAATAAAATACGTATAGCCATCCATTGATCCCGCAGCGATCGCTAATAAACAGGCGATCCACGGTAATTCCAACACAGGATACGTTGGAACTCTTCGATTTTCCATTTCTTCATTCCTCCATTTAAAAAACCAGAAAAAGTAAAAAGAACACTTCTTTTTCTGGTCTTACGAATTTATTCTTTTGGTTGTTTGTACCAGACAACAGGCTCTGGCTTGTCAGGATTCGGCAACGATTCTGCAAATTGTTTCGTGACATTTAGATGATCCGCCACCATTTGAGAAGGCGATGTTCCTAACCATTTATTCAACGACACATCGGAATACTCAGGATTTTTGAATACTTCAACAAAACGAAGCGGTTCATCCCCAGTATTTTGTACATAATGTCCAGCTACGATGGGAACAACGCCAACATCGCCAGCCTTAAAGTCAAATGTGCGGGCCAAACCAGCAGAATTGAAAACAGACATTTTCGCGCTTCCTTGAATATAGTATTGCCATTCCGCAGCTTTCGGATGCCAATGCAGTTCACGCATACCGCCAGGTTCTACTTCAACGAAGGCGGCAGAGATTGTTTTAGCCGCTGGAAAAACAGTTTGATCTACGATTTTAACTTGTCCAGCTTCTGAAACGATCGGTTCTAATGTATCAATATGGAAAGTGAAAGGTGATGGCACTTCCCCTTGATTACTTGGGCGATTCACACGATCGATTGCTTCTGGTACGTTGGCTTTGAAAATGTATTTTTCAGACTTAGGAAAACTTTCTAGGTCACTACGCTGTTTTTTGAAGTTTGCAGCAACGATATCCGCAGGTGTGTGCGCCAGCCAATCAGACACAAGGAACGTATTGTTTTCCGAAAAGTCCGGCTCACTGAATACCAGTAAAAACTCGCAGCCTTGATCCAACGCTTGGATGGAATGTGGAATTCCTGCTTCAAAATTCCAAATATCGCCTGCTTCTACATCGTCAATAAAGCTGCGTCCGTGCTCATCGATCGCTGTCACTCGCGCGTTTCCGTAGAGCATCAATCCCCACTCCGCTTCTTTGTGCCAGTGCATTTCCCGATACGCGCCAGGCTCTAGACTCATATTTACCCCGGCAACATCTTGTGAGATGGGTAATTCACGATTGGTGATCTCGCGTGTCCAGCCACCCTCTTCTAATCTTTGATGCGCATCCGAATAGCTGAAGCGCAAGTTGTTCATTGTTCCGTGGTCTGTTTCAGGCGGCACCAAAATATCTGGGTTTTCTTGATCCCTAGAATGATTCCGCGGACCGTGATCGATCCAGCCCTTTCCATCTGTTTCTCTAAATGGTTCATTGTTTTTTTGCATGTTCATATTCCCCTTTCTGTACTTACAAGACTTATTTTAGCGATCCACAGAGGGAATACTTTGCGAGTTTTGTCGGATTTTAAGACAAAATTGACTCAAAGGAATTTCAACGAGAGACAGCAGTTGAACATACGCAGGGGAAACGACGCCTAAAAACTAAAAAAAGCCAGGCACCTATGATTGGATGCCTGACCTTAAGTAGAACCATCGGAAAATATGACAAAGAACGTTTTTACGCCGCGTGTTTCGGGAGCTTAAACGAAAGAACTAATGCAATGATACAAAAGAAGGAAGCCACATAAAAGGAACCATGATACCCAGCGAGTAGCGTTTTCGAATGACTGGATGTATTCGTAATCAGGGTCATCACGCTGATCATGACCGCAGTTCCTAGCGAACTAGCCACTTGCTTCGTTGTTTTATTAATAACAGAGGCATCTCCCAACTCCGTATTCGGCAGAGCATTCATCCCAAAAGTGGTGACGGGCATCAATACCATCGAAATCCCGAATAACCTAAAGGCATAAAAAGTGATTATCAGCGCCATGGGTGTCGTCGCTTGAATAAAAACAAAGAGGAAGGTAAATACCGTTAAGAAGGACATGCCGACGATGCTTAACCCTTTTGCGCCATATTTATCAAATAACTTTCCGCTTATTGGACTCATAATGCCTAATACCAAAGCCCCCGGCAATAAAGAAAGTCCCGATTCCAAAGGAGATAACGCACGGATATTTTGAATGTACATTGGAATAACCATCTCAAAACTAATCATAGCCATATTCGCAATAGCTAATAAAATACAAGAGATCACGTACTCTTTTTGTTTGAAGGGCTCCAAACTCAAAAACGGATTTGCTAATTTCTTCTGTCTGCGTACAAATCGATAGATAAAGACGCTTCCTAACACGATACTCGCACCTAATAACACTTTATTCGCATGCTTGGCCGAGATCAATGACAAGCCATACAGCAGCAAACCCAAGCCCAAACTAGATTCAATCACCGATAAACAATCAAGTTTTGTCCTTCTGATCGGCAGCACCGGCTGCATAAAACAAATTGTCAAAATCAAAACAACAAGAATGATCGGGATCAACATTAAAAAAAGCACATGCCAATCATACTTTGTCAAAATGAAGCCAGACAAAGACGGACCGATCGCAGGGGCTAAGCCGATAACGATGCCCGCGATTCCCATGATAGTCCCACGCTTATTTTTTGGCGATAAATAAAGCAATACCGTTTGAAAAAGCGGCATCGCGATCCCCACGCCAATCGCTTGAATCACTCGCCCAAATAATAGCTGAGAGAACGAACCCGCAACAGAACAAAGAATCGTTCCCGCTAAAAAAATAACCTGCGAAAGACTATACAAGTACTTGGTATTTATCTGATGCAATAACCATCCAGACAATGGAATCACCACCGCCGTAACCAGTAAAAAACCCGTCGTCAACCATTGCACATAATCAGTTGAGACCGATAAGTCTTTCATTAACGATGGGTATGCCGTATTTAATAGCGTTTGATTCAGGAACATCGTAAACGACCCCAGCAGCAATGTTAAAAATAAACGCTTTGTTTGTTTAGTAGCCATCTCAGAACGTCTCCTTTGAACAATAAATCAGTAGCACTTATTGAAAATTAAGTCATCTTGTCGTTGTAAACGTAAGTATAAGCGATTCAAAAACCAATCAAATTTTGAAATTTGTCTAATTACACGACAATTTTTCTGGAATGTATTGTTTTAAGCAACAACTCAATTGATGTCCCATAAATAAAGCAAATCAAGTGAATACGTGATAATTAAAATAAAAAAGAATTCTCTATTGAAAGAGAATCCTCTTTTACTAATTGTGTTGATTACGATAGAACACACACTAAGTCATTGAAATAAAATATGTTAGAATCCAGCTTTTAAGGCTGTCCACAAAGAACTATCTTTTGATTCATCTCTCCAACCAGCTTTTACTACATTCTTGTGTTCTTGCAAATCAGTTGTAAAGTTATGACTTCCGGCAGTGTGCACGTCTGGATTAAATTCTCGATATATTTTTACATCGCCTTCCGAAACCCACGTGTAATTATTGTCTGTTTCATGACGCCACCCCTTTTTCACTGCAGCATCTGCCTCAGATTTATTTGTTGTATAAAAATGCTCACCACTATTTGGGTTATAGATACGGTACACTTGTTTTTTTCCTGCACTATCCGCTTGAACAGGTACATAAAAGGCTGCTCTACCATACTCGTTTTTTGGATTCGTTTCTACTTTCCACCCCTTCGCTGCAACTTTGTCTTTCTCATTTTTATTTTTAGTTAGTAGATGATCCCCGTTATTTTTATTATATAAGCGATAGACAGCTGCTCCAAATTTTGCTGTGAAGGTCGTATCGTTATTAATAACAATATTTTTCGGATTGACTATCTTTCCATTCTGGTACCAATCTAAGAAGTAGATATCCTCGATATTGCTTTTATCAGCTACAGCATTTGGTAAATCAGTTACCTTGCTCCCCTTAGGAATATCGATAGTCGTCTTCCCTTGTAAAGATCCACCTTTGCCAGCATTAAATGTCACTTTTACTGTGTCTACTTTCTTGTCTTCAATTGTCAATTTAACTACTTTAGACTGACCGTCAGATGTACTCAACGTAACATCATAAACACCAACATGATTGAAATCTACTTCAGAGAAATCGATAGCTACTTCTGTAGGATTCCCGTTCTTGTCTGTAGCAGAGGCTTTAAAGTCAGAGGCAGTAGGTTGAGGATCACCTATAGTCATTGTATAGTCTGCGCCTTCTAAAGTTACAGGTTGCCATACAAATGTTTCTACATTTTGAGAAGGAGAACCTTGACTTAAAGTTTTAGAATCAACGACAATGTCTCCTAGCGGTTTTTCTGCAGTCCCCATACCGATAGTTTGCCAATTCCCTGTGTAATTATCCCCTTTTTGTATTGCAGGAATATAAAAGCCATTACCAGTGTTATTTTTATCTACCATTTTAAAATTAGGAGAAAGGGATAGTTTTTTTAAATTCACAGTGCCCTTAAGTAGACTGTCAGTGTCCGCCGCTTTATCATTATTCCAATTAGATAAATCAAGTTCCTTTAACCCTGAGTCACCATCGAACATCCCACTCATGTCTCCCATATTGGAAACATTCCAATTGCTTACATCTAATTTCTCAATATTGGGAAGCCATTTGAGCATACTATTTGAAAGAATCACACTGGAAACATCCCAGTTGGAAACATCTAACTCTGTTAAACGTTCAGAAGCCATAAACGTGGCAAACATATTTGTGACCTTTGACGTATCCCAGTTGGAAACATCTAAGCTGGAAAGGCTTTGATTATAGAAAAAAGTTTTATCTAAACTTGTAACTTTAGAGGTATTCCATTTGGAAACATCCAAATTGTCAATAGAGGTACATCCATTAAACATATTACTCATATCATTGACATTGCTGGTATCCCAGTTAGAAACATCCACCGTTTTTAATTGATAACATTGATAAAATACACCTACAGCTCTTTCTAATTGAGAAACATCCCAATTTGATGTGTCTACTTGTTGTAAATTATAGTCATTTTTGAATAAAAAACCCAGATCTTTTACGCCAGAAACATCTATGTTACTTCCATTTTCGATTGTGGTTAAGTTATTTAAATCTGAAAAAACTCCGTAACGATCAGAATTAACCCATGCAGAAAAAATTTTCACTGGTCCGGATACAATTATTTTCTCTATAGAATCTTTATTTAATTCAGTCATAGATGCTATAGGCTTACTTAACTGCCCCTCAGATAAAGTAAGCGTTCCATTTTCAAAAGTCCATGAAGAAGTACCGTTTACGCCAGTAAGAATCCCCGCATCTACTGATGGAATTGTGTTTTCATTTTCGTTAATTTTTTCTTTATTCGTAGTAGGTTCATCATTTGAAGAATTCATAGTTGATTCTTCAGTTTTTTCAAGCGAAACACTTGTATTTCCAAGATCAGAATTAGTTGTCAATTTCTCACCATTTGTTGTAGCAACACCAGCAATGGGCGCCACTATTTGAGACGTTATTAGAAGTGCGAGTGTAAAAATTTTAGTACTTTGTTTCATATTAGTTCCTCCTACTTTTTATTAATTGAGCTGTTAGATAGAATATCGTCACAACAAAAAAGGTATGAAATGATAGAAAATTAGCAGTGCAATGTTAAAACAAAAGGTGCTGTTTCCGAAAAAACCGGTTCCATAAGCTAGAAGCTATTTACTCAAGTCATTTAATCATTGCTTTAAATTACCTTTTTTCGTGTGAAGTATTTTCTTTATTGAATATAGGCAAAATTATGTGTTGTAAAATACAATATATTTTGAAATCACTGTATAATAGGACTACACGCATAACTGTCTTTTACTAGAAAATATAATCCTATCTTTTGGGTATTAAAAAATAATTTTTTTTAACTTTATACTCCTCAAATTACTTTCTATAAATCTTTACCTATTTTATGAGTAGTTCATTATTTTTTTCGTATATCAAAAAAAGATTTACGATGAATCGATCCCTTCGATCATTGATAGTATTAAATAAGAGCTATAAAACAAATTTTTGGAGGGCTTTTTACACACTCTATTCAAATATGATGTTTTTGATCTAAGTAAATTATTTTTTACGGTCAACGGTTTATGTGCAATCCTTGTATCCAATTTCAAAACAATTTTATTTCTATCACTTTCTGTACTTAACCTATTGATAGTCGAAATTATTTGGTAATTTTTATTATGTCTAACACTTTTATGTCTTACCTTTGTTAGGTAGTCTGTATATAAGATCATTACTAGTGTTTCAAATTCTAATTGAACATCATAAAAAAACAGAGAATACTTCCTTTTATCTCTCAATTCTGTATGAAAAAAAATCGATACATCATTCATTAAAATCTTATTAATACCTGTATTTACATCAAACAAGATGTTTCTAAATGGGGCAAAAATAATAGTTCCTCTATTTATCCTTGCGTAACGATAATAGATACTTAATCTTTGTGACGAAAAATTTCGTTTCCCATTCTCTACATTTTCTTCTAATACAAATATCAAATTCACTTTTCACTCCTGATAGATAAATTTGTAATATGAAATGAAAACTTCATAAATAGTTTCATGTATCGATTCAGATCATTTGTGATTACTTGGTATTACGTATACTTGGTAATTATTTGAAGAGCACTGATAATATAAGCTTTATTGTCACAAATGACGGCTAATGACGGTGCACAAATTTACTTTTTTTACGCTTCTTCTTTTTTCAAAATTGTTTCTATCAAACTAGTGCTGTCAGCATCCGTATAAATATCTAGCGTCATCTGAGTAGACGCATGACCGAGAAGTGCACTAATGGCAGTAACATTCCCACTTGCTTCCATACACCTTGTTGCAAAGGTATGGCGCAATTGATGGAAATGGACATTTTCTAATTCACATTCTTTTAGTAATTGATGAAAATGATACGTAATCAGGCGAGGCTCTCTTGGATACGTATTTTCAGAACAAACGTAAGGTCCTTGAGACTGCGCTTGCTTTCTTTTCAACCACGTGTGTAAATCTTTTCCAATTGGGATTTTTCGAACAGAATTAATTGTTTTTGCTGGCGCTAATAATAACTCTGATTTCACACTATTCGAATTCTTAGGGAGTCGCTGATAAGTATTTTCAATTTTTAGCATTCGATTAGTAAAATCGACATCCTCCCAAGTTAGTGCTGCAATTTCACCAATTCGTAATCCTGCCTTCAAAGCTAACAGTACGGGAAGACCTTTATCTAAAGAACTCTTCTTCGCTTGGCACTCAAGCGTTTGTTCATCAGCCCGTGAAAGAGCACGTACTTTTCTTTTCTTTTTCTTTGGTAATAAAATATTTCTACATGGGTATTTGACGATTTTTTCTTCCAAATAAGCTTCATGAAGCGGCTTTTTCATTATTTGATATATTACATGAATCGTCGATGGCTGCAGATTTTCTTCGGCCCAAGTCTGAATAAGGGTTTGAATAATATCCGGTGTAAGTTGATTTAAGGGAATTCCTCCGATATAGGGGAAGACATATTTATTTAGTTTGTATTGATAGGTGGCGTAGGTGGACTTTTTTAAGATGATTTTTCTCTTAGCCAACCATGCCAAACTAAATTCTTGATAAGTTGTTGTATTTTCACCATTTACTTCGATGAATGTTTGGTATTTTGCTTTCTCAAGAGCAAGACGTTCTTTAACTTCAGAATAATTTTTTCCATAAATATACCCATACTTTATTTTTCCATTTTCATTTCTTCCTTTTTTGTATCTCCCTTCCCAGCGGTGATCTTTTCTTTTATAAATGTTTTCTCCCTTTTTTGACATGAATTTATTCCTCCAAATTTGACGATTATATTGACGGCGCATAATAAAAGCTTATAAAACAGCTATATGACAAGACTTTTAATCTATTTTCAACAAAAACAACTGTTATGTTGATAAAAAATAACCTTTATTGTATACTCATTTTGTAGAACAATAAGAACTTTCTTGGTATACGTAATACTAAGATTTTTTTTATTAGAATAAAAAAATAATTACATCGACTTTATCCATATATACTTATAAAAATAATCTTTCAAAAGATTTGAAATCAAAAAAACTATCCCCCTTTCTACAATTATAGAAAGGATGGATAGTTTATTTTTTTTAAAACTGTCTTGTAATTCGTCAAAATTTTAGATTAACAAAGACTTCATAATGTTAACAACATCTTTTGATGTATCTGTTCGTTCACTCCCTCGTGATATAGCGATTTTTTCGTGTATCGAACATTGCTTGGTCCTCCTTTAAACACAAAAATAGCCTAATCACGACTTAGATGATTAGACTTCGGAATAATATATTACTTCTATTCTCATACTTTACCTCTACAATTTTAAAGAGAGACACTGAAAAGCTAAGTCTGACTTTTGCGACGAAATATTCTCATTCACTATTAAAATATTTAGCATCGAATAATTCGTCCAAAGTAACACACTCAGATTGTGTTATTTTCATAAAAAGATTGAACTTCTAATTCTCCTTGTAATAAGCAGTATCAGGAGTCCCACCTTTTTCTTTAGGAGCGAACAACATTGTTCCGCCGTTGTTTCCCATTATAATCCGATCTTTACTCGAATCCGTACCATCTTCATCTAACCCTTCGGAAGGACTAGTACCTTTTAATCCAAGCATTAAATTCATTCCATTTGGAGCCGGAGCTGGATCAAATGATAAATAAATTACGTTACTTTGCTTCACTGGCTCGTTTAATGTAAAGTGAGTTAATCCTCCCGACCCATCTCCAGATAGCGTAACTTCACCATTGTTAAATATTAATTGATACCTATTTGAATTGGTCCAAGTCCCATTCATGGATCTATAATCACCACGCAATATAGCATTCTCTTCTAGACCAGTAGAATTAGTTTGTTTTTTCAAACTACTTGAAGTTACAGCAAATTCTTTTGAGGAAGTTGAACCCGTAATCACGTTGCTTTTCTCATTACTAGCAATTATTGGGCTAGAACTGACTTTATCACTGGTCTTCTTTGAAGAACTCGAAGAATTGGCTGAGTCATTTGTAGAACACCCCACCAATCCTATAGTAATAAATGCTGTCACTAGTAATAATTTTCTATTTTTCACAAGTATTCCTCCTGTCTAATTTGAAATAGTAATTCTAGTATTATATTCAAAAAAATTTTTAGTCAATTCATGTATCGTCAGATTATTCTAAGGAAATATTACTGTTGCTGATACTCCATGTATTGACCATCTTTTCCTACATGAATATCTGGAACTGCTAATGATAGTGTGCCATCTGTAGTATAAAATAAATAAAGCTTTGCTCCTTGCCAATCGGAAAATTCTTCTCCCGAATTTGATAACTGAGTATCTAAACTTATTTCAGTATTTATCCTTATATCCCTTTGAGGAGTTGATCCATACCCTCGAATAAAAATCTTTTTAGTCGTAGTATTCTTTATTTGGGCTTTGTAGTCAGAAACATCGTTAAAATCAGTATCCGCATCGTGATAACTATGGGCTAACCTGACAGAATAAGCATCATCCATTGGAGTAATCAAAATAGAAATTCCACTATGAAGCGACCCTACGTCATTTCCTCTAGGCCTAAAGGTCATGTTTTGATTGTTAGTTACATCTACTCCATAAGGATATTCATCTTTGAGTTGATCGCTTGCTGGCTCTTCAGTACTAGGCTGTTGGCTAAAAACAGTTGTATCACTACTTTTTTGAGATTCCATAGTTTCATTCCTCGGTTCAGGATCATTATTAAAAAATACAATGAATAGCAATATCGCTAATATAATCCCTAGAAGAAAGACAATTGCATAGTTAAACCAATGAGATTTATGCTGTTGGCTTCTTGATTTATTCATGTGGTTCCCCCTAGTTTAAAGTACTCCTTCAAATATATTTTATACTAATCCCCTATACTGAGGAACAATTTAAATGTAGTTAAACGTGACATCGTAAAAGATAGAACAGAATCATCAAAGATAAATCAATCGTTTTTTGTTACATTCGTGATTAAAATAGCGGCTCAGAAAAATATCCCTATTTATGATACGGCTCCCCCGCATTGATCCGAAACGCGCGATAGATCTGTTCGACTAAAATCAAGCGCATCAGTTGGTGTGGATAGGTCATTTTACCGAAGGAAATCTGGGCATTGCTGCGTTTTAGGACTTGATCGCTAAGACCAAGCGAGCCGCCGATAATGAAGACGAACTGACTTTTTCCACTGGTTTGAAGGCTGTCCAAGGTAGCCGCGAAGTCTTCGCTACTGGGATTTTTACCATTGATGGCAAGCGCAAAAACGTATTCTTGATCTTTGACCTTGGCTAAGATGCGCTCCCCTTCTTTTTCTTTGACTTGGGTCATTTCGGCATCGCTGAGTTTCTCAGGGGCTTTTTCATCTGGAACCTCGACTAAGGTGATCTTGCAATATTTAGACAACCGCTTCGTATATTCATTGATTCCTTGAACAAGGTATTTTTCTTTCAATTTTCCTACTGAGATAATTTTGATATTCATCGTTACTCTCCTTATTTATAGTAGTTTCTTATTTCTCACGAGATCTTTTCCACGGAATTCGTTGCAATGGCTAGTGGGACTAAGTACTTTTCCACGAAGTTATGCACACTAATCACAGGTTTATCCCCAGATTTTCCACTATTTCAGCCTATTTTTAGGGTATTTAGGATGCAAACACACGTTTTCCACCGAGTTATCCACTTTATCCACATTTCTGTGGATAAGATTCTTCAAAGAATTAACAAACTTTTTCCTTAGTTTTCCACTATTCGTGTGGAAAACAAGTTTTTTTATCATTTATCTACATTTTCCTACGAACCTTTTTCATAAAAAAGTCAAATCGGTGTAGTAGACTTAACTTACAGAAAAATACTATACTCAATATAACGTAAATCACAGAAGAGGTGGAGAAAAATATGGTAAGAAGAGATATTACCCCAACTCCCAAAAGGTCTCCTGGTTTTTTTAGACGTTTTGGGACGGGTTTAATAGGCGGGATTTTAGGAGCCGTTTTAACAATTGGAATTTTTTATGTGGCGAATGGTTCGCTGCTTTCTCCAACGAATCAAACGAACAGCGGTTCTCCAAGTGCTGGCAATACCAAAGTAAGCAACATGAAGGTGGATGTGAATTCCAATATCACAGAAGCCGCTGAAAAGGTCCAAGGTGCAGTCGTTTCCGTCATCAATCTGCAAAAACAGCAATCACAGGGCGGCTTAGGCGGCTTCTCTGATATTTTCGGCAATGGAAATGATCAGAAACAATCAGAAGGAAGTGACGGACAGCTTGAAGAGGCTTCTGAAGGTTCCGGTGTTATCTACAAAGTAGAAGGCAATACGGCCTATATCGTCACCAATAATCACGTTGTCGAAAAACAAGACGGCCTTGAAGTTCTGTTAAAAGATGGGGCAAAGGTTAAAGCAAGTTTGGTCGGAACCGATGCTTATACGGATTTAGCGGTCTTAAAAGTAGAGTCTGACAAAGTAGCAGATATCAAGCCTGCTGCCTTTGGGGATTCAAGTGCCTTAAAAGTTGGCGAACCCGCTATCGCGCTCGGCTCTCCTTTAGGGTCACAATATGCAAACTCTGTCACTTCAGGGATTATTTCTTCCTTGAATCGTCAAGTGGTCAATCAAAACGATGAGGGCCAAACCGTCAACATCAATGCGATCCAAACAGATGCAGCGATCAATCCAGGGAATTCCGGCGGTCCGTTAGTCAATATGGCTGGACAAGTAGTTGGGATCAACTCCAGCAAGATCGTTCAAACGCAATCAAATGTCAGCGTGGAAGGAATCGGTTTTGCGATTCCAAGTAACGATGTCGTGAATGTCATCAACCAATTGGAACAAGGCGGCAAAGTCGTTCGTCCAGCATTAGGAATCACGATGGTCAGCCTTTCGGATCTTTCTACTGAACAGATTAGCGAAATCGTCAAAGTTCCTAGCTCAGTCACTCAAGGGGTCGTAGTCAATGAGGTTCAATCATCTACTCCAGCGGACCAAGCGGGCTTGAAGAAATATGATGTAATCACTAAAATCGATGACAAAGAAGTCTCTTCCGGTGTCGAACTGCAATCTGAATTGTACAAACACAAAGTTGGCGACACGGTGAAGATCACTTTCTACCGTAAGGATAAGAAGGAGACTACCTCTGTCAAATTAAGTATTGATTCAAATTCATTAAAAACGGCGAAAAACCAGCAAGGCAACAACTAGAAAATCGATTTCAATTTGCAGCCAAACTTAGTATCCACTAGGTTTGGCTTTTTTGATGCTTCAGACGCAAAAAAACAAAGGGCGGCATTCCAACCCTTTGTCTACTGATAGATTTATTTAGGAAAAGACATACGCAATAAATCTAAAAATCCGCTAGTAGCACCAGGAAAAGCAAAAATTTGTTGTCCTAGGTCCATCGCAGTGAGTTTTTTATTGATAACTAATGGTAATAAATTGATCAATTCTTCGCTTTCATTGCCGTAAATACTTGCGCCTACTAGCTGTTTTTCATCATTAAAAATAAACGTTGCTTCAGCGGATACTTCGTTTTTAAATTCAAAAGATAAGCGAGCCCCATAAGGTACTTCGACTATCGTGTAGGTCTCCGGTTGGTCCTTCGCGTCACTGACAGTGATACCGACTTCTGCTATCCGAGGCATCGTGTACACCACAGATGGAACCACAGGGTAATGGATCGGCTGATCGTTCACCCCTAAAATCTGCGTAGCAATATAATTTGATTCAAATATCGCAGTAGGGGTTAGTTTAGGAATGGTTTTTGAAACAACATCGCCACTAGCAAAAATGCTGGGCACTGCGGTGCGTAAATGATCGTCAACGATGATCCCGCCACGATCTGTTTGGATACCCACCGCTTCTAATCCGATGTTTTCCACATTTGCGACCCGACCGGTTGCTCCAAGAACGTAATCTGTTTCCACCTTCAAACCACTTTTCGTGAATACTTCATAACTGCTCCCCTTTTTATTCACTTCGGAGACCGCTTCGCCGAAATGGAAGTGAACACCCGCAGCGATTAACTTATCCACTAATTTTTGTACATATTTTTGATGGAACATATTTAAGGCATTGTCCGCGAATTCAATAACATGGACCTCACGTCCCATGAAGGCTGCCATTGAAATAAATTCCATCGCAATGATTCCTGAACCGATGAAGGTTATTCGTTGAGGCATCGTTTCGATATCCAAGAATTCTCTACTGTCATGAATGTACTCATTGCCCGGTATCGGCAAAACTGCAGGCCGTTGACCTGTCCCTATGACGATAAAATCAGCAGAGTAAGTCGTTTCATTGACTTGTACCGTATGCTCATCAATAATTTTTCCGCTTCCTCGAATCAATTCAATAGAGGCCTGCGCAAATAAGGCTTCCATAGAAGGCGCCAATTGATCGATCACTTGATGCTTGTGAGCCATCAAATGGTCCCAACGAATTTCTGGTAATTCGTCAATTCCTTTTTCCTTATATTCAGAAAGCTGCTCGATCAGCTGAAAAGGCGCATCCAGTAAAATCTTGGCATCGCAGCCATAATTTGTACACGTCCCGCCAGTAACATCCTTTTCGATCAGTGCCACCTTTTTTCCTCCTTGAACAAGCGCCAGTGCCGCATGCCAAGCCGCATGACCTGAACCGAGAAATACTACATCATAATCCATTCTCTTTTCCTCCCTCATCTGTTCACGCTTTTACATCGCGCGCGATATAAATTAGTATACCATCCCTGAAGGAAAGGCGTTTGCGATTTGCTCAGCGATTTCTTCGTTTATTCTCCCAGTTGAAGTTTCTACAAATATCCGTATACTTAGAGTGTCGCGCGCGATTCAAAAATGCAGCACCCTTGATTGGAGGAGGATTATGGAAGACTATGGTAACGGAAATGCTCAGCTAGTGAATCAATTATGTTTTTCAGTGTACGATTCCCATCGCTTGTTTAATAAGGTGTATGCAAAAGCATTGGCTCCTTATGAACTGACCTATACACAATACATTGTCTTGTTGGTTCTATGGGAAAAAGATCAACAGACCCTGACAGAAATTGCTCAGGCGCTTTCCTTAAAAAGTAACACACTGACTCCAGTACTGAAGCGTTTGGAAAAAAATGGTTGGATTACCCGCCAAGAGACCGCAGACAAACGAAGCAATTGTCTCGTCTTAACAAAAAAAGGGCAGCAGGAAAAAGACGGCATCTTAACAGCTGTGCAATCCTGTATTCCTTTGACTACCCAAGCAGATATCGCCTTGTACGAAGAGGCCTTGCACGTGGTAAAAACAATCAATGAACGTTTAGCGACGATCGATCATTCCTAGCATTTCTCAAATAAAAAAACCACTCAAAAGAGTGGTTTTAACTGCAAGCAAATCAAGATCATTCCTTGATTTGTTTTTTATTTTCCTACTTCGAACAGTTCACCTGTTTTAGCATCGTCGGCTAAAACGAGAATGCCTTTTTTCTCAGGTGCGTTTGGCAGGTGTAATTCTTTGGCTGAACAAATCATCCCAAAGCTGTCTACGCCGCGTAGGTTCCCTGGCCAAATCATTTGCCCGTCTGGCATCATCGCGCCTGGTTTTGCGACAACAACTTTTTGTCCCGCTTCAATATTTGAAGCACCGCAAACGATCTGCAATGTTTCACCGCCATCGACCTCTGTTTCTGTGATATGCAGATGGTCTGAATCTGGATGGTCCACGCAAGTCTTCACATAGCCCACCACAAATTTCGGAGAAAGGTCTGCTGCTAAGCGCTCTTCAAAGCCGGCACGCTTCAATTGCTCATTCAACACGTCAATGTCTTTTTCTGTTAGCGCCACTTGACCATTTCCATGGATCGTTAAGTAGTCTGAAACATTGAAAAAATTCCAAGCAACGGTTGTTCCTTCTTTTGTTTGGATGCGTGCGACATTCTCTTTACGCTCCGCAAGGTTTTCTTTATTTTCGTCATTTTTGACGATCACCATTAATGTGTCGCCAACATTTTCTTTATTATACGCAAAAATCACGTTTATACCTCCAGTCATAGTCCTCTCGTATCTTAACAAATCTAGTGGGACTTTTGCATGAGAGTTTTTTCATTTCTAAAGTTGTGAACTAGCTTTAGAAACACAAAAGCAAAAATTAGAACATATTTGTTGAGAAATTTGAGACTGTCACGTTCCTCTCATAGGCGTTCGATTCTTTTTCTCCAAATAAAAAGCTGGTCAGACCAGCTTTTATTCGGCACTTGGATGAACGATCAAGACATCGCAAGAGGCTTCTTTGATCACGTAGCTGGCTACACTGCCGGTCATGAAGCGTTCTACAGCATTCAACCCCGATTGCCCAACCATCACTAAATCAATGTTGTATTTTTCCGGCAATGTTTTAGCCATCGCTTCTTTGGCTGAACCATATGCAATGATCCCTTCGATCTTCGTGTAACCAAAGTCCTTGCCGATTGCTTTACATTGATTGATCAATTCTTTTGCATCCGCAGCCAATTGATCCATAATATTCTCATTTAAAGGCGAATAGCTCATAAATGTATAGATTTGATGATCGATCACATTCGCTACATAGACCGTTCCTTGGTTTCGTTTAGCAACGGCCAACGCTTTTTTGAAAGCCTCTGTGGCTTGATCGCTGCCATCGATCCCAACTAAAATATTTTGATATGATTGTGTGAACATAACAATCTCCTACCCTTCCACTCGTTGCAAGAAGCCAGCGATTTCATCCTTTGTTTTACGATTTTTATTGACCAATCGACCCAATTCTTCTCCGTCATTGACTACGACAAAACTAGGAATCCCAAAGATACTCCACTCGGCTGCCACATCAATGTACTCGTCCCGATCCACTTGAATAAATTGAAATTGTGGAAACATGGATTCGATCTCCGGCATTTGTGGTTTGATAAAATTACAATCGCCGCACCAATCCGCAGTAAAGAAGAAAACATTCTTCCCTTTTTCTGCATAACCAGCTAGTTCTTCGATACTTTTAGGGATAATCATTTCGTCACGACCTTTTCTTTTACTACCTCCAATTATACACGTTTCATTCTTTTTGAGAAAGAAGCTTACTTCAAGATAGCCTTTCGATGGTCGGATAGTTTTACAGCCCTCTCACTCAGCCTTTCGATTATTTTGTCTGTAAGAATGGCATATATTTTTCAATTTGCTTTGCAACAATGGTAGAATAGAGCGTAGACAAAGAACAGACAGGGATTAAGGATGTCTGATCCTAACATAGACATAGAAATTTCATGATCTATCACGAGAAAGCAAGGAGGTTACACTGTACCATGGAAAAAGCAAAAAAATTCGCGCAAGGTCTCGCGGTAGGGTCATCCATTGGCCTAGCTGCTGGAATTGCCGCAAATCACTATTACAAAAAAAATCAAAAAATGTCTCCGGATAAAATCTTAGACCAAATCAAGGCAGACTTTTTAAAAGAAGGACCGATCGAAGGTTCTTGGATCTCTTTCGATACGGAGCATCTTCAAAAATTTGCGATTACGATGGATGTTCTTTCAGGTGGGATCACTCGATCCGAGGATGATCAGTTAGTCGCTTACGAATTCAAAGCAGATGCTAAAACAGGGGCTGTTTTAAGTATCGATCGTATCATCAATGACTAAAAAAGCGTATGCCGTAATCCTGGCATACGCTTTTGCTTTCTTCTAAAGATTGATTGGTTCCCCGCCGGTCACTCCATAAATTTGAGAGGTAACGTAGCTGGCATCATTTGATGCTAGGAAAACGTACACTGGCGCTAATTCTGCAGGCTGTCCCGCACGCTCTAATAATGAGTCTTGACCAAATTCAGGCAAGGCTTCTTTTGGTTGTCCGTGGTCCAACTGCAACGGCGTCCAGATCGGGCCAGGAGCCACACCGTTTACCCGAATGCCTTTTTTCGCTAGCTGACTGGCTAAACTGACCGTGAAATTCGCGATTGCTGCTTTGGTTGACGCATAATCCATCAAATGATCACTTGGATTGAATGCTTGAACAGAGGTTGTTGTAAGGATGCTGCTTCCTGCTGGTAAATGTGGCAAGGCTTCTTGCACGATCGCAAACATTGAGACAATGTTTACTTTGAACGTATCCTCCACTTGCTGAACAGGCAATTCTTCAATAGATTCTCGTGAAATTTGTTGCGCGGCATTTAATACAAGTGTATCTAGACCGCCGAATGCTGCCACCGTTTTTTCTACCATTTCTTTTGGTGCATGATCTTCACGCAGATCATACGGCAGCAACAGGGATTTTCTCCCAGCTTTTTCAATATATTCAGCCACTTCTTTCGCGTCTTTATCTTCTCCAGGGAAATAATGGATCGCAACATCAGCGCCTTCTCGCGCATAGGCGATCGCAGCCGCACGTCCAATCCCAGAGTCCCCTCCGGTGATCAATACGCGTCGATTTTCTAATTTCTTGCTTCCGACGTAGCTGTCTTCGCCACAGTCTGGTTTAGGTGCCATATCGTCTTGCAGTGCAGGAGTATCTTGGTCTTGTTTCTTAAATGGATTCTCATGAAACATTCTTCTTGGGTCGATCAAGTTCGGTTCGTTCATCGTCTCTCCTCTTTCACACGTTAGATTTAATTTTCCTACGAAAATTTCCTTCGATTTTTATGCCGTCAATCATTCCAATGATTTTCCACTTTCACAGCGTGAACTGGCAGTCAGAAAAAGTTAGAATATGGAACTGGCATCTTCACTTCCTAAATACAACCCTACGTGATATTTTCAGAAATTGACAATTATCTGCTTAACGCGACGAAGATTCCTTTATTTTTGCAAAAGTATCGACAAACCACTCCTCAAACTGCTTTGGCTCTACACTTACCGCAACTTCTGCATTGGCTGGCAACTGGAGATACCCTTCCAGATCGATAACTGACGCGCCATACGTCAATGATGGTACAGTCTCGATCTCAACCCTTGTAGAAGTAAGTTCAAACATGTCTGGTCTTACAATCAAAGCGATGGCAAGAGCATCATACATATTTAGCCCCTCTTGGTAACTGCCGCTACGGTATTTCGTAAATAACTGGTAAACCATTTCCCCAATCTCCCCGAAGCTTCTCACCTTATTTGTGATCTCCGGTAAAATTTTTGCTTGATCGCCTACTTCCAGCGGCGCAACTTGGATGGGCACACCGCTATTGAAGACGATTTTGGCCGCTTCAGGGTCTGCTGCAAAGTTAAATTCTGACAAAACGCCATAATTTCCACGACCCAAACTGCCACCCATGATGACGATGCGGTCGATCTTCGCTAAGTCTTCCGGATAAAGATGAAGGAACAACGCGATATCTGTCAATGGGCCAATACCCACTAACGTCGTTTTTTCCTCTTGCCGGACGACCTCATGCATCGCCGCCACTGCGGTAAGAGAATCGTCTGCAAAAACAGTAGCAGGCGGAAAGTTATAGCCGTCCATGCCAGATTCGCCATGGATCTCACTAGCATCGATCGCTTCTCTTAAAAGCGGCCGATCACTCCCTACTACAACTTTCGGTGCTTTCTTATATAAGGTCAGTAATTTCTCTGTATTGGCTTTTGTATGTGCCAGACTGACATTTCCGAAAATCGGACAAATCAATTTGATCTCCAACTCGTCGCTAAATAACGCCAGTGCAATCGCTACTGCATCATCGATCCCAGGATCAGTACTAATAATTAATGGTCTTCGTGTCATTTTTACACTCCTTCTCTTCATGAATGAATCCCTCTCAAAAATCATACAATACCTGCGGCTATTCTGCCAATCAAGAGGCGGCATACAAAAAAGCCACTTACAATTTTTCATTGCAAGCGGCTTTTCTAAAAATCTATTTTACCAAACGATAGATGGCATCTGCATAAATGACTGCAGAATTCAAAATGTCTTCAACTGACATGTACTCATTTGCTTGGTGCATTGTATCTTCGAAACCTGGGAATTGAGCGCCGTAAGCAACACCACGTTCTAGTAAACGACCGAATGTTCCGCCGCCGATAACTTTTTCTTCCCCTTTGATACCTGTATGTTCTTCAAACGTATCTAGCAAAGTAGCTACCAATGGATCATCCGCTGGGACATAATGAGGCAGCATGTGGTGCGCGCCTTCTGTCACTTTCACGTCTGAACCGAATAATTCTTCTAATTTTGCTTTGATTTCGTCATTCGTCGTACCTTTAGGGTAACGGAAGTTCAATGTAATATGGTTGTCGTTGTCTTGACCATCTTTGAAGCTGAAGATCCCAGCATTCATGGTTAATTCGCCCATTTTTTCATTGTTGAAATCAACGCCTAGTTTTTTACCATATACATCTTCATGGATATAGTTTGCGCTGTTTTCGATGAAGGCTTTTGCCCCTTTTTCGAAATCATAGTTGTTCAAGAAGACTGCTAAGAAAGTACCAGCATTTGTTCCTAATTGAGGAGAAGCACCATGCGCTGCTTTTCCGTCTAAATGAAGCGTGACTGTTGAACCAGTTACTTCAGCTTTTCCGCTAACTGGGTTGTTTTCTACATAATCTGCAAAGTCTTTCGCTAATTTTTCAGCAGCGTCTGCATCGGCAACTTTCACTTCTGCCATTGCATTGCCGGGAACCATGTTTTCACGAAGACCTGCTTCGAAGTTCACTAACACATAAGATGTGCCGTTTGTGCCATCAAAGTGAGGGATCATCGTTACATTCCCTTTTTCACCATTGATGATTGGGAAATACGCATCTGGTGAGAAGCCAAAGTCAGGTTTTTCTTCATGTTCGAAGTAGTAATCCATATCTCCCCAGCCGCTTTCTTCGTCCGTACCAAAGACAAAACGGATTTTTTTAGAGATTGGCAAGCCTAATTCTTTGATGATTTTTACTGCATAGTAAGCCGCAACTGATGGGCCTTTATCATCGCTTGAACCGCGGGCATACAATTTACCATCGCGAATTTCTGGTTCGTAAGGATCTGAATCCCAACCGTCGCCAGCAGGTACCACGTCTAAGTGACCGAAGATTCCTAAAGTTTCATCGCCATCACCATAATCAAAGTGGCCGGCATAGTTGTCGACATTTTTTGTTGTGAAGCCATCGCGTTCTGCGATCTCCAGCATTTTTTCCAATGCTTCCACCGGTCCAGGTCCGAATGGTGCTTCTTTTGTTACTTTGTCGTCTTCACGTTCACTTTTGATACGCAATAAAGTGAATAGATCTGCTAATAGATCGTCTTTGCGTGCTTCGACCTCTTTCTTAAAATCGATTGTCATTGAAAGATTCCTCCTTATTCGTTTTAAAGAATTAATTTTTCAGGAAAAATTAGTGCCATTCGAATGCCGGTCATCTTTTTTTAAATACGCCAAAGCGTAAAGAAAAACGGGCAAAGTTGAATGGACATTCTTTAATTTAAACCACTCTAATGATAGCATTCTATTCAATAGAATAAAAATGAAAACTCTTTAAGAAATGCTAGGAAAATTTCTCCTTTTTCCCTTATAATGATACCCATAGCGAGTTTTGTTTTACTCTTCCTACTGAAACTAATCATTCAACGAAGGCAGGTGGCTCGATGGTTCAATTGAGCGAAAACATTTTACATAAAGTCATCACGAAACGACCGGAAATTTCTCATAAAGGAACGTTTGGACGGGCCGTATTGATTGGCGGCGATCACCAATATGGCGGCGCGATCATTATGAGTGCCGAGGCTTGTATCAAGAGTGGTGCTGGTCTCACAACAGTCATCACTGCAGAAAAAAATCACGCACCGTTGCACACGCGTTTACCTGAAGCAATGGTCGTTGATCTCAGTGAATCACAGACGATCTATGATGTCCTAGGTACCGCAGATGTCATCTTGATCGGACCAGGTCTTGGATTAGCCAAGGAAGCACTAATGCTTTTAAAATATGTCTTAAAAAATCAAAAAGAAGACCAGTGGCTAGTAATTGACGGGTCCGCTATTACTCTATTCAGCGAGCAAGAACTCGAACTAAAGGTTGCTGACCACACCATCTTCACTCCTCATCAAGCCGAATGGGAACGGCTGAGCGGACTAACGTTTGTACAGCAGACAGACGAGAATAATCGTGCCCAGCAAGCCTTGTTAGGTGCGCGAATCGTTTTGAAAAGTCATCGAACGACCATCTATGACGAAGCGGTCGCTTATTATCAGAATCCGCTTGGGAACCCTGGCATGGCTACTGGCGGTATGGGAGACACTCTGGCTGGTATGATCACTGGATTTTTAGCACAATTTGAAAAAAATACCGATACGATCGGTGCAGCTGTTTATCTTCATAGTCTGATTGGCGATGCATTAGCTGAAAAAAACTATGTTGTTCTTCCCACTGCAATCAGTGAAGCCCTGCCTCACTACATGAAAAAATACGCCGTTGAAAGGAAATAACCTAATGGAAAAATATCCCGGCTACCTTCGTAAGCCCTTCTACTACGAGACAGATAAGATGGGCATCATTCATCACTCAAATTACATCCGCTGGTTTGAAGAAGCCCGCGTGGATGCTCTGACCTTTATGGAGTGTCCCTTTGAGAAAATCGAGGCTGATGGCATCATGATCCCTGTATTAGGTGTCAGCTGCGAGTATAAAGAAATGGTTCGCTTTGGGGATCAAATTTTGATCCAGCCAATCGTTACGAAATACACTGGCACGCGCCTAGATTTCGAATACCGCGTCTACAATGGTGAAAAATTGGTCACTACAGGCACAAGTCAGCATTGCTTTATGTCTTATGAAACCAATCGTCTAGTCCATCTGAAGAGAACGCACCCTGCGCTGCATGAATTATTTTTGACCTATTATGAAACAACCAAAGAAGACGTTTAAAAAACACGCTCCGATGATGGGAGCGTGCTTTTTATCGTTTACTATTTGTATTTTTTCTTCAAGTACATATAGAAAGGAATACCCAATGCTGTGATCAAAATACCGATCATCGCTAATTGGAATTGGTTGATCAACGTCATTACTAAGATGAAGAGTCCACCAATGATCGCAACAATTGGAATGATTGGGTAAAGCGGCACTTTGTAAGGACGAACCAAATCTGGTTCTGTTTTTCTCAATTTGATAACCGCGATAAATACGAGCGTGTAGAAGATCCAGATTACGAATACTAACATATCTGTCAGCATATCGAAGCCGCCGATCATCATCATACCGATAGCGATTACTAATTCCAAAATCCCTGCAATGTAAGGAACTTGGTTTTTATTCAGCTTCACTAATTTATCAGAGAATGGCAATTGTTTTTCAAGACCCATTGTATACGGTAAACGCATACCAGTCATGGTGTAGCCGTTGATCGTCCCGTAAACAGAGATCAAAATACCGATCGTTACTAACTTACCGCCCATGCCGCCAAAAATCGTGTTGGCTACTTGCATCGCTGCATTGTCATTTCCAGCTAAGTCAGAAATATTCATCGTACGTAGGAAAGCAAACTGAACCAATAGATAAACGACCATGATCCCTAAGATTCCGCCAGCAATGGCACGAGGAAGGTCACGTGCTGGTTTTTTTAATTCTCCAGCGATATTCCCAACATGAATCCAGCCATCATAAGCGAACATTGTAGCTAATAGACCTGCACCTAAAGCTGGAGCAAACCCACCAACAGCAGGACCCGCAGTGACTGGGAACAAGCTCACCGTTACATCACCCTGACGCATCAATCCGAAAATAACGATCAATGCCAAAGGAACAAGCTTACAAACTAACGTGATTGATTGGAACATCCCGCCGGCTTTTGATCCCAAGAAGTTGATCAGCATGATCGAAGTCGCAGCAACGATCGCGATCGGCACTAATAATGAAGGGCTCATACCGAACAAGTTGATAAACTGTGTTGAAAAAATGATTGCCAAAGCGGCTACATTTGCCGGGAAATAAATAATTACTTGCGCCCAGCCTAATAAGAAACTCCAGAATTCTCCATACGCGCGTTCGATATAACGCAACATCCCGCCTGTTTCTGGGATTGCTGCAGCTAATTCCGCACCCGTCAATCCGGCACAGACACTGATCAAACCACCTAAGAACCAAGACAACATGTGTAAGCTGGTGGAGCCTGTCACTGCAGCAACACTGGCTGCTTTAAAGAATACCCCTGCACCGATTACAGTACCCATTACTGTCGAGAGTGCCGGGAAGAACGTCATCGTTCGTTTCAATTCACCTTTTGGCGAACCAACGACTTCTGTTTGGTCGACTGCCATAAATTTTCCTCCTTAAAATTCAAAGCGACTGTTTGTTCACTTCTTAACTTGACATCCAAAACAAATAGTAAAAGTTATTAGACAATAGAAATAAGACAAAAAATTGCGATATACCAAGGGTTCAATAACTTTCTTTATTTGTTCGGACATTATTTTAACATGGAGAAAGAAAAAGGGAAACGTTATTTTAAACATTTCCTTTTTTCTTATTTCCCCCTCATGTTCTATTAAGAAATCCTTGCCATTTTATGAATTGACTTTATCAAAAGAAATCTTTGTTTCTACACCTTCAGCCTTAAATTTTGCTGATAAACGTTCTAACATTTCATCTGTCATTTTATCTAAGTCAAAATTAGGACTGAAATCCCATTCTTTACGAGCATCACTATCATCGATCGAATTTGGCCAAGAATTAGCGATTCCTTGACGAACTGGATCTACATCATACTTCATTTCAAAGTCAGGAATACGACGACGAATTGACGCTGCAATTTGTTCAGGTTCAAATGCCATTGCCGTAATGTTGAATGAATTGCGGTGTTCCAAGCGATCTGCATCCGCGTTCATCAATTTCACGATTCCTTCGATCGCGTCATCCATGTACATCATATCCATATAAGTCCCTTTGTCGATGAAGGACGTGTATGATTTGTTTTTCAATGCTTCATAATAAATATCTACCGCGTAATCTGTTGTACCACCGCCAGGTTCCACTTTGTATGAGATCAGGCCTGGGAAACGAACCGAACGGCTGTCCACATCATACTTATCATGGTAGTAATTTTCTAATAATTCACCTGCAACTTTTGTCACTCCATACATGGTTGTAGGGTGCATCACTGTATCTTGCGGTGTGTTGTCTGGTTCGCAGTCTGGACCATAGGCTGCAATGGAAGATGGTGCGAAGAATTTTGTTTTCGGTCCGATTTCACGTGCAACTTCTAATGCATTCATTAATCCTGTCATGTTCAAATTCCATGCAAATGCTGGACGTTTTTCAGCAGTTGCAGATAATAATGCTGCTAAATGGATGATCGTATCCACTTCATAACGTTTAGCGATATCTAAGAAGCTGTCATAGTTCGTTACATCTAATTCTTCAAATTGACCATTTTCAACAACTGGGCTGCCTTCAACAGTACGAATATCTGTTGAGATAACATTTTTGACACCTAGATCGTTGCGTAATCTTTCTGTTAATTCTGAACCGATTTGTCCTAATGCGCCTGTGATCAATACTTTTTTCATGAATGTCTCTTCCTCTCTGTCTCTCGTATAGTTGGTTTTTATTTGACTGTTTCTTTGATGATTCCTAATTCTTTACCGACTTTTTCATATACTTTGATAGCATCGTCTAGCATTTCTTTCGTATGTCCTGCATTCGGCATGTTCCGTACACGGCCTGTTCCTAATGGCACCGTTGGGAATACGATAGGTTTTACATAAACACCGTTTTCTAATAATTTCTTAGAGAACTCTTGTGCTAATTTTTCATCACCGACGATTACTGGAGTAATTGGTGTTTCTGATTGACCGATATCGTAACCGATTCGTTTCAATTCGTCTTTAAAGTAATTGGCATTTTCCCACAATGTATCCACATATTCTGGATGTTCTTCGATTAAATCAATTGCTTTGATACAAGCACCAGCAGCGCCAGGCGTTAAAGATGTAGAGAATAAGAATGGGCGTGCTTGCGATTTCAGCCAAGTGATCAATTGTTTTGTACCAGCCACATATCCGCCGACAACACCGATCCCTTTTGATAATGTTCCCATTTGGAAATCGATATGATCTTGCATATCAAAATGTTTTACTGTTCCGTGACCATGACCCATAACACCTGTACCATGTGCATCGTCCACATAAGTAATGACATTGTATTTTTCGCAAATTTCTACGATTTCAGGAATTTTTGCTACGTCGCCGTCCATTGAGAAGACACCGTCAGTAATATACATCACCTTGTTGTATTCGCCACTTTCTGTCGCAGCCTTTGCTTTCGCTTCTAAATCTTCCATGTCTTGGTGATTTACACGAATGATCTTCGCACCAGATAAACGACACCCATCAATAATAGAGGCATGATTCAATTCATCTGATAAAATCGCATCCCCTTTTTTCATTACTGCTGAAATGGCACCCATGTTACAGTTGAAACCAGATTGGAACGCGATCGCTGCTTCCGTTCCTTTAAATTCAGCGATTTTTTCTTCTAATTTTTGGTGAATGTCTAAAGTTCCATTGATTGTTCGAACAGCGCCTGCCCCTGCTCCGTAATGTTTTGTTGCTTCTACGTCTGCTTCGATCATTTCAGGTCGAGTAGCAAATCCTAGATAGTTGTTAGAAGCCAGGTTGATCATTTTTTGGTCATTGACAGTAATGATTGGACCATTGCTTCCCTCCAAAACATCAATAGTGTTGAACAATCCTTTTGCTTTTAGATCTTCCAAGTTCGTTTCTAGAAATTGGTCAAGAACTTTTGAACTCATAACGATTCTCCTCCATACTTGTTATTGCGCAAACCGATTTGTTATTTTTTCCACTCAAGCAAAACGAAAAGCTGAGTTGCTGTTTGCGCTTTCGTAACTTACACCCTTAGTTTATAAGCGATTGATAACGTTTACAACTTTAACACTTGACAATTCTTTGAATTATAATAAAAGTTAGAAAGTTTCTAATTGATTTTATTTATAAGGCAGGCTACGGCTTTCAAAGCTGCTTATAATCACTAAACTTTTCATCAGTAATCGGTCAAAATTAATAGTTCTTTATTTCACAATAACTACATTTCTTATATAGTATTTCTACTTTTAAAAAAATAAAAACGATTATACCAATACTCTTTAAGCGTTTTCACTATGGACTTATATCACAAAAACATTTAATGATAAAGGAAACATATAATATGCAGATAATCTTCGACCATTTTTTCTTTCTAATCAATTCCAAATAAAACAAACTTTCATTTTCATATAAAAGTGCACTTTCATTTTTGATCCTCGATTTTTTGAAAATTAGACTAAGATTTATGTTAGAAAAATCTTTTATTAGAAAAAATTGACGATTCCTCCTTAAAAGTACTTTTCTTTCTTCATTGGTTTAAACGCCCTTAAACAAACAAAAAAAATACGTTATTTGTCCCCATACCAAATTGCAGCTTTCTAGAATTCTAGCAAGAAAAAGCTGTGCAAGAAGCCCACGTTTCAATTTCGCGGTTCTTGCACAACTTATTCTGCTGTATTCAACTTTTTGGATGGATTAGATATTTTCTTTTTTTTTTGGCTTATTTCATGATCTTTTCTTTAAGCTTAACAATGAAATTTCTGGGTGTTCTATCCATCTCTGTTGGACTTGCAGAAAGCAACACCCACCTTTCCTTTGGTTCATATATCACTATTTTTCATCAGTAAGAATTTTGTGATAGCATTTGGAAGGTTCTCTTCTATAGAGATGTCTATTACCTCTAAACTATTCGTTGTAAAAATAAATGATTCATTTGTTTCTCATCTTAGTAACAAAGAACAACCTGCTATTAATATCAATCCAATATTTTCCTTTTTGCCCATTCTCAACGCAAAGTTTTAAGATAAAACTTGATTTGTATTAATCTATAAGTAAGCAATTAAGTGTTTTACTGTATTCTAAAACAACCGTTTTGGCAATATCCTGATCGATTTTTCCTTCCTCTTCAAGCTGATTAATCAATTTTACTACCATATCATTGTCTTTTCTTTCGTTTACTTGAATTTTTTGTATCAGCTTGTCTAATTTTTTACGAATTGTAGGGTAGCTTGTAGAATAGATTCCAGCTAATTCCTTAATTGAGCCCGAGGCAAGTAAAAATTTCTTTACAAATCTAATTTCTTCCTCGCTTAATTCTGAAAACCAACGAGGGATCTTTTGATTTTCCATTTTGCACCTCTTTTCTTTACTTTCTATTTGCGAATTGCATTTGTTTGTTTGATTAATATAAAACTTCCAATAATTAACAATACCCCAACAAATATGAGAAGTTGACTACTTGAACTTCCTGTTTTAGGTAATATTTTTTTCGATGATTCTGAGGATTGATTGACAGAATACTTGCGAACAATTACACTTTCAGATTTATTTCCGCCACTACCTTTTGGTGTATTTGAAGCTCCTGAACCAATATTTTTTTTCGTATTACTCGGAGAGGTGCTGTCTTCTTTAAGATCGGAAGATTTTTTTGATGAACTACTTTCTTTTGCACCACCACTTGAACTTGTCTCTATTGAGCTACTTGATTCTGTACTTGATGTTGTCGGTTTCGTCGAGCTGCTCGATTCTGTACTTGATGTTGTTGGCTTTGTCGAGCTGCTTGATTCTGTACTTGATGTAGTCGGCTTTGTCGAGCTGCTTGATTCTGTATTTGATGTTGTCGGTTTCGTCGAGCTGCTCGATTCTGTACTTGATGTTGTTGGTTTCGTCGAGCTGCTTGATTCTGTACTTGATGTTGTCGGTTTTGTCGAGCTGCTCGATTCTGTGCTTGATGTTGTCGGCTTTGTCGAGCTGCTCGATTCTGTACTTGATGTTGTCGGTTTTGTCGAACTGCTCGATTCTGTACTTGATGTTGTCGGCTTTGTCGAGCTGCTTGATTCTGTACTTGATGTTGTCGGTTTTGTCGAGCTGCTCGATTCTGTACTTGATGTTGTCGGTTTCGTCGAGCTGCTTGATTCTGTACTTGATGTTGTCGGTTTCGTCGAGCTGCTTGATTCTGTACTTGATGTTGTCGGTTTTGTCGAGCTGCTTGATTCTGTACTTGATGTAGTCGGCTTCGTCGAGCTGCTCGATTCTGTACTTGATGTTGTCGGTTTCGTCGAGCTGCTTGATTCTGTACTTGATGTAGTCGGCTTCGTCGAGCTGCTCGATTCTGTACTTGATGTAGTCGGCTTCGTCGAGCTGCTCGATTCTGTACTTGATGTTGTCGGTTTCGTCGAGCTGCTTGATTCTGTACTTGATGTAGTCGGCTTCGTCGAGCTGCTCGATTCTGTACTTGATGTTGTCGGTTTTGTCGAACTGCTTGATTCTGTACTTGATGTTGTCGGTTTTGTCGAGCTGCTTGATTCTGTACTTGATGTAGTCGGCTTCGTCGAGCTGCTCGATTCTGTACTTGATGTTGTCGGTTTCGTCGAGCTGCTTGATTCTGTACTTGATGTAGTCGGCTTCGTCGAGCTGCTCGATTCTGTACTTGATGTTGTCGGCTTCGTCGAGCTGCTCGATTCTGTACTTGATGTTGTCGGTTTCGTCGAGCTGCTTGATTCTGTACTTGATGTAGTCGGCTTCGTCGAGCTGCTCGATTCTGTACTTGATGTTGTCGGTTTTGTCGAACTGCTTGATTCTGTACTTGATGTTGTCGGTTTTGTCGAACTGCTCGATTCTGTACTTGATGTTGTCGGTTTCGTCGAGCTGCTTGATTCTGTACTTGATGTTGTCGGTTTTGTCGAGCTGCTCGATTCTGTACTTGATGTTGTCGGTTTTGTCGAGCTGCTCGATTCTGTACTTGATGTTGTCGGTTTCGTCGAGCTGCTTGATTCTGTACTTGATGTTGTCGGTTTCGTCGAGCTGCTCGATTCTGTGCTTGATGTTGTCGGTTTTGTCGAGCTGCTCGATTCTGTACTTGATGTTGTCGGTTTCGTCGAGCTGCTTGATTCTGTACTTGATGTTGTCGGTTTCGTCGAGCTGCTCGATTCTGTACTTGATGTTGTTGGCTCTGTTGTGCTGCTAATTGGTGGCGGGAGTTGGCCTGAATATTCATGGGCACCAATATCAACCTTACCGTCAATTAACGGGTTTCCAAAATAATCGCGTCCACCATTATCTTCAATTGTGGTACCAGCATTAATCGCAGGAGAGTGTTCACTCAATTGGTAGCCACCGACAGAATCTAATCCAATTCCGCCAGTTCCAGGAGCTTCCAAAATATTTCCTTCAATTATTTCTTCTACTTCTACTGCCCGTTCATGATCTTTTTCCGGTCCTGTTGCATTGAATGCCCCATCGTATTCAATATCTGGACTTTTCACAATTATTGGATTTTTTTCATTGCTTGGAAGATTAGTGTAGCCATAATAAACATTACTATCGAATTGCACTGTAGCCGGATGTTCCTGCCTATCTTCTTCCCCTTTTTCTAATTGGCCTACTTGCCAATGTGGAGTGGCATTTCCTCCTTCATTGTAGAAAATATTATTCTTCATTCTAAGCTGACCTGGACTTTGCCGACTGATGATATCTGTATTCGTTCCAGCACCAGTATAAAAAGTATTATTGTATACCTGTCCTACCTCTGCTTCTGAAATATCAGAAGTCCACTTGGGATCTAGCGTATTCGCTGCTAAAAACAAATGTTTACGGTCGTTTTCACTGATATTATAGCGAATGACACTATTAAAATTTTTCGAATCACACAGTAACATAAAGCCACCTTCATTATCATGACTATAATTATATTGATAAAGGGTACCTGTCCCAGAATCGCAATCAAAACCTTCTCCATCGTAATTATCGACAGTATCAAATGCTTCATTAAATTGGAAAGTTGGATAGTAGCACAACCATGGCCATATCCCGGCACTTACCTGCCAGTAGTAGGGTTTGAATGCTGGATCAGGATTTCTAAATATATCCCCGTCTTCTCTTGCATGTGTTTGGCTCGCCCCATCGGATACATTGTTTTGAATCATTGGCAAATAACAATTTTGAGGTACAATCGAATCTCCACCTGAATCTTTTACATAGTTGTTCTCTATCAATACATTTGTGTGTCCATAGGTCTGACTTTTAACTGGATCAATCTTATCAGAGACTCTTTCGTCCGTGATAGTTCCTTCAAAAACCGTACAGCCAACAGAAATTCCCGTTCTCCTTGTATTAGCAACATAGCTATTCGTAATTGAAATATTGTCAAATCGAGTGATATTATTCATATCAGGTTTCCCACCTACTGTGAAAAATATCCCTCCATTTCCATGATCTTTCGCATGAATATGCCCATCTACATCTGTCACTTGTAGATCATCTAGATGAATATTTTGAGTTATCCCATTATCTTTTGCCAGAACATAAACTCCCACACGTCCCCACTTAGATTTTGGACTCCCCTCTAATCCCCAAGCCTGCTCTGCTTGTTGACTCTCATCAGGATTTATATTTGTTACTGAGAAATTTCTCATTGTCCAACCACTTGCATTGTACAATGTCACCGCAGAATAAATTTGTTTATTCATTGAGGTCATTTGTTCCACAATTTCTCCGCCCTGACCATTGATCTGCGCTTTTCCTCCTGACTCTCCATAACTTTCCAATGTAATCGGTCGATCAACTGTCCCTTCTCCATTCACACTCCCTTCTAAAAAAAGAGTGTCATTGAAAACGCCGTCTTCATGAAGTCGGATCGTATCTCCCGCTTCAAACTTTGTTTCTTCTACTTTATCTAAGGATTCCCACGCTTTATTCGGAGAAGTTCCTGTATTGTCATCACTCCCAGTAGCTGGATCCACATAATATACGTTTCCAGCTGCTTCATTCGATTGCGGAAACCCTCCCAACAATAAAGGAATGATCAATGTCAACAAACCAACACTAGACACAATTCTCTTTTTTTTCATTGATGCCTCCTATTTTTCCGAACGACTTTTGCTTCTTTTACCCATTTTTTAACGTATTCTCGATAGTTCTCTTTTTCTAGTTGAATTCGGATAGATTCTGAGACCTTTTCTATCGGTTGAATCGGACCTTTTTTTGTACGAATACAGTAGTAACAACGCTTTTTCTTTCCATTACCGTAAATAGCGCTCCATGTCCCCGCAGGCTGAGGAATAACATCATAGATTTCTTCGTCATAATACTTCAGCCAATCACGCATATTCGATTCTGTTAATTGAACCTTTTCAAAAGTAATCGCCTCAGCAGCTTCAATTCTCTCCTCCCTACTGTTAGCAGAGATTAGATTCTGCAATGTATTTTTATCTCCTTCGACACGATACAAATCTTTATTCTCAACTTCTCGGAATCCTTCTAGATATGTTTCGTAAAATGTTTTGATGTTTTTATCCGTAATGTCTTTTTGATAGATTTTTTTTAACTCGTTAATACTGTTCCTGAGAGTATATGCATAATACGTTTGTTCATCATATTTTTTCAACCCATAAATAACTTGTTTTTCTCTACTTTTTTTCTGATTTTTCTGATTGATCTCTTTCGTCTTTTTGACTAGCGTTTTATAGTTGTCAACCACATCAAACTTTTGTTTTTTTGCTTGCTGCAGTTGGACCTTTTCTTCTACGATTTGTGTCTCTAATCCCTTTTTGTCCAATCTCGGATATAATTTTTGATAAAAAACATATTCGTCTTCTGATATTTTCTGTCCGTTAATCTTCATGACCCAATGGTTGTCCCACCAAACGAAACTTAAAAGCAACAAAAGAATTCCAACACTTACAATAATGATTTTTGTTCTCGACTGTCTGTTCATGCTCGACTCCTAAATACAATGACTTGTTCCTTTTCTGCGATAGTGACTTCCTTCCCTTTTGGTTTGAGAGAAAAATTAGATTCTTTGATTTTTTTGACTTTTGTGTACGCAAAAACTTCTGTTTCTTTTGAGAATTTCAATCCATAACGCTTACCGAAAAGTGGCGGAAATGTCACTTTTCCATCTTTGTCTGATAAAGCAGTAGCAGGTTTACCTTCAATTAATAGTTGATTTTTTCCACGTCTCCCTAACAGAAGAACAGGTTGACCAATGATTGGTAGGTTGGTTGTAGGATCAATTAAGTAAAAGGAAAGCACGTAGTTTCTTCGCCCGATTAATGCTGTACGGATGATTTGATAAAAGACCCAAATAATCAGAAAACCTCCAATAATCATTGCGCCCAACATCGCAAATTGCTTACCTTTTTTTCGATCATCAACTTTTTCTTTCTTCTTCGCCATCGCTTTTGTATACGATACACGGTGGCCACGAACCAGCAATCGATGAGAGTTTATCCCATAGGGTGTACAAGTCATCAAGGTTACATATTCCATTCCGTCAACGATTAAAAGATCCGTTGTATCGGTTGGTTCAATTACTTTAATTTGATCTACCTCATAGGCATGTGTTTCATTCAAAACCTCAATATAAAACTGATCCTTCTTTTTCAACTTAGGCAAGTCGGTAAAAAGCTTGGCTTTCTTTAGTCCCCGATGAGATGAAATCACGCTATGAGAACTTTCACCTCCATTAATTGAAGACGTTCCTTCCAAAACTGTTGCACCTTTAGATAAGAAAAAATCATTCGTTACATCAAAAACCGGAAGCTTCACATCAATTTTTGGGATAATAATGGTTCCTATTGTGTGCTCCTTAATGTAGGATTGAGACGGTTTTTTTTTCTTTTCTTTGTCTCTCCGTTGTTGCGAAAAGGGCTCCCCGTCGGACCCGGGATTTTTTTCTTTTTTAGCTTTCTCGTCCTGTAGTGCCATCTGTTTTTGTAGCTTTTCAATCTCAGTCTTATTTTTTTGTGATGCTTCTTTTTGATATCTTTGGACAGTTCGCTGATCAAGATAATCATTGATCCCTTGGCTAATTAACGGATACACCAGCAAAGAAAGCCCAAAAAGAAAGAAGAACAACATGACTAGCCGCTGTATCATTACAATGAATGAATTTGACTTTTCTTTTCTCTTCGCCATATAAACACTCCCTGTCCATTACCCATCAGTTTTTTTGAAAAAAAGAAGACAGCAACGATTCATGTTGCTTTTCGTTACTGTCTTTATAAAACATGCGTTAAGAGCTTACTATGCTTCCTTACGTTGTGAGCGCAGGTAAGCAACACCGACGATCGTCATCACAGCAACACCTGCTGCCATCATCAAGTAAATTCCTGAGCCACCCGTTGAAGGCAAGCTGCCTTTTTGTTTATTGACTACTACTTCAGCTTTCCCTGTTCCTAGCGGATCCGTACTGTCAAATGAATTTTGGTTGATTTCAAATTCAACACGATTTTCTAATAGCACATATTTATCATTTGGTGCTTTTGTTTCTTCTAAATAGTAGGTGCCATCTTCCAACCCTTTAATTGTTACGTAGCCTTGACCGTTTGATATAAATACTTTTGCATCTGCTAAATCTGTCACCCAAGAAATTTCACCATTTGTGCCAACTTTCAAATATTTTGCAGTATCACTATCCGCATCACGCACAACAAATTCTGCACCTTTTAATGCTTCATTGTCATTTGAACCATCCACTTTAACAAAGTTGTATCCACCAGTATAAACTTCGCTACCTGAACCTGTATCTGTATCATGATCCGTTTCAACTTTAGCTGTATTGTTTACTTCAACACCCGGTGCGATTGTTTGCAATAATTCCATTTTGTACGTCATCGTCATTGTTGCATTTGGTGTCATTGCAGCAATCCCTGCCGCAGTAAAAGCAACTGTAAATTCGCCAGCTGTTGTTTCATCTAACGTATAATGCAAAGGTGACGTAAATGTTGTCGTCCCATCTGATAGTACTAATGTTGTATTGTCTAATTTTAAATGTACGCCATGTGTATCTTTGATTTCATATTTGATATAGCGTGGAGAATCACTTACGCCGTCATTATCTGTATCAATTTGATCTTTGATCCCATTTGGAATCACTGATTCCACACTATACTCGATCTTATCACCAACATTTACAGAACCGCCATCGTTGGTTTTCTTTACCTCAATGTCATCATTTTGAATAGCATCTGTTCCAGTAAACGATTTTAATTTATTTGCATCGCTTAATGTAAATTGCTGATTGATGGCACCATTTTGGATCACATAACCAGGTTTTGTTGTTACCTCAGTTAAATAATACGTACCATACAATAGGCGATCTTCAGAAAATTTACCGTATTGATCTGTACTAAATTTGTGCGCAAGAGCTGGATCCGTTGTCCACGTAGGTGTGTCCGATGCATCAAACCCACTCAAATACTCAGTAGTAGAACCGTTGTAAACACCTTTACGATGAATCACGAATTCAACATCCTCCAAAGCAATCTTATTACCATCTTTATCTTTTAAGTTTGAGATTTTTTCTACTTCTACCCCTGCAGTTTCAACAACGTTCTTTGGATATAAGTGGATCGTCTCTAGTGTTTCCTCACTAGCATTTTTCACTGGTAAGGCAACAACCATATTATCTGCAGTTGTTACACCAGCTATCGGTGTTTCTACGATTACGTAAACAGCGTTTTTACCATTTACTTTGGCATTTACATTGGCAAAAGTCAGATCACCAACAGAGCCGGTTGTTGCAGTCGTTTGTGTATCGACAGGTGTTTCTGAACTGTAATCTTTTCCTTTTACTTCCGCTAAAGCCTCTTCCATCGTATATTTTTCAGTAGAAGCTGGTTTCGTTGAATTTAACAATGTATAAAAAGCATCGGTAACATCATAAATTTTGAATTGTACACCACCAAACCCAGCTGCTGAATCAAATTCCGACATTTCTTCACCAGTATTCTGAATTTCTGTTTGTGTACTGCTAAAACGCTTTTTGTGCAAAGTGATGTCTACTGTTGTCCCTGCTGCATTTGCAGTAAGTGAAGCCCCAAAGCCTAATACGATAGGCAGCACCATAGCAAGGCTCGCTATTAAAACCAATAATTTCTTCTTCAATTTTTCTTCCTCCAATTTCTATTTAGTCATTCTTTTGTTGCTGTCTTGCTCTAATGCTATAAATAACGAACACTAATAAAATTAGTAATCCGCCGAATAACCCCACGTCTAAGATTCTTTCACCAGTACTTGGCAATCTGCGCGTATTCTTTCCTACGGTGTAAACAGCTTTGGCATTCACATTGGTAGCTTTCCCGACATCGCCCGTTTCTCCACCACCAGTACTTGGTAATTTACTATTTAAAACTTCAAGCAAACCAGTCGTCTCTCCAGCAAGATAAGTATTCTTCTCAATCTTAAATTCGATCGGCTTTTCTAATAGACGGTAGCCTTTAGGTGCGACAATTTCTTCAATTTGATAGGTACCGTAGGCTAGTCCTTTCAGTTCGAAAGCTCCTTCTTGAGTTGAAACGATTTTCAGTAAGTCTTCGTCTTTTGAAGGTGTCTCTGAATTTTTCCACTTATAGTCAGTTGTCAGATACTGCTCTGTTTTGTTTTTCACCACGAATGTAGCATCTTTCAATTTTAATTGACGAGTATCGGCATCAACTTTTACAAAGCGATAGCCGCCGGTCAGCACTTCCTTAGATGTACTAGTTTGTTCTTGATCTTTTATAGAATCGTTGTATTGCAGCAACGCTTTATTAAAAAACGGAGTATCTGCCGCTGCACCTTCTTTGATCTTCATCTGATACGAAATCGTTAATTGCATCTCTTGGTATTCAACCAATTTATTCGGAACAAAGTTAATGATAAAACCATTTCCTTCAGCACTCACTTGATAACTCGCCGAATCAATCGGCTGATTTTTTTGATATGCGACAGTAATCGAATTGACATCAGCAAGCAACGCAGGATCTGGCAAATCAATTACTTTGAAATACTGATATCTACTGATAGGAATCGGAATGTTTACCTTGATCTCATAATTGATCGCTTCTCCATAGGTGAAATCTGCATGATCTTCTGCCAACTGCTTTTCGATTTTTGGCTCGGTCGGAATTTCTACCAAGCTGTCATTTTTCGAATAGATGTGTGTAAATTCAGCCGTTATCGTATTGTTTAACTCATCCTCGATTGGAAAATGCACAATGATCGGATCGCTTGGACCTGCCTGGCTCACTGAAGCTGTCTCAATGAACAGGTAACTCGCATCATGGGCTTTATTTTTCTTAGTTAATGAGAGCTTTAACACACCATCCATTGACTCATTCTGCCCCTGACTATTCGGAACATCCATCCGTGCCGTTTTTCCTTTGGCAACGACCTCCATTCCCAAACGATTCGGAACCGCTTCGCCAACCTCCAAGTCTACAACTTCGGATTTTGCCACAGCCTTAGCTTGTTCTACCGCTTCTTCGTGGGACGTTGAATGCGTTCGAACAAAATGTGTGATATCAATTACAGTGAATTCTGCCCCGTTGATTCCTTTTTTTTCCGTCAGCAATCCCTGTCCATCTTGATTTTCCTGCGTAGCTTGCTTATGCAAATAAACTGTGTGCTTTTCTGCAGCCTCCACAGACTGCATAGAAAACAAATTTCCTATTAAAAGAAAGCCGATCGCTAGAAGCGAGAATATAATAGAAGGTTTCTTCATGTTACACACCCACCTTTCTACGATACTCAACGATCCCGCCAATCAGAATAACGAAGGCAAGAAAGGCACTTGCAAAAATGAGCTGCTGCGTTAACCCTTCACCACCGGTTTCTGGAAGCGGTACTCTTCCACGTCGATTCTCCACATGGATGCTCATTGATTTCCCTGTATTGAATTGAACAGTAAATTGATTCGTCTCTGTCCCATCCTGATCCTTGTACGTCACGGCATATCCTGAGTCATCAACTTCTTTTAGTTGATAGCTTTCTCCTTCAGTCAAGATCTCAGTCCAATCAGTAATAATCGTCCCTTCATCCTCTATGTCTTTATAGAAGGTAATCGGTATATCCGTATCCTTCGCATTTACTTCCGCTTTCCCGTGAGCAACAACTTGATCGCTGCTATTAACTAATTGGAATTTGAATGTCTCTCCATCAAAGACGCCGTCACCTGTCACTTTTTTCTTTGCAGAAAAGTCAAAGGTATTTTGATTCTCTGTGTTAAGCGTAATTTTTTTCGATGGGTCATTGTAAACTACTTGGAACTCATTATTCTTTTCTCCCGTGCCGCCTGAATAGATCGGTCGATAATTTTGCGTATCTGTTTCAATTAATTGATATTTTTTATCTTCTCGTAAAATTTTTGCCCAATCTGTGATTTTATTTGATGCGCTATAATCACTTGTCGTGAAAAACTCGATCGCCTGATTCTGACCTTTTTCTGTGACCGTCACTTTTCCATAGGCGACTACCGGATTCCCAGCTGTTGTAATATCTTTAATTTCAAATTTGTACGTCTTATTCGGCGTCAACAGACCCGTACCTTCGACCTTTTTATTTGCTTCAAAATCTAACGTATCTTTGTTAGTAACTGCAAAACTGATCTTTCCGCCATTTTCATAATCGGCGGTATAGGTATTTCCTTCAATAGAATCACCAGTCGAAGGATCTTTTGTATAATAGGTAACGTTATATCCTTGACTATCCACCTCAACCAATTCATAGGTCACACCATCTTCTAAAATGACGGTTTCAACCCCATCGATGGTCATTTTCTTCCAATTAGTGATTTCTTCACTGTAAGTATTATCCGTATAGAACGTGATCGGTTTATTGGTGTTCTTCCCATCTGTCATTGTGATCGTAGTTTTCCCAAAAGCAACAGCTGAATCATCTCGAGTATCTCTCAATTCAAATTCGAATTCTTTATCATTCGCTAAACTACCAACCCCAATGATTTTCTTTTCTGCTTCTATCTTGATTGGTTCTTTATTGATCACAATAAATCGCCAGCGATGATCTTGCTTGCTGTCATATTTGAACTGATTTGTCTCTTTTCCATTCGTATCTTGGATGTGCACTTCATAGCCATCTGTATCTATCTCGTTAATGTAATACCAGCGTCCATCAATTAAAAAGTTGCTCCAGTAGTTCGGATTATTTTTATCAACATTTTCTATCGGGATGGTGTAGTTTTCATCTCGGTAGAATTTGATCTCTACTTCTCTTCCTTTATGTGTGACTTCCGTAACAGTCTTCCCGTAAGCAACAACTGTTCCATATCGATCGGAGATATTAAATTTAAAAATTTTTTCTTCAGATAGCTCTTTCTCGTCATCTCCTGAAACTTTCTTATAGGCCTTTAAGAAATCTGCTTCGACATCTCCCCAAATTGCATCAAAATCCGTCTCTGTTCTGGTATCCTCTGAATCATTGTCATTGTATAAAAAGGACAGATCATTTTGATATTTCCCAGAACCATATTCAGGAACATCTACATCTACTGAGAAAGAAACATCGTAAGCCATGATTGCTCCATTTGACGGACTCTCATCTCTTTTTCCATAAATATCATGTAACTGAGTTTTTTGATCACCGGTCAAGGACAAGTCCGCATCAATCGCATCATGGATATCTGCTTCACCAAAATCGGTATAATGCGCCTTAAGGTCTTCATAGTAATGTGTCGATCCCGGCATGGTTCCAAAAGCAACTAAGACTGTCTCTGTTTCATCCGCATGTTTATACACACCGTAAGCTCGTTGTCCGTTGTTTGCATCAGGATAGGCCTGTACGTAATCCTGAAATTCTTGATAACTTTGCCCTTCTGTTGGTTCAAGTTTTAAAAAGGCATTCCCATTTCCTTCTTTTTCAATTACGAAATCGGAAAAATTCACTTTTTGTGGAGCTCCTGAAATATTTGCCCCTAATTGTCGATCCCCCATACGCGATCCAGCATCCTCTGTCGTAATAATATAGGTAGGAACTGTCACCCAAAGAGAATCCTCTCTAAAGTGTGTGCCTGGGACTAAGTGATCGACCAACAAACCATTAGCCTTGTCCACAATTTTTGTTGCCCCTTGATCCTTGGTATAATAATCAAAGGCGGCACCATAATCTAAGTAATTAGTACGAACTGCCCAAGCGATTGCATTTTGACCATTAACCTGTTTTCCTTCTTTATGAAGATATTTACTCTCATCTGGAAAAGGTCGATCTTCTGGATCAGGTACTGTCGGATCAGGAGCATCAGTAACCTCTAATAGATCACCCATACCGTTCCCACCGCCATCAATATTTTCTCCAGCTTTTCTAGCCGTTGCAGTGAGATCCAAAACCCCTTTGTGGAGGCGCTGTGCTTCAACTGCAGCCTCACAAATTGTAAAAATTATTTTGTCGCCTTGAATCTCATATGTCAGATATGGATCAGAAGGAGTATTTCCAAGAACTCCCGAACTCCAGTGGTACGAAAAATTGTAATCATTCGGGATACTAATCTCAAACGTATCTCCTACTGCTGTTCCTTCAGGTAATGGATCAACATTAAACTCCATGTGGACTCGCAATTGTTGACCCGTTTCTAGTGAAGCACCACCACCTGGACGTTTCTCCGCATAATAATTTGTAATTACTAAGTTATCCTGAAGTGTTTCCGCTGAGGCCTTGTCTGAATTAAGACCAAATAGCCCAATAATATACGTACTAATAATTAGTACTGTCATAGAAAGAACTTTCATCTTTCTCTTTTTCACATCTACCTCCCCTTTTCATTAAATATTTATAATGCTTCCTTGTTCAAAATTATTATAAATTATCAAAAACAGAGAACTTCCAATTTTCCATGAATAGCAAAATAACTATTTGAACGTCACTTCAAAAGAAAAAGAACGACGTTCATGCAACATGAGCGTCGTTCTTCGTTAAAAATCATTTTGATTTTATTTTTAACTTTATGTATTTTTTGTTTTATCTTTAAACTGAATCATTCGATAAAAACCATCAATCTACAAATACCACTAATTTTTATATTTTTTTAACATTATTTTCAAACTGATAGATATTATTTTAACCTCTAATGTTATATAATTAAAGAAGCTTCTCATCAATTACTCTAGCGTTTTTTCTGTGTTTTTCAGTAAAATAATAAAAGGATATTTTATATGACTTATTTTTATACGAATGATCTATCAACTAGTCAACTAGCGCTGTCTTATTTTATGCAGATAACCCCCTCATTGATTGTCTATCTGACAATATTAAAATGCTGTTTTCCTGTCAAAATCACTAAGCTTTCTATCCTTTTGACGATTATTACAGCGTATAATCTAGGATGGGTATTTAATAATATAATAAATATGTATTATCCCAACATCTTAGTTGTACACAACATTTTTAGCATTACAGCGCAATCCGTTGTACTCTTAATTCTCTACTTGGTTTTTAATCGAGGGGAACGGCTTTTTCTTGAATGTCTACTTTTTGTAACAGGCATAATCATCTTATTGGCCGAGGGGTTTGAATATATCAGGATTCACTTAATGAATCTCTCTGATTCGCCAATGTTTTCAGTGACCATTATCAATTGGTACTTCGTTTTATCACTGGTTTTGATTCCTCTGATAAAAAAAAGTCTATCACGCCTTAAAAATTTATTTCTGAATTACTCTTCAATGGTGTTGGTTTTATTATGGACCGTATTAATAGTGCTGATACTTTTTTCTTTATTTGTTCAAGTGAGTTCTATTACAGTAGCACCCAATGGCACAAATTATACATCTACAATTTTTTTATCAAGTAATTATGTAGGTGCCGGTTGGATTCATCGATTGGCGCCAAATGCGTATTTCATTATTGAATCTGTTCATCAATTGTTCGTTGTAGGAACACTCTTAGTATTACAAAATATATTGGCTATCGGAGCCTTTGTCTTTTTACTATTCTTGAATAGGCGTTCCAAACAGCTTGTATCTGAACAAGAGAAGCAAAAATACGAACTGACTCAATACATCAATAGTTTAGAAAGCGTCACACAAAACATCCGTAAAAATCATCACGATTTCAGCAATCTACTTTTCTCATTGGGCGGGTACATTTATCAGTCTCCGATCAATGAAGCGGATTTAAAAAAATATTTTGAAAATGTAACTCAGACATTTGAAGAGGATTATCATTACTTTTTAGAAGTTTCTAAGTTAAAGAATTTAAAGATACCTGAGCTAAAGACATTGATATTCACAAAAATCATGACTGCTACAAAAAAAGAAATTTCATTTGATATTGAGATTGATCAAACGATTCAACAGGTTCCCATTGATCAATTAGCATTATCGCGAATCTTTGGTATTTTGATTGACAATGCCCTAGAAGCTGCAGAAGAAAGTAGCGATCCTTGCGTTCGATTAGCGATTATTGAAGATGAAAAACATTATGTATTCATCTTAATAAATTCGATCAAAGAAACTGCAAGAGAACCATTTTCTCCCTCGCTTTTACAAAAAGAAAATTTTTCAACAAAGGGAAGAGATCGAGGCTTAGGATTATCAATTGTCCAATCCATCATTCAACTATACCCTGAGTATTTGACTTTAAAAACAACACAAGGCAGACAAGAATTTTGCCAGACATTATTTTTAAAAAAGGAGTAAATCATGGCCATTAACGTATATATCGCTGAAGACAATGAATCGCAACGCATTTCTTTAGAACAAGCAATCAAAAATTATCAACTTTTCTCTGATTGGGAATTGACGCTGGCTTACAGCACAAGTTCGGGGGGGGAATTATTAGAAAATATCGATCGCAGGAATCAGTGGAATATTTACTTTTTAGATATTAACTTAGAAGAAGATACTGAATTCAACAACGGATTTTCAGTCGCACAAGAAATTCGCAAGTTTGACCCGTTAGGCTTTATTGTCTTTATCACCATACGATCTGAATTAAGCTTTTTAACATTTCAATATCGTGTCCAAGCTTTGGATTTCATCATCAAAGATCCTGCTGTAGATATTCGCGAACGTATTCACACTTGCTTAAAAACTATCGAACAGCGGCTCGGGACATTGACTATGAGTCAAACAGTCAAATTGAATACAGGCAGCGAATTTACGACTTTCATTCTTGATGATATCCTTTATTTCTCATCTAACAAGGGACATGCCCTTTCATTGCATACAAAAAACAATCAATACCTGATTCATCAAACGACCTTAAACAATCTTGAAGAACAACTATCAAGTAACTTCTTAAGATGCCATCGAGGATTCTTGATTCATAAAAAGGCTATCCATTCCATCACAAAAGACTTCTCATCTGTCACTATAGAGGATGGTACAGTCATTCCTGTTTCTGTCAGAAAAAAAGGCCAGTTAAAAACTTTGCAGTCAAAATTATTTGTTGTCCATAATTAAAAAGCGGCATCCTTTTCGGGATGCCGCTTTTCCTTTATTACGGCAAATCATTTCCTGCCGCAAAGTACACATCGTACCATTCTTGTTTCGTCAAGGTCACATCGCCGCCCGCTGCGCTTTCCTTGATTCGCGTCGGATTCATCGTACCGAGGATCACTTGCATATTCGCTGGATGACGTAAAATCCAAGCAGTCGCGATCGCGTTTTTGTTCGTGTCGTATTTTTTAGCCAGTGTCGCTAATAACTCATTCAATTCTGGGAATTTCTCGTTATCCACGAAGACGCCTTCGAAGAAACCATATTGGAATGGTGACCATGCTTGGATCGTCACACCTTTGCGACGAGAAAATTCTAGTACGCCACCATCATGATCGAAGGAACGTGTATCGGTCATGTTCGTATGCATCCCATAATCGATCATTCCTGTGTGCATAATTGAAAACTGCAGCTGATTGATCAATAATTTTTGATCAACATGAGATTGCAGCAACTGAAATTGTTCTGGATTAAAGTTAGACACGCCGAAATGACGTACTTTTCCGTTTGCTTGCAACATGTCAAAGGCCTCTGCGATTTCTTCCGGTTCCATCAATGGATCTGGCCGGTGCAATAAATAGCTGTCTAAGTAGTCAATACCCATCCGTTCTAAGATGCCATCTACAGAGTCTAGTAAATGTTGCTTTGAAAAATCATAGCGCTTGTCATCGCCTGTGACAATGCCTCCTTTTGATTGAATAAAGAAGTTGTCACGAGAAATTTTTGCTTCTTTTAAAGCTGCACCAAAAACTTTTTCTGATTTTCCATCGCCATACATATCTGCTGAATCGATGAAGTTGATTTTACTTTCTAATGCTGTCTCTAAAACCTCTGCCGCTTTTTGTGGCGTTAGCGCTGCCATTCGCATGATCCCTAAAGCAATCGCTGAAGTTTCCCAATAGCTGTTCCCGATTTTTCGTTGTAACATCGTGTCCATCCTCTCTGATAAAACATTTTTACTTACCTATAGAAGTATAGACTATTTTAATGATAAAAAAAATCCCAAACTCTTGTGAGTAAGGGAACCTTCTTCTAAACGAGTAAATCCTTCGGCTACAATACATCAAATACGTCGACGCTGACTTCCGTATGTTTGATGTCTGGTGCAAACCATAATGCGTTCCATTCGGGCAAACTTCTTTCAAAACGCGTTCTTTCCTCAAACTCTTTCCTCGAATTGTAATAGATATCTAACACGATATAGACATCTTCTCCATCCGTTCGTTGAAACATCTCAATTTTTTGATTGGTTACCTCTGAATGAAACTTGGGATTGCGGCCTGATTCAGCAAATTTTTCCATTAATTCAGGTAAATCTTTTTTAGTGGTTCGATACGTAAACACAACTTTGATCATAATGATTTCCCTTTCTTCTATAATACTTTAACTCAGAACTTCAGCCTACTTTACCATACAACCGAAAAAATCCCTACTTTATATACCCACTCGAATAAGGTGCAGCTTGACCTACCCCGCCCTTCTTTCGTATGCTTATTTTTGAAGGAGGGTTCCTCTATGTATTCCATGTTAAAAAAAATCATCACTGAAAAAGATATCTATCGTCAAATTTTACTTTTAGAGCAACTTCTCAACCATTCACAGTTAACAGCTAAAGAATTAGCAAAAAAAATCGGTACTACGGAACGAACGATTTTTTCTGATCTCCAGCTTATTCGAGGATACTTGCCTGAAAATTGGCAATTAGATTCTGATAACAACGGCATTCGATTAACGGCCCAAGAACATTCCCTGACTAATGAACTTTGGGAAGCCTTCTTGCCGCATTCCGTGAGCCTGCAGTTGGTCAAAGACCTTTTTTTCACCAAAGAATTGAATGTTCCGCGATTTCTTGATGAGACGGGTGTGTCCTATGAAACACTCAAACGTCAGCGAACCAAAATCAACCGCCAATTGCAGCCATTTAATATCAAGATTCGCTTAACGTCAACAAGTGCCTATCTCACAGGTGAGGAAAGCGCGATCCGAATTTTTTATCATCGTTTGCTGGTACCTTTCACTCACAACAATTACTTTTTTGAAGATTATTCCATTCACGAGGAGCACTACCTGTTCTTTTTGACCAAAGACCTCAAGGAAGAGCTTACGGTGGATACCGAACAGATTTTTGGAATTTGCTGGTTTTTTATCAATAGCATTCGCATCAAAGCTGGATGTCCCATTGATAATTTTGCTTTTGACGCCAACGATCCTTTGTTTAGTCTTTATGGTCCGCTTTTAAAGAGGCTTTACGAAAAAGAAGGTGTTTACTTGCGAGACGAAGAAATCTTTTTTGCTTTTTTCTGCTTTTTAGAAAGTTGGAACTACAATAATTTTCTAGGAAATCGGGTCTCAGAGGTTTTGAAGACTGAGTATTCCGAATTACGTGAGAAAGCGGAGCAAACCGTCCAAGAAATCGCCGACGAACTGACGTTGAAATCGCTGCTCCAAACAAATCTTTCCACAAACATCTTACTGCTGTTATTGAAATATGCAGAATCGCCTACTTTATCGAGACAATTTCAATTAGAATACCAGGAACTGTTGGTACAAAGAAATGAGGAATACACCATTTTAAGCGAGAAGAGCACGCTGCTGTTTAATAGCCTGCCGCAATTTTCTACTATCGGGGATCAAACGTACTTTATCAACCTTTTCTCTCTATTGAGCCAGCAGGCAATTTTTATGATCCAGCCCCATATGCGGACCGTCTTCTTTGTATTTCAAGGAGAACCTGCCTGGAAAGCCTTTCTACAACAGGAATTAGATGATCTTTTGGGAAAACGGATCAATTTGATTCCGCTCGAGCCTTCGCAACTGGATGGTCTGCGAGTCCATTCGGGAGATATGATTCTCTCAAATATTCCATTGGATTCTACGCCATTACCAGTACTCTATATTTCTACGATGCCAACAAAAAATGAGCTCAGTCAATTGACTGAACTCACCTCTCGTTCCTATTTATAAGCAACTCGGTTAGTCATTTTGGTAATGACTGACCGCTTTTTCTTTTCTTTGGAAAATCCCTTTGCTGATTCGCTTCTCGATTTCTACAACCAAGAATAATAGTAGCGCATTTCCAGCAATAATCCCCTGTTGGACCAAACTAAGTGCGGTCGTTCCAATTAATTGTTGTCCAATTGGTAAGAAGACGACGCCTAATTGAAGAACAAAGAGGATTCCTAATGAAAGGAACAAGAATTTATTTTCGAAGAAACGACGATTAATTGCCCGATCAAACATTTCACGACAATTGATCATGTAGACTGCCTGTCCCAAAACGATGCTTTGTAAAAGAATCGTCTGTTGCAGTGCGGCTCCCTCGAACTGCATCGATAAGAAGTAAGCTGGGATCATGATCAACAAGGACACATATAGGATTCTGAAGAAACTATATCCTGACAGGATCCCCATCTTCGTGTCTCTTGGCGGACGTTTCATCGTGTCATCACTTGCTTTTTCAAAGCCTAATGCGTAAGACAGCGTGATGGTCGTCACCATATTGACCCATAAAATCTGGATTGGCGTCAATGGCAATGGTTGATTCATCAATAAGGCTAAAATTACGATTAACCCTTGTGCCAATGCGGTTGGTAAAAAGAAGTTAATTGTCTTTTGCAGATTATCAAAAATCCTGCGGCCTTCTTTGACCGCTTTTACGATCGTGTAAAAATTGTCATCCGCTAAAACCATATCGGCCGCCTGCTTACTGACCTCACTGCCTTTGATTCCCATAGCGATTCCAATATCTGCCTGCTTCAAAGCGGGTGCGTCATTGACCCCATCGCCGGTCATCCCCACAATTTCCTCTTTCTTCTGCAAGGCTGTTACGATACGCAATTTGTGATCCGGTGTTGTCCGAGCGAATACATCGACTTTTCCAACAACCTCCGTTAACTCTTCATCCGTCAGGCCATCAATATCTGAACCTTCAAGTACTTTGGATGTGTGCTTCAAGCCAATTTGCTCACTGATTGCTTGTGCGGTCGCCTTATGGTCGCCAGTGATCATTTTCACTGAGATGCCCGCCTCCTGAGCCTGAACTACTGCACGAATCGCGCTTTCCTTCGGCGGATCAATGATCCCTGCCAACCCAGCAAACGACAATCCTTCTAGTGCATCATGCGTCAATTCATCATTAGAGGATACTTTCTTGTAAGCAAATCCCAAGACCCTTTGACCTTTACTAGCTAAATCTAGACCGCTTTTCTCCCATTTGGCTTTTTCTTCCGTGGACAATGCAGATTTTTCCAATAGAACTTCTGGGGCACCTTTAACAAAAATCACCCGTTCCTCATTCTCATCATGCATCGTTGCCATGTACTTGTAGCTTGAGCTGAAAGGAATTTTACCTAAAACAGGCTTTAATAGCTGCTCGTCTTCTGCTACATAATTCAGCAATGCTAATTCCGTTGGGTTTCCATGGATCTCTTCTATTTTCTGACTGTCTTTCGTCTTCAATTCTTGCGTGTTGTTCATAATTTCTTTGACTATAGGCAACTCGTCCGTTACAACTTCCTGTACAGTCATCTCATTTTTCGTAAGTGTTCCTGTTTTATCCGAACAAATGACAGTCATTGATCCTAACGTTTCTACTGCTGGCATTGCTTTGATGATGGCATTCTCATCCGCCATTTCTTTCACGCCCATTGACAAGATCATGGTCAAAACGGCTGGCAGTCCTTCCGGGATCATCGCAACGATCAAGGCAATACTTGCCGAAAACATCAAGCTCCAATCCATCCCGTACCTGAAACTCGTAAAGAATAGCAGGAAAACGATCAATGCTAAAATGCCGCGAAAGATTTGCTGGTTTAATTGATGCATCTTTTTTACTAACGGTGTTGTCTGTGCTTGGATCGATTGCAGCGCATGATTGATTTTTCCTATTTCAGTAGCATCTCCAGTCTCGACCACTAAACCACGTGCTGAACCGGTCTGTACGAGCGTTCCAGAAAAAGCCATGTTCAACTGATCTCCCGCCTGTGCCTCTTGAGAGATTGCTTCCACCGATTTTTCGACAGCTTCAGATTCCCCCGTCAAGATAGACTCTTCTACAGCAAGATCATGAACCTCGATCAAACGTAAATCAGCAGGAATGATATCCCCGGCCTTTAAAACGACGACATCTCCTTGAACTAAGGCTTCAGAATCAACCGTTATCGGCTGACCATCATTCAAAACGGTCGCCTCTTGTCCCATCATTTGCTTTAATCCATCTAAAGACTCTTCTGCTTTGCGTTCTTGCCAGTAACCGACAAATCCATTGACGATCACCACTAAGAAAATAATTCCGCCTTCAACCACTTCACCCGTCGCAAATTTCAGCAAAGCAGCGGCGATCAATACGATCATTAACAGATCGGTAAAATGCTTACCAATTTTTCGCCACAGTTTGACCTGCTCCTTTTCTGCCATCTTATTCGGTCCATGATTTTCTAAACGGGCTTTACGTTCTTGTTTATTTAATCCCGTGGGTTTCGCTTCTAGTTTATTCAAAACTTCTTCAGTTGATTGTTTATACCACTTCATATTCATTCCTCCATCTCATTTATCTGATACCTTAAGTATACGGATTTCTGGCATTTTTTAAGGTCGATAATTTCATGGAGCCCTGAAATAATTGTGTTTACGACAAAAAACAGTCACGCACCAAATGAAATGGCACGTGACTGTTCAATGATTAATAGAAAAAGATTAATGTAAAAAGTTTTGCAGATCGTCCCCGTATTCATCAATCTTCTTCGTTGTGAAAATAGTTCCTGCAACCAATACGCCGCCTACGACCAATGTGCTGGCTACCATAAATTTAAACAATGTTTTCATGCTATTTCCCTCCTAATACTTCGTTTATGACCAAAGAAAATGAAACAGTACAACGAAATAACCGTTCAAGTTATTCTATGTATTAACCATAGCACAAGTGTTTCAATGTATCTTCTAATATGCTTGCGCACACGTGCCTCTTGCTCTTCATTCAGACAATAAAAAAAAGCCCGCTCACAAGAGCAGGCTAAAAGATTGTTTCGCAACAATTATTTGTTTAATGAATCTTTTGCTTGGTCAGCTAGTGCAGTGAAAGCAGCTGCATCGTTAACTGCTAAATCAGCTAACATTTTGCGGTTGATTTCGATACCGGCAACTTTAAGACCGTGCATTAATTTTGAGTAGCTCAAGCCGTTCATACGAGCTGCAGCGTTGATACGTGCAATCCACAATTTGCGGAAGTCGCGTTTCTTTTGACGACGATCGCGATATGCGTAGTTGTATGAATTCATTACTTGTTCTTTAGCTGTTTTAAATAGAGTGTGTTTAGAACCGTAGTAACCTTTAGCTAGTTTTAATGTCTTTTTACGACGTTTACGAGTTACAGTTCCACCTTTAACACGTGCCATGTTTAATTCCTCCTAATAAATAAATCATTGAATTTTTAAAGTTGTAAAGCGGGTTGCGCAATTATTTCATGCGTGCCAATTGTTGGCGGATACGTTTGTAATCGCCTTTTGATACCATAGACGCTTTACGTAATTGACGACGTTGTTTTTTTGTTTTACCGTGGAAACGGTGACTTGTAAATGCGCGGAAACGTTTTAAACCGCCGTTACCGGTGCGTTTTACACGTTTTGCTAAACCGCGATGTGTTTTTTGTTTTGGCATGACTAAAATTCCTCCTACTTTTCATTTCGCATACTCTTTAACCAGAGTCAAAGATGCATTCTCAAAATTATTGCTAGTCTTTCTTCTCTTTCGGTGCAAGCACTAAGAACATGCTACGTCCGTCCATCTTCGCTTTTTGTTCCACTGTCGCGATATCGGCAGTTTCTTCAGCTAAGCGATCAAGAACTTTTTGACCAATATCTTTGTGGGTAATGGCACGGCCCTTGAAACGGATCGAAGCTTTCACTTTGTCGCCTTTTTCCAAGAATTTACGTGCATTACGAAGTTTTGTATTAAAATCGTTCACGTCGATTGTTGGGCTCAAACGAACTTCTTTAACGTTGATCACTTTTTGCTTCTTGCGCGCTTCACGTTCTTTTTTCTGTTGTTCGAAGCGATACTTCCCATAATCCATAATACGTGCTACAGGCGGTTTCGCACCAGGAGCTACTAGGACTACATCAAGGTTTGCTTGTTCAGCAATTTTTAAGGCTTCAACTTTTGATTTAACACCTAATTGTTCGCCGTCTTGTCCGATCAAACGTACTTCACGTGCACGAATGCCGTCGTTAACCATCATATCCTTTGCTATGGTCATTCACCTCCAAAATTTTTGAGAGAAAAAAAGCAAATAAAAAAACGAGTTCTTTACGAACCCGCACGTAGTCGACTCATCGAAAAGATCAGTCATTAACTATCTAGCCCAGCGAGATATTCGCGTAAGGCGAGAAGCGGGTGCTTCTGCTTTCATTTCTCAACTTTACAAGTATACAATCTCTTCTATGGGATGTCAACCTTTTTTTCTTAACAAACAATCGTTTTCAGAAAGTTTCTATTGAACTTTCTTTTATTTTTGTGCTAGCCTATAGAAGAAGGATGTGATGAAATGGAGCAATCTTTTTTTAAAGAATTGATTCATTATAATAAAACAAAGGATTCCCCGTTTCGCTTAATTGGCGCCGGCCTTTGTATGATCAGCGTTTTACTCACCGGGTATTTATCCCATCAACTTGCCATCTCCAGTTTTGGTTCTTTAGGTATTTTTACTTTTCTCTATTATCAACGACTTCCATTAAAACAATTAATGTCTCGCTTGATGATTGTTGGTCTTTTTTTGACCTCGAGCAACTTTTTAGGAATGCTCTCCACTCATGCAGCCTGGACAGCACCTATTGTGGTCGCTCTTGTCGGCTTTTTGGGTCGCTTTTTCTTTCGTCTTTATGGCATTTCTAAGCCAGGACCATTCTTTATCATTATGGTTACAGCTATGGGTACTAGCACAAAGATCCCTTTACATAAAATCCCCGTGATGAGTGGCTACTTTTTTCTCGGTGTATTGTTTGCATTGATCATTGCATTGCTTTTGCACTTTGTAGAAACATCCCCACTACCGGCCGAGACTGCCTCACGATCATTAAAAAGTCGGATAAATGATGATCCTGCAGTTATTATGGACAGTCTTTTGTATAGCGGGATACTCTTTTTTGCTGTGTATTTGAGTGTGGGCCTGCAACTAAGAAATCCTTATTGGTTAGTCGTTTCCTGTGCCTCTATTTTGCAGGCAGATAATCTGCGCGCGATGGCGCATCGAAATGTACAGAGAATTTTCGGAACTGCAGTCGGATTAGCAATTGCTGCTTTACTTTTAAATTTACACTTATCCATTTTTGCAACCTTACTCGTGATCACCACCTTGTTCGTCACAGTTGAATATTTTATTAGACGCAACTATGCGATCGCTCAATTCTTTTCGACGCCGATGGCATTGATGCTTTCATTACTGGTTCGCCAACAATATCTTTATAGTTTAATCCAATTTCGTTTTTTAGGAATCGTGATTGGTAGTTTGATCGGACTTTTAGCCGGTTGGCTCATGAGCACCAGTTTGACATTCTACAATCGGAAATTTCATTCTAAGTAACTCTCATGTCCCAAATTGGACAGTAGAATATTTACATAACTTTACTTTTTAAATTAAGCGCGTGGGGAATAATTCCTGCGCGCTTTCTTTTGTACTTTTCTTATTCAAAATAGGCTGAGTTCAATAAAATAACTAAGCGTATTTTTTGAAATCGATTTCTTTCTGTGCAACACTGAATATAATCAATTATTGGAGGTTATTACTATGGAAAGAATTTTTGCAAGTCCGTCTCGTTATGTTCAAGGCAAACGCATGTTGCAAGACGGCATAAAGTACATCAAAGCCTTAGGAGAGACCCCCTTACTTATTACCGACGAAGAAGTTTGGGAAATCGCCGGCAAAGAACTTTTTAAAACAATGGAAGAGAACGGGATGCATCCGGTCAAAGAAATTTTTGGCGGTGAAGCCTCAGAAAAAGAGATTGATCGGATCTCTGAAGATGCAAAAGGAAAAGATCTTGACGTGATCGTAGCCTTAGGAGGAGGAAAAGCGATCGACACAGGAAAAGCCGTCGCCGATGATGTTCAATTACCGTTAGCTGTTTTACCGACGGTTGCTTCCACTGATGCTCCTACCTCTGCGCTTTCCGTCATTTATTCGCCAGAGGGCGTTTTTGAAGGGTATCGTTTCTATGATAAAAACCCTGATCTAGTATTGGTTGATACCGAAGTCATCGTAAATGCGCCTTCTGAACTATTGGCAGATGGGATCGCTGATGCTTTGGCTACCTTTATTGAAGCACGCGCTGTCGCACAAAAGCGTGGGAAAACTATGGCCGGAGGTTCTCAAACTTCTGCCGGAATGGCGATTGCAGAAAAAGCAGAAGAAGTACTTTTTGAAAATGCGCTCAAAGCAATTGAGGCAAACAAGGCGCATGTGGTCACTGAGGCATTCGAACAAATCGTTGAAGCCAATACCTTGTTAAGCGGCCTTGGCTTCGAAAGTGCTGGATTGGCCGCTGCACACGCCATCCACAATGGCTTCACTGTCTTAAGCGGCGATATCCATGAGCTTTCCCATGGCCAAAAAGTAGCCTATGGTACCCTCACTCAACTCATGCTAGAAAATGCGGAAGAAGCAGAATTGAATGAATATATCGACTTATATCAATTACTCGGATTGCCTACCACGTTGGAAGACCTGCATTTAAAAGACGCTTCTTATGACGATCTTTTAAAAGTAGGCAAACAAGCAACCATTGACGAAGAGACAATTCACGAGATGCCCATGAACGTTACCGCGGAAGATGTAGCAGCGGCTTTAAAAGCAGTTGATACATACGTCACGACTTATTTTCCAAAATAAGCACTATACTAACACGCCATGAAACCGGACAACGCGTCCCTTTCATGGCGTGTTTTTCTATAGAAAGTTTGTAAAACCAAATACCTTCCCTTGGTTTTTGCTATAATGAGGACAAGAAAAATGAAGGAGGCTCTTCTATGTACCGATTAATTGCTTGTGACTTGGATGAAACATTATTAGATAAAGGCCGACATGTATCCGAAAAGACACGAGAAACGATAAAAAAAGCAGAGGCAAACGGTCTTGTATTCGCACCTGCGACTGGTCGCGGATTTTATTCGATCAAACAAACTTTGGAAGAATTGGACGCTGCAAATAAAGCGGCGCATTACATGATTGGATTCAACGGCGGTGTTGTCGTGGAAAATCAAGGCCCGACGATTATCAAAGACTTTCCCATGAATTTTGAAACACTTGCTCGTTTGTTTGAATTTGGATCAAAATACGAAGTGGCAATTCACCTTTACACGTTTGATCAAACCTATGTTTATCACAGTAACCCGGATGAGGACGCCTACTTATTAACGATTCCCCATGAAAAAAGACTAGATGATGATTTTGGTTTTCTAAAAGATCAGACTTGCTACAAAGCTTTATTTCAAAATTTAGATCGCAGCTATTTAGAAAAAATAGAAAAAGAAATGCCTCTTGACCTGCGGGAATCATTAGAGATCAGTTATTCTTCCAACCGCTACATTGAGTTCAACCCCAAAGGTGTGAATAAAGGGATTGCGCTACAGACACTGGCGGAACACTTAGCTATTCCGATGAATGAAACCATTGCTATCGGTGATAATACTAATGATCTGGCAATGATTCGTGCAGCAGAATTAGGGGTCGCTGTGGCAAATGCCGTACCAGCAGTCAAAGAAGCGGCACAGCATACTACTAATGCCAATCACGAACAAAGTGCGGTAGCTGAAGTCATCGAATCCTTTATACTTTAAGTTAAATCCTGCTTTCTTCGTTATTAACACAAAAAAAGCGAAGCGATCGATGATTGCTTCGCTTTTAACGTATTCTTCGCCATAAAATCAAAATTAACCAGATTGAGAGTGCCACACTAATCACTAAAGTAACGATCCAACTCGCTTCTGAATGCGTAAAAGGAAGCGGCATATTCATCCCAAAGAACCCTGTTACAATAGTCGGGATGGTTAACAACAATGACCAAATCGTCAAAATTTTCATCGTATCATTCAAATTATTGTTTAATAGATTATTGTACGTGCCAGATAACTGATCTAAAATCTCACTAGACAATCTTGTCATTTCTACCGCTTGTCTTGCCTCGATCAAAGCATCATCTAACTCTTCTTTTTCCTTATCAGTGAAGCTAGAAAAAATCGCCTGCGCCTTCACTTGTTCTAGCAGCACCGCATTCTGCTTAGTCGCGGTCACCAGATAAACCAATCCTATCTCCAAATCAGAAAGTGCCAACAGATTTTTGTTGGTGGTCTTTTCTCGAAGCTTTTTATTCAACTGAATTCTCTGACTATCCACTTCTTCCACTAATGGAAAATAATAATCGGAAATCAAAAATAGCGTGTGGAAGAGTAAGCTCGCAGTGCTTTGATTGGGTTCATTCGACAATAAGTTCTCGATGATATTTTCAACATACGCAGTTCGTTCATTCACAAAAGAAAAAAAGTATTGATCCTTTAAAATAAATGCCATGGGACTAGTCTCATAATGATTGTCCTTTTTCAAGAGGTTCGGCACATTAAAAATTAACAAAAAGGCCTTTTCCAACGGGTCATACTCTACCCGCGCGCGTTCATTATCATCCAATGCATACGTCAGCATTTCATCACTGATCGCATAATCAGCTCGTAATTTTTTTATTTCATGCGCTTGGGTACTATCTACACGGACCCATGAATACATCCCCTGATTGAACGTCTTTTTTATATCCATAAGAAACCTCCTTACTCCTAAACAACCTTACTTTAGTATAACAAAAAATATCTTATTGTATTCATTTCAAGTCGTTCATTTATCGCAGTGTTCAGTATGTCCTTATTATTTACGAAATCTCTCTTTTAGTTTTGATTAAATCAAAACTAAAAAAGCTTTACCAGAAAAAAATCTGGCAAAGCTTTTTTAACTTATTAATCTACGGAAACTCCTTGAACCTCTAAAATTTTTTCATCAATCAAACGAATCACTTCGTCCCGAGCAACTGCATCGTCAACAAAATTCAAGCGATCGCCATCAATTTGGATTTTCGGACTTTCGTTATATTCTTCATACCATTGGTCATAACGACTATTCAATTCTTTATAGTAATCATACAAAGTTGGATCAAATTCCAATTGTTCATATTCCCGTCCACGCTTTTGGATACGTTCCATCATCGTTTCAAAAGAAACACGAATGTGAACTAACAGATCGGGATGCTTCTTATGTGCAGCATATGGTAGTTCCTGCATCATGTTAGCCAATAATTCATCATAGACCTTTACTTCTGTCTCTGTTGCTCGACCAAGATCGGCATTCAGATGGAACAATAAGGAATCCTCATAAATGGAACGATCCAACACATTATTGTCATCTTGCATCGCCTTTTTGATGCTATCAAAACGCTTATTCAAAAAATAAATCTGCAATAAAAAAGCATATTGTTCTGGATCCGCGTAAAACAACGGCAATACCTCATTATCTTCAATTGATTCATAAAAAGCTTGACTTCCTAAATGTTCTGACAACATCGCCGTCAAACTTGATTTCCCTGCTCCAATAGTTCCTGCTAATACGATCACGCTCATAAACCCCCAGCTCATTTCATACAAAATATAGTGCGTATTTTTCAACTTATCTAATATACCCCCAATATCTTGTGTCGTCAAACAAAATAACCAAAAAAATCTGATCACTTTTTCTTCTAAAGAATGTTTAAAAAAGCGTTGATTTTCAAAAACTTTTCAACGCTTTCGTTTACTTGTCCGCTGACTCTGAGTAAAATGGAAAGAGACAAAAAACAGACACCTACTGATAAGTAAAGATTCTTACAGTATTTTCTTCCAAAAGATAAAAAGAAAACAAATTGTTTTTGCTATAAGAACGATTCAATTAAAATGAATATTGAAGAGAAATAAATTATTTTCTAATATCTACTTACTCTAAAACGAAACAGGGGTTTTTTTATGAAATCGATTGGCTCGGGTTATGCCAGCGGAAAAATCATATTAATGGGAGAACATTCGGTTGTCTATGGAGAGCCAGCCATCGCTTTTCCGTTTTCCGGGACAGGCATCCAAGCAACCATCCAAGCGAATGACTTGGAATCATGGATTGAATCTAGTTTCTTCCACGGGCCGCTTTCTAAAGCTCCCAATACAATGCGTAATGTAACGGTGTTACTCTGGTACTTAGTAAAACATTTCAAGATTCCAGAACCGTTCTATTTAAAAATCGACAGCTCTATTCCAGCAGAACGCGGAATGGGGTCTAGCGCAGCGGTTGCCGTTGCGATCACCCGCGCCGTTTTTGATTGGATGGAGGAAGCTGCAACTCAAGAACAAGTGTTGCATTTCGTAAATCAGGCAGAAGCGGTTGCTCATGGGAACCCTAGCGGTATTGATGCGACAACCATCAGTGGTACTGAACCCATTCTTTATCAAAAAGGCATTGGATTTCGGCCTTTTCAACTAAATATGGATGCTTTTTTAGTCGTTGCGGATACTGGTGTAAAGGGTCAAACACGCAAAGCAGTTAAGGACATCGCAAAATTGATGGAAATGCGTCCTTACGAAACGAATAAACAAATGCGGTCATTGGGGAAACTGACTGCTCAGGCGCAACAGGCGATCTTAAAAAATCGACCACAGATTCTAGGGGATTGTATGAATCAAGCACAAGGTCTATTACGTTTGTTGGGAACTAGCAATTCCCACTTAGATCATTTGATTCAAACGGCTTTAGAAAACCAAGCATTAGGTGCTAAATTAACTGGCGGCGGACGCGGCGGCTGTATGATTGCTTTAGCCGAAAATGAAACTAGCGGACGTCGGCTGCAACGTATTTTGTTGGATGCAGGCGCCCGAAATACATGGATCGAAGGGTTAGGTGTGTACGCACATGTATAGTGGTAAAGCTCGAGCTTATACGAATATCGCCTTGATCAAATATTGGGGCAAAGAAAATCAGGAATTGATTATTCCGATGAATAATAGCTTGTCGTTAACACTGGACGCTTTTTATACAGAAACGGAAGTTACGTTTTCTAAAGAACTAAAAGAAGACCAATTTTATTTAGACAACCAATGGCAAGATTCGAAAGCGACCTTAAAAGTGAGTCGCTTTCTTGATTTCGTGCGTTCAAAAGCAGATTCCTCCCTACGTGCAGTCGTCAAAAGTAAGAATTTTGTCCCAACTGCGGCAGGATTAGCTTCTTCTGCGAGCGGCTTGGCCGCTTTGGCTGGCGCTGCGAGTGATGCCCTGAATCTAAATTTGACTCCCGAAGAGCTGTCTCGTTTGGCTCGCCGCGGTTCTGGATCTGCTTGCCGTAGTATTTATGGCGGGTTTGCAGAATGGCAAAAAGGAGATTCCGACGAAACTTCTTATGCCATTCAAATTCCAAGTTCGGATTTTGAGAACGACTTAAGCATGATTTTCGTCGTGGTTAACGACGCTCAAAAGGACATTTCTAGTCGTGACGGGATGCAGCGTACTGTGGAGACCTCCGCTTTTTATGATGGCTGGTTGCAAACTGTACCACAAGATTTAACCAAAGCAAAAAAAGCTATAAAAGAAAAAGATTTTATCGCACTCGGTGAAGTTTCTGAGTCCAGTGCCTTAAAAATGCACGGAACAACTTTGGCAGCAACCCCGCCATTTACCTATTGGTCGGCGGAAAGTATGAAAGTCATGAACCTTGTTCGCCAGATCAGAAACGGGGGCTTACCCTGCTATTTCACAATGGATGCTGGTCCAAATGTTAAACTATTAGTAGAACGAAAAAATGAAGCGGCCTTACTATCCGCTTTGAGTGCTCATCTTGATGCCAAGCAATTAGTGGTCGCTCACGCAGGACCCGCAATCGAAATCTTATCGAAGGAGGATGCCTAAATGATCGAAGTATCCGCACCAGGAAAATTATATATTGCCGGTGAGTACGCTGTCGTAGAACCCGGACATCCCGCGATTATCGTAGCGATCGATCAATTTATTTCCGTTTCTATCGGTCCGGCAAAAAAAAGCGGAAGTATTCAATCTGCGCAATATAGCGACCTTCCTGTACGATGGACACGACGCAAAAACGAATTGGTTCTGGACATCCGAGACAATCCATTTCATTACATTTTAGCGGCGATCCATTTTACTGAAAAATTCGCTCAAGAAAAAGGGAAAAAACTCGCCTTCTTCGATTTAAAGGTGACTAGCGAATTGGATAATTCCAATGGTCGAAAATATGGGTTGGGTTCAAGCGGTGCAGTCACTGTAGCTACTGTTAAAGCGTTGAATGCTTTTTACGATTTGCAGCTTTCACAGCTTGAGCTATTCAAGCTGGCTACATTGGCTCACTTAAATGTCCAAGGAAACGGTTCTTGTGGCGATATTGCCGCAAGTTGTTACGGCGGCTGGTTGGCTTTTTCCACTTTTGATCATGAATGGGTGTTAAATAAACTGGAATCCGAAAAAATGACGACATTAATCGAAAGTGACTGGCCAAATTTAAAAATAGAACCTTTAAAAGTCCCAGAGGATTTACGCTTATTGATCGGCTGGACTGGAAGTCCGGCATCCACATCTGATTTAGTGGACCAGGTCCATCAATCTCGCGACGAAAAGAAAACCTCTTATGAGAATTTTTTACGCGACAGTACAGACTGTGTGGATCAAATGATCCAAGGGTTCAAGCAAAATGACATTGCTCTGATCCAAAAAATGATTCGGAAAAATCGCCAACTATTGAATCAATTGACCAGCTTGAGCAATGTATCTATTGAAACAGAAGAATTGAAACGATTGAATGATCTCGCTGAAAAGTACGGCGGTGCAGCGAAATCTTCGGGTGCTGGCGGCGGTGACTGCGGTATCGTTATTGTTGATAAGCGTGCTGGCATTCTTCCTCTGATGAGTTCTTGGGAAAAAGCCGGTATTACGCCCCTGCCTTTACACGTCTATCACTTCAAGGAGGATCGCCATGAATCGTAAAGATGAACATGTTTCCTTAGCTCGTGCATTTCACCAAAAGCCAAAAGAAAATGATTTTGATGCTGTTCGCTTGGTACATTCTTCTTTAGTCTCTGTACGACCGGAAGAAATCGATTTAAGTACAGAAATTCTTGGGCTTAAGCTTGCTGCACCGTTTTATATCAATGCCATGACGGGCGGTAGTGAGAAAACAAAGAAAATCAACCATGATTTAGCAATTATCGCACGTGAAACAAACTTGATGATGGCAACAGGCTCTGTTAGTGCCGCATTGAAAGATCCAACTGTCGCAGACTCTTACACTGTCGTTCGCGAAGTCAATCCGAACGGGCTTATTTTGGGCAACATGGGTGCCGGCCGAACAAGTGAGGATGCACAAAAAATCGTGGATCTGCTGCAAGCAGATGGTATGCAGATTCATTTGAATGTACCGCAAGAGCTCGTGATGCCTGAAGGAGACCGAGATTTCCATGAGTGGTCTCAGAACATACATGAGACCGTTCAGAAATTATCTGTCCCTGTAGTCGTTAAAGAAGTTGGATTTGGTATGAGCAAAGAGACGATCCGACAGTTACAAGCACTTGGTGTTCACGCCGTGGACGTTTCAGGACGCGGAGGGACAAGCTTTTCACAAATTGAAAATGCTCGTCGAAAAAAGAGAGAATTGTCTTATCTAGACGATTGGGGCCAATCAACAGTTATCTCTCTCTTGGAAGCACAAGCCATTAGCGATATGACGATCCTTGCTTCTGGCGGCATTCGCGATGCCTATGACATATTTAAAGCGTTGTGTTTAGGCGCAAAAGCCGTTGGTCTTTCTGCGACAATCTTGAATCATCTAATCAGCAATGGTATCGATGATACGATCGAAATGATCGAGGATTGGAAAGTTCAGCTTCATCGCTTGTATCTTATGACAGGCAAAGCCACGACAGCAGAATTGACGCGTAACCCTATTATCTTGAGCGGCGCGCCAAAAGAATGGTGCCAGGCAAGGGAAATTGATTATACAGCATTCGCTTTACGTAAGTAATATGCGGACGCACAAAAAGGAGGCGATCAAGCGATCTCCTCCTTTTTATTTCGACTGACCCGTCTTGCATATCGGACCGGCCGTATCTATCGTTTAAATAGGCGTTGAAGCCAACTCTTTTTCTCACCAATTCGAATGTTGCCGCTGATTTTTTTGTCATCTAGCATAGATTGGAAAAAGATATTGTCTTGCAATAGCAATTGATTAATAATTTGCAACCGTCTAAAATGTTTCTTCTTCCGTTCGTCGAAAGTCAGATCTTCTGGTAGATTCCCTGAAACTTCAAGTCGTGCATAGTCTCTTCGAATAAGCTTCATTAATTCATACTGTTTAGTAAGCAAATGATTGATTTGTTTGATTTCTGGCAATGTCACCGATACTTTCGAATCTGAGGGAGCGAGTCGCCCTAATGCCGCCACATAGTCTTGCATATCCAACATAAAAATGTGGTTTGCTTTACTTGCCATTAATTTCTTTTCATTTGCTAAATAATCAATCAATGCACCTAATCGCGCATTCGATTCAGCTAACTCATTTATCTCTCGTTTCAGTTTCTCCATGACCTCGAACCTTTCTTCTTATCCTGATTTCTAGTCTATCGTTTTTCACAGGCTATAACAATCAAAGAGATTCATTTTATCTAAAAAAAATGAATGTTTTAAATAAAAACAATCAAATTTATTTTTTTCTAAAAAATAGGAAAATTATTCTGCCTATCATGCACTAAAAAAAGGCCCTCATCTCATGAGGACCTTCCTGAATTTCTAATTTACGCTTTGTAATCGTACGCTGTTACGATGATTTCTTTTAGTTCGCTGATCAACGGTTCTTTCGGATTCGCTGTTGTACATTGGTCTTCGTAAGCCAATTCAGCCATACGATCAACCGTTGTATTCAACGTCTCTTGAGTCACGCCTTGTGCCTTCAAGTTCATGTCGATGCCTGTAGTTACACCTAAGTTGTAAACTGCTTCGATCAACGCTTCTACTAATTCTGCGGTTGTATTGCCCTTAAGTCCTAAGAACTTCGCAATATCTGCATAGTCAGTATCCGCACGGAAGTAGTCGTATTTAGGGAACATCGCATGTTTTTGAGGGTCCTTGGCATTGTAACGGATGATATGCGGCAATAGAATTGCGTTCGTACGTCCGTGAGGAATACCGTATTCTCCACCAATCTTATGTGCCACTGAGTGACAAATTCCTAGGAATGCATTGGCAAATGCCATACCCGCCATCGCTGATGCGTTATGCATTTTTTCACGCGCTTCTGGGTCAGCTGTCTTAACTGATTTTTCAAGGTTTTCGAAAACAAGCTTGATTGCTTGTAAGCTCAATCCACGAGTATAATCAGAAGCCATTACAGATACATAAGACTCGATCGCATGTGTTAACACATCCATACCAGTGTCTGCTGTTACTGAAGCAGGTACCGTCATAACAAATTGAGGGTCAACAATCGCAACATCTGGTGTCAACGCATAGTCAGCCAATGGATACTTCACGTGTGTTTCGCTGTCTGTGATAACTGCGAATGGTGTTACTTCCGCTCCTGTACCAGAAGTGGTTGGGATACATACCAATTTTGCTTTTTCAGGCTTCGCAATTCCGTAAGTACGTTTGCGAATATCCAAGAATTTTTGTTTCGCGCCGAAGAATGACGTGTCTGGGTGTTCAAAGAACATCCACATTCCTTTTGCCGCATCCATTGCAGAACCACCACCAAGAGCAATAACTGTATCAGGTTGGAAGTCGTTAAACATTTCCAGTCCTTTATAAACAGTATTCGTTGAAGGGTTTGGTTCAACATCTGAGAATACTTCAACCTTCACATCGTTTTCACGACGGCCTAATACTTCACGAACGATGTCTGCATAGCCGAATTGAACCATTCCTGGATCACAAACTAACATGACGCGTTCAACGTTCTCCATTTTTGTTAGATACAATAGAGAGTTCTTTTCGAAAAAGATTTTTGGTGGAAGTTTAAACCATTGCATATTATTTCTCCGTTTCGCTATAGTTTTAACATTGATTAAGTTAATAGCAGATACGTTCTTAGATACAGAGTTTTTACCGTATGAACCACAACCAAGAGTCAATGATGGGATCATTTCATTGTAGATATCACCGATACCGCCTTCAGCAGATGGTGAGTTCACTAAGATACGGCAAGCTTTCATACGTAAGCCGAATTTCACTTGTAAGTCTTCGTCTTCGGTATGGATCACTGCTGTATGTCCTAATCCGCCTAATTCCAACATGCCTTGGCAAAGGTCGAAGCCATGTACATGGTCGTTTGCTTTAATCATAGCTAAAACTGGAGAAAGTTTTTCACGAGACAATGGATAATCTGCACCCACACCGTCTAATTCTGCAATCAGAATCTTTGTGCCTGCAGGAACTTTGATGCCTGCGCGTTGCGCGATATCTTCAGCTGAATGACCAACGATCGCAGGGTTTACTGCGTATTTGCCTTCGTTCATTACAGCGTCTTCTAATCTCTTCAATTCAGCTTTCTTCACTACGTATACTTGATGCGCTTGGAATTCCGCTTTTACTTCTTCGTAGACTTCTTTGTCAACAATGACTGCTTGTTCAGAAGCACAAATCATCCCGTTATCAAAAGATTTTGAAACGATCAAATCATTTACTGCACGTTTGATTTTCGCCGTTTTTTCGATGTATGAAGGGACGTTACCCGCACCTACACCTAAAGCTGGTTTTCCAGTTGAGTAAGCTGATTTAACCATGCCTGGTCCGCCAGTCGCAAGAACGATGGCCACACCTGGGTGGTTCATTAACATTGATGTTGCGTCGATCGATGGCTTTTCGATCCATTGGATACAGTTTTCAGGAGCGCCGGCCGCGATAGCCGCATCACGAACGATACGCGCAGCTTCAGCTGAACATTTTTGAGCACTTGGGTGAAACGCAAAGACGATTGGATTTCCTGTTTTTAAAGCAATCATTGATTTGAAGATGGTTGTAGAAGTTGGATTTGTTGTAGGTGTTACACCACAAACAACACCAACAGGCCCAGCAACTTCGATCAACCCTTTTTGCTTATCTTCACCGATGACACCCACTGTTTTGTCATGTTTGATGCTGTTCCAGATATATTCTGATGCATACATGTTTTTGATGGCTTTATCTTCAACAACACCACGGCCGGTTTCCTCAACCGCCATTTTTGCTAACAGCATGTGTTTGTCTAGGGCAGCCATCGCCATTTCGTGAACGATATGGTCTATTTTTTCTTGATCAAAATCTTCCATTTCTTTCAGTGCAACATTTGCTTTTGTTGCTAATTCGTCAATCACTTGCTCAACGCTGACTGCGTCTTTTTCTTTTTCAATCGCTTTAGCCATGTGTATCCTCCTAAAAATTTTTGTGTTACTTTTCACATACACATCATACAACACACACAAGAGTTTGTAAATACTTTTTGTGATTTTTTTCACACCCATTTTTATTATTCACAAAATCCATAATATACAGGCATTTTTAACATTTGCTTTTAAAGTATTTTAAACCTATAGCAACACGCCACTCTTAGAACTTTTTTCACAAAATTAGGCTGATTTTTTTCTAATGAATTGATTTCTCCTTCTTTCTAATTCTTTAGACGCAAAAAAGGCACGTATTTACATACGCACCTTTTTTAAAATTCTTTACGTAAGAGCTTCGTCTTACTTTTCTTCTGTTTTGTCTTCAGGTTTTTCTTCTACTAATGGTTCAGTTGGTTCTGTTGTCTCTGGTTCAACGACGTTTGTTTCAACAGGAGCAGCCACTGGACGAACACCAGATTGTACGGTTCTGATTGAAGAACGGTCGAATACTAAATAGATACCTTCACAGTCTAATGTAACTGTTTTGTCGTCACTGTTGATCTCTGAGATCACGCCATGCAGACCGCCGATAGTTACAACACTATCTCCAACCTTCATTGCATCTAATAAACCTTGACGTTCTTGCTGTTGTTTCTTTTGAGAACGGTTCATCATAAAGAACATCCCCAGCATCAACACTAGCAAAATAATCATTGAAAAGTTTCCCATTTATATTTCCCCTCGCATTCATAGTAAATCCACTTTTAACTGTAACAAAATTTGTAAGCTTACACTAGCATTTTTAATCATACTTTAGAAACTTTTTGCGTTTTGCTTATCAAATCCGTACTCTTCAAAAAAGGCTTGGCGGAATTCTAATAGGTTGTCATCCATGATTGCTTGACGAACTTGTTTCATTAAATTAATCAAGAAGTATAGGTTGTGGTAAGAGGTCAATCGAATCCCAAAGGTTTCATCACAATGGATCAAGTGGCGAATATATGCCCGAGTATAATTCCGGCACGTATAGCAATCACATTTTTCATCCAACGGACGGAAATCATGGGCATACTTCGCATTCTTAACAACTAAACGTCCGCCAGAAGTCATGCATGTTCCGTTACGAGCGATACGTGTCGGCAATACGCAGTCAAACATATCCACCCCGCGGATTACACCGTCGATCAATGAATCTGCTGCACCAACGCCCATTAAGTAGCGAGGCTTGTTCTCTGGGATCAACGGTGTCGTAAATTCTAAGACACGGTTCATTTCTTCTTTTGGTTCACCCACTGAAAGTCCGCCAATCGAGTACCCTGGAAAATCCATACTTACAAGATCTTTCGCACTTTGACGGCGCAGGTCTTCAAAACCGGCACCTTGAATGATTCCAAATAATCCTTGTGTCGCTGGATTTGCGTGCGCTTTTAAGCCGCGCTCCGCCCAGCGTGAGGTCCGTTCCACAGATTTCTTCACATAATCATAACTTTCATCAAATGGCGGGCATTCATCAAAGCTCATCATGATGTCAGAGCCTAGTTTATTTTGGATATCGATTGCTTTTTCTGGTGACAAGAACATCTTTGAGCCATTCAGATGGTTCTTGAAATGGACCCCTTCTTCTACGATATTTCGCATATCTGCTAATGAGAAGACTTGGAAACCACCAGAATCCGTTAAGATCGGTTGATCCCAATTCATGAACTTGTGCAGTCCACCGGCTTCTGCAACTAAATCTTCTCCGGGACGCAGCCACAGATGATACGTGTTACTCAAAATAATGCCTGCCCCCATCTCCTTCAAATCTTCAGGAGACATTGTTTTTACGGTAGCCAAAGTTCCTACGGGCATAAACATTGGTGTCGGGAACGTTCCATGAGGGGTGATGATCTCCCCTAAACGCGCCCCTGTATGTTTTTCTTTCTTTATTAAACGATAAGAAATCGCAGGTTCAGTCATTCAATTTCCTACTTTCTTCTATATATGTATAAGTGTGCAACTTGTATCATAATACTGGTTTTAGAGCGCTTTTGCAACTTTCTACGAACAGCTTAAAACTATTTATAAGATAAGGAAGCAGGATTGTTCAAAAAAACACAAAAAACGTCTTTTTTATATTTTTCAAATAAAAATAAATTCATCCTTATACCTTTTACAAAAAAATGGTTGCACACTCATTGATAAAAAAGCTTATTTTAAAAGATAAAATCTATACCATTACATAGTGAATACTATATTTATGAGACAACGCACATGAAAACTCTCACATTAAATGAATTGTGAAATAAATATTTATTAAAAGATAGCGTTTACATTGCTAACTAGACCGATTAAGATGGAGGTGTTAAAAAATATTAGGAGGTAAGAAATGGTTAAAGCGGCAGAGAAGAAACAGGAACCAATCAATGTTGAGGCAATGATCAACGATCTAGCACAGAAAGGCAACGAGGCATTAAAGGTTTTATCTAGCTTTGATCAAGAAAAAGTGGACCGAATCGTTCACGAAATGGCAATGGCTGCATTAGACAAACACATGTTATTGGCAAAAATGGCAGTCGAGGAAACGGGTCGAGGTGTTGTTGAAGACAAGGCAATCAAAAACATGTACGCTTCTGAATACATTTGGAACAATATCAAAAACAACAAAACCGCTGGGGTAATCTATGAGGACAAACAAAAGCATCTTGTCCAAATAGCTGAACCTGTAGGGGTTGTTTGTGGTGTGACGCCGACGACGAATCCGACCTCTACAACGATCTTCAAGTCCTTGATTGCTATCAAAACACGGAATCCTATTGTCTTTGCGTTTCACCCAAGCGCCCAAAAATGCTCAGCCGAAGCGGCACGAATCGTTCGTGATGCAGCCGTTGCTGCGGGTGCACCTGAAAACTGTGTACAGTGGATCGAAACGCCATCTCTGGATGCGACACAAGGATTGATGAACCATCCTGGTATCGCGATTGTATTAGCCACAGGCGGCGGCGCCATGGTAAAATCTGCCTACTCGACTGGCAAACCGGCTTTAGGAGTAGGTCCAGGGAATGTACCTGCTTATATCGAACGGACTGCCAATATCAAACGCGCAGTGAATGACCTGCTTGTTTCCAAAACCTTTGACAGTGGAATGATTTGTGCTTCTGAACAAGCGGTGATCGTTGACAAAGAAATCTATGACGAAGTGAAGAAGGAATTTCAAGCGCATCAAGTGTATTTTGTTAAGAAAAATGAATTGCGCCAATTAGAAGCCGTCGTAATGAATGAAGGAAAATATGCCGTTAATCCAAAAATTGTGGGTCTCTCTGCAATGAAGATCGCTGAATTGGCTGGGATTGGTGTTCCAGAAGGCACAAAAATGCTGATTGCTGAAATTGACGGAGTTGGACCGGACTATCCACTATCTCGCGAAAAGCTTTCTCCTGTTTTAGCCATGATTAAATCAGAGAGTCGCTCTCATGGCCTTGACCTATCTGAAGCAATGTTGGATCTAGGTGGTTTAGGCCATACCGCAGTGATCCATACAGAAGATCCTGATATTGAATTGGATTTCAGTTTGCGAATGAAAGCTTGCCGTATCTTGGTGAATTCGCCATCCTCAGAAGGCGGGATCGGCGACATCTACAATGAATTGATTCCATCATTGACTTTAGGGTGTGGATCTTACGGGAAAAATTCAGTTTCTCATAACGTATCTGCCCTTGATTTGATCAATATCAAAACTGTAGCGAAACGGAGAAAGAACATGCAATGGTTTAAACTTCCACCTAAAATCTACTTTGAAAAGAACTCTTTACTGTATTTGACTCAAATAGAAAATGTGGAACGCGTCATGCTCGTTTGCGACCCTGGAATGGTCCAGTTTGGCTATGCGGACATTGTACGTGATGCGTTAGGCAGACGTTCAAATGATGTGAAGATCGAAGTCTTTTCAGATGTCGAACCTAACCCATCGACCAACACCGTTTATAGAGGCTTGGAGATGATCGTGAACTTCCAACCTGATACAATCATTGCATTAGGCGGCGGCTCTGCGATGGATGCGGCAAAAGGAATGTGGATGTTCTTTGAACACCCAGACACCTCCTTCTTCGGAGCGAAACAAAAATTCTTGGATATTCGTAAACGGACATACGGCATCGCACCACCTGAAAAAACACAATTAGTATGTATTCCAACGACCTCCGGGACTGGGGCAGAAGTAACACCCTTCGCGGTTATCACAGATAGCGAAACACACGTAAAATATCCATTAGCAGACTATGCACTGACACCAAATGTAGCGATCATTGATCCGCAATTTGTACTGACTCTTCCATCTTCAATCGCCGCGGACACTGGAATGGACGTACTGACACACGCGATCGAATCCTATGTATCCGTGATGGCCTCAGATTACACACGTGGTTTAAGTCTGCAGGCAATCCAAATCGTCTTTAATTATCTGGAAAAATCAGTAAAAAATGGCGACGAAGAATCTCGCGAGAAGATGCATAACGCGTCTGCGATGGCTGGAATGGCATTCGCCAATGCATTCTTGGGAATTTGCCATTCCATCGCTCATAAGATCGGTGGAGAATATGGTATCCCTCATGGCCGTACCAATGCGATTCTTTTGCCGCATATCATCCGATACAATGCCAAGGATCCGCAAAAGCATGCGATGTTCCCTAAATATGATTATTTCCGGGCAGATTCAGATTACGCAGACATTGCAAGATTCTTAGGCTTAAAAGGAAAGACGACTGCGGAATTAGTCGAAGCATTAGCCACTGCTGTATATGATCTAGGCGTATCGGTGGGCATCGACATGAGTCTGAAAGCGCAAGGTGTCACACAAGAAAAATTAGACACTACTGTAGACCATTTGGCCGAACTTGCCTACGAAGACCAGTGCACGACTGCCAATCCGAAAGAACCATTAATCAGTGAGCTAAAAGACATCATCGTGACTTGTTACGATTACAAAGTCTAGCAGACACACAAAAGCCCCCTTTGATGACGGTCATCAAAGGGGGCTTTGCTAGCTATTAAATATTCTCTGGATCAACTTCTGGTGCTTTATGGAACTTAATCAGTTCCGTCACAATAATCGGAACAATTGAAAGCAAGATCGCAATCATCCAGTGTGTCATACTGATTGGTACCAGATAGAACAATTCTTGTGTTTGTGGAATCAAGGCAATGGCTGTTGTGATCGCTAATGCTAACCAAGCCATTTGTGCCAGCGATTTATTAGTCGCCAAATCTATTTTGAAAATCGACTTACTGCTGCGTACGTTGAATACGTGTAAAATTGATGAATAAGCTAATACTAGAAAGGCAACCGTTTGACCTACTTCTAAACTAGGCGGTGTAAAGTAGCTTACGTGCTCAACAAAGGCGCCTACATAAAAACCAATAAGAGTCACTACGGTAAAAATAGCAGCATTTAAACCAATCTTTTGCCACAATCCCCGTGCAAAAATCCCTTCATCACGCGGAATCGGCTTCTCATCCATAATCCCAGCTTCTGCCGGTTCTCTTCCTAAAGCAAAACCAGGCAATCCATCAGCTACTACGTTAACAAACAATAATTGAACTGCTGTAAATGGCGCTCCCCATCCTAGCAACATTGCGATAACTACGATAAAGATCTCGGAGATATTACAGCTCAATAGGAAATTGATTGCTTTACGAATCCCTTGATAAACCGAGCGTCCTCGCGCTACAGCATCAACGATCGTTGCAAAATTATCATCTGTTAAGATCATATCAGCTGCACTTTTTGCTACGTCTGTCCCGGTAATTCCCATGGCACAGCCAACATCACTGGCCTTCAGCGCAGGCGCATCATTCACCCCATCACCGGTCATTGCGACAACGGCTCCAGTACGCTGCCATGATTTAACAATACGAATTTTATCCTCTGGCGTTACTCGTGCGTAAACAGATAAGTCCTTCACGCGTTCATCCAGTTCATCATCGGTTAATTTTTGTAATTCTGCGCCGGAAAGAGCTTCTTTCCGTGACTTCATGATCCCTAATTCTTTGGCAATCGCTCCAGCCGTCACCACGTGGTCTCCGGTGATCATAACTGTTTTGATTCCCGCCTTTTTAGCACGGGCAATGGCATCTTTTGATTCTGGGCGCGGTGGATCGATCATACCGATCAGTCCCATCAAACGCAAATCTTTTTCCAACGCCTCGGAAGTGATTTCTTTTGGTTCTTCATCGTGAATCGCAAAACCTACCGCAATCACGCGCAAAGCCTTTTTCCCGAAACGGTCATTGACAATTGCCGCTTGGTCAACATCTCCATAATGGAATTTCGGCAAAAGAACATCAAAAGCTCCTTTTGTAATAGAGATAAACTTTTTCCCGCGCTTATGTACAGTCGTCATCATTTTCCGATCAGAGTCAAAAGGAATTTCACCGATTCGCGGATATTTTTCTTCAAGTTCAGCTTTTGTATGGTAATTTTCTTCTACAGCGCGAACAATCGCCGCTTCCGTAGGATTCCCTTTGATTTCAAGTTCGTTGTCGTCATTTTCTACGAGGACATCGGTACATAAAGCTGCGATACTAAGAACTTCCATCGCCTCATCGGTCATGCCTTCTTCAGTATCTACCACCGAATCGCCATGCGTCCAGACTCGGCGGACACGCATTTTATTTTGCGTCAGCGTTCCTGTCTTATCTGAACAAATCACATTCGCAGAACCTAATGTTTCAACAGCAGGCAATTTGCGGATAATGGCATTTTTCTTCGCCATTTTTTGTACCCCATATGCCAAGGTTAATGTAACGATAACTGTCAGCGTCTCTGGAACCGCGGCGACGGCTAATGAGATAGCTGTAATGAACATGTCCAGCATAGGTTCGCCTTGCATTTCACCAATAAAAAACACAAAAGCCGCAGCTGCTAAAGCGATTAAACTAATACGCTTCCCTAAGTGATTTAATCGTTTTTGCAGAGGTGTTTTTTGCGTCTCATCACTATTCAAAAGACCTGCAATTTTCCCCATCTCGGTTTGCATGCCTGTCGCAGTAACAACCGCTTTTCCGCGTCCGTTCACTACGGTTGAGCCTTTGTACAACATATTTACTCGATCGCCAAGGGCTGCTCCATCCTCACCTATGTATTCAGGATCTTTCATCACAGGTTCACTTTCACCTGTTAAAGCGGATTCTTCCACGCGCAACTGAGAGGCTTCAACAATACGAGCGTCAGCGGTAATCAATGACCCAGATTCAAGTAATAAAGTATCTCCCGGAACTAATTCTTCCGCATCCACTTGCTCTTGCTTTCCATCTCGCATGACACTTGCGGTTTGCTTGTTCATGTCTTGCAAAGCAGATAATGCCTTTTCCGCATTTCCTTCTTGTACAATGGCTAATACAGAATTAATTACTACGATAGCAATAATCAAAAAACTCTCAAAATAATCGCCATGGTCAGTAGCAATCGCTGTATAGAGCGAAATCACTGCCGCCACTAATAAAATAATTGTCGTAAAATCAGTCAAACTAAGAAAGAATTTTTTTGCCAAAGATTCTTTCGGGGCTTCTTCAAACTTATTTTTACCGTTATTTTTTAATTTTTCTTCAACTTCTGAACTACTTAAGCCATTCTCTAAATCGGCATCATATTCATTAGTTACAGTTTCTATTTTTTCTTTGTATGGATCCATCCTATTCCTCCTTATGTTATAAAAATACCGCCTATATTATTACTATAACATAGAAAAGTCAGTGAATTCAAAGTATACACCTTGAAATTTACTCAAAAAGTAACAAAATAAATTATTCAAAATAACTAAGTGAAATCGCTTCCAAATTTAAATAGGGTGTGCTATATTATAGATACAAGGAAGGAGGAACTTAGATCATTCGAAGGATTTCTCGATAAGAAAGTAGAAAAAAGTAAACAATAAAATTGTTAGTAATACAAGATTCACCGAAAAAGTTGTCAATAGTATGCGTGTGAAGTATTTCTTTATAAATAGTGAATGCGTATCACAGGTTGAGTAGTACATCAAACACACAAGTAAAAAAGATACGTAAGAAAAAAAGTTTCTTTAAAACTGAATAAAAGTGAAAACGTAGTAAAAACAAATATTTATGTTTATAGTCAAGAAATTCATGTAATACTTTGCATGTATCATTAAAAGTAATATAAAATTCGAATGAACTAATCCTTCCGATATTCTAAGAGCCAGGCAGTCGAGAGCCTGGCTTTTTTGTACGAAAAAAACCAGCGAACAGATCGCTGGCCTTCTCTTTTCCTCTATTTTACGAACATCGCATCTCCAAAACTGAAGAAGCGATAGCGTTCTTCGATGGCATGGTGATAAGCCGCCAACGTCTTTTCACGACCGGCAAACGCACTGACTAGCATGACCAATGTCGATTTTGGCAAGTGAAAGTTCGTTGAAAAGGCTTGGACGATTTTAAACTCATACCCCGGCGTGATGAATATGTCTGTCCATCCACTGTCCGCCTTGATCTCTCCATTGAATTTCGTACCAATTGTTTCTAATGTACGAATCGATGTCGTCCCAACTGCGATGATTTTTCCGCCGCTGTCGCGCACATCATTTAATTGTGCAGCAGCTTCTTCCGTCAGACGATAGAATTCACTGTGCATCTGGTGTTCCGCAATATTGTCTACACTGACTGGTCGGAAGGTCCCTAACCCTACATGTAAGGTTAAATAAACCAGCTTCACTCCTTTTGCTGCAATTTTCTCTAACAATTCTGGTGTAAAATGCAATCCTGCTGTTGGTGCCGCTGCAGAACCGTTCTCTTTAGCGTAAACGGTTTGATAGCGTTCAGGATCTTCTAACCGTTCTTTGATATAAGGAGGTAACGGCATTTCCCCCAGTGATTCTAAGTTCTCTAAAAAGATGCCTTCATAAGAAAACTCCACGATCCGTCCTCCGTGTTCAAGCTCTTTCTTTACCTCCGCACGTAAACGGCCGTCTCCAAAAACGATCTCTGTTCCTACTTTTGCGCGACGGGCAGGCTTGATCAACGTCTCCCACTCATCCCCTTGCGTATTGTTTAAGAGCAAGACTTCTAAGTGTCCCCCCGTTTCAGGTTTCTCTCCATATAAACGAGCAGGCAGTACACGTGTGTCATTCATGACCAACGCATCTCCAGGGTTCAGCTCTTCAATAATTTCATCAAAATGTTTATCCTCAATATCGCCGGTTTCACGATCTAAGATCAATAATCGCGAACTATCCCGTTTTTCTAGAGGGGTTTGGGCAATTAATTCTTCAGGCAACTCAAAATCAAAATCTTCTGTAGTTAACATAGCTTCTCCTCTTTTCCTCCGCTATTCTATCATGGGAAATCGGCATTGAAAAGTACGAGGCTGTCTTCTGTGACTCAAAAAAACGGATAGCAATCAACAGAAAATGCAGAATTGTTTTCTCGACTTAAAAAAACGTTTTTTATCTCTACGATTTATCGTCTTTAACTAATAAATAATCCCGACATCTCTCTTTATGAAAAGGTTATTTTATAATCAAAAACAACGTGTGACAGCGCTTAGTTCTGACTAAAAATGAGCTAGTTATTTGTTTTTAATCAGGCTTTATTGCATACTAAAATTATAAACCTGTTCATTTTTGTACAGGTAAATTGTCAGTTTTATATACTCTTTGAGAAAAATATTTTATGAAAATAATTAAGGAATCCTTTTCCTTAACATGAAGAAGGAGCGAAAAAATGATTAAATTTGACCATGTTTCTAAGATATATAATGGAAACAAAGTAGCTGTCGAAGACGTTAACCTCTCTTTTGATAAAGGTGAATTCATTTGTTTGATTGGTACTAGTGGTAGCGGAAAAACAACGACGATGCGAATGATCAATCGAATGATCGATCCAACAAAAGGGACCATTACCATCAACGGTGAAGACATTCAAAAGAAAAACCCTGTTGAGTTGAGACGCCAAATTGGGTACGTGATCCAAAATATTGGGCTTATGCCCCACATGACGATCCGTGAGAATATCACGCTTGTCCAACGGTTATTAAAGGTAGACAAAGAAGAGCAAAATAAAACCGCAGAAAAAATGATCGATTTAGTTGAATTACCTCGGGATATGCTTGACCGTTATCCTCATGAGTTATCTGGCGGACAACAACAGCGGATCGGGGTTGTTCGTGCGCTCGCTGCCGATCAAGATGTCATTTTGATGGATGAACCCTTCGGTGCTTTGGACCCAATTACCCGTGACTCTCTGCAAGACCTTGTGAAAGACTTACAGGAGCGTCTAGGAAAAACTATCGTTTTCGTTACACATGACATGGATGAAGCATTAAAATTATCGAGTCGTATTGCCATCATGGATGACGGAAAAGTGATCCAATTTGATACACCCGAAAATATTTTGCAAAATCCTGCGAATGATTTCGTGGAAGAATTATTAGGAGAAGATCGCTTGCTTCAAGCAAAACCCGACACAACGACTGTTGGCGAGATCATGATGAACACTGCCGTTTCTATTACTCCTGAGAAGAGCCTGCAAAATGCGATTCGCTTGATGCGTGAGAAACGTGTAGATACGTTGCTGATCGTGGATGAAGACAACATTTTGAAAGGCTTTGTTGATATTGAAACCATCGACCAGGAACGACGTCGTGGAAAAGCCTCTAGTATCGGAGATATTATCAATCCGAACGTCTTTTATGTAAAAGAATCTGCGCTGGTTCGAGACAGCCTGCAGCGTATTTTGAAACGCGGCGTAAAATATGTGCCCGTAGTAGACGACGCGAAACACCTTGTAGGTATCCTTACAAGAGTCTCATTGGTAGATATCATTTATGATGTGCTATGGGGCGAAGAAGAAACTTTCGGAGATGCGGCTGAAAGCATAACAAGCGAGGAGGCGTAATCATGCAAGCATTCTTCAATCAATACGGAAGTCAAATGCTGACAAAAAGCGCGGAACACTTGTACATCTCCGCTCTTGCGCTAGGACTCGGTATTTTAGTAGCCGTTCCTTTGGGCATTTTGTTGACACGTTTACCAAAAATCTCTAGTTTTGTGATCGGTGTTGCCAGCGTCCTGCAAACAGTCCCATCACTTGCTCTACTAGCACTGATGATTCCCATCTTTGGCGTCGGAAAATTTCCCGCAATCATCGCGCTATTCATTTATTCGTTATTGCCAATTTTGCGTAACACCTTTATTGGGATGAAAAACGTCGACAGCAACTATCGCGATGTCGCTAAGGGCATGGGGATGACAAACTTGCAGTCGATCTTTACTGTGGAACTCCCCATTGCGGTTCCAACGATCATGGCAGGAATTCGTTTGGCCGCTGTCTATGTTATTGCATGGGCGACGCTTGCTTCATATATCGGAGCTGGCGGGCTGGGAGACCTGATTTTCAGTGGTCTAAACAACTTCCAGCCTCCGCTAATCATTGCAGGTACGGTTCCTGTCATTTTGATGGCACTAATCGTCGACTTATTGTTGGGGCTCTTAGAAGACCGTATGACACCCGCAGCGCTAAAGGAGGAGGAGTAAAGAATGAAAAAATTAAAAATCTTGGCTTTACTCGGACTCTCGCTGCTCTTTCTGAGTAGTTGCTCTTTTCCTGGATTGGCCTCGAATGATAACGAAGATACGATCGCGGTTACGGGCGGGATCACTTCTGAAATGCAAATATTAGGAAGTATCGTTGCAGGCATGGTGGAACATTACACAGACAAGGACACCACTGTGATTAATAATTTGGCAACAAACATGATCAATCATCAAGCCATGTTGAAAGACGACGCTTCGATTTCTGCCGCGCGTTATACAGGAACGGATTTGTCTTCGATTTTGCAATTACCGGCTGAAAAAGATCCGAAGAAAGCCTTCGATATCGTACACAACGAATTTGAAAAGCGTTTTGATCAAACCTGGTTCCCTTCTTATGGATTTGACAATACGTATGTCTTTTTAGTTCGAAAAGACACTGCGGAGAAATATAATCTAAAAAAAGTCAGTGATTTGAAACGTGTAGCGGGTGAGTTAAGTGCAGGTGTGGATACCTCGTGGATCACTCGTAAAGGCGATGGCTATGAAGGATTCAAGCAAGCATATGGATTTGAATTTTCTTCGATCTTGCCTATGCAAGTCAGCTTGGTCTATGATGCATTAGCAGCCAAAAGAATGGATATCGTACTAGGCTATTCTACGGATGGACGAATCGCAAGCTATGATCTTGTCATGTTGGAAGATGATTTACGTTTCTTCCCTCCTTATGATGCAGCACCGATCGTATCTAATAAATTATTGAAATCCGATCCAAAAATCAAAGATGCGATGGAACGCTTAGGTGGAAAAATATCTACTGAAGAAATGCAAAAATTAAATTATAAAGCAGATAATGATTTGGTTGAACCGCAAATTGTGGCAGAAGAATTTCTAAAAGAACATAACTATTTCGAAGGGGAGTGAGCGTAATGGAAAATCTGAATACGTTTCAACAATTTATCCAATATTATCAAACAAACGGCAGCATCATTTTCGCTCAATTTGTCCGCCACTTCTTGATTTCGATCTATGGTGTGATCTTCGCTGCGATCGTGGGAATTCCACTAGGGATTTTCATCGCCCGCCACACGAAGCTGGCTAGCTGGGTCATTCGTTTGGCCAATGTGATCCAAACGATTCCCTCATTAGCCATGATCTCAGTCTTAATGATTGGAATGGGACTTGGTGTCAATGTTGTAATCTTAACGGTTTTCTTATACTCCTTGTTACCGATCATCAAGAACACCTACACTGGAATGCGGCAGGTGGATAGAAATGCCTTGGATGTCGGAACAGGAATGGGCATGACGAATTGGCAACGATTATATATGATTGAGCTGCCGCTATCTGTCTCAGTTATCATGGCAGGTATCCGTAATGCGTTAGTTGTTGCGATAGGGATCACTGCAATCGGTGTATTCGTTGGTGCCGGTGGACTTGGTGACATCATTATTCGGGGAACAAATGCGACAGACGGAACAGCCATCATCCTAGCTGGTGCATTACCGACAGCTTTAATGGCCATCATGACTGACTGGCTCTTAGGTCTGGTAGAACGCAGATTGGACCCAGCCACAAAAACGAGTAGATAGTTACTAAATAAAAAAGCTGTGCCGCTTGAACTATTTTCAAGCGGCACAGCTTTTTTGTTTAATTATTTAATAACTCATACCCTACTTCTTCATCACAGATAAGCACATTAATCAACTTGCCATTGATTGCACCGAGCGTCGCTGTTGCCCGCTTCTTCGAGCAGACCGCTCCAATACTGATTGGGGCCAAGCGTAATGAATCTAGACCACTTGAAATCGGAAACTGATTGCGGTATTGAATCTCTTTTCCTTCAATGTCGAAAGCCCGGCCGATCATCGTCCCAACCGCGCCTTCAGCTACCAGATCATTCAGATCGCGATTGTCTAAAATTCCAGAAGAAACCAATGTATTACGTGTTGTCTCGATATTTCCAATTCCGCTGAATGCCACATCAATCTTTCGTCCAAGAGAAATATTTAAATCAATTTGGGGTTGTGCCAATAGCTCTTCCTGAAGTTTTCGTGAGTTAACGAACGCAGGTGCATTAAAAAATTCATGTCTCCCGTTCAATTTTTGTGCTAGACGAAAAACAAGTTCGTTGCCATCCATCACCGTTCGATTCGGACCCAAGCTCCCCGTTAACTGCACCACGTGAACATTTTCCAATTCGTGATCTGGAAAATTCTTCACCATTTTTTCGACAGTCACACCCCAAGAAATTCCAAAAAGTCGGTCATTGGCTAAAACGTTACTGATATAGTCTGCCGACGCTTTTCCAACATTGTCTAAATCAAATTCGTAATCGCCTAATCCTTTAACCACAATAACTTCTAATAAGTCATATTTTTCCTTCAACTGCATCATCAACGTATTGTTGCGTTCAAAAGGGGCTTCAATCGATATTTTAACAATTTGCTTTTCGCGTGCTTCTTCTAGCATTCGGGAAATAGATGGACGAGATACCCCAATTATTTTCGCAATGTCGTTTTGATTCATTTTATCTAAATAATATAGTTCTGCTACTTTTAATAATGTAGAAATATCGTTCGCCATTTTTTCCTCCTAGTTCGAATACTGAATTGTCATCTTCCAATTATGTAATAAAGTCATCAATCATTTCTAATGCCCTTACGACACCATCTTCATCATTTGTCGGACAATGCCATTTAGCTGCTTGTTTTAATTCATCTGTTGCGTTTCCCATCGCGATTGATTGAGAGAATCGCTTAAAAGATGAAAGATCATTTCCATTATCGCCAATCACAAAAACTTGATTGTCTGAAAGTCTGTAATATTGGGCTAATTTTGATAATGAGCTTCCCTTATCCACATTTTTTTTGGCGAATTCTATCATCGTTGGGTAGCCTTGGACACAGGAATAGCGTTTAGAAAAATGCTTCTCTATCATACTTTTATTCTGTTTTATTATATCGGGGTTATCACAAATAAGCAATTTTGAATATTTCTCATCTGCAGCCACTTCTTCTATCGGACGAACCTCTAAGCGCGTATTCGTTAAAAAACAAAATTCTAGTGTACCGAGATTGATCGATGAAAAGGAAGTCGTCGCTCCTTGATCATCGACGGCAATACATGTCAGCTTATTTTCACAGCAAAACGCTGTCAATTCTTGATACGCAGAAAAAGCAAGTAGCTCCTCTACGATTCTCGCTCCTCTTCCATTTTGAACCATCGCGCCATTTGCAACAACATGATACTCCGCAGATATCCCAGCAGCCATCGCATGAGAAAAAACTCCAGACATTGGCCGACCTGAGCAAAAAGCAAATTTGTATTTCTTATTCTGGGCTCTTTGTTGAATCGCCTGCGTAACTGTTTTGGTTAATTTACCACTGGAATCCAATGCCGTTCCATCAAGATCTATAGCAATTAAATTCATCTGAAATTCCTTTCAAAAAAAGACTGGATACACGATCCAGCCCTTTTACCCTTTATTTTCCCATCTCTTTTAAGGCTTTCAATGCAGCTTCTAAAAATGTATCTTCGTCCAAACCTGTAAGCAATCCCACAGAATTTATTTGCGGAATCCCTTCAGCATCAGCAGGATCAATAGGGCTGGTAAAGGCAACTAAATCAATGTCCCCATTAGCGACGGCACCCTTAACCATCCCAGGATTTACCTCTTGGATCTCTGCCTCGTAACCATGCTCTTCCAACAACTCAACAATTCGTTCACCAACCATTGCTGAACTTACCGTACCTGAACCACATACAGATAATACTTTGATTTCTGTCATCATTGACCCTCCTATTTATAAATAACCCTTTACTTCTTTTAGTAAATCTTTTGTTCATTATAATATAGCGCTTTCTTCATATGGTAATTCTTACCATTTTATTTTACTCGTTACAGCTAAAACGTCATCTGGTGTTTTTGCTGCTCGGATCGTATCAAGGTCTTCTTTCGTTTTGAAAATACTCATTAATTGACGCAGTAAGTCCAATTGCTTCTTCGGATGTTCCATTGCCAACGGAAAGAAAATATTGCTTTGCAATTTAATATCCGGACTTCCCATCATGGATACTTCAATCGGCTCTTTCGTTACAACGACACCCATCCCAGGACGCAAGACATGCTCTGGGTCCGTATGAGGAATCGCAATGGTATGTCCATCAGCCGCCAAACCCGTAGGAAAAACTTTTTCCCTTTCAATTACCGCTTCTACGTAAGACGGTTTAACAATTTGCGCGCTTTCAAATTCCTTACCAATCAGTTGAATCACTTCTTCAAAGGAATGAATTTCTTGATCCAGCAAAATGCAATTTCTTTCCACGAGGTTTTTTTCTACCATATACATCCCTGCCTATCCTTTATTCGGTTGCAGAACAACCTTGATTTCATTTCCAGCCATCACTTGTTCAATCGCTTCTGCCCATTGCTCCAATGGATAAATTTTCGTGATCAACCGTTCTGCATTGATTTTCTCTTGTTTCATCAAATCCAGCGTCAAATGCCAAGTCGACGGTTTTTGTGATCTTGAGCCGATGACGTTGATTTCCCTTTGTACGATGGAATTCATGTCTAATTCATTTAAATTTTTGGCAAAGACACCCATCTGTACTAAAGTACCTTTTTGCTTCAAATAATCGAATATCCCCTTAATTGCTGGTGCCGCTCCTGAACACTCAAAGCAATAATCGGCACCTTTACCATGTGTAAATTCTTCAATAATTGCAGCTGCATCTTCTGTCAATGAATCAATCACACGATCCGCACCTAATTCATTTGCAGTTTTTAATCGTTCAGCATCTTGAGTGATCCCTACAACAATCACTTTCACTTCGGCGCTTTTTAACACTTGGCTTAAACACAACCCTATTGGACCGGGTCCCACAATGACTGCTACATCATTTTTTTGCACTTGAACCTTCTCCATGCTTGCATGTACACCACAGGCAATCGGCTCAGTAATGGCTGCAGCTAGTAAACTGATCTTTTCATCTAATATGTGTATACTCTCTTCTCGGGTCAGCACATATTCCGCAAAACTTCCATTAACTTGACTGCCTAACCCTTTACGATTTAAACAAAGATTGTATTCCTTATTTTGACAAGATTCACACTCACCGCAAGTATCAAATGTTGTTTCACTGGTAACTTGATCCCCTATGCTTACACTGGTCACCTTTTCCCCGATTGCTTCAACAACACCGGAAAATTCATGACCTAAAACTAGCGGTGTTTTCAAACGATCATATTCCCCTTTAAAGCCATGAATATCCGTTCCGCAAATCCCTGTATAGGCTACTTTTATCAAGACCTCGTTGTCTTTCGGACAAGGAGTCTCGATTTCCAACAATGCCATTTTGTTGTAGCCAGGTTCTGTTTTGACTAACGCCTTCATGCTACCACCTTTTCTTTTGGAGTATTATCAGGTGTTTCTCCTTCCAAAAAGCTCCAAACGGCTTGTTTATTTTTCTTGAACAGGACATACATTGCTAAGTAAAGTACTACGACAATTCCCATCCATAAGAAGTTTCCAGACAAGAATGCCAAGAAAATCAATGCCATCACTGGATTATATAAAATCCCGAAGCTTGTAATCATCATAGCGCCTTCTGGAATATTTACCCCAACTTGAGAAGCAACTTCCGTGAAGTATGGAGCAGTTAACGTACATACATATAACCCAATCGTAAACCAAATGACACCAGAAATCACCCCTTTAAAGATGTTTCCTTTCGAAACACAGATGATCATCTCTACCATATAAGGCAATGCGATTAAGTCAACTAACGGCAATGTCTCATTTCCCGGTAAAACCATCGCCAACAAAACCATAATAGGAATCAAAATCAGACCTGTCATCAATGTTGCGGGCTCACCATAGCCCACAGCATCATTAACCGACAGCATCCATTCACGGTTCTTACCACTGCCCTTCGCTGTCTTTTTACTCGCATTTGTCAAGCTGGTAAACGCAGAAGCAAAGATACTGGCTACTCTAGGGAATACCGCCATTACAGCTGATACCGCTAATCCCATAGTAAGTACACTGCCCCAGCCATCTAACGTATTTAACGTATTCAAATTCCCCATAATCCCGATTAACAGCCCTAAGAACAATCCTAAAGTGATCGGTTCCCCTAAAAAACCTAATTTCTTTTTCAATGTGGCAGGGTCCCAATTGATCTTACCTGCGCCTAATTTGTCTAATATCCAGTTCATTATAATTGCATAAGGCACCGAAGTTACATGGTGCGGTGCCGTCAAAGTCGTACCTGGCAAATTGTAATAATTTGCCCAGCGCATAGCAATCACTTCACCCAATAACATGACATATAAGTTCTGAATAATCATGCAGGCCATCGCTAACGGCATATTGTCTGTAATCAGATAAATCATTGAGCCCCAAACCATGAAAGAATAGTTATTCCACATATCACTCGGCATAAATACATCGGTCCATTTAATTAAGAATAAAGCCACTTGTAAAACCAAGCCGACAACTAAGAAAATCACACCTACCTGAGTAGAATATGCGATAACGGAAGTCGCCTGCCAGCCAGTATCAAATACCGGCAACTTTACACCCGTTTGTTCAACCATGTTATTGATTACAGGTGTAACGATCGGAACGAACGAATTGACGATTAAATTGAATCCTGTCAGCCCAATACCGGCATTCAAAGCAGATTGAAACGCTTTTTTAGGTTTTACCTTCAAAAATAAGGCTACGATGAACAGCATTACGGGTACAACGACAGCAGCACCAAATGAACTTAAAATATTTTGTAACAACTCCATAATGATTCCTCCTTTATTTTTTGAACTTTTTTTCACTTGTTAGAACTTATGAAAAGTATCTCACGGCTTTTTATAGATGTCAACACTTTATTGTAAACGATTACACATGATTTATTTGACTGTCTTAGATAAAATTCTATCTCAAAACTATATCTCCATATTGACATTTGTTCTTTATAATGAAATAATGTAAAAAAACATTGGAGGTATTGCTATGCTTAAACAACTAAAAGAGACGGTATGCAAAGAAAATAAAGCGCTTCCTAAAAATGGATTGGTATTGTGGACGAGCGGAAACGTCAGTGCAAAAGATCCTGAGACAGAATACGTGGTCATCAAACCCAGCGGTATTCATTTTGATGATTTAACACCTGACGACATGATTGTTGTTGATTTAGCAGGAACTGTGATTGAGGGACGTTTGTCTCCTTCCGTTGATACAGAATCACACTTATATGTATACAATCATTGTCCTGAAGTTTACGGAATCACACACACGCACTCTCCATACGCAACTGCTTTTTCGATCGCTGGGGAATCTCTTCCTATTTATACAACTACTTCTGCAGCCGTTTTTGGAAAAACGATCCCTCTCTCTAAAATCGCTGCCGTTGGTGAAAAGGCCATCGGTGCCGAGATCGTCCGGTGCTACCAAGAAACAAACTGTCCAGCAATCCTATTAAAAAACCACGGTGTTTTCACCGTAGGAAAATCTGCTACCCACTCCCTGAAAAATGCGGTCATTTTAGAAGAAACCGCTCAGAGTGTTTTTTATGCCCGTTCATTAAATCCTGAATTGCAGCCATTAGATGACGAGTATATCTCTGAGGTTTTTGATTTCTATCAAAATAACTATGGTCAAAAATAAATACAATACTATAACAAAGGAGTTTTATCATGGAAAACAATTACACAATCGCTGATGTCGAAATGGCGGCAACAAACATTCGCAAACACGTATTAAAATTGACACTCGAACGAAACGGCTGTTACCTTTCGCAAGCTTGCTCTTCTGCAGAACTTTTCGCTACTTTGTATTTACGTGTTTTACATCTCAGTAAAAGCGAGGCACCACGCTTACCCGAAAAATTTCCAGGAACTCCGTCAAAAGAAAACATGGATTATATTCAGGGGGCAGCCTACCACGGATCATTAAAAGCACCGTATGATCGGTTCTTTATTTCACCTGCACATTATGCAGCTCCTGTTTATGCCGCTTTAATCGAAGCAGACCGTTTAGATGAAGCCGCATTGGAAATGTTCAATCGTGATGGTTATTCCATGGAAATGATTGGAGCAAATCATACACCTGGCTTTGAAAACGCGGCAGGAACACTTGATCAAGCAATCAGTGTCGCTGGCGGCACTGCACATGCTCGGAAATTACGTGGTGAAGAAGGACGCGTCTTTGTCATGATGTCCGATGGAGAAATGGAAGAAGGACAACTATGGGAAGCCATTCAAGCGGCAGCCTTTTATGAACTAGATAATCTTGTTTTATTGGTTGATATCAACGGGCAGCAAGTCGAAGGCGAGACAAAAAAAGTCATGGCCATCGAACCTTTAGAAGATCGGTTCACCGCATTTGGTGCAAAGGCGATCTCAGTGGATGGTCACGATATCCAAGCAATCGAAGAAGCCGCGAAACAGGGCGAAAAAAATAAACCGCTAGTCATCCTTTGTTATACGGACCCCACTCAAGGAATTCCATATTTAAACGAAAGAAGACCTATCCTACATTTCGTCCGTTTAAAACAAGGAGAAGAATTCGAAAAATATGCTAAGTTTTACAACGAAATGTAATCGAAAACGGAAAGGAGTTTTATTATGAAAATTGAATCGAATGTACATTCAAACAATATGATAAAGTTTGCAGAAGAAAATGAAGACGTCTTAGTTTTATCGGCTGATTTAGGTACCTCATGCGAAATAAAGGAATTCCCAAAAGTATTCCCAGAAAAATATTTGTCTATGGGGATTGCTGAACAAAATATGTTGAGTTGGGCGGCTGGTCTGGCGCGCGAAGGATTCCGACCCTTCTTACACACATTTGCCGTTTTCCTCTATCGCAGACCGTTAGACCAATTAGAAATGTCGATTGCCTACCCCAATCTGCCTGTTTCTCTTTTAGGATTCGTGCCAGGGATTACCACACCCGGCGGTGTCACGCATCAGTCGATTGAAGATGTTGGAATTCTGCGTACGATTCCAAACATGACGATTTTTGATTGCGGTGATGCTACGGACGTGGAATCTGCCTTAAATATCTGCAAGGAAGTCAATGGACCCATCTATGTTCGAATGTTACGAGGACAAATCCCCCGTCTGTTCTCTCCAGATAAACCGACGGAATTTAATAAAGGACGCGTGATTTCATCCGGCGATGACGTTGCTTTATTCTCCAGCAGCATTTGTACAGAAGAAGCTATGAGGGCAACACAATGGCTGGAACAAAAAGGGGTCTCCGTTCAGCACGTTCACATCACGACGCTCAAACCCTTTACCGATCCTCTGGTAGTAGAATCAATTAAAAAGGTAAAACACGGGGTAGTTACGATGGAGAATCACGTAACTATCGGAGGATTAGGAACAGCTGTAGGCGAAGTGATGCTGGAGCATCAGTTGCATAAACAATTAATCAAGGTAGGAATCAATGATGAATGGACACACGGTGCATCAAAACCTTATTTACTGAAAAAATATGGTTTAGATGCTGCCTCATTAATTCGAGCTGTTGAGAAAATTTTAGACAAAGATCTTAATTTCAACGAAGAAGAATTGGAGGATATTCGCCTAGAGGACTACGACCGCGTATAAAAAGAAAAACGTTCCTGAGAACTCAATTCTCAGGAACGCTTTTTTTAAATAAGAAACTCGCTTTCCCCAGCTTTCAAATACTCTCGGACTGTCTGCGCTAGCAGAAACGGAGAATTGGGTATTGCGTCAACAGTATCTCCTGCAATGTGTGAAGTGATAATCAGGTTGTCTAACTCTAATAAAGGATCATTCAGCGCCAACGGTTCCTCCCAAATCACATCAATTGCTGCCCCAACAATTTTCTGCTTTTTTAGCACGTCGATAAATGCTGCTTTTACAAGCAATCCCGGACGTGCTGTATTAATTAAATATGCACTGGGTTTCATCATTGCCAATAAATTCTCATCTATTAGATTTTCTGTTTCTGACGTTACACGCATATGCAAAGAAACAATATCCGCTTCTCTAAACAACTCTTCTATTGAAGTAAAATATACATCAAATTCTGATTTCTTCACCTTTTCTTGATCAATAAACGGATCATAAACGATGACCTTCACACCAAGAGCATTCAGACGCTTTGCTACCATTTTTCCGATATGACCCAATCCGACTAATCCAACGACTTGATTAGACAGTGTGGTACGATAGGAGTCATTGGGGAATTTTTTAGCCCAGCGCCCCTTCATAACTTCAGCATGAGAAAGGGCGATATTTCTCGTTACTGTATAAATCAGCCCTATCGTGTAATCCGCTACTGGTTCAGCATTTCGAATCACATGGATGATGGGGATCATTTTCTCTTTTGCAGCAGTTATATCAAGGTGCTCTACACCTCCGCGACAAGTTCCAATTAGCTTTAAATTTTTAGCCGCCTCTACCACCTTACGAGGGATAGGCGCAAGATGAACAAACAGAAAATCTGCATCAGTTATTTCTTCCATGATCTCAGGGGATGTCGCCAACGCTTCCGGCCCTGTTTGTTCAATCAATTTTAAATTTCGTTGAAATTCTTCAGGAGAGTCATCACTGTGCCACTCCAAACAAACAATTTCAACAGGCTCAGGAAGCGCCATCAAAGTAGCCGCCTCTTTTAGGGTATCACTTGAAACAAATGTATCTCCGACAACCACAACTTTAGTCATCTTTCCACTCCTTTGTTAGTACTAAAAACCCTTCACTGACCGTAGCTGGGAAAACGTTCGTGTACTTTTTTCATATCTGATTCGTCTAGTATTACTGGTGAGCCAAATAGCGAAGCACCTATATGCAAACCGGCCAACCGCTCGATTTCTACCGCTACTGAAAATGCTTCTTTTAATGTGAAACCGCCGGTCAGCAGTCCATGATTTGCCAAAAAACAGGCATAACGATCTTCCATCGCTTCAAATGCATACTCTGCCAATTCCTCTGTACCGAACGTGGCATACTTTGAGCAACGAACATCATCGCCACCTGCAACCGCTATCATATAGTTCGATGCTGGAAGACTTTTGCGGCAGGTCGCTAAAATCGAGCTAAATGTCGAATGTGCATGCACCACCGCGCGAATAGTATCACTACGTTTTTGGTAGTTAATCACGTGCATTTGCCATTCACTTGATGGCTTTCTCTTCCCTTCTACGACTTTCCCATCAAGATCCAGTAAAACAATATCCGTTACTGTCATTTCAAAATAATCGATTCCACTTGGCGTAATAGCCATTATTTGCTCGTCAGGGTTATAGATACTGATATTGCCTCCTGTGCCAGTTGTTAAACCAGTTGAAATCAGAAGCTTGCCATACTCCACTAACAATTCTTTCTCTTTCTCCATCATTAAAAACACCTCTTTTTGAAATTTAATTCAACAAAACGAACTTATTCTCTATAATTAAAACTAACACCTTTCTAAATCAGAGTCAAACTTGAACTTATTTTTAAATAAGTAAAAAAATGTTCAATTAGTGGTTTTGTTTTTTATAAAATTATCTTACCGTGCCTTTCCTCCGATAATTGCTCCGTGGTATCATCTAGTAACTACAGCTGTTCAGATTAAAAAATGAGAGAATTTGTTTTGTCGTTTTTCAAAACGAGTAGGGGGAACTATGAAAGGGTTAGTTTGTAAGTATTGCGGCGGCAATCACTTTAATAAAACAAAAAAAGGGTATGAATGCAATTACTGTCACACCGTATATGAACTAGATGAAGAGGAACACCCACAGGAAAAAAACAGGCGTCAAAAAAGACCGCCGATCATTCGGATCACGTTATTGGTCCTCGTTGCCCTGCTGGCACTCACTTCTAGCCTTATTTCTGAACCAAAAAAGGTTCCACGGACAACTAAGCCCCACTCACTCACCTCGTCCGAGTCGAAGCCTCTTGAGAAAAAAGAGTATTCAGCCAATGAATTGAGCAACCCGGAGCGGAATGTCCGAATCGCTGAGCTTTCACTGAATCAAGAAGCCATTGAATTAGCCGAAGCTTCGATTGCTGAATATGGTGGAGAAAAGACCGCTGAGTTTGAACAACGCGTAGCAGCTGCTCAAAAGGATCATGACACATTTAAAAAGGAACGCGTGAAGCAACCACCAAAAGAGGATATGATCATCGAGAACCCGGATTCTGAATTTTCCGTTACAATGTATTACCGCGAAGGAGGCTTTTTTACTGCTTACGGACCGGACTTCGATCAATACTCTAGCCAAGATATTTTAAGGCTTTGGGGGAAGCCCGATGAAATCATCACCGACGCTGAAAAAATCAAACAAAATTTAACGATTTCCTTTGACGAGAATAACAAATCCTCTTCTTATGAGGTTAAAATGATCAGAAAGAGCTGGCAGCAAGGACTTTTAACTTGGCGGGAAGTCCGAGCACTTCTCATTATTGCCTATGATCGTTCTCATGGAAATTATTCCAAACAATTCGTGTATGAAAAGCAGGGAAAGCCGAACGTTTACTTTGAAGGGGATAAAGTAAGCTACGTGACACCTCTCGTGAGATACGTGGCGTTTAATCGCCTCCCGGAAAAATACCCTCGTGCTGGATTAGGAAAATATCCAGATGATTTCCCTGAAAATTATGGATCGGATGGCCGTTATCATGAAAAATAAAGAATGTATGAACTGCGGGAGCAAAACGTTTCATCAGGTGGAAAATGGTTGGAAATGCGATTATTGCGGAACAGTTTATCTGAATCCAAAAAAAACTTCATCTAAACGGCCACCTGTCGACGTCTCCCCACATAAAAAAAATAAGTCGCGAATCATTATAGGCGTTGTTTTTCCCATCATGGCATTACTACTCGGGCTTATATTTTTCAAAGGAAATGAATCGCCGAAACAACCTTATTCGCCAACTTCCCCTGCTACTAGCCAATCCAAACCAGAGAACGGTTTTCCTGGTGGCTGGACCCAAGAGCTTTACGAGGGGGTGGTTGTTGCTACGAAAAATTATGATGCAGACAATGAAAAATATTCATTCGAAAATGGGTCAAACTTTGAAGAACTGGAAAAGCAAGTAGGAAAGCCCGATACTGTCACCAGTTGGGAAAAGGAAGACTATGGAATGCCGCCAAGAGCCAGTGCTACGTGGAACAAATCAAAAGCTGGGGAGTACTCAGGCCATTCCATCACGATCACTTATAACAAAAACACAGGAATGATTACCGATAAAAACCGCTACTAATTTCTTTTATCAAAAAAAAAAGATCAAGCGCGCCCTATCAGGCATGCTTGATCGTTTTTATTCTGTTTATTCCTCAAACTGCGAATTATACAATGCCGCGTAAAGACCATTTTTAGCCAAGAGTTCTTCGTGGCTTCCTTGCTCCTTGATGTCTCCATTTTGCATATAGAGAATCTTGTCTGCATCTTTGATCGTTGATAAACGGTGAGCGATAACGAAGGAGGTTCTGCCCTTCATTAAATTGTTCATCGCTTCTTGGATCAGTCCCTCTGTTCGTGTATCGACAGACGAAGTAGCCTCATCCAGAATCAAGATCGGTTTATCTGCCAAGATCGCACGCGCAATTGTTAATAATTGCTTTTGGCCTTGGGAAATATTGGAGGATTCTTCATTCAACTCCATATCATAGCCGCCAGGAAGCGTCTTGATGAAATGATCCACGTGAGCCGCTTTTGCTGCTGCGTAGACTTCTTCATCCGTTGCATCTAAACGACCGTAACGAAGATTGTCCATGATCGTTCCTTTGAACAACCATGTGTCTTGTAACACCATCCCAATATTTTTACGTAAATCTGCACGATTGAAATCTTTGATGTTATGCCCATCAATCTTGATCGCACCAGAATTGACATCATAGAAACGCATCAATAATTTGACCATGGTTGTTTTCCCGGCCCCTGTTGGACCAACGATCGCAACTGTCTGACCTGGATCGACATGAGACGTAAAGTCTTGGATGACGATTTTGTCAGGTGTATACCCGAATTGAACATGCTCAAAATCAACCATTCCTTTTGCCTTGTCAATTTGGACAGGATTTTCAGCCAGTTGATCTTCTTCCTCTTCAGATAAGAATTCAAAGACTCGTTCAGCCGCTGCAGCCATTGATTGCAGCATATTTGATACTTGGGCCAATTGTGCAATTGGTTGTGTCAAATTACGAACGTATTGAATAAACGCCTGGATATCCCCAACGGTGATCGAACCATTATACGCCATGATCCCGCCGACGATCGCCACGCCAACATACCCTAAGTTACCGACAAAGTTCATGATCGGCTGCATCAATCCAGAAAGAAATTGTGATTTCCATGCTGACTTGAATAATATATCGTTTTGTTCCTTAAATTCAGTCAACGAGTTTTCTTCGTCATTGAATAAACGAACGATGGTGTAGCCGCCAATGGTTTCTTCCACTTTTCCGTTAATCACACCAAGGTATTCTTGTTGTGTCTTGAAGTATTTTTGCGAATTTTTTACAACGATCATGATCAAAATCAGTGAGATTGGTACGATCAAGATCGCCACACCCGTCATCTTCACTGAAATCGAAAGCATCATGACGATAACCCCAATGATCGTGAAGGTTGAAGTGATCAGTTGTGTCAAACTTTGGTTCAAGGATTGTCCGAGCGTATCCACGTCGTTTGTGATGCGAGACAACACTTCACCCGTTGTACGGCTCTCGAAATAATTCATCGGCATCCGATTGATTTTTTCAGAGATTTCTTTTCGCATCCGGTACGTGATCTTTTGCGAGATCGTTGACATGATCCATCCTTGGATGATCCCAAATACAGAAGCTGCCACGTAGAGACCTAGCATGAATAATAGGATACCGCCGATTTTATCAAAATTGATATCGCCCGTTCCTTGATATTTTTTGATTAATCCATTGAATAATTCAGTAATCGCCTTTGATAAGATTTTCGGGCCCCAAATATTAAATATCGTTGAGGCAATCGCGAAAATCATTACAAAGAACACACCGATTTTGTAAGCACCCAGATAAGAGACTAATTTCTTAATGGTTCCTTTGAAATCTTTGGCTTTTTCTACTGGTGCGCCCACAGGTCCATGTCCGCCACCACGAGGGCGATTTTGTTTTTGTTCTGCCATTCTTTTCGCTCCTCCTAATCTGCTTCTTCTATGCCCAATTCAGCATTGCTTAATTGAGACTGTGCAATTTCTTGATACACTTTTGATGATTCCATCAATTCTTCGTGACGTCCCTGTGCAACGACACGTCCTTCATCTAAAACAATGATGTTGTCTGCATGAAGGATCGTTGATATTTTTTGCGCCACAATGATTTGAGTGACACCTTTAATGTTTTCAGCCAATGCTTTTCGCAAAGCAACGTCTGTTTTATTATCAAGTGCTGAGAATGAATCATCGAAAATCAAGATCTTAGGATTTTTAGCAATGGCACGTGCAATAGATAACCGTTGCTTCTGACCACCGGATACGTTTGTTCCGCCTTGAGAAATCTCACGGTCAAAGCCTTTGTCATTTGCATAGATAAATTCATCCGCCTGTGCAATCTCAGCTGCCTTTTTCATTTGTTCGTCTGAAATAGTAGCATCACCAAACTTGATATTTGATGCGATATCGCCTGAGAAAAGTACCCCTTTTTGCGGAACGAATCCCATGATCTCATGCAGCTTGTGCAAACTCATCTGGCGAACATCGACGCCATCAATAGTGATGCGCCCACCTGTTACATCAAATAGACGCGGGATCAAATTGACGATGGTCGATTTACCAGATCCCGTCGAACCAATCAAGGCCGTCGTTTGTCCAGGTTTAGCGATAAAGTTGATATGATGCAACACATCCGCATCCGCATCACCATAGCGGAATTCAACCCCTTCAAATTTCACTTCTCCTTTGAAGTCATGGTCGTCTTCAGGATGTTCAGGGTCTTTGATGGTAGGTTCCGTGTTCAATACTTCGTCGACACGTCCTGCTGCTACATTAGAACGAGGCAAGATGATCGATACCATCGACAGCATCATAAAGGCCATAACGATCTGCATCGTATACGTGATAAAGGCCATCATATCTCCGACTTGCAGTTGACCATTATCCATATTGTGTCCGCCGACCCAAACGATCAGTACAGAAATACCATTCATCAATAGCATCATGATTGGCATCATCAAGGACATCGCCCGGTTTACGAACATTTGTGTGTTCATTAAATTCGTATTCGCTACATCAAAACGGTCTTCTTCGAATTTTTCACGAGAGAAGGCGCGAATAACAGGGAGACCTGTGATGATTTCACGAGAAACCAAGTTAACACGGTCAACTAAGTTTTGCAGAGCTTTAAATTTCGGCATCGTTGTTAACAGCAGTGTTAATACTAGGACTAAAACAGCCCCTACTGCTACACCAACGATCCAGCCCATACCCGTTCCCGTCTTGTAAACTCGATAGATCCCGCCGATTCCGAGAATTGGCGCATACAGAACCATCCGCATGATCATGACGATCCCCATTTGAATCTGTTGAATGTCATTCGTATTACGAGTAATCAATGATGCAGGAGAAAATTTATCCATTTCGTTGTTTGAAAAAGACAACGTCCGTTCATATTGTCCGACACGTAAATTTTTACCGACAGTCGCGGCTACCAATGACGCAATCAGTCCAACGATGATCGCTGCTACCGCAGAGACCAAGGTTAAACCGACCATCTTAGCTCCTGTCTTAATCATATAATCATTTTGGATCGTCTTCGTATTGACATCCAGCGCTTTGTATTCTGCCAATGTCATCTGAATCCCGACAGTCTTCAACGAATCTGCGCCTAAATCGCCTAAACTTTCTTTTGTCGCTTTTCGAGCAGAGTCAACCTTTGCTGGTAATGCCTCATTTTTAGCTTTGATCGCATCTCCAAGTTTCTGTGCCTCCGCACCTTTGGCTTGTGCCTGTTCCGCTAAGCTTTGTGCTTCGGCGCCTTTTGCTGCAGCCGTTGCTCCGTCTGTGGCTGTGGCTGCTGCTTGACCAGCTGCTTGGGCTTGTTCACCTAATGTTTTGGCTTCTTTTCCAAGCGCTTGTGCTTGTGCGGCGTCTTTCGCAATTGCTTGGTAGTCTTCCATGACGCCCTTCGCTTCTTTCGCATTATCGACATCTTTCGATTGAGTCGAAGCGATCATCATCATTGGCAGATTGAAGATATCTGCTAGTTTTTCTTTCGTCATACCTTTTTGAAGATCTAATTTGTAAATGTCGACTTTTTTACCGTCAACGGTTTGAGTTGCTTCTTTATAATTGTCTTGGATCGTCTGCTTCTCTTTTTCGGTCATGAAAATTTCAATTCCTTGAAGCGTAGACTTTCTAATTTTGTCAGGCGTTGATTGTTCTAGTCCTCCTTGTTGGATACCGACGTCGACGATATCTGACGTTAAACTCGGTAAGCTCAAATCACTGGACGCTTGTACGATTAAAAGTAATAACACTGCGATGATTGCATACCAGTATTTGATAAGGTATTTAAAAATTTTCACTATTGATCACTTTCCCCTTCCGCAGATAATTTTTTAGAGTAGTCAACGAACTTAGCCGTCAATTCAAGATACTTCTTGGTATCTTCTTCACCCATCAGCTCAAATACTTGAATGATTTTATTCCGCATCTCTTGCTTTTCCGCTTTTGCTACTTCTTTTCCGCTTTCCGTCAAACTGACATTGATTCGGCGACGGTCATCAGGATCCATCGTCCGACTGATCAAGCCACGCTTTTCAAGGTTACCTAGTACGGCTGCAATGCGTGCGGTGGACAAATTCAATGTATCCGCCAAATGTTTGGGATTAGTGGGTTCGCCTAATCGATCAAGCACTTTAATAACGATATTCGCGCCTTTGCTGCTCTTTTCGATTTTGCTGAATGCACCATGACGATTCTTGACCATCAACTGCATCAGTTCACGCTCCGCTTCTTCCGCGAATGACATAAGACTCCTCCTTCTCTCAATTCATTTCTTATCCATTAATACCTAATAGTGTTAGTAATTAATGCTGTTTGATATTAACTCTATTTGGAATCAAAATCAACCATTTTTACTCAAAAAAATAAATGAATCCGTTTTATTTTTATATTCTTTGATTTTTTATTTATATGTGCCGCAACGTCTTTTTCTGAACACAAAAAAGTGCATCGATTTACCGATGCACTTTTTGTATTTATTTCTTCAAATGATAATTGTACGTACTGATGATAATGTCATCTCGATAAGATAAACGGAAGCGTAAACGCAACGCCGTTTGATTATGCAAGGAACGTTTCCATGTTCGATTCGGAACAAATTCTGGAATTAAGACAGTTGTTGTATAATTATGTTGTTTTGCATTTTTACATACGCGATCGACGTAACGGCTGACCGGATTAACGATCGAACGGTAAGGTGAACGAACAACTGAAAAACGAACATCTGGGAATTTTTCGCGGAATTCTCGGCGAATCTCTTTTTCCTTCTCCTCATTTTCCTCGAGAGAAACATGCATCGCAATGACATAATCCCCAATGGAACGTGCGTAGTTGATGGCGCCGATATTTACCTGCGTGACATTTCCGACTAACACAATAACGGTATTGCCGTCGTATTCATGCAGTTCGACATCGTCTGCCAGCCGCAACTGTTCAGCGACGTTTTTATAATGTCCATGGATTTTATAAAAACCAAATATCAGAATTGGCATAATGATAAAGAAGGGCCAAATATCAGGTAAACGGTACACAAACAAAATCACTACGATCGCAAAGGAGATACAAGCACCAATAATGTTGGCGATTGATTTTCTGATCCAATGGTGCCCTTCTTTATGCCATTTCAAGACCATCCCTGTTTGAGAAAGCGTGAATGGAATAAACACACCTACTGAATACAATGGAATCAAGCGCTCTGTTGACCCTTGGAAAATCAACAATAGCACAATAGACCCTAGAGCCAAGGTAATGATCCCGTTAGAGTACCCTAAACGGTCGCCTCGGTCCTGGTAACGGTGCGGCAGGAACTTGTCCTTCGCTAAGTTGTACGCCAAGACAGGAAAGGCTGAGAAGCCTGTATTGGCTGCCACAGCTAAAATCAGGGCTGTCACAAATTGCAGCACATAATACATGATCCCTTTACCAAAGACAGCTTCACCGACTTGTGATAAGACGGTTACTTCAGCCGTTGGTACGATCCCGAACCAATAGTTCAAAAACGTGATCCCAGTGAAGAAGAACCCCAAAATTAGTCCCATCATAGCTAATGTACCAGCCGCATTTTTCGCACGTGGTTTTTTAAAGAACGGCACCGCATTGCTGATCGCTTCAACACCAGTCAACGAAGAAGAACCAGAAGAAAAGGCTCTTAACAAGAGGGCCATTGAGATCCCCGGTACGACAGCTCCAACCTGAGCAGTCGAGTGAAGAGGTGCAGCCCCTGTAACAATTTTGAATAATCCTACAATAATCAGAATTGTAATAACCGCGATGAAGCTGTACACCGGCGTCATCAACAGGCCGGCACTTTCACGCAGGCCACGTAAGTTCATCAGCATCAATAATAAAACTATAATGACAGAAATCAAGACGCGATGATGATACAACGCTGGAATTGCCGAAGCAATCGCCTCAGCACCCGCTGATACGGATACAGCAACTGTCAGCATATAATCGACCAGAAGCGAGCCTCCAGCGATCAAGCCGGCATTCTTCCCTAAATTCTCACTACTGACGACATAGGCGCCGCCTCCATGAGGATAAGCATGAATAATTTGACGATAAGATAAAATCAATGATGCTAATAAAATCAGTACCACAAATGCGATTGGCAATGAATACCAAATCGCCGCTGCAGAAAGGGTAACCAAAACGACTACAATCTGTTCTGTCCCGTACGCAACAGAGGATAACGCATCTGATGAGAGCATCGCCAAAGCCGCAAAACGAGATAAATTTTGATCATCATTTTCAGAAGACTTCAGTGGCCGACCAACCAGCAAGCGCTTAAGATAATCCACTAGACTCACTCCTTGTTCCTATTAATGTATTTTTTCAAGATATTATTGTCTTTTGCATGCACCGATTTCCCAATCGAAAAAAATGGAAAAAGATCTTCTTTTATTCGCTATAAACGCCCTTAAAAAAAATGCAAACAAGCGAAATATTACTCGCACTCCAACCAAATGTCAATGACTTTTTTCAACGACTTTTCGTACCCTTAGTAAAACACGAAAACAGGCAAAACAACAGTAATACGCTGTTGTCTCACCTGTTCATTTTTAATGGAAGATTTTACTTTCATGAGCGACTTTCGTCAGCTTCGTCAAATGCGGTTGCAGCACTGGATATGCCCATGTTCCTAAAATACCGAACACTACGAATAATCCGATCATAATAAGAATATCTCCTGTCGCATTTGGCCAATAGATCCCGCCCGCACTCTCGCGTAACAAGTTGACCGCGTGAGTGAACGGCAACCACGGATTGACTGCCTGGAAGAACTTCCCTGATACTTGAATCGGGTAATTCCCCCCGCCTCCGGAAATGGAGAGGACCAGGATAATAATCGCGATCCCCTTACCGACTGTGCCGAACAATCCGACGAGTGTATAGACGATCATCATGAAGGCTAAAGCCACTAGCACCGCAAAAAGCACACTGTACACGGGGTTCTTGACATAAACACCTAATAAGAACATATTTCCTAGCGTTACAATCAACGCTTGCCCAATGCTTACGACTAAATAAGTCAGCATACGAGCACCAAATTGTTCACGTTTCGTGTATTTGCCGCGGTCCTTTTTGTCTAAGAAAAATTCTGTGGTCGTAACACTTGAGAATAATACTGCGCCCACCCATAAACACAAAGCGGTATAGAATGGGGTACTGGCAGAACCGTTATTCTCGATTGGATACATTGTATTGGTTTGCAGATCTACCGGTGTCGTAAAGAAATCACTCTCTTTTTGCGCGTCCAGCTTCAACAATTTCAAGACTTGACCAAAGTCGATCGTTTGATCCCCTTGTTGGATTGCATTGGCAGCTTTTTGAATTCCTGCACGCAAGGATGGGTAATCATTTTTGATCAAATCTGTCGCAAGGTTCAGAGCACTTTCTACCTCAGGCATTTTATCATTCGCTACTTTTAATCCGCCTGTTAGATCGCTTTTCACACCCGGCCAATCATTTTGCATAAAGTCCGCAGCCAACCCTAATTTCTGTTCGACAACGGGCAATTCATTGTTGTAAAGATCTACGCCGGTATTGATACCATTAACGATATCGTTCATATGACCATTTAATAGTACGTTTGCATCATGTACTTCTTGACCAATTGCTGGCAATTGTTTTTGATATTTCTCTAAGAAGGTAATGGCATTGCTGACAGTTCCTTCAGTAGAGTTCAGCAGAGAAGCAAAATCGATTTGCTGTGCTTGATTCAAAACGCCTTGCGCAGTAGTAATCGTCGCTATCAATTTATCAAGGATCGTGCTGACCGTCTGTCCGACTTGTTCTGGGTTGATACTGCCGACTGCGGAAGCGACATTATTCGCTGCATCCTGAACTTGCTGTAAGAAATTTTTTGCTTGTTCAATATTTCCACTTTGAATGGCATTGTTTAAGTCTCCCAAACGACCGTTCAAATTATCTAGAGCTTGTTTAGCGTTTGTTAGCAAGGTTAAAATGTTTGCAAGTTTTTGACTCGCATCTGTGTCACCATTTTTATCTGCTAAGTCTTTCATATTTTGAATTAAATTTGCAACTGAATCAATTGCTGTCTGCTGATCTTTATTTCCTTGAATGAGGCTATTAATCAGTTTGCCTAAATTATCTTTTTCTTCTTGATTCAACTGATTATCTTCCAATGCAGTTTGGATCGAAGCAGCTAGGGAATCTGTCGTTTTAGCAACTTCCCCAATCGACTCCAGCGTCACTTGAACACTGCTTGAGATACTTGGAACAGCTGTCTTCAATTTTTCAGCACCGTCTTTTGTCGTTGAGGCTAAATCGTTCGCTTGATTGCCTAGTTTTTGAATGTCTGGAAGAATCGTTTGAACTTGCTGGATGATCGTTAACCCTTGCTTGGCTTCGTTGATGCCGTCATTCAGCGTTTTTTCGATTTGGGCAAAGTCACTATCCACTTGCGCCAATTGATTTCCCGCCTGTTGAATCTCTGGTATTTTTTGCTGCAAGGTTAAAATCACACTTGCCTGTTGTTTGATCTCAGGCATTTTTTGATTCAATGCGATCAATTTTTGGCCCATTTCGTCAACTTGCGGCAAGTATGCCTGCAATTCATTGGCTTTTGCCAGCTTGTCCTTTAATTCCGGTAATTTCCCTTGAACTTCAACTACTTCTTGTGTGTATTTATCGATTTCGCCCAAATTATCATTGGTTGTCAAAATCAGATTTTTTACTTTATTAATGCTGACTAAATTTTCATCAATGTTGTAGCCAATCTCATTAAAGACCTTTAACAATGTTGAACTAGCCGTTTTGATAAATTCTTGACTGATTTCTTGCTGGATCGAGCCAGCTCCCTTGTCGGTAATTTTCGGTGCGATCGCATTGATTTTTTGGTTCAAATAATATTCGATCTTCGGCTTTTGTATATCTCCGGTAGTAAAACTCAGCAGATCTTTGGAAAATTCTTTTGGTAAATAGATCCCCGCGTAATACTTGCCAGACCGGACACCGTCCACCACTTCTTTTTTTGAATCGACAAAACGCCAACCAAGTTGCTTGTTCTCATGAAGATTTTTGATGACTTCATTCCCGATTTCTACATCCTTGTCTTGGAATTTTGCTCCAGCATCCGCACTGTATACGGCGATTGGAAGCTCCCCAGTATTGGAATACGGGTCCCAAAGTGCCTTGATATTAAACCAGGCATACAATGATGGAATGATGATTAATGCTGCCATTAACAAAACAGCGATCGGGTTTTTAAAAATTCGACGCCAGTCTAATAAAAAAAGACGCCACGTATGTTTAAGAGATTGAATAACTTTCATTGATTTCACCTACTATTTTTTCTCGCTGAACTAATGTAGCATGGAATTTCGGCTAATTTCAATTCTAGTGAGTGCCTGAAATCACCTTTTTTGACATTCCTAACGATTTGTCATAATTGTATCCCTTTTCAACAGCGAAATACTAAAGAAATGCTTAAAGACTAAGGTTTTTAATCTTTATGAAACGGTCTAAAAGCTGATCTGTCAGCTCTTCGATCTTCTCGCCGTCGCCCGTTTCTTTGGATAAATTTAAGATTGGGTTTGTTTCTAAATCTCGTAGACGGACTGGTTGGACTTGATTTCCTTCTTGGCGCAAGGTCACCTGCGGATGAGGCAGCTTGTCACCACAAGGTCCAGCCGTTAAATACGCCAGCTGATACTCCCCGCCCTCTACTGTGCGCAACCGATAATAACCATCGGCTAAGTCTTCCGTTCCCTCAAAATTTGCTGTTACTAACAGCCATTTTTGTTGATCCATATCATTCCATCCTTTTAATAATGATTTTTCCTGCTGCGGGATGCCCCTCAACGGTTTCATGCGCTGCGATCACATTGGCTAAATCGAATTGACGTACCTCCGCAATCGGCACATGAATTTCATCTGAAAGTTCTGTCAATGCAGTTAACGCTTCGGCATCTGAATAGTCTTTGGATGGACCGAAAGCAACATAGTTTCCAGCTTTCTTCTGCTCTTTTGGCAACTCGTTCAGCCCTACGAAGTTTCCTCCAGCCTTCATGATTTTCATTCCTGCCTCACTGGCACGTCCACCTTTAGTGGCATCAATTACTGTATCTGCCATGTCAGCAAATACCTCTCCTGCATCCACTTCATCGTAAGCAGCGAATTGATCCGCACCTAGCTGACGTACAAGTGCTTCATTTTGTTTAGAGGCAGAAGTTAAGACCCTCTTTCCTTGATGTTTTAAGAATTGAACCAGCAATGAGCCTACTGCACCAGAGGCACCTTGAACCATTACTGTCTCGCCAATCCGATCCTTCAATAAATGAGTAGTCAGATTATACGTTGTCAGCCAAGGTGTCACTGCACCAGCCGCAGCTTCCCAAGTCATTGATGCGGGCTTCTTCACTACTTTTTTACCAGGAACGACAATTTCTTCCCCGTAAGTACCACTGACTGCATGAACGATCACTTCGTCACCCACAGTTACATGCGTGACCGCGTCGCCCACTTCTGTCACGATGCCTGCCCCATCATTTCCTAAAACGTAAGGAAATTTCACGGTTTGAAACGCACGCATCGCACCTTGCCGAAGCGCGATATCATAAGGGTTGATCGCAAATGCTTGTATTTCTACACGAACATGGGTCGCATCGACGGTTCGGGGCTCTGCTTCGATCGTGATCATTACATCCTTCGCTACCCCGTAGTCTTTTATCGCAAAACGCTTCATTATATACACCCTCTCTAAAAAATCTCTCTTTCCATTTTAGCGGTATACACCGATTTGTACCAATCATATCCATTTAAAAGAGATATTTTTTTCGATAAAAAAAAGCGCGACTTGCAAATGCAAGTCACACTTCCGAAAAAAGTCACTAATCTAGTTCCACTTTTCCTGTGTACAATTGGTAATACATGCCGCCTTCTGCCAGTAGACTGTTATGGTCTCCTCGTTCAATGATTCGTCCATGATCCATCACCATGATGACATCCGAATTTTGGATCGTCGACAAGCGATGGGCAATCACGAATACTGTGCGGCCTTCCATTAAACGATCCATGCCTGATTGCACGATGCTTTCTGTTCGAGTATCGATACTTGACGTCGCTTCGTCCATGATCATTACTGGCGGGTCAGCGATGGCTGCACGGGCAATGGCTAGCAACTGCCGTTGTCCCTGTGACAATCCTTCGCCATCACCAGTGATGACCGTTTCATATTTCTCTGGTAAATGCTGAATAAATGTATCAGCATTGGACAGTCTTGCTGCTTGATAGACCTCTTCATCCGTTGCTCTCAGATTTCCATAACGAATATTCTCTTTCACGGTCCCTGTGAATAGGTGCGTGTCTTGGAGTACGATCCCTAACGAAGCGCGTAAAGAATTCTTTTTGATTTTCTTCACATTCACACCATCGTAGCGGATTTTTCCTTCTTGAATATCATAAAAACGATTGATCAGATTTGTAATCGTCGTTTTACCTGCACCTGTCGCGCCTACAAAGGCCACCTTCTGCCCTGGATCAGCGTAAAGATTAATGTCATGCAAAACTAAATGATTATCTGTATAGCCAAAGTTAACATCCTCAAAGCGGACATCTCCTGTCAAACGAACATAAGAAATCGTTCCATCCTCATGAGGATGTTTCCATGCCCAGATTCCTGTTCGTTCCGCAGTTTCGACGAATTCTCCATCCACTTCTTTGACATTTACCAATGTAACGTACCCGTCATCCACTTCTGGTTTTTCATCTAGCAATTGGAAGATTCGATCTGCACCCGCTAATGCCATAATAACGAAATTAATTTGTTGCGAAATTTGACTGATCGGGCCATTTAGCGAGCGGCTTAATTGTAAGAAAGAAGCAATCATTCCGACTGTCAATGCAGAAACACCATAAACCGCAAACAGCCCGCCGATGATCGCAACTAATACATATTGAATGTTCAAAAGGTTCATCATGATCGGCATCAAAGTATTCGCCGTCGCGTTGGCCTTAGCTGCACTTTCCTGCAACTGGTCATTGATCACATCAAATTCTTCCATCGCTTTTTCTTCATGATTGAAGACTTTTACTACTTTTTGTCCGTGCATCATCTCTTCAATGTAGCCGTTGACTCGCCCAAGCGAACGTTGCTGTTCCCCGAAATAACGTCCGCTGCGGTTGGTAATGAAGCGCAACATCACAAACATCAAAGAAACAGAAACAATTACAAAACACGTCAAAGGAATACTTAATGAGAACATAGCGATAAAGACCGAGATGAAGGTCACGAGCGCCATCATCAAATTCGGGATACTTTGTGAGATCATCTGTCGTAAGGTGTCCGTATCATTGGTAAAATGACTCATGATATCGCCATCAGCATTTGAATCAAAATATTTGAGGGGCAGCGTTTCTAAATGCTCAAACATCTGATCACGAATTTTTTTCTGAGTTCCTTCTGATACCTTTACCATAATCAGATTATACGAGAGTGTTCCTATGATCCCCACGACATAAATCAATGCCATCGTTGAAATTGCTTTTAACAACCCGCTGAAATCTGGATTGTTCTGACCAACTAGCGGCGTGATATAATCATCGATCACGACTTGCAGGAACAACGAGCCGCGAACATTGGCAAAGGCACTCAGCAAGATCATAAAAAAGACGATCACTAACTGTGTTTTATGTTCCTTTGCCATGATTTTCAGCAGACGTTTGATGGTTTTTACAGAACCGGATTTGGGTGCTGGTCGTTTATTCATCATGATCACCAAACCCTTTCTGTTGCGAATTGAAGACTTCCTGATAGATCACATTGCTTTCCATCAATTCTTCGTGTGTGCCGATACCGTTGATCTTCCCATCATCGAGAACAACGATGCGGTCGGTATCTTGGATCGAACTGATTCGCTGAGAAATGATGAAAGTTGTCGTCCCAGGAATTTCCTTGGCTAAGCCTTCACGAATCGCACGGTCTGTTTTTGTATCCACCGCACTCGTTGAATCATCCAAAATCAGAATTTTCGGTTTTTTCAGCAATGCTCGCGCGATCGTCAAGCGTTGCTTTTGCCCGCCGGAAACATTGTTCCCGCCTTCTGAGATCATCGTGTCATACTTATTTGGAAACTCTTGGATGAATGAATCTGCTTGAGCGATCGTCGCAGCACGAACGACTTCTTCTTCAGTGGCGCGCGCATCTCCCCAACGCAGATTATCGGTGATCGTCCCGCTGAACAGAACATTGTTTTGCAGAACCATTCCGACTTGATCTCGAAGTGTCTCCAAATCATAACTGCGTACATCATGCCCGCCGACCTTGATTTCCCCGTGGGTGACATCATACAGTCGAGGAATCAACTGAACCAAACTAGATTTCGAACTGCCGGTTCCCCCGACGATCCCAATCACTTCACCAGAAGCAATGGTCAAATCAATGTTCTCCAGCACTAATTTATTCATATCATCTTTGTAGCTAAAACAAACGTCGTTAAATTCCACCGAACCATCCGGTACTTCAGTTAACGGCTGGTCCCCATTTTTCAAATCACTTTCTTCACTCAAGACTTCTGTGATTCGCTCAGCAGAGGTACGAGCAATCATCAATTGCACAAATGTCATAGACATCATCATTAAACTCATTAAGATCTGCATTGTGTAGTTGAACATGCTGACCAATTCACCCGTCGTTAAATTCCCTTTGTCTACGATCAATTCAGCACCCAACCAAGACAACAGCAGCATACAGGTATACACTGCGATCTGTAAAAGCGGCATATTAAATGCCACGATCCGTTGCGCTTTCGTGAAATTATCATAGACCTTCTTTGATACTTGGCTGAACTTTTCTTCTTCATGCTCTTCCCTGACGTAGGACTTCACGACCCGAATCCCTTGAAGATTTTCTTGCACGACATTGTTCAAACGGTCGTATGTCCGAAAAACCTTTTCAAATAATGGATGGGCAAAACGAATGATCAAGCCCAGCCCCACGATCATGATCGGCACAATCACCAAATAAATCATGGACAGTTCTCGGTTGATATGGAACGTCATCACCAACGAAAAAATTAAAATCAGGGGCGAACGAACCAAGATTCGGATCACCATTTGATACGCATTTTGTACATTGGTCACATCCGTCGTCAAACGAGTGATCAAACTCGAACTTGAAAAACGATCAATGTTTGAAAAAGAAAAACTCTGAATGCGTTCGAATAAATTATGGCGCAGATTTTTCGCAAAACCAGCTGAAGCAATCGCCGCTGTTCGCCCGCCCAAAGTTCCCATTGCTAAGGCAACTAGCGCGCACAAAAAAAGCAAACCGCCATAGCGCAGGATCGTATTCGAATCACTTTTTTCGATTCCATTATCGATCAATCCCGCCATGATCAAGGGCATGATCACGTCCATCAATACTTCCCCCATTGTAAATAGAGGCGTTTGCAAACTTTGCTTTTTATATTCACCGACATTTGCCAGTAATTTTTTTAACACGTACTCACGTCCTTTCATTAACAATTGCTTACTATAGTATAGAGAGTTTTGCTCAAAAATTCTAATAAATCATCTCTTTTCTCATAAAAAAGAACCCTCCCGCTTTTAGGAAGATTCTTTCTGCCTGCTAAATGGTCATCTCTCGTTACGATCACTCACCTGCCACGTTCGTTGTTCGTCAAAATAACGCGCCTCTGCCCGTGCCAGATCTACTATTTTTTAACGAATTTCTTTTACAAATGTTCCGATAGAGGATAGGTCACTTTCTGTTAAAAAGTCGTCAACAATTTTTAGGTTTCTGTAAGAATAATTTTTGATTGGATAGTTTGCAATGACAAGATCGTACGCTTTGAAACTCTCGTCGTGCTGGAAATCCAATGCCGAACCTTTATGCGTCTCAATGACGACTCGATAATAAAAGCGGCTTCGGATCAGTTCTGCAATCATATTCGCATGACTCTCTCCAGAATCACTTACTACGAAAATCTTGACCTTCGATGAATGAACATCCAGAGAATGCGCCAGTCCCTTCCATTCTTTAAAGAGAACCGTTAAGACTGAAAAATAAAATTGGCTGAACCATGGATCGCCTGTCGTTCGTTCCATTTTCAAAAGCAACTGTTGAATACATTTAGTAAAATGCGGGTACTGTACCTTCGCATTCCGAGAAAAGTAAGCGGCTGAATCAAATAAGATTGAACGCGGATAGGGACACACTTGATACGCTGCTTGAATTTGCAGAAGCTTTTGCAGCATGCTTTTCCTTCGTTTGCCAGATAGCGTCAACCCATAAAACTTTGACAACTCATCTAAAAAAAGTTCTAAATATTTTAATGTCAGCGCGCAACTAGGATCAAAACGGCTAATGAAACACGCACAAAATAAACTGTTCGCGACCTCATAATGCCAATCCTTTATCACGATGTATTCTGAACCTTCCACCGTTTCATCTGCTATAGGCCGTAGGGACAAGAGCGCAGTGATCATAGGCGGTTCCAGCTCCAATTTTTCGTGTTCTGTCAAAGCGAATCCCTGCGAAGCTCTCACGATGATCACTGCCAATAGGTAACTGCTCTCCAATACTTCGCGATCGTTGTAATCCATATCGAATGAGTGCGTCGCAACTCTGATAAAATCAATGATCTTCTCGCGTTCCAAATTAAAGGGCCACTCATTGACACCATACTTCTCTAAAAACAATTGCACATAAAATACACGTACCCATCCTTCATTTTTCGCAGTGATTCGAAATGGTCTACGTTCAAGAACAAGTCCTTTTTCTTTCAACACTTTATCAAGTTGTTTGATCATTCGATAAAAGGTCGCTTCACTGACAAATAATTCATTGATCCAGTAATCCATATCCTCATTTGGCTGGAAGAAGATTCTTTCCAAAAAAGTAAATGCTTCCGATTCATCCATCAAATCTCGCGCTAACTGACGCGTCTTATTATGAAGAGCATCATTTAATCTTAAGCCATTCGTACGGGAATACTCAACGCCAACATGTTCTCCCCAATGATCATTGATTGCATCAACATCTGATAAGATTGTTTTTACGGAACAATCTAATAGATCTGCAATCATTTCTGGATTCTGCCACCCTATTAAATCTCTTAAAACACCGATGATGGCTAGACGCCGCTGTGTTGTGTTTTTAAGTAATCTTCGCACAAAAGTCCCCTCCTAAGCCGATCGTCATTATTCTTCAAAAACGATAATATTTTTTCATTTTTTGGATTATAACATTACTTGGTCATTATATCATAAAATAACTCTACGAAAACGGAAAAATATCGGTATTTATTTAACTAAAATTCACAAATAACAACCAATATTAATAAATATGTTATTTTTATTTTTTCTTTTTTTGCCCTGCTTTATTATCTAGGCAAATAAGAAAAAGGAGTGTTTTTCTTGAAAATCTTCAGAAGAAAACAATTCATTATTTCCGTTGTTATTGTATGTCTCTTATTACTGGCTGGTCCCTTCCATTTTTCTTCTGTCGCTGAAGCGAAAGCGACCCCTAAAGACAAAACGGCACAGGAAAATCAAGTAAAAATCCATGGTGATGATACCATTACGATCGTACCAACCGATTCCTTTCACCCTTACCAATACTACAAAGCGGTTAACGAAAACCTCCGTCCAATAAAAATGACCTTTAATACGATCGATGCAAGCAAGCCAGGACACTATGAGTTGACCCTGAGTGCTAAAAATAAGCAAGATTACGATGAGCGGAAAGTTTCGATCATTGTTGAAGAGGCAACTACCGAAAATAAAGCGGCGGCAAATCAAGTAAACGAATCGTCCATTGCAAAACCAAGTGCTCCAGAGCCTTCATATCAAGCGCCAGTAGAAACAACAACACCAACTGAAACGCAGCAAAAAGACAGTGAGAGAACACAAGAAGCACCTCCTCAACCAGAGCAATCCCATACACAGCCGTCGGTTCCACCTCAAGAAACGCCACATGAAGCAAAGACAACTGAATCCACGGTACCAGAGACACCCGCAATGCCCGCAAATCAAATTTCATTTTTAGGCTATTCTCTTCCTTACCAAAATGCCGGTCAGGGGAGTGGGCAAGGAATTATTGATGGCGGCGGTACCGCAGCAACTTGGGGCGGCAGTCCAATACAATCCGGCAGTGACAATCAAAACACTCATTTCATCGGACATAACCCAGGCGTCTTTTCAGCGATCCTATCCCTCAGCGCAGGACAATCCATCACCGTTACTGATCAAGCGGGCAACGCGGCATCCTATGTCGTAACTGGCGTAGTCCAAGTAGACGACAGCGGACGAGATATTCATTCGGGTCAGGATCATTGGGGCCATATTACTTCAGCCGGCGGCGGGGAACGCATTACCTTGCAGACCTGTTTAAGTGATACGGTTAATCAAATCGTCTTTGCACAAGGATAACTAAAAAACAGTCTGACACTTAATACATGTCAGACTGTTTTTGTACTTTTTTCTCTAAAATAAAACGGATGCTATGCGCCAAAATCATCGTAGAAAAGACGAGGATCGTTATGAGTTTCAACCATGCCGGGATATAGCCAGTAGGAGCACCAATTCCTCTCATGTGTCCAATAAGGATCAAACACAAACCGCCCAAATTATACGTGACTAGCAATAACTTATTGAGTATCCTGATCTTTTCCACGCTCTTCTCCTCCTTCTAAAAGAGATAGGCCATCCAATCCAAAACCTCTTACGACACTCCGCGGATCTGTTAAATAATCCAAAAAACGAGGTTTGGCTTGTCCCAACAATGCATCTGTACTTTTACGGAAAATTTTACTCAGAGCAATCAATTGATCATAATCTGGCGCGCTTTTGTCCAACTCCCATTTTGATACTGTTTGTGGTGTGACATGCAAACGGTTCGCAAGTTGTTTCTGACTCATTTTCTCCTTTTGCCGAAAATATCTAAGCTGTGATCCGATCTCAACCATGATTTCCCCCACCCATCTCAATGTTTCTTCTATAGATAGTATACAACGAAATATTTCTATGCAGCTACAAAGGAGCGGTAGACAATTCATTGAGTGGACAAAAAAAGGACGCAACGAATCGTTGCATCCTTGATATTTAGCGAATGTAAAAAATAATACCACTATACACACGTCCCTAATTATACAAACTGATTGAAAACACAAGTTCCGTCCAAGCAGAATAATTAGATCCGCAAATCACTAACATTTGGCTCTTTTATGTAAGGTTCGTAGTAACTGCTGACATCGTCTCGATGCCAACGCTGATACGCAAAGCCGCATCCACTTCTGCCATCAAACAGCGATCCAAGTGGCAAACCTTTTCCTTCAAGCGAGATTTATCGATGGTTCGAATCTGCTCTAATAAAATGACCGAGTCTCGTTCGATCCCCGTACCGTTTGATTTGATCCCAATATGTGTCGGTAATTTAGGCTTTGCCATTTTAGCCGTGATCGCCGCAATGATGATCGTTGGACTAAAATGATTGCCTAAATTATTCTGGATCACCAACACTGGTCGGATCCCCCCTTGTTCAGAACCAATCACTGGCGATAAATCTGCGAAATAGATATCACCACGCTTAACCATAATTTTCCTCCCAAAGTTTCGTAATAGTTTCATTCATACTTACTCTTGATAAATTCTCGGTACACGTTCTGAAAGAATACAACATACTTCGTAATGAATCGTTCCTAAATGATCCGCAACGTCTTGCATCGTGATTTCTTGCCCGTTGTTCCTACCAATCAATGTCACTTTTGTGCCAACCTTGAATTCATGAGGCAGACGAATCATTAATTGATCCATACAAACACGCCCAATAATTTCACAAAATTCGCCGTCAACTAATAATGAAAAACCTTGCATCTTCCGTACCCAACCATCCGCATAGCCGATTGGCACCGTTCCGATCCATTCCTTTTCAGGCGTATCGTATGTTTTCCCGTAACCAACACCTTCACCACTTGGCAGCTCTTTAACTTGGATCAGCTCAGAAACCAGTTCCATTGCTGGGATTAATGGATAGGTCTCAGGTAATTCATGTCCAGATGGATTCAATCCATACATCCCGATCCCATAACGAATCATGTTTCCAGGCATTTCTTTGTCATGCCATAAAGCCGTCGCACTATTGCTGGAATGAACATAACGAGGCAACTGAGCCAAAGCTTGAATAATTCCATTGAAACGATCTGCTTGTTTGTGCCAATAAGAAGTGTCCTGCTCATCAGCCGTAGCGAAATGCGTAAACAATCCCTCCCAAATCATATCGGGGGACGCTTCGATAAACGCAGCCGCTTCTTTGACTTCGTCTGCTGTCAAGAACCCAATTCGTCCCATCCCAGTATCCGCTTTGATATGAATTTTTATTGGAGCAGTCGTTGTTTCTTCTAGATCGTTCAACACTTTTTGTGCTTCGATCAACCAGTCCTTTGTTGCGACTGTGATAGATAGATCATAATCAATGACTAACGATAAATAACTTGGAAACACGACACTTAATACTAAAATCGGCTCAGTGATTCCTGCCTCCCGTAATTCAACCGCCTCATCTAATGTCGCTACGCAAAAACCAGTCGCACCCGCAGATAAAGCAACATGCGCTGTCGCTACCGCACCATGGCCATATCCGTCTGCCTTAACAACAGCGAACAATTCAACACCTTCTGGTAACCGTTCGACTTCATTTTTGATGTTCTCTTTCATTGCTTTCCTATGTATGATAGCTCTCGTAGGTCGATGATACGTTACAACCATAAAGTACGTGTCCTTCTTTCTATTCCTCTAGCACTACTTGTGCAATTGCTAGCTCCTCTGTGTGCGTCAAACTGACAAACACGTTTCCCTTGTGAGGTGATTTTGTAAAGGCCGGCGCACCATGATCATCGCGCAAAATTTCTAACTCTTGAAAACTAACTTTTCCAATACCCGTTCCCCAAGCTTTAGAAAATGCTTCTTTGCATGCATACCGTCCTGCTAAAAATTCTACCTGACGATGGGGAGAATGGCTAGCAAAAAGGGTCTGTTCTGCCGGAGTTAATATCCGATCCACAAAATGCGGCCGACGTTCTATAATTTTGGCGACCCGCTCAAGCTCTGTGGCATCAATTCCAATTCCTTTAATCATGCAATCCTCACCCCTTTCAAGTAACACTCTTATTTTACCAAAGACTTCTTTAAATGCTACGATTTTTTTCAAAGAATCTTTTCAAAGTCTGTCATAACAAGAAAAAACCATCAATCAAAAAGATTGATGGCTTTGATAGTCGCTGATAATTAGTCGTTCGAGTTCGTACGAATCACGAAACCACGTTTTTTATCATTGCTGCGGTTTGTATTTTTGTTGTTGTTGTTGCTGCGTTGCTTGTTGCCACCGTAGTTTTTATTTTTATTACGGTCGCGATCACCGCCACGGTCTTTACGGTAATTATCTTTGCCACGGCCGCCGCCACGGTTATTTCCACCGCTGCGTTTTCCTCCGCCACGATTGAAGCCGCCTTTTTTATTTGAAGGCAATGGGCGTTCTGGAGTGATTTTTACTGGTACAGCATCTGAAGGATCTTTTGCTGTCGTTTTCAACAATAAAGCAACAAGCTCTTCTGGTGAATACGCCGCTAATAATTCTTTAGCAGACTCATTGTATTTTTCAAGGCTGTCGGAATTTTCTTCCATTTGACTTTGAACTTGTTCCATCGCTGCACCTAATTGGCCTTTGAAGGCTTCTTTTTCGGTTGGCGGACGCATTGGGTTCATGCGTTTTTTCGTCAAGTTTTCAATCACATGCAAGTAGCCCATTTCGTTTGGTGTAACGAATGTGACAGACATTCCGCCTTTACCAGCACGGCCTGTACGACCAATACGGTGAACATAGCTTTCTGGATCTTGTGGAATATCGTAGTTGTATACGTGGGTAACGCCAGAAATATCCAAGCCGCGGGCTGCTACGTCTGTCGCTACTAAAATATCAAGATCGCCACGTTTGAATGAACGTAATACGCTCATCCGTTTTTGCTGTGACAAGTCGCCATGGATACCTTCAGCTTTATAGCCGCGGGCTTCTAAGCCACGAGCCAATTCGTCTACACGGCGTTTTGTACGACCGAAAACGATCGCTAGGTCTGGTGTTTGAACATCAAACAAGCGCGTCATGACATCGAATTTTTCATAATCTTTTGCCCGAACATAATATTGATCGATCAAATCAGCCGTCATTTCTTTGGCTTTGATTTTCACGTGTTCAGGGTCTTTCATGAATTTCACGCCGATTTTTTTGATTGCATCAGGCATTGTTGCTGAGAACAACAATGTTTGGCGTTCTGCAGGGACCTTACTGATGATTTTTTCGATATCTTCTAAGAAGCCCATGTTCAACATTTCGTCTGCTTCATCCAAGACCAATGTTTCAACAGTTTCTAATTTCAATGTGTGACGGTTGATGTGATCAAGCATCCGTCCTGGTGTTCCTACAACGATATGTGGACGATCTTTCAACCCACGAATTTGACGGCCAATATCTGCGCCACCGTAAACTGCTTGTACACGAATCTTTTTGTCGCGTCCTAGACGATACAGTTCTTCTTGCGTTTGAATGGCAAGCTCACGAGTTGGTGAGATAACCAGACCTTGTAACCCATTTTTCGTTGTATCGATTTTATCTAGCATTGGCAAGCCAAAAGCGGCTGTTTTACCTGTACCCGTTTGTGCTTGACCAATAACGTCTTTTCCGGCTAATGCTAAAGGAATAGTTTGTTCTTGGATCGGTGTTGCTTCTTCAAATCCTGCGCGTTCAACCGCTAGTAATAGTTCTGGTGCTAATTTTAATTCTTTGAATTTCAAATGATATCCTCCTATTGTCTGTTGACCTTATCATTTAGAGCGTGTGGTTTGGTATCTGCGTTTGGTCTGCAACGGTCCCTTTAGTTGCCGACCTTGGCGATACTACCGAAAAACCGCTCCGCGAAGTCAGGCGGAAGGATCATCTCTCACAAAAAGGGGCTGCGACATCGTTCAACTGAAAAATGCCCCAACCGCTTCTCAAAAATAATTGGTAAGCCAGCGAAACATTCGCTAGCGAATCTTTAATTTATTGGATGACTCATTCAATCATTACTTCATTTCTCGGCAATGGCTCATTTTAGCACATCATTTCGTTTTCTGCAAGTTTTCACTACGACTGCAAAGTTTCAACAACTTCGATCAAGCCCATCCCGTTACTGCCTTTTAGAACCACACTGTCTTGTGCTTGCAAACTCTTTTTGACAGCGTCCATCATTTGCTGTTTTTCTTCTTTGTTGAAGTAATGAACAGCCAAAGCTGGATAACGATCTGCTAAAGCCACCTTTAATCCCTTTATGTCATTACCATATAAAAATACTTCATGAAAATCACGATCATTCAAATGCTCCACCATACTGGTGTGAAGAGAAAAGGAATCGGAACCCAATTCCAGCATATCCGCTAACACAGCCAAGCGGCGGCCTCCTGTCGGAAGTTTGGCAAATGTATCTAGTACTAGACCCATCGCCGTTGGATTCGCATTGTATACGTCACTTAAAATATCGGCGCCATTACTAGCCTTCAGCCACTGCGTTCGGTTTTGCGTGACCTGTACATAGGCTAGTCCTTGAAATATCTCATCATTGGACAAGCCAAACCAGCGGCCGATTGCCATAGCGATCAGCGCATTTTGCACATTGTAATTTCCTGGCAGAGGAATTTGATAGCCCTTGTCATCTACCGAAAATACGGTTGCCCCTTTGTCTTCATTTAGGATCGTAGCAGAAAGATCGCCTGCTTGGATGCCAAATGTTTCAATTGTTTGAGGCAAAGAGCGTATACGCTCCTCTAATAGAGGTTCCGCAGCCGGAATGATCAATAATCCATCTGAGGCTAATCCTGTCGTGATTTCCATTTTCGCATCAGCGATTTTTTCACGGGACCCTAGGTTTTCAATGTGCGCTTCCCCAATAATGGTGATCGCAGCAACATCCGGTTCAGCGAGTTCAGACAACACACTGATTTCACCCGCATGATCCATTCCCATTTCAAGAATCAGTTTCTCTGTTCCTTCTGGCATATGTAAAATTGTGTAAGGCAACCCAATATCATTGTTGTAGTTCCCTTGTGTTTTATACGTCCGAAACGTTTGACTCAGGACCGATTCAGTCATATCTTTTGTCGTTGTTTTGCCATTCGAACCAGTAATCGCGATCACATCTGGATTTTCCTCCAGTAAATAGTAACTCGCTAACGCTTGGAAAGCAGACAGTGTGTCTTTGACCAAGATCACTGCAATCCCTTCAGGGGCAGTTGCGGGATCTTGACTCCATAGCGTAGCCGTTGCGCCATTTTCGATCGCCTTGTTTACAAACGTATGGCCATCATTCGTTCCCTGCAATGGGACGAACAAATCACCGGCTTCAATTTTTCGTGAATCGAATTCGACACCAGTAACGGTCACCTCATTTTCCGCCAATACTTCACCTTGAACGGCCTTGCTGATGATTGTCGTTGTAAAATTCATGGTGTTCCTCCCAAATGTTGTTTCTGACTATAGGCGTTGCCAACGTACTAAATTTTGAGCAATTCGTCAAAAGTTAGCCCGGCAAGCCAAACGATAAAATGAACTTGAGACCGCCTCTTTAAGAAGAAGATCTCAAGTTCTGCTAGTAGTGATAAACAGCGGCCGGACTATTCAAATGCGGCTTGCTGTTCGTAACGCTTCAGGCCTAATTGAATCAATTCTTCTATTAAATCACCGTATTTCAATCCCATATTTTCCCACAATAATGGGTACATACTAAATTCAGTAAAACCAGGCATCGTGTTCAATTCATTCAAGAACAATTCATTCTTGTTCGTCAAGAAGAAATCAATCCGAGAAAGTCCCGAACCGCCAAACATGGTATAGGCAGATTTAGCATAATCTCTTGCTTTTTGCATAACCTCTTCCGGCGCTTCCGCAGGTATAGCCATTTGTATTGTGTTGTCAATGTATTTGGCATTGTAGTCATAGAAAGCTTCTTCTTTGACAATTTCTCCTGGTAACGTCGTCCGCACATCGGTATTTCCTAAAACTGCTACTTCAATTTCACGCGCGTCGATTCCCTGTTCCACTAAGGCACGAGAATCATAACGATACGCTTCTTGTAATGCATTTTGCAGTTCTTCACGATTTTCAGCACGAGAGATTCCTACGCTTGAACCCATATTTGCAGGTTTTACAAACATTGGATATAGCAACATGCCTTCGCATTTATCAAAAATTTGTTTTGGATTCTCTTTCCACTGGTTTTTCAAAACAGGCACATAAGGAACCTGTGGGATTCCTGCCGCTTGCAAGATGTATTTGGTCATAATTTTGTCCATAGCACAGGCACTTGTCATAACACCCGCACCGACATATGGCATATCCAATGTTTCAAGAAATCCTTGGATCGTTCCGTCTTCTCCATTGGGTCCGTGTAAGACTGGAAAGACGATCGCATCCTCTTCTTTGATATCACCAGGCGCAATGACCTTGCCATTAAACCCTTCAACTTCATGCCCTGTTGGGTCCCAAGTTAAGCGCAACGTCTCATCTGTTTCTGGTGCTTCTGTCAACAACGGGCCTTTGACCCATTGACCGGTCTTATCAATATAAACAAGTTGTACTTGATAATAATCAAAATAAACCGCAGAAATTACTGAAAAGGCCGACAAAATTGATACATCATGTTCTGGACTTTTTCCACCATAAAGTAAAATAATTTTCAACTGAGTATCCTCCATTACTTTCTGATCCCTCATATTTTAGCACAAAAATCAAAATCCCCAAAAAGAAATTTTACAAGTGTTACAAACCTTATCATTTAGATTACATTAAAGTCTGTTGAATCAAGCTTTTTAGGACCTCTTTAAACTGTTCCCGATCCTCATTCGTAAAAGGCTTCGGTCCTTTCGTACGCTGCTTCGCTTGCCGCATTTTACTTCCGATAAAACGCTGTGTCAATAAGGCATCTATATTCATTTGCGTATATTCCATCCCAGATTGATGCAGGACATGCGCCGCTTTAGCCAACGTCAAAGAAGCTAAACCGTAATCCTGTGTGACCAAGATATCTTCTGGCTGGATGACCGAAACAATCTTAAAATCTGCTGAATCTGCTCCACGGTCAACATAAATGAATTCCACAAAAGCTGGGTATTCTTTTTTTGAATAGTGATCGATACTTGTTACGATAACCACTGGCAAAGCATATTCTTCAGCCACTTCGATCGTGGTATCTTTTACTGGCGAACCATCGCCGTCAATGATCAAACGCATGTTTCCCCATCCTTCCGACTAGCCAGACTCCAATAAATAGAATGATGATTGAGCTGAATTTAACGATATCCATAGTCATAAGAATATCCGAACCATGCAAATGACTCAGTAAAAAAATATCTTCTATAGGCAGTTGTTTGATTCGTAATGTTAAAAGCAGCAAGAGCATCAAGATAAACTGATGCGTGATACTTCCCTTATTGGATGTAGAGTATTTTGCTGTGAGCCGCTGCTGTTGCTCGATGCTTTCTGTGTCATAAAATAATCGATTCAGCCAACCGCTCGTTCCACTTTGGAAAAAAGTCAATACTAGAATTGCCAATGGAAACAGAACACGGACACTCAACAGCAACAATCCAGCTGCTAATCCAGCCAGTTGCACCTTTAACGGATTGTTGAACGAGCGGCGTATTTTGCCAGCAAAGAGGATCGAACTGATCATCCCTAAAAGATAAGGCAGAAACAAATACACGCCCTGTGAAGCCGTCCCTTTATAGACTGCGATATAAAAAGCACCAAATAAAAAGATGAAATTGCCCAACATCCCATTAAGGAACGTTAGCGCATTTTGCCAAAGCGGAAGCTTCCACCGGTTTTTCACCTGATTAATAAGAACTACTGCCGCAATAAAGACGCCTGCAAATAATAGAATCCCTTGATTCAATAAAGACTCATTAAATAATAACCGTCCGCTTCGCAATAGAAAGAGTGCGATAAAAAACAACAGAAACCATATTAATTCTGAAACAGAGAAAACATGCTTTGTTAATTCTTTAAAATCCATTTCGTAGTGTGGATAATGCTTCACCGTATGATAAGCACAAACAAAATAAAATGCAACCACACTTGGTACGATGACTGCTTGGATCGGAAAAGACAATGTTGTAGTAACTAATAACGGTGTCAAAACAAGCAGGGCGATCAAATAACCTTGATTGCTCATTGTTTGATACCCTTTAGATTTTTCATAGAAAGTCACGCTGGTATTCGCAGGAGGCAGCCAAGAGGCACTCAACCCCCACAAGATGCTTCCCAACAAATAAAACGCAAAATTAATTGTACCCATCAACGTCAAAAATGACCCAATCCCCCCCAGTAAAAGAGAAACCATCAATAACGTATACTGATCGATGGAGCGGTACAATCCGCGAATCAGAAAGACACCTGTCACTCGAAAAGTATAAAAAAGCACAAACGGCAACACTGTGACAGACTGCTTCGGGTCAAGCAAATGCATAAACAATAAATACGGAATGACGATCATCGTGTTTGCTAACACAAACGGGGTCGTCTGAGTAAACTTTAGAAAAAATTGTTTGATTGTTTCCATTAGATATGTATCCTCCTGCTACTAATAAGAAATCAACGTTAGTGATTTTTTAAATTCTTCGATCAGATGTTTTTCTTTATACGCATCGAATTCCGTCCGATGTTCGTTTAATAACCGACGCATCTTCATAGGAATAAACACCTCTGCCAAATGATTATCTAAAATAAAATCACGGGTGATTCCCCACTCGTAATAATACCCCAATGGCCGACAGCTATAAACCGTTCCTTGAATCGTTTGGTCAGAAAACCGTCTATGGGTATGTCCAAATACAACGTGTTGAACATTGGGATACTGATCCAATAATTCACCTAACGCTTTAGATCCTAAAAAAGCATTCAATTTATTCCAAATTTGATAGTCACCATCCAAATGAACGATGAACTCTTCTTTTGGGACGAAATGAGTTGCTAGAATAACTTGATAGTTCTTCTTTGCTAAATCATCTAATGTACGACGTAACTGTCCCAGAATCTCGTGATCTACTGACTGATCATCAGAAAAGCGTTCAATGATACGGTCAAACCAATAAATATTTTTTATAGAACGAATTTGCTTTGGATCATTTAGCTCAGAGAAGCCATAATCATACCAGCCGTTAAAGCCTAGCAAGACCGTTTTCTCATTCAAGGCTAGATAGCGAAGATTTAAGAAATGACTATCTGGATAATGCTCGATCATCTGCTCTCCTTTGATATTTCCCATCTCGTGATTGCCCAAGTTAAACGTCGTCGGGAGTCCACGTTTCCGAAAAAAATCATTGATTGTCAGTGTTTGAGCGATCTTATTAGCAGTATCGCCAGCAAAGTGAAGACGCGTGACGTCCTGTTCCTTCAATAAATTAAAAAGCTTTTCTAGTTCCTTTACGCCAAAATGATTGATATCCGCGTGCAAATCCGTGATAACAGCTAATTTCCCCATTTTGCCGCCTCCTTCCCGTTTACTTTACACAAATCAATCTAATAATGCGAGTCAAATGCTGATTTCTCCGTGAGTAATTTTACGTCTGTGCTATACTTATTTTGAAGAGATTATTAAAGGAGGGAACGCGATGGTCACCTATCAAAATTTACAAACCGATTTATTGCAAGCGCTTGATTTACACATTGATATCCTAAAAGAAGTCGATGATATTGAAAAAGAGGAATTGCCTGGTTTCTTATTCATGATGAGGAGTTTAGGCTTTATGCTCGATCGCGCAGCATTAGTTTTAGCTAGCAAAGATGACGAAGAAATGTATTACATGATGTTCCAATATTATAGTTTGCTAAAGGAATTGAAATTGAATTTGGCGATGCATTTTCCTCGGGCTACTATCCAAGGTGAGCCTCTGATTGATATGGTCCATCGTTTTCCAGATACTTACGGAAAAGAGATGCGGGCGTGGTGGGAAGCAAAGACTGGCTTGACTGTCGAAGAAACAAAGCAAACGATTGAATTGAACGACTAATGTGCTTCGAAAATCATTGTCAAAATCACGTTCTGCGAAAGCTATTTTAAGGAGGAATCGGCATGCGCATCGCTGTTTATTGCGGCGCACACATGGGAAGTGATCCCACCTATCAAGCAGCTGCAAAAGACCTGGGGCACTGGATCGTTCAACATAACTATGAACTCGTATATGGCGGTAGTAAGCTTGGTTTGATGGGCGTTATAGCAGATAGTGTACTGTCCGCTGGTGGTTCAGTAATCGGGATCATCCCCGAATTCTTGCGTGTACAAGAGCGCGTGCACACAGGGCTGACGCGCTTGATCACCGTGAATGATTTAGATGAACGAAAAAAATCAATGATGGCCTACGCAGATGTCTGCTTAGCTTTGCCTGGAGGGATCGGTACGTTAGAAGAAATCACGGAAGCCTTCTCTTGGGCTCGGGTTGGTCAGAATAATAACCCGTGCATCTTCTTTGATGTAAATGAATACTATCTTCCCTTGCAACATTTTTTTGATCAAATGGTCGAGCAAGCCTTCTTATCGAAAGAAGACCGTGAGCGCGTGCTATTCTCAAACTCTTTAGCCGAGATCGACAAATTTATCCATACAAAAAAATAAACCGGGCCGCTTACGCAGTCCGGTTTATTTTTTTAGATCGTCATTTCTGGATATAAGAAACGCAATACATCCGTAGTTAATCGACGGCTTTTGCCAATGTAGGGATAAATATGCATGTGCATCATCGGATTGAAATTTGCTTCGATAATCCCATAATCTTCTGCTGTTTCGTAAGGCTTGTCCATGTTCGGAATGATCAAATCAATCCCGCTGATACGGGCGCCCAAAACAGCCACTGCTTTGACAGCAAGTTCCTTATAGCTGTCATGCATCTCATCAGTCACATCGATGGAATCGCCGCCCGTCGAGACATTTGAGTTTTCTCTTAAAAATACTTGCTGATCTTTCTTAGGAACGCTGTTGATCTTCAAGCCTTGTTCCTTTAGCATCAATTGCTCCAATTCGCCCAATTGGATTTTTTCCAATGGTGAACGGTGGTTATTTCCTCGCAAAGGGTCGGCGTTTTTCTCAGCCACTAATTCTTCAATCGTCTGTTCTCCGTCTCCAATCACATTGGCAGGAATGCGCAGCAGTACCGCCTTCACTTGATTGTCAATTACGAAGAAACGATACTCCGTTCCCGGTAAGAACTCTTCAATAATGATCTCATCATCTTCCGCAAAAGCGATCGATAGACCGGTATTAAAATCCGCGATCGAGGTCTCGCCTTTGAAAATCGTGATCCCCAGTCCATAATTCGTCGATTTTGGTTTGATGACAAACGCTTTTTGAGCAAACCTAGGATAGGCCTTTTTTGCTTCCGCCATCGTCCCAAAGGTTTCACCATCTGGCACTCGGAAGCCCGCACGCGCCAGCATTATTTTAGTTACTGTCTTATTTTCCATCAGCAAGGGAGCAATGTACGTGTCCTTACTTGTCATATTTCCGTTTTTTACTAATTCTTGGTGTTCTCCATGCTGCAGCTTCACAAATTGATCCTGTCGGTCTAGCACTTCTGTCTCGATCCCTTTTTGAATGGCATCGAACAAAAGATTTTGCGTCGACAATTCCATTTCTTTGAAGCCCGCTAGCTGGTAAGGATGCGCCCAAGCCTGATCATAAAATTGGCGTCCCAGTTCTACTGCCACTGCCGCTTGACCGTCTTTTTCATCTAAGGCAAGAATTCGTGCAGCCAACGTTTCTTCAGGATGATCTAACCAAGTCTCATATCTTTTAAGCAGGTCAACACCCTCTAATTCCAGTTCACTCATCATTTCCAACATCTCAGAAAAAATCATCTTTCCTTCTGCCAGATATGCGGTCGGTTTAGCTGGATGTTCCATAGAAACGGCGTCGCTGATGTCGTTTCCTTCGGCTACCCATTCATCCGCTGCTAACTTCTCATCAGTCCATAACAAGTACAGCATGAATAAATGAATGAACGCAATCTCATCTACATCAATCCCCACACGGTCAAAAGGGTTCAAATCAATGTTACGCAATTCTACGTAGCGAATCCCTGTATGAAAAAGATCTGCAACCTTTTTTCCGCCCCGCATTCGAATAGGTGCGTAGAACTCTTTCTCTTCGGATAAACGTCCTTTTGCAACATTCTCAGCTAAATCTTCACTATATCGAGTCAATGTCGCGTAAGAAACTTGTACATCTGGTTTATTTACATATCCATAATGACTCGTCCGGATACTGCGAACTGGCTCTTTTGGACGATCCTCATCCTCAAAATACCGTGCCTCGCTCAAGGGGCTTGCTCCAAATAAGTAGGTCAGCAACCAACGATACCGTAAAAAATTACGTGCGATTTTCATATATAAACGAGTCTTAAAGTTTTCCATTGATGCTTCTTCGGTTTGTGCCAAAAATAATTGCTTGATCAGGTCCAAGCCATATTCAAAGTTAAAATGAATCCCGCTTACCATTTGCTTACGTTTGCCGTATTCCCGCGCTAAGTAGCGACGGTACAACACATCTGCATGGCGCTCCAATTTTGCAATATGGATGGCTTCTTCTTTTTCAGGAAGCGCTGGCGGCATAGAAAACGGCCACATCATTTCCTCTTTTGACATACTTCGTTGAGCCACATCATGGATCGCTTCTAAATAAGCCAAAACTTCATCTACTGATTCCGTGACTGGCGTAATCAATTCTAATTGTGATTCAGAAAAATCTGTTTGGATATAGGGATGGAAGCTGCGATTTCCCACAGAAGCTGGATGATCCGTCTGTACCAAATCTCCCGCTAGTGTGACTCGTTGACTTTCCTTTTCAATCCCATACCGTGCTTGCATTAAAAAAGGTTTGACCTTTTCGCATGCCATCATTTCTTTTGTATTCATTTGTCCACAACCCTCCCATGCTACATTATATAGAAGAACATTCAGAAACAGAACGGAAATGCTTAAAAAAAGCATAGCATTTTAAATGAGAATATGATTAACTATTAGTAACAAATTAATAAATGCACAAATGAAATCAGCTAGTGATTTCTCACTTAGCAGAATGGAGGACTTCCTCATGTACGGAAATTTACAGACCACCACAAATGATCCAGCTCCCCTAAATCAGGAGACCCCTGATACAAAAGAGATCGTCTTATTACGGCCGCATCAACAACATCAATTTCATTGCGACGAGGTTCATCGGATAATGGATATCAACATGCGCTATACGGATATCAGCCTCCACTTGCCGCCTTATTTTCAGAATAAAAAAAAGGACTGCTGAGAAAAAAATCTCAACAGTTCTTTTTTACTCTTCTTTCAATAAGCCCTTAAATAATCCAACGGCAAAGTCATTGGAATCAAATGCTTCTAAATCATTGATCCCTTCTCCTAAACCAACCAGTTTTACTGGCAGATGCAGTTCATTTCGAATCGCCAAGACAATCCCGCCTTTTGCTGTCCCGTCCAATTTTGTTAAGACTAGGCCAGTAACATCGGTTGTTTCTTTGAACTGACGTGCTTGTACGAGTGCATTTTGCCCGGTTGTCGCATCGACCACTAATAATACTTCATGAGGGGCTGTTGGAAATTCACGCTGGATTACTCGCTTGATTTTCTCCAGCTCATTCATCAAATTGACCTTATTTTGCAGTCGTCCTGCTGTATCGATCAATAAAATATCGTAATTTTCCTTTTTAGCTTTATCTACCGCATCAAAGACTACGGCTGCCGGATCGCCACCTGCATTGCCACGAACAACTTCTACACCAGAGCGCTCACCCCAGACGACTAGCTGATCGATCGCACCTGCACGAAATGTATCGGCTGCAGCTAATAGTACCTTCTTGCCTTCATTTTTGTACTGATTGGCTAGCTTTCCGATGCTCGTCGTTTTTCCTGTACCGTTCACACCGACAAACAAAATCACGCTCAAGCCGTCATTCTGCAAATTAATTTTATTATTTTCGTTGATGCCTTCCGCTTCATAAATCTCCACAAGCTTCTCAATAATAACATTTTGAATCTGTGCTGGCTTTTTGGCGTTTTTCAATTTAACTTCTTGCCGCAATGAATCTGTTAATTTGATCGCTGTATCAAAGCCTACGTCCGCTCCGATCAGAGTCTCTTCTAATTCTTCAAAGAAGTCTTCGTCTACGCGGCGGAATCGGGCAAACAGCTCATTCATGCGATCGCCAAAGGATTTTCGAGTCTTTTCTAATCCCTTATCGTATTTTTCTTGCACGGTTTCTTCTGAATGATCCACATCAGAGGACTGCTCGATCTCTGGTTCTGCTTCTGGAATCGTTTCTTCAACTTCTGGTGCTTTCTCATCTTCAACGGCTTCATTTTCTGTTACAGATGTATCGTCATCCTCATGAGTCGGTTGTGCCACTTCTTCCGTTTCTTCAGTTAAGTCGGGAATTTCCGGTTCAGCAGGCAACACTTCTTCTGCGGGTACATCTATTGTTTCCGCCGCTTGTTCTAGCGCTTCTTCCTCTTCTTCTGCACTTCTTTCAGCAACCTCATCAGTCTCTAGCGCGTCTTCACTGTCTGTATCTTTTGTTACTTCCGTCGTTTCGACGCCATCGCCATTCTCAGAGGAATCTTTCGTCTCCTCAACGACCTCTTCTTGCTTTTCAGGTTCGTCTGTTTGCTCACCGGTAAAGGCTTTTTTTATGCGGTCAAATAATCCCATTTAAAATCCCCCTTATATCAAATCTGATCCATCGAATACAAATTTTTGGATTGCATGTGCCACACCATCCGCTTGGTTCGTTTTCGTAACAAAGTTCGCAGCAGATTTTACACCATCCGTCGCATTTTCCATCGCCACGCCCATTCCTGCGTAAGTGATCATGGACAGATCGTTTGCTTCATCCCCCAAGGCCATCATTTCTTGAGGTGTGATTCCCAGACGTTCACCTAAAACAGAAAGGCCAAATGCTTTCGTTACACCCTTTGGCATAAATTCTAATAAATTTGGACGCGTTTTAAAAATCTCAAAACGCTCATATTCTTCTGAGGGAATCAAGGGAATCTGCTGATCTAGATACTCAACATTAACCGCTGCGACAACTTTATTGTACAGGGCTTCTTCCTTTAATCCTTCTATTGTTTTAGGAACATAGGTCAACGCTTTATTCAACGTTGGATAGATAGAAGGATGATCCTTCGCTGTCTCAAATTGTAAACATAGAGCGTCTGATAAAACATCCATTGGCAACTGAATCTTGGTCAACAACTGATGGAGATGGGTGACATCGGCTAACTCCATCGCCGTTTTGCCCAGAATCTCTCCTGTATTGGTTTGAATCAACCCGCCATTAAAGGTAATCGAGTAGTCATCTGCATCAAGTAAATTCAATTCTGCTAGATACTCCTTGATTGCAATCAACGGACGACCGGTACAAATGACGATCTTCACTCCTCGAGCTTTCGCTTCGGCAAGGATTTTCTTGTTTGTATAAGAAATAGTTTTCGCATCCGTCAATAAAGTCCCATCTAAATCAATCGCAACTAATTTTATCATTTCAGTGTTTCCCCTTCCTTCATTTGGAATTTCCCGTCATCCTTCACTTCTTCAAGGCGCACCGAAATAATTTTTGAAACGCCTGACTCTTGCATGGTCACACCATAAAGCACATCTGCTGCTTCCATTGTTCCTTTACGGTGAGTGACTACAATAAATTGTGTATCGTTTTGGAACGCGCTCAAGTAACGGCCAAAACGGGCTACGTTGGCTTCATCCAAAGCTGCTTCGACTTCATCTAGCACACAGAAAGGTACTGGGCGCACCTGAATAATCGAAAACAGCAGCGCGATAGCTGTCAACGCTCGTTCCCCACCTGAAAGTAAGGACAAGCTTTGTAGTTTCTTACCTGGCGGCTGTGCCTCGATTTCGATACCTGTATTCAACAAGTCGCTTGGATCTGTTAAGACCAATTCTGCTCGACCGCCGCCGAACATATTGGGAAAGACAACATTAAATTTCTCGCGAATCGCTTGGAACGTTGTATAAAAACGTGTTTTAACTTCATCGTCCATCTCATCCATCGTTTCAAACAGCTGCTCTTTCGCAGACAACAGGTCATCCCGTTGTGTCGTTAGAAAATCATAGCGTTCTTCGACTTGCTGGTATTGTTCAATCGCATTTAAGTTGACTGGACCAAGTTTTTCAATCGCCTGTTTCAAGCGACTCACTTCGTTTTGAGCGATTTGCTGATCAATTTCATCATCAGCCTGCGCCGCCGCTCCTTCAAAGGTCAAGCTATATTCCTCTTGGAGGTAAGCCAACGCATTGTCCAATTTTAGTTCGTAACGATTCTTCTGGACATCTGCTTGTGATTGTCTAGCCAGCAATTGTTTTTGATCGCGGTTCGCCTCTGTTAGCGCACTATCCGCCTGATCCACTTGCTGCTGCAGACTCTGACGATTTTCTTTCCAAATCATCAACTGCTCTTGCAAGTGTTCACGGGCAGTCGCCAGCTCTGTCAATCGTTGATTTAGACTTTCTTCTGTTTCTTCGTGATCTGAAGAATCATTTGATAACGCAGACAGATGATTCTCCAGGCTTTTAATTTGTCTATCCAGCTCATCGATCTGATTTTCAAAACTCAAGGACTGCCGTCCAAGATACAGCAGACGTTCATCCAGTACGGCGTAATCCGCTTGTAAACGGCTTAATTCAGCATTGATAGCTGCACGCTTTTCTTCTAGCTGATCACTTTCCTCATTTAATTGTTGGATTTCTTGATTGATTTGCTCTTGTTTCGTTTTTAATTCCACTTGTTTAAATGCTAATTCTTCTTTTTGTACCTGATAATCGGTTAAGAAACTTTCCAATTCCTTCGCTTCATAAGAAAATAACGTTTGCTCCTTATTTAAACGCGTCAAATCAGTGCGTACATGTTCTTCGATGCTTTGCGCTTCTTGATAAGATAAACGTGTCTGCTCCCCTTGCGTTCGCAGCATCTCTAAGTTTTCCGTTTGTTCCGCCACTTTTGACTGCAACTCTCGGACAAATACTTCCTTTTTCTGCAACGCTTGGTTGATTTCCTCATAACGCTTCGTCCACTCCGCAAGTTCATGCCCTTGATTAAACAAGTTCCCACGATTTCCTTGCTTCGTCGCACCACCGGTCATAGAACCACCGGCGTTCATCACGTCGCCGCCTAAAGAAACCACTCGAACTTGATAACGCAACTGACGAGCCAATTGGTTGGCACTGTCCAAATCACGAGCAATCACGATCGCACCTAGTAGATTCTGCATAACCGGCGCAACGTTTTCTGAGAATGAAACGAGTTCGCTAGCAACGCCTAAAAAGCCATCTTGCTCCTTAATCGCCTGATACTGATGCGTACCGAGACTGCGAGGCTTGATTGTAGTTAACGGTAGAAATGTTCCACGGCCACTGCGTTGTTTTTTTAGAAAAGTGATCCCTTGACGCGCATCTTTTTCAGTTTCTACAATGATATGCTGTGCCGAAGCACCAAGCGCCGTTTCGATTGCCAGCGTATATTCTTGAGGTACCTGGATCAATTCCGCCACGGCCCCAACGATTCCGCTTAATTGGTCTTTATGCTGCAAGACGCTGCGGACACCTTGATAAAAGCCGCTATAATTTTCTTGAATCTCTTGTAAACTTTTTTGACGCGCACGGGCTTGCTGAACCTGACTCATCAGGTCATACATCATTTGCTGTTCTTTTTGCAATTGCTGTTGTGTGGCGTTCTTCTCTTCAGTCAAACGTCGATACTGTTCTTGCTCTTCGGTTAACCGACCCACAAGCTCCTGTGTTTTCGCCTGCGCGTCGCTTTGCTTAGTTGTCAACTCTTCCAACTGCTCCCGCAAAGCTTCATAGCGTGTGACACTTTGCTGATTTTTAGCTGTTTCCTGAGTGTACTGACGATCTAAATATTTCAGCTCATTACTGACATTTGCCGACTCTTGCATCAGTTCTACATAAGTCCCGCGCAATTCCTCTAATAATTCTTTCGGTGATTTTTTGTATTTCTCTGCTTCTGCTGTCAGCTGTTGAATTTTTTCTTCTAATTCACGCTTTTCCGTTTGTTTTTCACCTTGCTGTACTTGTACTTCTTGCAAGTTCAATTGAGCCTCTGTTTGTTTTTTACGGTGCTCAGCTAACGTTGTTTGATACTCTGAGCTAGTCTTTAATGTGTTCTTTGAGCGTTCGCTTAGTAAGTCCTTTTGGCCTTCCGCTTGCTTCAAGGCTTCTGACAGGTGAAGCAATTGCTGCTGTCCGGTCTCTAATTGTTCATCTAAAGAACCACGTTTTTCTCGCAGCTTTCCTAATTGTACTTCTGTCTGCTGGATAAAACGGCTTTTTTCTTCGGTTGTTGCAGATAGTTCATCAAAATCCGTCTTTGCTGATTGCCAAGAATCTCGTGTTTTTTTGATTTTCGCGACGGTCAAACTGACATCCGTTGCCGTCAATTCTTTTTTTAACGCCAAAAACTCCTTCGCTGCTTCACTTTGAGCAGCTAAAGGAGTCAGCTGATCTTCTAATTCATAAACAATGTCTTGAACCCGACTCAAATTATCCTCTGTCTCAAAAAGTTTCTGCTCCGCTTTGCGTTTCCGCTGTTTATATTTCAAAACACCCGCAGCTTCTTCAAAAATCCCACGACGGTCTTCTGGCTTACTGGCAAAAATCGCCTCGACTTTCCCTTGGGAAATGATTGAAAACGATTCTTTTCCTAAACCAGAGTCCATAAATAAATCCTGAATATCCTTCAACCGGCAGGCTTTTTTATTGATAAAAAAGTCACTTTCACCCGTTCGACGATACCGTCTGGTCACACTGACCTCGCTAAAGACCAGCGGCAGATAATTGTCAGTATTATCCAATACCACTGTGACTTCCGCAATATTTAATTGTTTTCTTGATTCCGAACCCGCAAAAATAATATCCGGCATCTTGCCTCCGCGCAAACTCTTCGCAGATTGTTCCCCAAGGACCCAACGAATCGCTTCGGTAATATTGCTTTTCCCGCTGCCATTTGGTCCAATGACCGCAGTCACGCCTTCTTCAAATTCGATCTTGGTCCGGTCGGCAAAAGATTTAAAGCCGGCGATCTCAATTCGTTTTAAATACAAAATGTTCCTCCTAAATTTCATAAAAAGCCACACGAACTCGCGCAGCAGTGTTCAAAATTATTTGTTAAGCCGGACGTAAGCAGTGACTGGCAACAGGATCTGTCGTGCGCAGTCAGTTTATTTTTCTCTATACTCGATCAAATAAACTATTTTTTCGCAAGCTTTGCTAATGCTTTCTCTGCTGCATCTTGTTCAGCTAATTTTTTGGATTTCCCTTGACCTGATCCGATCATTTGATTGTCGGCATAGACATCGATCGTAAAGATTCGTTCATGTGCGGGGCCTTCTTCATTGACCAGTCGATAATCGATCGTCACATCGCCGCTTTTTTGTAGAACCTCTTGTAGGCGAGTTTTATGATCCATTTCACGTGTAAAAACGCCTGCTTCGATTTTCGGAAAAACAACCGTTTTAATGAAGCTTAAGGCCGTGTCATATCCCTGATCTAGATACAAAGCACCCAAGAATGCTTCAAATAAGTCACACAAAAGCGCCGCACGATCACGACCGCCAGAGTTTTCTTCGCCTTTGCCTAACATAATATAGTGATCAAAATGACACTCTTTTGCAAATTTCGATAAACTTTCTTCACGTACGATCGCCGAACGCAAACGTGTCAATCGTCCTTCCGGCAAGTTGGGATAGTGGTGATACAAATAGTCCGATACTTGAATTTCTAAGACAGCGTCCCCTAAAAATTCTAACCGTTCATTATCTGAAATATTCATGTTACGGTGTTCATTCACATATGATGAGTGGGTAAACGCCTGTTCCAATAAGTTCACATCGTGAAAGACGATGCCATAATTTTCTTTCAATTCATTGATCAACTGTGTATCCATGGGCTCATTCCTTTTTTTGAGATTTCCATCACGCTTTATTATACTGTTTTTTCCACAAATTTTAAATCAGAAGTGATGATAGTAAGAAATTTTCAAAGATTCATCGAACTTTTTCCTTCTTATCCAAAAAAATGATAGAGTGGACAAAACGAGTGGAGGATGTTCAATGGAAAAGCTGTCCGACGCATTACTGATCATCGATTTGCAAAAAGGTGTTTGCTTAGAGAATGGAACGATTGATCATTTTTCTGAGTTGATCGCTCTCGTGAATGAAAGAATCAACCGGTATCGTAAACAGGAAAAACCGATTATCTTCATTCAACACTGTGACGAGGACCTTCTCGAAAATTCAGAGGCGTGGGAGATCGTAGAAGAACTAGATCGGCGACCAGACGACCCGACGCTTCAAAAAACGCATGCCAATTCTTTCTACCACACAGAGCTGCAAGAGCTCTTGCAGCATCTTAAGATCCAAAGCCTAGAACTTTGTGGTGCTCAGACTCAATACTGTATGGACGCTACCATAAAATTTGCGCACGGATCAGGATACTCCTTGTCGATGGCAAGACAGGCTTCAACTACCTATAACAATGAGTTTCTCTCAGCAAAGGATACTATCTCTTTCTATGAATCCATTTGGGACAAACGGTTTTTAACTTTTATACAATAAAAAAACTTCGTCCGCTGCGACGAAGTTTTTTCTTTATTTTCCGTACCAAGCAATGCCCTCATAACGCCAGCCAACTTGTTTTAAATGATCGCGCTCGTTTGTGTTCAGCGTATAATGATGGGTTCCTGTCTTCGCATTTGGATTATACAATCGATACAACGGTTGCGTACCACCTGAGTACCAAGAGATCCCTTCATAACGCCACCCCGCTCTTTTCAAGTTGTCTCGTTCTGCGGCATCCAGTGTATAGTGATGGTCTCCTGCATTTGGATTATACATCCGATAAACCGGCGCACCACTTTGCGGAGCATCCCAAGCGACCCCTTCATAGCGCCAGCCGGCTTGAAGCAGCGTGTTTTTCTCATTGCTATCTCGAGTATAAAAATGTTCGCCGCTATTTGGATTGTATACTCGATACATGGCCTCTGTTCCAATCGGTGTCGGATCGGATTGAAAAATCCCTGTATAATCCGCAGAAACATCAAAAGTCCCATTAACATTTGGAAAACTTACCAGTGACGACCACTGCCACGCACCGTACTCTGTGTAAAAGTTTTTGGCAGATAAAGAATAGGGATAGGCTGCAACCCAGATGTTTTTATTTCCTAGTGCATGTGCATCTAATAACCCTTCATTGAACCAACCCAAACTAGCATAATGTCGGACATTTCCGTACCCCATTCGGTTCAACTGATTTGCGAACGAGGCAGAGTCATTCGTGTGGTTCCCTTGATTTCGAATAGTCGGCGCCTCAATGTCATTGACCATCACTGTTGATGAGGATAAACCCAATTGGCTCGCATAAGATGCAAAATAATTTGCCTCGGCTCTTGCACTTGCATCTGAAGTGAACCATGCATAGTGATAGGCTGAGACTTTTAGTCCCGCTGCTTTAGCGTTCGCGATTTGTGTTGCCGCGTAAGGATTCTGATAGGAGGTTCCCTCTGTCAGCTTCACTACAACACCGCGCACCCCATAAGCTTTCATTTTTTGAAAATCAGCTACACTAACGTTCCCATTATAAGAAGCGACATCAACAAAACTTTTTGAAGGCAAATTTGCATCCGCCGCGGATACTGAGGGCAATGAGTACAATTCTAAAGCAAAAAAATTAGCTACTTTCCCTTGATTCGCTTTTTGCAAATCTGAATGTTCTGTTCCAGCAGGTAAATAATAACTCCCTGCTTCGTCTTCACCGCTGATTAGATTCGGATCGGCTTCAGGATCTTTTTCTTCAGCGGTCTTTTTTGCTTGCTCGACGTTGCTTTGTACGCTCGCTTGCGCCTGTTCGTTTTGTTGCTTCACCGTTGCTTGATCTAGTCCGTCTTTCTGAGCTTGATCCGTAACTTGCTGCTGTTCCGAATACTTAGTATTTTCGTCTACAGGACTGTTTTCTTCAGCGGCGATATTTCCCACTGGAAAAAGCCCCAGCAGCAAAAGAATGCTTACCCATCGTTTCTTTTTTTTCATTGCTTGCTTACTCCAAACATTTCAAATTATGTTCACTATACGCTCAAGTAGTTAACCTGGCAAATCCGCATCTTTTTTACTCTTTTTTACTAAAAAAAGACCAGCAATTATGGAAAAAGCAAGTGCGCATTCGCACGTTTTTTTCTTTTACTTGATCATTCAAAATGTACAAAAAAATACACCGGCATTCGCCAGTGCATCCGTTTTGTTAAGCTTGGTTGTTTTCCATAATGTAATCAACTGCAGCTCCAACAGTTTCAATTTTTTCAGCATCTTCATCAGAAATTTCTGTTCCGAATTCATCTTCCAATTCTAGAACGAATTCCATGATACTGATTGAATCTGCATTTAAGTCGTCTTTGATACTCAATCCAAGAGTCACTTTATCTTTATCGATTTCAAAGTGATTTGAAATTATTTCAGCAACTTTGCTAAATACTTCTTCACGAGTCAACAACATTCACCTCCACTTGATCCACTATTATTCGTCTATGTTTTACCAGAAGGTCAATGTTCATTTTACTGGTGTTTGCCCTCTTTGTCTACCTTTTTTAGCAAAATTGCCGAGGGGGCTATTCGCCTTTTGGGGTTTCAAAAAATGCGACTAATTGTCCAACGACATCCGTATCAAGCATCGTATGAATTTGGTCGATCGTATTCGCTACCGCCTCTGGTCCAGTTGATCCATGCGTTTTGATTACAGGAGCTTTCAAACCAAATAAAACTGCCCCCCCATGGGAAGAGTAATCCAGTTTATCTTTTAGACCATACAGCGTATCTTTCAACATTGCCGCACCGAGTTTTCCTTTGACGCCCGCATCGTTGATACTGCCTTTTAAGAGGCTCATCAAGCCCATCGCTGTTCCTTCAATCGTTTTTAAGACGGCATTGCCCGTAAACCCGTCAGTTACGACAACATCCGCAGCACCATTTAATAGCTCACGCGCCTCCACATTGCCAATAAAATGAATACTTTCTTCCGCTTGTAAAAGTTTGAAGGCTTCTTTTGTCAATTCACTGCCTTTGTTTTCTTCCGTACCGTTGTTCAATAGTCCAACACTCGGATTCGCGATTCCCCGGACATGCTTGGCATAGAAGGAACCCAGAATAGCATACTGATGAATGTGCTCTGCTTTATTTTCTGCATTTGCGCCTAAATCCAGCATATCAAATCCACTGTCGTCATTTAAAACAGGGAGTGTCGACATCAATCCCGGACGTTCGATTCCTTTGATTCTTCCTACTATAAACAATCCCGCTGCTAATAAAGCTCCGGTATTTCCGGCTGAGAAAATCGCATCGGCTCTGCCTTCTTTGACCGCTTGTGCAGCTAGAACCATTGAAGCATTCTTTTTACGGCGAATGGCTTTGACGGGTTCGTCGTCACTGTTGATTTTTTCATCTGTATGAATGATCGTGATATTGTTTTCGTTCGTTACATATTCACGAATCGCTTCTTCTTTTCCATATAATTGAAATTCAATTTCTGGGTGTTTTTTTTGTGCTAACATGACACCTTCCACGATAGCTTTTGGTGCAAAATCGCCACCCATTGCATCTACAGCAATTTTCATGAGAAAAATCTCTCCTTTTAGTTGTTCGTTATGTTCTTAAATTTGATTTTAACACTCTATTTAAACAGAGTAGTAATGAACATAACACGCTAATTTTTTTATACAGTATAGCACACACTAGTCAAAGTATGTTTCCCCAGTTTCAGTTGGTTTTAACGTCTTGGCTAATGGGGCAAAGGCTGGCTGTTCTCGCCAATCTTCCACTTGCCAAATTTGATTTGCCTCATCCCGCGCCACCTCTAATACATTGGCGTCGTTCACAAGATCGGCGATCAGAAATTGCGGCAAGCCCGATTGACGAAAACCAAATACTTCCCCAGGGCCGCGCAGCTCTAAATCTTTTTCACTCAAGACAAACCCATTGGTCGTCTCTGTCATGATCTTCATGCGTTCTTTACCCATTTCATTTTTAGGACTAGCCACTAAGATACAGTAAGACGCATCTGAGCCGCGTCCGACCCGCCCGCGCAATTGATGCAGCTGGGCAAGACCAAAGCGGTCGGCATCCATGATAAACATGACTGTCGCGTTTGGAACATTGACGCCTACTTCAATAACAGTAGTTGAAACTAGGATCTGACTTTGATTGTTCTTAAATTCCTCCATGATCGTCTCTTTTTCAGCATTCTTCATCTTTCCGTGCAGGAGACTGACCTGGTAATTCGGTGCATAGTATTCGTTTAAATGCTCATAGATTTCTGTCGCATTCTTTACATCTAACGCTTCGGATTCTTCAATCAAAGGACAGATCACATACAACTGGTGTCCTGCCTGCAGCTCTAATTTTGCCCAATCCAGCGTATGCTCTAATTGTTTCGGCTTGATCCAACTTGTTTTAACAGGAATCCGTCCTGCTGGCATTTGATCGATGATCGAAACGTCCATCTCCCCATATGCAGTAATTGCTAACGTTCTGGGAATGGGTGTTGCAGTCATGAAAAGAACATCTGGATGAAGTCCTTTTTCTCGTAACACTCTTCGTTGGTTGACCCCGAAACGGTGCTGCTCATCCGTGATAACCAATCCAAGATTCGCAAATTGTACGTCGTCTTGAATCAACGCGTGTGTCCCGATCACAACATCAATCTCACCATTTTGCAGACCAGCCAAAATGGCGCGGCGTTCTTTGGTCTTGGTAGAACCAGTCAGTAAGGCTGTAGTCATTTCCAACGGATCAAACAAATGATTCAAACTTTCCAGATGTTGCTGTGCCAAAATTTCTGTCGGTACCATCAAAGCGCCTTGAAAACCCGCAGTCATCGTGGCATACAATGCAATGGCCGCAACCACTGTTTTCCCGCTCCCAACATCTCCTTGTAATAACCGTTGCATATGTTTCTTGCTGCGTAAGTCATAACAAATTTCATTGGTTACACGTTTCTGGGCATCTGTAAGCTCGAAAGGCAGTTGCTGTGTAAATCGCTTGAGACGCTCAACGTCATAACGAATCGCAAGCCCATTTTTTTCGCTTCGTTCGCTTTTCTTTAATCCTTGCATCCGCATTTGGAATAAGAAAAACTCTTCAAAAACTACGCGGCGTTTTGCTTGCTGATTCTCTTTTGGATCTTTGGGAAAATGCATCGCCCGCATCGCTTGCTTGCGTGGCATCAAACGATATTTTTCTAATAAATAATCCGGCAGATTTTCCGTCACTTGATCGCCGAATTTTTCGAATCCGACTTTGATCAAATCAACTAACGTACTTTGTCGAATCGACTTTGTCACATGATAGATCGGCGCATATTCTTCTGTTTGTTTGCCGCCTAAAATTTTCATTCCTGTGAGGGATTTACGCTTCGCATCCCATTTTCCATAAACAGCTAATTCTTCTCCGACTTCGACTTTGTCTTTCAAATAAGGCTGATTGAAGAAGGAGACCATGAAGACTGCATGATCTTGCATCATACGAAACTGCAGTCGACTCTTTTTGTAGCCGAAACGGCTAACCACCGGTGCCGAGACGATGACACCCTTTAAGGTAACTTTTTCTTGATCATTGATTTCCAAAAGATTTTTTTCTTGGATATCCTCATAGCGAAACGGATAATAGCTTAATAGATTTTCAATCGTAACAATCCCTAACTCAGCTAACGTTTGCGCTCTCTTAGGGCCGACTCCAGGCAAAACCGAAACAGTTTCTTCAATCGACATCGAAATCCTCCTTTCAATAAAAATAGGCTTCTCACCACGCATACGATTCCACTAATTGTGCTGAAGCGCAAAGTGGAACTCGCAGTAGTCTCATTAACCTGAATGAATTTTCTTGAGAAAATTCTCTTACGTTCGACCACATATCATTATGCTAAACTGCACATTTATCTATTTGCCATCAACGCAAACAGTCATCTTCGATTGTTAAATACTGCAAAAAGCATAACTGACAGCTAGCTCAGAGATACGGTACTCATTTTCCTCAAAAACCAGGAAAATGAACTACTTTCACCACGCATGCGATTCCACTAATTGCGCTGAAGCGCAAAGTGGAACTCGCAAAAACAGGAGCGAGCCAGATATTCTTGGCTCGCTCCTCCGACTTTTTCTCATTATTCTGCTGAAAGCAAGTATGGGTAGACAGGTTGTTTTCCTTCGTGGATCTCTACTTCCAAATCAGGATAACTTGCTTCGATTGCTTCGCTTATTTTTTCAGCTTCAGCTTGCGTACCTTCTTCACCGACGATGATCGTGATGATTTCAATATCTTCACTGATCATTTTAGTCAATGTGTCTAACGTTGCTTGGTACTTATCTTCTTCAGAAAGAACGATTTTACCATCGATCATTCCTAAGTAGTCCCCTTCGTGGATCTCAACTCCGTCGATAGAGGTATCACGGATGGCATTGGTGATTTGTCCACTGACTACAGAATCAAGCATTTCAGTCATCGCTGCTTTGTTCTCTTCTAAACTTTGATCCCCATTGAAAGCCAGCATCGCTGTCATTCCTTGAGAAACAGTTTTACTTGGTACAACTGCTACAGGAATATCCGCTACTTCTGCGGCTTGATCTGCTGCCATAAAGATATTTTTATTATTAGGTAAAACAATCACTTGGTCCGCATTGACTTCCTTGACTGCTTTCAAAATATCTTCCGTGCTTGGATTCATCGTTTGTCCGCCGCTGATGACATAGGCAGCACCTAAACTTTTGAACAATTCTTGAACACCTTCACCAGCAGCGATCGCAATCACTGCATACGGTTGATGTGCAACTGGCGCTGCTTCAAAAGCGGCTACTTCGTCATCGTGTTCTAAAATTGTTTCATGTTGTTGACGCATATTATCGACTTTGATTTTAATTAACGCACCAAATTTTTGACCATAATTCATCACTTCGCCGGGATGTTCTGTATGCACATGCACTTTAACGATTTCATCATCGTTAACGACTAATAATGAATCCCCGATACCATCTAAATAATTACGGAAGGTATCATAATCAAAATTACTGTCCACAGTAGGACCTTCACCAAGACGAACCATGATTTCTGTACAATAACCGAATTTGATATCTTCGGTTGCTAGTTGTCCTTGGACGCTGCGGTGATGCTCTGCATTGACCATTTCATCCATTTCAGCCGGACTTGGTTCATAGGCATCATCCACTTGGAATTCCCCATTCAATGCACTCAAGAAGCCTTCATAGATAAACAAAAGACCTTGACCGCCACTATCGACAACGCCGACTTCTTTTAAAACAGGCAGCATATCAGGGGTTTTGTCTAATGCTTTTTTCCCGTATTTAACGACCGCTGTCATCACTTCGATCACATCGTCCGTTTGTTTTGCTTTGCGTTCACCCGCTTTTGCGGATTCACGAGCCACAGTTAAAATAGTTCCTTCTACAGGCTTCATTACTGCTTTATAGGCCGTTTCAACACCATGAACGAGCGCTTTCGACAGATCTTCTGCATTTAATGTATCTACCTCTAAAATGGCTTTTGAAAAGCCGCGGAATAACTGAGACAAGATAACGCCAGAATTTCCTCGCGCCCCCATCAACAATCCTTTTGCTAATACATTGGCTAATTCGCCGACTTTCTCTGAGGTAGAATTAACAACCGCAGTCGCGCCGCTGGTCATAGATAGATTCATGTTGGTCCCAGTATCGCCATCAGGCACGGGGAATACATTTAATGAATTGACATATTCTGCATTGACTTGCAGACGTTTAGCGCCAGCCTCTACCATTTCTTGGAATTGACTCGCGCTGATCTCTGTTACCTTCACTTACTTAGTCCTCCTTAAGAACGCTGCCTTTAGTCAGGCAGAACACGTACACCTTGAACATAAACATTCACTGAGTTAGCTGTTACTCCAAGCATCGTCTCCAAATTGTATTTCACTTTTTCTTGGACATTGCGCGATACTTCTGAGATTTTCGTGCCGTAGCTGACGATCGTATAGACGTCGACTGCGATTCCGTTCTCTTCTTGACGTACAACGACGCCGCGTGAATAATTTTCTTTTCTTAAAATTTCTGTAATATTGTCTTTGATTTGTTTTTTACTAGCCATACCAACGATACCAAACACGTCAGTAACCGCACCGCCGACAACCGTCGCGATGACGTCGTTTGAAATTTCGATCATACCAGTCTGTGTATTGATTTTCACAGCCATAGTTGTTAGCCTCCTTAAATAGGCAAAAATGCCCATTTTTTCTACTATAATAGTTTATCATAGCCCCATGACAAATAAAAGAAAGTTCCATTGCGTTTCGCTGATAGGGCGATCCCTGCTTGCCACAAAATTATGCTGACTTTCTTACATCAAAACTTTTACTAAAAAATTTTATGCTAACAGACTATAATTTACCTTCAAATGCACTGAATGTCAATCTTTCTAAAAAAATTCACTTGCACATCTTATTAAGATGTGCTATTTTATTTTAGTATGAGCCAAAGAAGCGCTCCAATATCAAGGCTAAAGGAGGAAACAACACATGGCAAAAGTTTGCTATTTTACTGGTCGTAAAACAAGAAGTGCAAATAACCGTTCTCACGCTATGAACGCTACGAAACGTACTGTAAAACCTAATTTACAAAAAGTTCGCGTTTTGGTGGACGGAAAACCTAAAAAAGTTTGGGTCTCAACTCGTGCTTTGAAATCTGGAAAAGTTGAGCGCGTTTAATATTATCCAATCAATCAAACCGTTCGATGACGAGCGGTTTTTTATTTTTTTGCGAGAAGTATTAAGTACGCTACGATTCCATTAAAAATCTACATATAAAAAAGCCGACACTGTCGGCTTTTTTTGTTGCTTCCTTTTGTAACAGCGGCAATAAAATAAGGGCAATTCTTTGTCTGAGTTTCACACCTCTTTCACAATATTTTTTTGTATCTATGGTAAAATTTGGATAGTCTGTTGAAAGAAGTTTGGTGATTTTTATATGAAAAACTATCTCAAAGAAAATCGTTGGTACTTGTTGGCCAGTTTTTTTCTACCGCTCGCCTTGATGGTGATCGTCTACTTAACGATCGGCATTTATCCTGGATCGAGTCGTAGTGTCTTAGCCAGCGATGCCTTTTCGCAATTTTCAAATTTCCACGCAAGTTTTCGCAATATGCTCTTAGGCAAACAAGGGCTTTTTTATAATTGGAACGCATCCATGGGATTGAATTATCTTTCTCTTGTTTCCTATTATCTTGGCGGCTTTTTTACACCGCTGGTTATTTTCTTTCCGAATCAACTGATGCCTGACGCGTTATATTTTTTAACACTGTTAAAAATTGGTGCCGCAGGACTGGCTTTCTGGTTCTACGCCAAGGGAAGCTTTAAGCTGCCCGACTGGTCAAGAGTAGCTCTCAGTGTTGCTTATGCACTCATGTCCTTTACCATCGCGCATTCTGAGATCATCATGTGGTTGGATGCCTTTGTTTATCTGCCTCTGATCATTTGGGGAATCAATCGTGTGATGGCCCTGCGAAAGCCGACGGTACTTTTTGTTTCCTATTTAATGTTGTTTTTAACAAGCTTTTATATGGGCTTTATGATCGGACTTTTTTCCGTTCTTTATTACGTCGCACGACTGCTCACGAATTGGAAGCTTTATAAAAAAAGTATTATCCCTTACGGCTTTACTTCCCTCTTGGCTGGCTTCGCCTCAATGATCATGATTTTACCGTCCATTCTGGATTTGCGGACGAACGGGGAGGAGTTAACACAACTAACGACCTTTAAAACAGAAGCCACTGGCTGGTGGGATTTTGTTGCTAAGAATATGATCGGGTCTTATGACACGACAAAATATGGCTCCATCCCATTTATTTATATTGGACTGTTACCATTAGCACTATGCCTGTTTTTCTTTATCTGCAAAAAAATTCCATGGAAGAATAAAATCGCCTATGGAGCGATTGCTGCAATTCTGATCGCAAGCTTCTATATCCAACCGATGAACTTATTCTGGCATGGAATGCATGCACCAAATATGTTTTTATTCCGCTACGCCTACTTACTCTCCTTTTTAGTGATTACTTTGGCTGCCTGGGGATGGGAAAAAGTAGACCGTGATAACATTTTACAGTTAGTCGCCGCCTGTCTGTTATTGATCGCTGTTTTCGCAATCTTCTGGGGAATGAAAGGAAAAGACTACAACTACCTTAAAAATATCTCTCTTTATATCACGATCGGCTTTTTGGCCGTGTATGCGTTGGTACTCACAGGGTATTACTTCAACAAGATCCCTTTAAAAGTATTGAGTATCTTGCTGTTGCTGTTAATGTCTACGGAAGCCTTTGTCAACAGTGACTTTATGGTACGAGGCATCTTGAAGGATTGGAATTACGCTTCTCGAAGCTTGTATACCGAACCCTATCCTTCTATCAAGGCGTTAGTCGATAAAACAAAAGATGAGAACGACACCTTCTATCGGATGGAAAATCTCGATCCAGTGTCTTCAAATGATGCCTTTAATTATGGCTATAGCGGCATCAGCATGTTTTCTTCGATTCGTAACCGGCATTCCTCTGGCTACATGGACCAGCTCGGATTCCGTTCAAGAGGAACAAGCTTGAACATTCGCTATCAGAATAATACGTTGCTCGCAGATGCCTTTACAGGGATCAAATACAACATCGCAAAAACAAAGCAATTGAATAAATATGGTTTTGACAAAACGGACACTGTTGGCGAGTACAACTTGTTTGAAAATAATTACGCATTGCCGTTAGCCTTCACAGCCCCAACCACGATCGATAAATTAAAAGCTTTGCCAAACGATAACCTTGGGACACAAACACAATTATTCAATGCTTTATCGCAAGAACAGTTTCAATACTTCCACTTCTTGCCGATCACACAAATAGATACAAAAAATGCGAACGTTACAAATGCAGGCAATATTATGACCATTGCAGAAAAACAAGGGAATGTTGCAAAAGACGTTACGTGGAAAGTGCAAGTTCCAGCGAATACTCAAGCTTATTTGAGTCTCTACCCGTATGACTTTGCTGAATTAGAAAGCTCAACCGCAACCGTGACTGCAAACGGTCAGACACGACAAGCCCAAATCGGTATCAGCGGACAGTATTATGATCTAGGCTATTATCAAGAAGCGACTACGGTCACATTCACAGCGAGTTTTTACGGAACCAAATCAATCAGTTTCCAAAATCCGCAAGTCCTTGCTTTAGACACCGTCGCTTACCAGTTAGCGGTTGACAAGATCAAAGAAAATGCCGTAGATATGAAGGTTGGCTCCCGTAGCGCTGAAGGAACAGTAGATGCAAAAGAAGCTCGAACGCTAGTTACAACGATTCCTTACGACGAAGGCTGGACAGCCAAAATCGATGGAAAGAAAGTTGACACGAAAGCCTTCCAAAATGCGTTCGTCAGCATCCATGTACCAAAAGGCAAGCATAAAGTCACCTTCAGCTATCTGCCTAAAGGCTTTATCTCTGGAGCGATTTCCTTCGTCGTCGCGATCGCTATGTTTATTCTTTACCTGCGAGCCTTAAAACCTAAAAAAAATCACCGCCATTAACGTACAAAAGGAAGAATCATTTCTGATTCTTCCTTTTTAATATTTCCGAATACACGCCTCGACTAAATCCCAAAATGTTTCTGTATCGATTTTCTTACCAACTTTTGCATTCGCTTTTTGCTCTAAAACATTGAGTTCATCGCAAACCGTCCGACCATAACAAGGTCCGCGATTGCTATCGACTTCAACATACATTTCCTGTGTTTCAAACGCTTCAGGAGAAATCAGATACCCCACGCAGGTAGCATCATGTAACGGCCCCGCTTCCAAACCAAAGCATTCAAACTGACTCTTTAAAGTAAAGCGCATGATGTCACCGAATAGTTTCCCCGCAACATTTCCCACTGCTTCCATTCGTTCAATGATCTCCAATGTACAAAGTGTCTGATTCGTCAGATCAAGCCCCATCATAACGATCGGTGCCCCTGAGGTAAAAACCACATGTGCCGCTTCTGGATCAGCAAAAATATTAAACTCGGCAGAAGGTGTGAAGTTGCCGGTTCCATAAGCCCCACCCATCAAAACGATTTCTTTGATTTTCGGAATGATCAATGGCTCCATTCGCATCGCAACGGCAATATTTGTTAATGGACCAACAGGCACAAGTGTAATGTCCCCCTCATTTGCCATCAATGTATCGATGATATAGTTAACCGCATTTGTCTTTTCTGCCTGACGATGCAATGGACCAAAGACCGGACCATCTAAGCCGGACTCTCCGTGAACATTCCCCGCTACCACTTGCTCCCGTACTAGTGGCTTTGGCATCCCAGCATAGACGTTTGCATCAATTCCCAATAACTGACAAACATTCAAGCCATTGACCACTGTCTTGTCCAACGTTTGATTCCCAGCTACAATGGTGATTCCTAACAAATCAATTTTCGGGTGTGCCGCCGCCATCAGTATCGTTATGGCATCATCATGCCCCGGATCACAGTCTAAAATAATTTTCCGTTTCTCCATTTGAAAGCCTCCTAAGAAAATATAGTTCCTTTATCTAGTTGCATTATAGTAAGTTCCTGCTTATGATAAGTATGAGAATTCTCATATAAGGAGGCAGAAAAAATGAAGAAGTTGCAAAATGAAAAATTGAAACAGCAGTTCATTCAATCCTCTGACTACCTTGATCAATTTTCCTTCGATATCAGTTTGGACACACACTTGTTTTTCTTCCCGGCCAACAGCTACATCGTGAAAGAAGACAATCCGCCTTCCCATTTATTTTACTTAGTAAAGGGCAAGGCGAAATTATATGACACCTTAGCAAATGGAAAAGTCGCGCTGATCGATTTCTTTTCGCCCCCTTGCTTTATCGGTGAGATGGAACTCGTCGATGAAAATCAGACTGCCTTTAGTGTACAAGCGATCGAAGACTGCTGGTGCTTGGCTGTAGCAAGAAAAGATTGCCAGAAACGCTTACTACAGGACACACTTTTTCTTCAAAAGCTTTGCATCTATTTTGCCCATAAAAATTATCGCAATATCAAAGCTTCGACCAAAAATCAAGGATTTCCGCTTTCGCAACGTCTAGCCTCTTTTATTTTATTGACGCAAAATGAAGGAACCTATCGCGAACAACACACACAGGTCGCCGAATATCTGGGCGTTTCCTATCGCCATCTGCTCTTTGTGATCGCTCAATTTGTAGAGGAGGGGTATCTGGAAAAAATAGAAAAGGGCTATCTCATTCAAGATATTGAAGCATTGACCCAACTGTCGAACGAAGTGAAAGCCTAGCTCGCCAAAAAAGCATCCACCAACAATCAAAAGACTGTTGGTGGATGCTTTATTGTCTAGTCATATTTTACTTCTGCTAGGTAGAGCCCCTCTGGATGGGCAGTTGGTCCTGCTGCATTTCGGTCCTTTGCTTCAAGTATTTCAGGAATACTGTCCGCTGAGATACGGCCGTTCCCAATTTTTAACAATGTACCTACTAAGATTCGGATCATTTTATACAAAAAGCCGTTCCCGCGAAAAATGAAGGTCAATTCTGTCTTCGATTCATTCACCTCTAGATCCGCTTGATAAATCGTGCGGACTTTATCTTCAATGGCGCCGCCTGTCGCACAGAACGACGTGAAGTCATGCGTGCCTACTAAATCGGATAATGCCCGTCGAATCAATTCTAAATCCAATGGATACGGATAATACGCCGCATAGTAGCGTCGAAACGGACTGCGGGGCTTTGCGATCTGGACTTTAAAATGATACGTTTTCTCCACAACATGATAGCGTGCATGAAAATCATCCGCCACGATCGCTACAGAGGACACAGCAATATCCTCGGGAGTTTGGGTGTCCAATGCAAATCGCATCCGTTCCAACGGACGCTCTTGCGGATAATCAAAATGAATCACTTGCCCGATCGCATGAACACCCGCATCGGTCCGACCTGAACCAAAAATCGTTACCGGAGACCCATTATTCATTTTTTTCAACGTCTTCTCCACTTCCTCCTGCACGGTTCGTCCATTCGGTTGTCGTTGAAACCCGTTAAACTGTGTACCATCGTAAGCAATCACTGCTTTATATCTGACCATGTTAGTTCTCCTTTTTTCTATTGCAGGAGTCATTATAACAGCTTTTCTATTCGGATTCCAACGCAATCAGAACCATTTGAGACCTCGGAAAAGTTTCCTCGCGGTACTGAAGTAAACGCTCCTCTCTGCTGATGTAGCCCTCTCATTAATTTTACTTGCCGAAAACATAAAATAAAGCGCAAAAAAAGCTTGGATCACTCCAAGCTTAACTGCGTAAAAAGACTAAAACAACCGTTACCGCAGCAAAAACTACCAAGACAAGGGTATCACGAGACGCCCATTGCAGTTTTCGATACTTACTACGTCCCTCGCCGCCACGATAGCCCCGAGCTTCCATGGCAGTCGCAAGATCTTCCGCTCGGTTGAAACTGCTGACAAATAAAGGAATCAGCAATGGTACGATTGCCTTCACCTTTTGAATCAAGTTGCCATCATTGAAATCCACCCCGCGAGCGCGCTGCGCATTCATGATTTTTTCTGTTTCATCCATCAATGTTGGAACAAACCGTAAAGCGATGGATAACATCAAAGCAATTTCATGTACCGGTAAATGAATTTTTTTCAGCGGGTTTAATAAAGATTCGATTGCATCAGACATTGATAACGGCGGTGTCGTTAATGTCAGTAAGGTCGACATAAAAATAATCAAGACGAACCGGCAAAAGATAAACAGTCCATTCTGTATCCCATAGGAAGACAAACTGAAAACACCCCAGGACCAATACAATGTCCCACCGCGAGTAAACAGCATTTGCAAGGCAACCGTAAAAATAATCAACCAAATCAACGGTCTCACGCCTCGTAAAAAGAAGCTTAGACTTATTTTTGATAAAAATACCGCAAACATCGTGAAAATCCCCAAAAATAAATAGCTTTGCCAATTATTTGCTAAGAAAATAATCCCGATAAAATAGAAACTAGCAACCAATTTAGCACGAGGGTCCAGACGATGGATGACTGAATCTCCCGGTATATAGCGTCCAAAAATCAATTTATTCATCATGAGCAGGACCTCCTGCAGCTTTTACGATCCAGTCCGCCAATTCATTTTCAGTCAATGGTAGCGTTTCAAAAGAAGCACCCCTTGCTTGCATCTTCTCAGCAAAAGCACTCGCTTGTGGCACGCCTAATTGCTTTTCCTTCAGCCACGCAACATCTTGAAAGACCGACTGTGGATTTCCATGCTTCACCACACGACCTTTTTCCAAGACATAGACATAATCTGCGAAATTTGCAACGTCATCCATCAAATGAGTCACTAAAACGATCGTTATGTTCTTTTCATGATGCAAACGCCAAAACATCTCCATCATTTCTTTTCGTCCAAGCGGATCTAAGCCCGCTGTCGGCTCGTCTAAGACTAGCACTTCTGGCTCCATAGCCAAGACACCTGCAATAGCCACACGCCGCATCTGACCCCCTGAGAGCTCAAAAGGGGAGCGCTCAAGATATTCTTCCTCTAAGCCAACCATTCGAAGATTTTCCTTCGCCAAAGCATAAGCTTCTTCTTCACTGATTCCAAAGTTCTTTGGACCAAAAGCAATATCTTTAGCCACAGTTTCCTCAAACAGCTGCGCTTCAGGAAATTGAAAAACGATCCCAACTTTTTTACGGACTGGCTTCAAATTCTTATTATCTGTCGTTGGAGTGATTGTCCGATCACCGATGACCACTTTTCCATCCGTTGGTTTCAATAACGCGTTCAAATGCTGCAATAATGTAGATTTCCCACTACCAGTATGGCCAACCAACGCTGTATAAGATCCTTCCTGGATATCAAGATCGATATCATAAAGTGCCCGTTGTTCAAAGGGCGTGTTGGGTTGATAAACGTAGCTTACTTTTTCAAAACGGATGTCCATAACCAGTCCATCATCCCTTCTTCATCTAAATAGCCCTTAGGAACCTGTATGCCGCGCACGTTTAATGCAGCTTTCAGCTTCTCAGGAAATGGCAGATCCAATCCTAGTGAAACCAATTCTGGTCCCGCAGAGAAAATTTCATCCGGTGTTCCTTCTTGATAAAGTTTCCCATCTCTCATGACCAAGATTCGATTCGCACTAGCCGCTTCATCAATATCATGAGTAATTGAGATCACAGTCAAATCGCTCTCTTCTTTTATCTTATGAATCGTTGAAATGACATCATCTCGTCCTTCAGGGTCTAACATGCTTGTCGCTTCATCCAAAATAATGATGTCTGGACGCAAAGCCACAACGCCAGCAATCGCCACTCGCTGTTTCTGTCCACCAGATAAACGTGCAGGCTCTCGCGTCGCAAATTCTTGCATTTTTACTTTTTCCAAAGCATCCTGAACTCTATGCTGCATTTCACTTCGTTCGATCCCTTGATTTTCCAAACCAAAGGCAACATCATCTTCAACTGTTGCACCTACAAATTGGTTGTCAGGATTCTGGAAGACCATCCCTACCATTCGGCGAATATCCCAGACCGATTCCTCAGAGAGTTGCATCCCGCCGACAGCAACAGTTCCCTTTTGCGGCAAATGAAGACCATTGATCGTTTTTGCTAACGTTGATTTTCCTGATCCGTTATGACCCACGATCGCTATCCATTCACCTTTATTAATTGAAAAGCTGACATCCTTCAAAGCAGGTGTCGCTTCTTCTTGGTAGCTAAATTCAATTTGACTGATTTCAATAATTGGCTTCATGGTTGCACCTTTCCACTTCTTTGCAAATCTGTTCTAAGCCTAGCAAAAAAGCACGGTTTTATCAATCCTTGATACTCAATAAAATGCTTTTGTATACCGACCTGTCTTGACAGTGTTTTTGGGTATAAAAAAACACTTTATGATGAGTGCCGGCTTCCCAGACATTCTGGGAAGCGGCGCTGAGCTAGACTCGGAGAAAATCTCCAACATCATAACACTCTAAAAGAATCATCTATAAAGTGAAGAGTGATTATTATACAAGTTCTAAAACGACCATAGGGGCGTTGTCGCCGCGACGAGGTTCAGTTTTTAAGATACGAGTGTATCCACCTTGACGTTCAGCGTAACGAGGAGCGATGTCATTGAATAATTTTTGTAATGCAGGTTCAACAACAACAGCTTCGTTTTCTTCGCGAACATCAGCGACTTCATTACGTACAAAGCTAGCAGCTTGGCGACGTGCATGAAGATCCCCGCGTTTTCCTAAAGTAATCATCTTTTCAGCAGTTGAACGAACTTCTTTCGCACGAGCTTCAGTCGTAACGATACGTTCGTTGATAATTAAGTCAGTTGTTAAGTCACGCAACATTGCCTTACGTTGGCTAGATGTGCGTCCTAATTTACGATAACTCACGTAGGTTTCCCTCCTTTGTCAACAATATTAATCGTCTTTACGTAGTCCTAAGCCAAGATCATGCAATTTAGCTTTCACTTCTTCAAGTGATTTACGCCCTAAATTACGTACTTTGATCATTTCAGGTTCGGACTTATTCGTTAATTCTTGAACCGTGTTAATACCAGCGCGTTTCAAACAATTATACGAGCGTACAGACAAGTCTAGTTCTTCGATGGTCATTTCCAACATTTTTTCTTTTTGAGTTTCTTCTTTTTCAACCATGATTTCAGCATTTTTAGCTTCATCAGTAAGATTTACAAAAATATCTAAATGTTCTGTTAAGATTTTTGCTGCAAGACTTAATGCTTCTTGAGCAATAATAGATCCGTCAGTCCAAATTTCCATCGTTAATTTATCGAAGTCATCACGACGACCAACACGCGTATTTTCAACTTGGTAGTTTACTTTACGTACAGGTGTGTAAATAGAATCGACTGGAAGCACACCAATTGGCATATCTTCCTTTTTATTTTCGTCTGCTTGAACATAGCCTCGACCAGGTTTTACCGTTAGGCGAGCATGGAATGTTGCGCCTTCAGCAACAGTACAAATGTACATATCTTTATTTAAGATTTCAACGTCGCTGTCAACGATAATATCGCCGGCAGTTACCGTAGCTGGTCCAGTAATATCGATCTCAAGGGTTTTTTCTTCTTCCGCAAATAATTTCAACGCTAAACCTTTGATATTCAAGATGATTTGTACAACGTCTTCTCTTACACCTTTGATGGTTGAAAATTCGTGTAACACCCCATCGATTTGAATATTGGTAATGGCCGCGCCCGGTAAAGAAGAAAGTAGAATACGACGTAGAGAATTACCTAAAGTAGTTCCATAACCTCTTTCCAAAGGTTCAACAACGAACTTGCCATAATCTCTGTCTTCATCAATTTTTGTGATTCTTGGTTTTTCGAATTCAATCATTCTTGTCTTTTACCCCTTTCAAAACGAAAAGTGTCTTGTTCAATGACATTCCTGTAAAACTCATAGAGTTGGGCACTCATTAAACACGACGGCGTTTTGGAGGGCGGCATCCATTATGAGGTACTGGAGTCACGTCACGAATTGCTGTTACTTCTAAACCAGTTGCTTGCAATGAACGAATCGCTGCTTCACGACCAGAACCAGGTCCTTTAACAGTTACTTCAACACTTTTCAATCCATGTTCCATTGCAGCTTTTGTTGCAGTTTCAGCAGCCATTTGAGCAGCGAAAGGAGTTGATTTTTTACTACCTTTGAAGCCTAATGAACCTGCAGATGACCATGCGACAGCGTTACCGCTAGCATCAGTAATCATGATGATTGTATTATTGAAAGTCGAATGAATATGAGCAATACCTGTTTCAATATTCTTCTTCACACGACGTTTACGATTGACTTTCTTTGCTACCATGAAGATTTATACCTCCTTCACTAATTATTTTTTCTTGCCTGCAATAGCGCGAGCTGGGCCTTTACGAGTACGAGCGTTGTTCTTAGTGTTTTGTCCACGTGTAGGCAAGCCACGACGATGACGGATTCCACGGTATGAACCGATTTCCATCAAACGTTTGATGTTTAAGTTAGTTTCACGACGAAGATCGCCTTCAACTTTTAATTTATCAACTTCAGCACGGATAGCGTCTGTTTGTTCATTCGTTAAGTCACGAACACGAACATCTTCAGAAACGCCTGCGTCGGCTAAAATTTGTTTCGCTGTAGTATTTCCGATACCGTAAATATAAGTAAGTGAAATTACCACGCGTTTATCACGAGGAATATCTACTCCTGCAATACGAGCCATACTTAATTACACCTCCAATTATCCTTGACGTTGTTTATGTTTTGGGTTTGCTGGGCAAATCACCATAACGCGTCCATTACGACGAATTACTTTACAATGTTCACACATTGGTTTTACTGATGGTCTTACTTTCATGATTATACCTCCTGAAGTTTTACGGAGTACAACTTACTTAAAGCGATAGGTAATGCGACCACGACTTAAATCATACGGAGAAAGTTCTACTGTAACTTTATCTCCAGGTAAGATTCGAATATAATACATCCGGATTTTACCAGATACGTGTGCAAGAACTTCGTGTCCGTTTTCCAATTCGACTTTAAACATTGCATTCGGCAAAGTTTCGACGACTGTTCCTTCGATTTCAATCATATCTTCTTTTGCCACGCAGAGTACCTCCTTGTAGTTGTTTCGCATTTTCACACGATAAAATGGCGGAAACTGCAGTTCCCACCCTAATTCTAAAGTTAACTCCTAAAAAAGCTAGAAGTCGGACTGACAAATTCTATCATAAAACATCGAACTTGGCAAGATAAACTGCATCTCAAGTCGGCAGGCAAAATTATTTTTTGATAATCTTTTCTACATCCGCAAATACGGCATCAATTTCACGATCTCCATCAACTGGATACAACAGACCTTCTTCATCATAGTAAGCTAAAATTGGTTCGCTGTTTTTAATGTTTACAGACAAACGGTTTTTAACAGTTTCTGGCTTATCGTCTTCACGTTGATAGAACTCATGACCGCCGCAACGATCGCAAGTGTCTTCTACTTTCGTAGGGTTGAAGATTTTATGATAAGTTGCACCGCAGTTGCGGCACATGAAGCGTCCTGCCAAACGTTCAACTAACACTTCTTCTGCTACTTGAATTTCAATAACAGCATCAATTTTTTTATTCAAGTCCGTCAACATTTCAGCTAATGCTTTGGCTTGATCTAAAGTACGAGGGAAGCCATCCAATAAGAATCCTTTATCCGTATCCTTTTGGGCTAAGCGTTCCTTCACGATACCGTTAGTAACTTCATCTGGAACCAAATCCCCTGCATCCATATATGATTTTGCTTTCAATCCGAGTGTTGTCTCGTTTTTGATTGCTTCTCGGAACATATCCCCCGTGCTGATGTGCGGAATATTGTACGTTGCAACAATTCTTTCTGCTTGTGTCCCTTTTCCTGCTCCTGGCAGTCCCATTAAGATCAGGTTCATTGCTTTCCCTCCTAAATATTCGAAGCGAGAACGGCGTTGAGGAAAACCCTCAACACACGAATCTACTCTTCATCCATGAATCCGACATAACGTCGTTTCAACATGAGTCCTTCTAGTTGTTTTGCAGTTTCTAATGCCACCCCAACAACGATCAAAAGACTTGTACCACCTAATCCAATTGATTGAGGCAGGTTCCAAACCATTTGCGCGATAATTGGAATCAAGGCTATCAATCCTAAGAAAATAGCACCGACTACACTTAAACGCATTAAAATTGCAGAAACATATTCTTCTGTTCCTTTACCTGGTCTTACACGAGGAATGTAACTTCCTTGTTTTTGTAAGTTCTCTGCTAATTTTTCAGGATTAACCTGGACAAATGCATAGAAGAAGGTGAAGGAAACAATTAGAACAGTATAAATCGCAGCACCTGGAACCGTGTTGTAACTAAATAGTTTAGTTAACACATCGTACCAGCCTTCCGCGCTATATTTGCTAGCTAATGCTTGCAACACCGCGTTGGGTGTAGCAATGAATGAACTGGCAAAGATAACTGGAATAACTCCGGCAGCATTTACTTTTAATGGTAGATAACTGCTTGTCGGTGCACCAACGACTTGTTTTGTATATTGAATTGGAATCTTTCTTTCCGCTTGTTGAAAGTACGTTACAAAAACGACGATCAACACAATAGCGACAAGTAAAATTACAACAAAAATGATTGATTTCCAAAGATCACTAGATTCGATATTGACGAAATAATCATCATAGATATCTTTGATACTTTGTGGCAACCGTGAAATGATCCCCGCAAAAATTATCATTGATACCCCATTACCGATTCCTTTTTCAGTAATCTGTTCTCCCAACCAAGTAACAAACATGGTACCTGCGGTAAGAATAAGCCCAATCGTAACGAACGTTTGAACATTACGGTTTGGCACAAATCCAAATTGTGCAAAATAATCAAAACCAGCTGTAATACTTACAGACTGAATGAAGGCTAGTACCAAAGTTAAATAGCGAGTGGCTTGATTTAACTTTTTACGACCAACTTCTCCTTGTTTAGACCATTCGACAAATTTAGGAATAATATCCATCTGCAAGAGTTGGATAACGATTGAAGCCGTGATATACGGGGAGACCCCCATCGAGAAGATCGAAAAGTTTTGCATTGCTGAGCCACTAACCATATTCAGCATTCTGAAAAATGGCATTTCACTCAACCCCTGCAGTCCTTGTGCATCGACTCCCGGTACGGTGATTTGCGCACCTAATCGGAAAACGAATAGCATTAAGACGGTAAACAAGATCCGTGATCGGATGTTCTGAACTTTGAATGAATCCTTTAAAAGTTTGAACATTAAATCACCTCGATTGAACCACCGGCAGCTTCAATTGTTTCTTGAGCATGTTTAGAGAATTTAGCTGCTTTAACGGTTAGTTTTTTGTCTAATGATCCGTTTCCTAAAACTTTGATTCCAGCTTTTTCATTTTTCACGATTCCAGCTTCGACTAAAGCAACAGGTGTTACTTCAGTTCCATCTTCAAAACGATTTAGGACATCTAAATTGATCACAGCGTATTCTTTACGATTCACGTTAGTAAATCCACGTTTTGGCAAACGACGGAATAAAGGAGTTTGACCACCTTCAAATCCTAGACGTACACCACCGCCTGAACGAGCCTTTTGACCTTTTTGACCACGTCCGGCTGTTTTTCCGTTACCTGATGAAGTACCACGACCAACGCGGTTGCGAACTTTACGTGAACCTTCGGCAGGTTGTAATTCATGAAGTTTCATTATATTGGGCACCTCCTTAGATTTTAATCATCATTGTTTTATTAAACTTCTTCTACGTCCACTAAATGAGACACTGTGTTAACCATGCCTTTGATTGCATCATTGGCAGGTTTAACAACTGTGCTGTTCATTTTTTTAAGACCCAACGCTTTAACAGTATCACGTTGGTTTTGAGGACGTCCGATAACACTGCGTTTTAAAGTAATTTTTAATTCAGCCATTTCTTTCGTCCTCCTTAGTTAGCTAAGTTTTCAACAGAGATGCCACGTAATTGTGCCACTTCTTCTGCTTTTTTCAATTGAGTTAAACCTTCAACAGTTGCACGAACAACGTTGATTGGTGTGTTTGAACCTAAAGATTTAGAAGTTACATCGGCAACCCCAGCTAATTCCAAGACGGCACGAACTGGTCCACCAGCAGCAACCCCAGCACCTTCAACGGCAGGTTTCATTAAGATACGTCCGCCGCCGAATACACCAATAACTTCGTGAGGAAGCGTAGTTCCTACCATTGGTACTTCGACTAGGTTTTTCTTAGCGTCTTCGATTGCTTTACGAATTGCTTCAGGTACTTCTTGAGCTTTACCTGTACCAAAGCCTACGTGGCCGTTCTTGTCACCGACAACTACTAGTGCTGCGAAACGTAGACGACGTCCACCTTTAACAACTTTAGTAACACGGTTGATCGCTACAACGCGGTCTTCTAATTCCAAATGTTTTGGATCGATATAAACCATGAATGGTGTTCCTCCTTCTCCTAAAATTCTAGTCCATTTTCGCGAGCTGCTTCAGCTAAAGCTGCTACACGGCCATGGTAAAGGTATCCACCACGGTCAAAGACTACTTTCTTAATACCTTTTTCTGAAGCACGTTCTGCTACTAATTTCCCAACAGCTTGTGCTTGTTCAGTTTTGTTTCCACCTGAAATTTCTTTATCCAAGGCAGAGGCACTTGCTAGCGTCACACCCGCTACGTCATCAATAATTTGAGCGTAGATGTTTTTGTTAGAACGAAAAACGTTCAAGCGTGGGCACTCAGCAGTACCAGAAATTTTTCCGCGAACGCGCATGTGGCGTTTTTGGCGTGTTTTATTCTTGTCTGGTTTTGTAATCACAATTGTCACCTCTTTAATTAAGCTGGCCTAAGCCGCGTGTAGGTTCGACCTACTATTTACCAGTTTTACCTTCTTTACGACGTACATATTCGCCAACATAACGAATACCTTTGCCTTTATAAGGTTCTGGAGGACGAGTTCCGCGGATTTTCGCAGCTAATTCGCCTACTACTTCTTTGTTTGATCCTTTAACCACTACTTGAGTGTTCGCAGGAACTTCGATTGTAACGCCTTCTGGAGCTACGATCTCAACTGGATGTGAATAACCAACGTTCAATACAAGTTTTGAACCTTGTAATTGTGCACGGTACCCAACCCCGATTAATTCTAATGCTTTTTGGAACCCTTCTGAAACACCAACAACCATGTTATTGAAGTTTGCACGAGTTGTTCCGTGGATTGTTTTCATTTCTTTGCTGTCGTTTGGACGAGTAAATGTTACTTCGTTTCCTTCGATGCTCATTTTGATATCAGAAGAAAAAGTACGAGTTAATTCACCTTTAGGTCCTTTAACAGTCACATCGTTCCCGTTTTGAGTTACTTCAACTCCAGCAGGTAAAACGACTAATTTATTACCAATACGGCTCACTTAAAGACACCTCCTCATGGATTGTTTGATCTTACCAAACGTAAGCTAGCACTTCGCCGCCGACGTTTTTACCTCTAGCTTCTTTGTCGGTTACTAAACCTTCAGAAGTAGAAATGATTGCGATACCTAAACCGTTTAATACTTTTGGTACTTCGTCAGCTTTGACATAAGCACGCAAGCCTGGTTTAGAGATACGTTTTAAGTTTGTGATAACACGTTCGTCATTTTTACCGTATTTAAGGAAAACACGGATCATGCCTTGTTTGTCATCTTCGATGTATTCAACATCACGTACGAAACCTTCACGTTTAAGGATTTCTGCGATGTCACGTTTGATTTTTGAAGCAGGTACTTCCACTGAATCGTGCTTTACCATGTTGGCATTACGAATACGAGTTAGAAAATCTGCAATTGGATCTGTCATGACCATTGAACTGTTTACCTCCTTTATGCGAGTTTATTTTACCAGCTAGCTTTCTTCACGCCGGGAATTTGACCTTTGTAGGCAAGTTCGCGGAAGCAAATACGGCAAAGATGAAATTTACGATAAACTGAATGTGGACGTCCGCAACGTTCGCAGCGAGTGTACTCTTGCGTTGAATGTTTTGCTGGGCGTTTGTTTTTAGCAATCATTGATTTTTTAGCCAATTTTTTCGCCTCCTTGATTATTTTTGGAATGGCATTCCAAGTTGTGTTAATAATTCGCGAGATTCTTCGTCTGTTTTAGCAGTTGTAACAACAACGATATCCATACCACGGACTTTATCAACTAAATCATAATCTACTTCAGGGAAGATCAATTGTTCTTTCACACCTAAAGTAAAGTTACCACGGCCATCAAAGGATTTTTTGCTTACTCCGTGGAAGTCACGTACACGGGGAAGTGACACAGTCACTAATTTGTCTAAGAATTCGTACATTCTTTCTCCACGTAGTGTTACTTTCGCACCGATAGGCATTCCTTCACGTAAACGGAAACCAGCGATTGATTTTTTAGCTTTTGTGATAATTGGCTTTTGACCAGAAATCAAGGCTAATTCTTCAACAGCTTTGTCTAAGTTTTTTGCGTTTGATACCGCATCACCAACACCCATGTTGATGACGATTTTCTCAACTTTAGGAACTTCCATAATTGAATCATAGTTAAATTTTTCCATCAAAGATGGTGTAATTTCACTTACAAATTTTTCTTTTAGGCGGTTCATCTATAAGATCCTCCTTCCTTGTTTAATTATTTATCTAAAGCTTCGCCGGTTTTCTTAGAAACACGGACTTTCTTGCCGTCAACCATTTTATAGCCAACGCGTGTCGCTTCTCCATTTGAAGGGTCGATCACCATAACATTAGAAGCATGAATTGGTGCTTCTACCTCTACGATTCCGCCTTGAGGGGCTTCTTGAGAGGCTTTTTTATGTTTTTTCACGATATTGACGCCTTCAACAACGACTTTATCTTGTTTAGGAAGGGCTTCTAATACTACGCCTTCTTTATTTCTGTCTTTACCAGAGATAACTTTTACTTTATCGCCTTTTTTAACGAACATTACTGTTGCGCACCTCCTTTGGTTGAATCTTTCGATTATAATACTTCCGGTGCCAATGAAACGATCTTCATGAAATTGCCTTCGCGTAGTTCACGAGCGACAGGTCCGAAGATACGTGTTCCTCTTGGGCTCTTGTCATCACGAATGATAACAGCTGCATTTTCATCAAATTTGATATAAGAACCGTCAGTACGACGAGCGCCTGATTTAGTTCGAACGATAACGGCTTTAACAACCTCACCTTTTTTGACAACACCACCTGGCGTTGCTTGTTTAACCGTAGCAACAATCACATCACCGATATTTGCAGTTTTGCGACCAGATCCGCCGAGAACTTTAATAGTTAAAATTTCACGTGCGCCTGAGTTGTCCGCGATTTTTAAACGGCTTTCTGCTTGGATCACTTGTGTATCCTCCTTTCAGATTTAAAAAACATCTATATAGGAAAATCTCGTGTGATTAGATAATCACTGCTTTTTCAACGATTTCAACCAGACGGAAACGTTTGGTAGCTGATAATGGACGAGTTTCCATGATTTTCACGATATCGCCAATTTTTGCTTCATTGTTTTCATCGTGAGCTTTGTATTTTTTAGAATACTTCATACGTTTACCGTAGATTGGATGGTTCTTTTGGGTTTCAACGACAACAGTGATCGTTTTGTCCATTTTGTCAGATACCACGCGTCCTTGATAAACTTTACGTTGATTTCTTTCTTCAGTCATACTGGAATGGCCTCCTTCCACTATTTGTCAGCTTGTTCATGCAACACAGTTTTAATGCGTGCAATCGATTTACGTACTTCTTTAATACGTGCAGTGTTCTCTAATTGACCTGTTGCTAATTGGAATCTAAGATTAAACAATTCTTCTTTTAATTGTTTTTCTTGATCAATCATTTCGGCAGTGGTTAATTCTCTGATTTCTTTAACCTTCATTCGATTCACCACCCATTTCCTCACGTTTTACGATCTTAGTTTTCATAGGTAATTTGTGAGAAGCAAGACGTAATGCTTCACGAGCAACTTCTTCAGGTACGCCGGCGATTTCAAACATGATCTTGCCGCGTTTAACTGGTGAAACCCATCCTTCAGGAGCACCTTTACCTTTACCCATACGTACGCCGATGGCTTTAGATGTATATGATTTGTGAGGGAAAATTTTGATCCATACTTTCCCACCACGTTTCATGTAACGAGTCATGGCGATACGTGATGCTTCGATTTGGCGGTTAGTAATCCAATGTGATTCAACAGCTTGTAAGCCGAATTCACCAAATGCGATTTCTTTTCCACCTTTAGCTTCTCCACGCATTTTTCCGCGGAATTCACGACGGTGTTTTACACGTTTAGGTACTAACATGTCTATTTCCCTCCTTTCTTAGTGTTTTTCTTTGTAGGAAGAATTTCTCCACGATAAATCCACACTTTAACTCCTAGTTTTCCGTATGTTGTATTCGCTTCTTCCCAAGCGTAGTCGATGTCGGCACGCAATGTATGAAGAGGAACAGTTCCTTCAGAGTATCCTTCTGAACGAGCGATATCCGCACCATTCAAACGACCAGATACTTGAGTTTTGATTCCTTTAGCGCCAGAACGCATAGTGCGTTGGATCGCTTGTTTTTGTGCACGACGGAAAGCAACGCGGTTTTCTAATTGACGCGCGATTCCTTCGCCGACTAATTTAGCATCTAAATCTGGTTTTTTGATTTCAACGATGTTGATGTGAACTCGTTTACCAGTTAATTTATTCAATTCTTTTCTTAGGCTTTCGACTTCAGATCCGCCTTTACCGATAACCATACCAGGTTTGGCTGTGTGGATTGAAATATTCACACGATTTGCAGCGCGTTCGATTTCAACAGTTGACACAGCGGCATCAGCAAGTTTCGTTGCGATGAACTTACGGATTCTCAAATCTTCGTGTAGAAATTCAGCATACTCTTTTTCGGCATACCATTTAGCATCCCACTCACGGATGATGCCTACACGCATTCCAATAGGATTTACTTTTTGACCCACTGATTATCCCTCCTTATTTTTCTGATACCACAACGGTGATGTGACTTGTACGTTTGTTGATTGGTGAAGCTGAACCTTTTGCACGTGGACGGAAACGTTTCATTGTTGGTCCTTCGTTAACAAATGCTTCAGAAACTACCAAGTTCTCAACATCTAAGTCAAAGTTGTTCTCTGCGTTAGCAACTGCGGACATCATCACTTTTTCGATGATTCCAGCAGATTTGTTTGGTGTGAATTTCAAGATTGAAATTGCTTCTGCTACGCTTTTTCCTCTAATAAGATCGATAACTAAACGTGCTTTACGAGGAGAAGTGCGAACTGTTTTTGCAGTTGCCTTAGCTGATGTAATTTGTTCTGCCATGTTAATATCCTCCCCTCAAAATTAACGTCTTGTTTTCTTATCGTCGGCGGCATGCCCACGATAAGTTCTTGATGGTGCAAATTCACCTAATTTATGTCCTACCATGTCTTCTTGGATGTAAACTGGCACATGTTTGCGTCCGTCATAAACAGCAATAGTAAATCCTACAAAATTAGGAAAAATTGTTGAGCGACGAGACCAAGTTTTGATAACTTTCTTCTTTTCAACACCTTGTTGCGCTTCGACCTTCTTCATCAAATGATCATCAGCGAAAGGTCCTTTTTTCAAACTACGACCCATGGTGTACCTCCTCTCAAAATATGCGACACATAGTCAATGATATTATTTAGTCTTGCGACGTACGATAAGCTTGTCTGATGCAGCTTTCTTATTACGCGTTTTGTAACCCAATGCAGGTTGTCCCCATGGAGATACTGGCGCTTTACGTCCGACTGGAGCTTTACCTTCACCACCACCGTGTGGGTGATCGTTAGGGTTCATTACGCTACCACGTACAGTTGGGCGTTTGCGCATCCAACGAGAACGTCCAGCTTTACCAATGTTGATCAATTCGTGTTGTTCGTTACCAACAGAACCAATAGTTGCACGGCAAGTAGCTAAGATCATACGAACTTCGCCAGAATTCAAACGTACTAATACGTATTTTCCTTCTTTACCAAGTACTTGAGCACTTGTACCGGCTGAACGGATCAATTGTCCGCCTTTACCAGGTTTCATTTCGATGTTGTGAACAACAGTACCAACTGGAATGTTTTCCAATGGAAGAGTGTTCCCAATTTTGATATCTGCATCTGGTCCAGAAACAAGTTTCATGCCAACTTCTAAGCCTTTAGGTGCTAAGATGTAAGCTTTTACTCCGTCTGTATAGTGAACTAATGCAATGTTTGCTGAGCGGTTTGGATCGTATTCGATCGTTTGTACTGTAGCAACCACGTTATCTTTGTTACGTTTGAAATCGATAACACGGTATTGACGTTTATGTCCGCCACCTTGATGGCGTACAGTGATGCGACCGTTGTTGTTACGACCGGCGTTGTTTTTCAATGGTTGTAAAAGTGTCTTTTCAGGCACTGAAGTAGTGATTTCAGCGAAATCAGAACTTGTCATATTACGACGACCATTTGAGGTAGGTTTGTACTTTTTAATCGCCACGTCTAGTTTCCCTCCTATTTACTAGTGATTTTCTAACGCTTATTCAGCAGCGTCGAAAAGTTGGATTTCTTTTGAATCTTCAGTTAATGTCACAACAGCTTTGCGACGTTTTTTTGTGAAGCCTTGGTATTTACCCATACGTTTTGCTTTTGGTTTAGCATTCATAATGTTTACATTTTTTACTTTAACGTCGAAAGCAGCTTCAACCGCTTGTTTCACTAAAGTTTTATTCGCACGAGTGTCAACTTCGAAAGTATATTTCTTTTCATCCATGTCTAACATAGATTTCTCAGTGATCACCGGGCGTTTAATTACGTCTAGTAAGTTCATTATGCAAGCACCTCCTCAATTTGAGTAAGAGCAGTTTGCGTTGCTAAGATTTTGTCATTAGCGACTACATCTAATACAGTAACGTTGTCTGAAGTAGTAACAGTTACATTTGATAAGTTACGAGCAGCTAAGCCTGCAACTTCGTTTTCTGTTTCTAAAACAACCAATACTTTAGAATCAATAGACAAGCTAGTTAAAACTTGCTTGAATTCTTTTGTTTTAGGTGCGTCAAAGCTTAAAGCATCAACAGCAACTAAGTTATTTTCAGCAACTTTTTCTGATAAAACAGATTTGATTGCTAAGCGACGAACTTTTTTAGGAAGTTTGTAGCTGTATGAACGTGGTGTTGGTCCGAAGACAACGCCACCTCCACGCCATTGTGGTGAACGGATAGAACCTTGACGAGCACGTCCAGTTCCTTTTTGACGCCATGGTTTGCGACCACCGCCACGAACTGCGCTACGATTTTTCACAGCGTGTGTTCCTTGTCTTAATGAAGCGCGTTGCATAACGATTGCATCGTAAACAACACTTTCATTTGGTTCAATTCCGAAGATTTCTTCATTTAAAGTGATGTCACCGTTTTGAGTTCCATCTTGTTTGAATAATGCTACAGTTGGCATTCCTTAGTTCCTCCTTTCCTCTAACTAATTATTTAGCTTTCACAGCTGATTTGATAGTGATTAATGATTTTTTAGCGCCAGGAACATTTCCCTTAACTAAGATAACGTTGCGGTCAGCGTCTACACGAACAACTTCAAGGTTTTGAATTGTTACGCGATCGCCGCCCATGCGACCAGCAAGTTTTTTATTTTTAAATACGCGGTTCGGTGCAACAGGACCCATAGATCCAGGACGACGGTGGTAACGAGAACCGTGGGCCATTGGGCCGCGGCTTTGTCCGTGACGTTTGATAACGCCTTGGAATCCTTTACCTTTAGTCGTTCCGGTAACATCAATGATGTCTCCAGCTTGGAAAGTATCAACTTTCACTTCTTTACCTACTTCATAGTCTCCTAGCTCAACATCTTTGAATTCTCGAATGAAGCGCTTAGGAGCCGTGTTTGCTTTTGCAACATGACCTTTCGCAGGTTTGTTAGACAAAACTTCACGCATATCTTGGTAACCTAATTGAACAGCTTCGTAGCCATCGTTTTCCATTGTTTTCACTTGTAAAACAACGTTTGGAGTAGCTTCGATAACAGTTACTGGAATAAGTTCACCAGATTCTGTGAAGATTTGAGTCATTCCCACTTTTTTCCCTAAGATTCCTTTGGTCATGATTACACCTCCATCTTCTTATTATAGTTTGATTTCAATATTCACACCTGATGGTAAGTCAAGCTTCATTAAAGCATCAACTGTCTTCGGTGTTGGGTTCACAATGTCAATTAGACGTTTGTGAGTACGCATTTCGAATTGTTCGCGTGAATCTTTGTATTTATGAGTCGCACGGATAACAGTGTAAAGACTGCGTTCAGTTGGTAATGGAATTGGACCAGACACGCTAGCTCCAGTTCTTTTTGCAGTTTCTACGATTTTATCCGCTGATTGATCTAAAATACCATGTTCATACGCTTTTAAACGGATACGAATTTTTTGTTTTGCCATCTTGTTCCCTCCTTCGCCTATTTTAAAAGTAGACATAGCTCCACGAAAATCTCCGTCACGCTCGTTCGTGGCAAAGCGTCCGGGCGTGTCGCAACCTCTCGTTTCAAAGCCGGCGGATTCATACTTGAACCCCCCAGTGTTATTCACACTCCTGTAAACAGCACCTTTATGATTATATTACATGGGGTCAATGATTGCAAGGATTTTCTAAGGGAATTTCGATTTTCTGTCTAATTTTCAGAAAACGTTCAATTATCGGTTGTATAGAATAAATGTGTTTCTTCTATAATAGTAGAAAACTCAATAATTTTGTTTCAAACGTTGATAAAACTTCTTTGCAAAAGTATGGGCGTCACCTGGCCATCGTGCGGACACATAATTGCGGTCTTCAACCACAAAGGCTGGTCCCTCATTCTCCAAGGAATCACGATTCATTGACAAACTTCCCGATTGAAATTGACGTACGTTTTTCAGGACTGATTTTACTTCATCCTCTACAGTGATTGAATAGGTTCGATAGTAATCCTTCAACCACAATGCTGTTAGGTAATATGCACCCATTTCCTGAACTTTAAGCAACGACGTTGTTTCATAATCATAAAGGACGGATTTATTTGTTTTCGAATTGATCGATCTAGCAGCTAAAACAGTCCCATGACAGATAGCACCAACTGTTTTTTCGGTTAAAAAGAATTCAGAGACTTTCTCTTGCAACACTTGAGATTCCAAGTATGTCTTCATGCCCTTATCGTGCCCTCCCGGCAGTAGGAGTCCTTCAAAGTCGCTTGGATCAATATCAGCGTAACGAAGCGGCCGCTTGAAGGATTCGCTTGCGATCATCCTACGATAATTAGTCAAAGCATTCGAATCTGCCATGAGGAATTTTTTTAATGGTCCAAATCCTCTTCCAGTAAGCAATCGTTCATCGGCAGACGCCATTTGACCATCTGGCGTCGCAAAAACGATTTCTACTCCCTGCTTGTCTAGATAGTCCCATGGAACAGCAGCTTCTGTCGGATCGAAGCCATAGTGGGGTACAGGAATAACAATCACATTCATCATCCTTCCGATTTTCCTTCTGCCATCGTACTAAAATTTCTTTCAGAAATAAACTGATAACCATCGGAATTTCCAGCTCTCTTAACACTATCAGAGAAGCTTGCTGCAGGAGCATCTTTCAGGATCACAAAAAAAGAGTCACCGGAAATCCGGCGACTCTTTACGTCCGAGCATAAATTATTAATTGATTGTAGAGTTGATTAAGCTTTGATTGTAGTTACAACGCCTGAACCAACAGTACGTCCGCCTTCACGAATAGAGAAACGAGTTCCGTCTTCGATCGCGATTGGGTGGATTAATTCAACTTCCATAGTTACGTTATCACCAGGCATTACCATTTCAGTACCTTCTGGTAGATCAACTACACCAGTTACGTCAGTTGTACGGAAGTAGAACTGAGGACGGTAGTTAGTGAAGAATGGAGTGTGACGTCCGCCTTCTTCTTTAGTTAAAACGTAAACTTCTGCAGAGAATTTTGTATGTGGAGTGATTGAAGCTGGTTTAGCCAATACTTGTCCACGTTGAATGTCTTCACGTGCAACACCACGTAATAATGCACCAATGTTATCGCCAGCTTCAGCGTAATCTAACAATTTACGGAACATTTCAACACCTGTAACAGTTGTTTTAGCAGTTGCTTCAGCGATACCTACGATTTCAACTTCGTCACCAACGCGAACTTGTCCACGTTCAACACGACCAGTTGCAACAGTACCACGACCAGTGATTGAGAACACGTCTTCGACTGGCATCATGAATGGTTTGTCAGTATCACGAACTGGTGTTGGGATATATTCGTCAACAGCAGCCATTAATTCTAAGATTTTTTCTTCGTATGAAGCTTCGCCTTCTAAGGCTTTCAAAGCTGAACCTGCGATAACTGGAGTGTCGTCGCCTGGGAAGTCGTATTCTGATAACAAGTCACGAACTTCCATTTCAACTAATTCAAGTAATTCTTCATCGTCAACCATATCCATTTTGTTTAAGAATACAACGATGTAAGGAACACCAACGTTACGAGATAACAAGATGTGTTCGCGAGTTTGAGGCATAGGGCCATCAGCAGCAGATACTACTAAGATAGCTCCGTCCATTTGTGCAGCACCAGTGATCATGTTTTTAACGTAGTCCGCGTGTCCTGGGCAGTCAACGTGAGCATAGTGACGAGCTTCAGTTTCGTACTCAACGTGAGCAGTGTTGATAGTGATTCCGCGTTCGCGTTCTTCAGGAGCTCCGTCGATTTGAGCGTAGTCCATTGCTTCCGCTCCGCCTTGTTTAGCAAGTACAGTTGTAATTGCAGCTGTTAAAGTAGTTTTACCATGGTCAACGTGTCCGATAGTACCAATGTTAACATGGGGTTTTGAACGGTCAAATTTTTCTTTAGCCATTTAAAATGTTCCTCCTAAGTAAATGAGTTTAGTTTTTTTATCTGATAGGTCCGTACCACAACAGCAGTACGAGCCCATATCATCAGTTAATTATTTTACATGAAACGTTGTTAAAAATACAGTTCTTTTAGAAAAGCTGTAAAAAACAGCTAATTCTTAAAAATTAGTCGGCTTTACCGCCATTTTTCTTAATAATTTCTTCTTGAACTGATTTAGGTACATCTTCATAGTGGTCAAAGACCATCATGAATGTTCCGCGTCCTTGAGTAGAAGAACGAAGCGTTGTAGCGTAACCAAACATTTCAGCTAACGGCACAATTGCGTTAACGATTTGCGCGTTACCATGTGCTTCCATTCCTTCAACACGTCCACGACGAGCAGTTACATGACCCATAACATCACCTAAGTAATCTTCTGGAACTGTGATTGTAACTTTCATCATTGGTTCAAGGATCGATGGGCTAGCTTTCTTCGCAGCCGCACGTAGAGCCATAGAGGCAGCTACACGGAAGGCTGTTTCATTTGAATCGACATCATGGTATGAACCATCATAAAGCTTCGCTTTGATATCAACCAATGGATAGCCAGCTAATACACCGTTTGCCATTGCGTCTTCTAATCCTTTTTCAACTGCTGGGATGTATTCACGAGGAACCACACCACCGACAATTGCATTTTCGAATTCGAAGCCAGCACCTTCTTCGTTTGGTGTGAATTCGACCCATACGTGACCGTATTGACCTTTACCACCAGACTGACGTACAAACTTACCTTCTGCATTTGTCGCAGCACGGAAAGTTTCACGGTAAGATACTTGAGGTGCACCAACGTTAGCATCAACTTTAAATTCACGACGCATACGGTCAACTAGAACGTCCAAATGAAGCTCACCCATACCGGCGATAACTGTTTCACCAGTTTCAACGTTTGTTTCAACGCGGAATGAAGGATCTTCTTCAGCAAGTTTTTGTAATGCGACACCCATTTTATCTTGGTCAGCTTTTGATTTAGGTTCAACAGCAACTTCGATAACTGGATCAGGAAATTCGATTGATTCTAAGATAACCGGTGCATCTTCAGCACAAAGAGTATCTCCAGTTGTTGTATCTTTCAATCCAACAGCGGCAGCGATATCTCCTGAGTAAACAGTATCGATTTCTTTACGTGTATTCGCGTGCATTTGCAGAATACGTCCGATACGTTCACGTTTGCCTTTAGATGCATTCAATACGTATGAACCAGAGTTTAAAACGCCTGAATAAACACGGAAGAATGTTAAACGACCTACGAATGGGTCAGTCATAACTTTGAACGCTAGTGATGAGAATGGTGCAGAGTCATCAGCTGGACGTTCTGTTTCTTCGTCTGTTTTAGGGTTGAACCCTTGGATCGCTTTAACGTCAGTTGGCGCTGGAAGATAGTCGATGACTGCATCCAACATCAATTGAACACCTTTGTTTTTGAAGGCTGATCCACAAAGAACTGGGTAGAAGTCTACAGATAGAGTAGCGTTACGAATTCCTGCTTTTAATTCTTCGTCGGTGATTTCTTCACCTTCTAAGAATTTCATCATTAGGTCTTCGTCAGTATCAGCAACAGCTTCTACTAATTTTTCACGCCATTCTTCAGCTAATTCTTTATACTCTTCAGGAATTTCAGTCTCTTGGATTTCAGTTCCTAAGTCGTTTGTATAGATTTCAGCTTTCATTTTAACTAAGTCGATGATACCAGTGAAGTCATCTTCAGCACCAATTGGTAATTGGATTGGATGAGCATTCGCTTGTAAACGATCGTGTAAAGTGCTTACTGAGTAAAGGAAGTCCGCACCAATTTTGTCCATTTTATTACAGAATACAATACGAGGTACTTGGTATTCTGTCGCTTGACGCCAAACAGTTTCTGTTTGTGGTTCTACACCTGATTGTGAGTCCAATACAGTTACTGCGCCATCAAGAACACGTAATGAACGTTGTACTTCGATTGTGAAGTCCACGTGTCCTGGAGTATCGATAATGTTTACGCGGTGACCCTTCCATTGTGCTGTAGTAGCAGCAGAAGTGATCGTGATACCACGTTCTTGTTCTTGTTCCATCCAGTCCATTTGAGAAGCGCCTTCGTGCGTTTCGCCGATTTTATGGATTTTACCAGTGTAATACAAGATACGCTCTGTTGCTGTAGTTTTACCTGCATCAACGTGGGCCATGATACCGATATTACGAGTGTTTTCTAGAGAAAATTCTCTTGCCATTTCTTTGTTTGCTCCTCTCTTAAATTAAATTTAACATTGTCTGATCGTTTTTCCGCTGACGATCGCCAGCAGAAAAAATCTTACCAACGATAATGAGCAAATGCACGGTTGGCTTCCGCCATTTTGTGTGTATCTTCGCGTTTTTTCACAGAAGCGCCAGTGTTGTTAGCAGCATCCATGATTTCTTTCGCTAAGCGTTCTTCCATTGTGTGTTCCCCACGCAAACGAGCGTAGTTTACAACCCAACGAAGACCTAAAGTAGTACGACGTTCTGGACGTACTTCAACGGGTACTTGATAGTTAGAACCCCCAACACGGCGAGCTTTAACTTCTAATACAGGCATGATGTTTTCCATTGCTTGTTCGAAAACTTCCAATGGGTCATTTCCTGTTGATTCTTTAATAGTGCTAAAAGCGTTGTATACAATATTTGAAGCAGTTCCACGTTTCCCGTCAACCATTACACGGTTGATCAAACGAGTTACTAGCTTAGAGTTATACATAGGATCAGGCAAAACGTCACGTTTTGCGATAGTTCCTTTACGAGTCATACGTAACTCCTCCTTCCGAAAATATGTCTTATCTATTCGTTTGATTAAGCTTTAGGTTTTTTAGTACCGTATTTAGAACGGCTTTGTTTACGATCGTTAACACCGGCAGTATCTAGTGCGCCACGAACGATATGGTAACGTACCCCTGGTAAGTCTTTTACACGACCACCACGTAATAGAACAACACTGTGTTCTTGTAGGTTATGGCCGATACCTGGAATATAAGCTGTTACTTCGATCAAGTTTGACAAACGAACACGAGCATATTTACGCAATGCTGAGTTGGGTTTCTTAGGTGTCATAGTCCCCACACGTGTACAAACTCCACGTTTTTGTGGTGAGTTCACGTTTGTTTGAGCTTTTTTAAAGCTGTTATATCCTTTGTTCAATGCTGGTGAATTTGATTTTTCCACCTTTGATTTACGAGGTTTACGTACTAATTGATTAATTGTAGGCATTCCTTGTTTCCTCCTTCCTCGATTCGCTTTCTAGTACCACACATCCTGGTGGTTCTTTTTCAGCGATAAAAAATAATGCATCCCTGCATTCTCTATCAAGCGTACTTCGACACAGTCAGCACGTCTCAGTCGAGAGACCTGTTCACAAAGCACCTTTGATAGCATACCATGATTGATTTTTACTGTCAACAAACTATTTAGACTTTTTTCTTCTTTTAGAATAAAGACGTTCTTTCTGTGAAATTCGTCCAGATAAGAGAAATCTTATTTCCATCCAAAAAATTTTTATTCCTTGAAATGACAATAAATAAAACGCCTTCACTTTTTTGGTCTTTTTTACTTAAAAGGCTATCTTTTTTCTTTTTTTACTATTACAATGAACGTAACTTAACAAAAGGTGGGATTTCTCAATGAATCTAAAAGAGTTAGTTGGAGTCGAGGCAGCAAAATTTGTCAAAGACGGAATGGTCGTTGGATTAGGCACTGGATCGACTGCCTATTATTTAGTAAAAGAATTGGGTCGCAGAGTGAACGAAGAAGGCTTGAAGATCACGGGTGTTGTGACGTCTTCAAAAACAGAAGAGCAGGCGAAGGAATTAGGTATTCCCTTAAAAGCAATTGACGATGTAGAATCCGTTGATATTACTATTGATGGCGCGGATGAAATCAGTGATGACTTCCAAGGAATCAAAGGTGGCGGTGCCGCCCTGCTTTTCGAGAAAGTAGTCGCAACTTACTCAAAGGATTGTATCTGGATCGTTGATGAAAGTAAAATGGTTCCTAAGTTGGGGGCATTCCCTCTTCCTGTAGAAGTCGTCCCATTTGGAAGTCGCAACGTTTTCCGTTTGTTTGAATCCAAGGGATACAATCCTACATGGCGTATGAATGACGAAAACGAACGATTGATAACGGACGGCGGACACTACATCATCGACCTTCACTTAGAAGTGATCGAAGACCCGCACGCGCTCGCATCTGAGTTGGACACGTGTGTCGGTGTTGTTGAACACGGTTTGTTCATTGATATGATTTCACGAGTAATCGTCGGTACACCAGAAGGACCGAAAATTTTAGAGGTTCCTTCAAAGTAATTTGATTAAAAACCCTTTAAAGCTCACGATTTGGCAAAAAACACGCTCAATTTAATGGAAATCATGGCAGAAACATTGTACAATGATTCAGGAATTGAAAATTTCAGAAATTTCAAAAGGAGAGAATGTTATGCCAAAATTAGTTTTTTCTCGTCACGGCTTAAGTGAATGGAACAAATTGAACCAATTTACAGGCTGGGCAGACGTTGACTTGGCTCCAGAAGGTGTCGAAGAAGCAAAAGAAGGCGGACGTAAAATCAAAGAAGCGGGAATTGAATTCGATGTTGCCTATACATCTGTTTTAACTCGTGCGATCAAAACATGTGACTTGCTCTTAGAATACTCTGATCAACTTTGGGTACCAACTGTAAAATCTTGGCGCTTAAATGAACGTCACTATGGTAAATTGCAAGGTTTGAACAAAAAAGAAACCGCTGAAAAATACGGGGACGATCAAGTTCATATCTGGCGCCGTTCATACGACGTATTGCCTCCATTGATGGAAGCAACTGATGAAGGTTCAGCAGCTCAAGACCGTCGCTATGCAATGTTAGACCCTCGCGACATTCCTGGTGGGGAAAACTTAAAAGTTACTTTAGAACGTGCGTTACCTTTCTGGCAAGATGAAATTGCTCCTGCATTGAAAGATGGCAAAACTGTTTTAGTAGCAGCACACGGAAATTCATTGCGTGCATTAGCTAAACACATCGAAGGCATTTCTGATGAAGATATCATGGACTTAGAAATCCCAACAGGTCAACCACTTGTTTATGACTTGAACGATGACTTAACAGTTGCTAAAAAATACTATCTATAATATTTGTTCCCGGTTCGTTTCTGAACCGGGATTTTTTTATTATTTGCACCATCTTTTCTGTCATAACTATTTTTTTATGCTAAAATAGAAAAGTACTTCTTTTGCGGTCGTGGCGGAATTGGCAGACGCGCTAGCTTCAGGCGCTAGTGGTAGCAATACCGTGGAAGTTCGAGTCTTCTCGGCCGCATCAAAAAAAGCACGACAGAAATTTAACCATTTCTGTCGTGCTTTTTTTAGTCGTGATTCAAGAAACTAGCTACTTTGGTCGCAATCAAATCGATCTAAATACTAAAATTATAGCTAAGCATATCTATGCTAGTTAGCTATAAGACAGTTCTTTTTTGGTGATTTTGTTAATAACTGGATATAACTAATTTAAATAGGCGGGGCAAAAACGGGGCAAAGATGATACAATATTTCTATATTGATTATTGTTGGAGAGAGGGAGAAAAATTTGAAAAAAATTGTTGGTATTTTATCATTATTACTATTAACTGTATTAGTTACATCGTGCGGAAAGAATGTTACAACTAAAGATTTGAAAGCACATGATTGGCAAATGGATATGGAAGAAAATAAAGAAGATATAAATTTTAAGGTATCTTTTAGTGATCATATAATGACGTGGGCTCCAGACATGTCTACTATGAAAAGCGAAGCATCTAATGAGTGGGAAAAAATTGGAGAAGATTTAGGCAAGCAAATAGCCGGAGAAATAAAATATAAAGTCGAGTACGAGTTGAAAGGAAAAACAATCCATCTTAAGGAAGATGATTTGAAACTAGATGATGATTATACTATCCAGAGAGACGGTAAGGATATTATTCTTACGCCGGATAAAAAAGATGCAAAAAAAATAGTTTTAATTCCCTATTCAGATAAAGCTTCTAAGACAAACTCTTCCAGTAAAAAATCAACATCTAAAAATAAAAAGTCTGCAGACTTGAATAGCTTAATTGATAAATTCGAAAAAGATGGACTAGAAGTAAATGAACCAAGAAAAATGACCAAAGATGATTACGGGATGGCTCCTCTGAAAGCAAAAGAAGGATTGGTATTCGGTGTGCAGAAAGGTTCTGACGGGGAGTATCAAAATGCTAGGATTTTTTCATTTGAATCAGAAAGCGATCTTAAAGATACACAGAGTTATTACGATGACCTTGGAAAAGCATCCTCAGCCACCTTTTCTTATACAGCTGCTGATAAAGACAAGCTAGTTTTGATGCAGTTTAATGGAGATTTGCCTATAGAGGTTGTAGATAAATATGTAAATAATGCGGATCTTACTTTAACACCAGTAAGTTTCGATACAAATTCTTCTGATTCTCAAGATATGCAAGATGAGAGCATACCCAGTTCATCTGTTGAGACGGAACCCGAGCAGCAACCGACGCCTCAACAACAGCCGACTCAGCAACAAACAGAACAACCAAGTCAGCAAGATAATGCTCAGCAAACAACACCTAGCGAAGATCCGCAAAGCGAAGCAAATGCTCAGTACGGAACAGCTCAAGCTGGTGAAGGGCCTCGTCAGATTGCCGGCCGATATGGTTTGAGTGTTGATGAATTTTTAGAAATGAATGGCATGAACCAAGATAATTTTTACTTTAACCCTGGACAAGAAGTCAGAGTCAAATAATATAAACATGTCTTCCTCAACTTACTAAAGTTGTGGAAGATTTTTTTGTTCACTATCCATCAAAATTTAACAATCTGTTCGCTTTACATTCTAGAACATATGTTCGTATAATGTCACAAAGAGGTGAACGCTATGATCTACGATGACGAGTCAGCTATCAAACTGTTTTTAGAAGCTAAAAAAGTTTACGAGGACCGGAATATGCTTAAATGGATCGGATTTTACCTGTCCGACCAAACAGCAGCAATCAATAAGGATGTAATTGAGCGGTCTAAGGTCAATAATCAAAAACCGTTAATGCAAAGTGAAGAAATTGAAAAGGTCTTAAACGAAGCTAGACTAAAAAGCAAACCTGTCTCTGTTCAGTTAGAAGCCCTCAATGAAAATGCACAGTATTACGATGATGTTATAGGAATGATTCGAGGTTATGATGAGTTAGGAATTTACATAGGTGATCAAAAAGTACATTACGATGAAATTAGAAATGTTGAGGTTTACAACTGGAAAAAATGGAGTGAACTGAAATGAATCCTATCTTCTCTTATCATCTAGGATTGATAACATTCGATCGTCTCCAAGTCTTATTGTGGGATTTTGGTCCTAACGCTATAGATGAAATCGGAGAACGATGCTTTGCTTTCTACTGCAGCAAAGCTAACGGTCTTCATAATTTTGATTACTACATACTAAAATATGGGAGTGGTTTAAATGCTAAGCATGAATGGTATTGTGAGTAGCGTAAAGATTCTAAAGTATTCGGAACGTCCCCTCGTCTATTTTAAGTTAGATGATACTAGCTGCTTGATTGCTGGTCACTCGTTGAATTTTCTTGCAGATGTAGAGGATGGAATGCGGATAGCTGTTGCTGGGGAGTACAATAGTAGGAAACAGTTTGTGGTGAAGAAATACGCGGTTATTGGCAAGACGAAGATCATGATGGAGTTTGAAATGATGAGAATATAAAAATAACCCTCTACAGCCTTAGTTGGTTGTAGAGGGCGTTTGCTGCATACGAAAACCCACTCCCTAGCAAGGGTAAAGAGTGGGCAAAAGAAAATGTGAGAGCGGATTACTCTCTACTTAGCAGTATATCACTTTTAGGTTTAAGTGCAATAAAAAAACAGGCACCTATCGCCAAGGTGCCTGCCCTCCCTAAAGGGAGTAGAAATGGATAGTTTCTGAGTGTTAGTTTAGCATAAAACGGTTTCAGCAACAAGAATTATACCATTTTAACACAAAAAGAGCACCCGATTACTCGAATGCTCCTTGTGGAAAATAAAGATTTTCTTGGATTGGTTTTATTATACAGTGTAACGCTTACATGTGCAATAGAAAAAAGACCTTAGCTCTCGCTAGGGTCTTGGAGTCGGAATCACAAAAAGCGTGAAACACTGTGAAACATCTCGCTATTCTGTTGACTGTATTTTTTTTGTAGTATATAATCTCTCTTGAAGACATGAAAAAAAGCCACGCTGTCAACGTGGCCTGCAAGTGCTTGCTGCAGATACTTAATCTGTTCAATCCCTAGCTCAGTCTTGAATTCTAATTCCATAGAACCCTTTGTCTGGCCATTGATTTCCTAGATCAATGGTTTTTTATTGCATTTAGGCTCTCAATTCCCGTCATCATGAGCAGAGACTTTAAGGAAACTCACTAGGGATACTCATTTCTTTGTATGGCGTTTGTCATATGACTTCCAGTAATGCTTTGGAGCATTAATCCACGTGTACCACGCAAAGGCAGCAAACACAAGAATCCCTAAAAATACATATAACCACGGTGGCAATTTCAATAGATAACTAAAAACACCAGTAACAGTGATTGTAGTTCCTTTCTTGAAAATTGCGCTAATATCCATTGAGATATTTACCCTTTCTGAGGATAAATAGACATCACAACAAAAATCATCGTTCATGGCATCATCCCCTTTCTAAGACTAGCAAAGGGACTTACCAAACGCATATCTACTTGCAGTAATTAGTATAATATAGTTTATGAAGAACGACAACTAGCAACATTTTATTTCTACCATTTCGATTCTGCTTCGAACCTACGACCGGACGGTTATGAGCCGTCTGCTCTAACCAACTGAGCTAAGGGTACAAAAAAGCCGTCCCTAGGAGGAGACGACCGATATTTCAACTAATTTTTATTACGCTTTTTGAATGTTTGCAGCTTGAGGTCCACGTTGGCCTTCTTCTACGTCGAAAGTCACTGCTTGACCTTCTTCTAGAGTTTTAAAACCGTCGCCTTGGATAGCTGAAAAGTGTGCAAATACGTCGTTGCCATCTTCACCAGTGATAAATCCAAAACCTTTGTCTGCGTTAAACCATTTTACTGTACCGTTACTCATGTGTATTTCCTCCTGATACGTATCAAAGTACGTTCTTTTTTGCAATTAATTGTTGATAGTAAAAGGATTTCAATACGGTTAAATATATACAGTCCACATCACATTTCAAAATCGATTACTTATGAAGCTTAACATAGTTTAGCACCATTAGCTAACTATTTATTTTATTAGTCATTATTGAAAAGTATTTTAGCAATTATATACTCGCGATTATGTACCCCACAGGCCTCGAACCCGCATCTTCCGATATGAACCGGAGTATTCTACCTATTGAACTAAGGGTACTTTTAAATAAGTATTATTATTTTTTAAACGTGTTACAATAAAGAAATAGAACGCCGGATACAGTCCGCTTCCCCAAACGACTGTATCTGACGCTCCTTTTTTATGGGCGAGTGACTTCCCAACCCAATAAACTTACCCATAAATCGTTTTCTTTGCAAATGATACACTCATGGAAAAGTGATACACTACACAAACAAACAACCAGCCTGCACACGACTGGTTGCTGAAAGATGAAACTTAGTTATGAAAAAGAAGTAAGTTCTGGCAAAACTTACACATTCATAATAGCTCTTTTGTTAATATCTTGCAAGCGTATTCTAATACTTAAATCCTTTAATATGCGCAGGATTAATTCCAACATCCTTCGCTTTGCCCATCTCTTGAATCTCCTTCAATACAATAGGCGCGTCATGATCATTGAAGCCTTCCCCTTTGATGCGAACATCGTACGTTCCGTAAGAATTCGCTTCTGCGTATGTTTGACCATCTAGTAAGATGTCTTTCAAGAAGTTGCGCATGTGGCCTTCCATCTTCTTACTTTGAACATCATTCAAATTCCGTGCCTCAATATGAATAATCGGTTTATCCATATCAGGAACTGCAATGTTACGCTGATCATAACCTGGATAATATGATTTTAGTTCTTGCTTCAACCGGTTGACTGCATTCTCATACTTCCATTTTGAATCGCAAGTGATAACCAGCGTATAGACTTTGTTCGGCTGCAACACTCGTTTCACTTGGTCACGAAGCAACGTCCAGGCGTATTTCGTTTGAATACGTTGAACCATTTTTACCGCCTGATCTTTGGTGATATTATCGATCGCAATGCCGTTTTTATTTCCAGATGGTTGAGGTTTAGGCGCTGGATTTGGTGTAGAACCATTCATGTATTTTTGAATTTGAGCAATAAAATAATCTTGCATAATCGTCCAATCTCCATGCACCGATACCGATCTATGCGGACAGGCGGTGGCTGAGAATTGTTTGTGCAAGATTACCGTATTTCTATTCGGTTGTAGTCCATAGCGTTTTAAAATTTCAGCAGCTAGTTTTACTGAACGATCTTCATTATTTCTGAACGTGTCTAGATTCCCCATAGATTGACAAGCTTCAATCCCTATATAATTCGCATTCCCATTTGCATTCGCTGTATGCCATGCCATGTTTGCTTCATTCTCCACTTGTAAGATACCGTCACTACAAACATACCAATGGGCGAAACCCAGCTCTGCATTATGACTTGGCAACCAATTTCTATAAAAAGTAGTAGTAGCGCCTTGGGAAGCTGCATCATTGTGGATAACCACTCCATAGGGATTTCTTCCACGGCTGCCTGCAATACCTGACATTAATTGCATGTTAAGCCACCTCCATCAATTTATGATTGGGAAGAGATAACATGTATTCTCCTGCTTGAACCTTCGTAAAAACGTCATTCGAACGGAGAACTTTATACTTCCCGTTTAACTTGAAAAAATCTCCAACAGCAAATCCATCAAATTCTTTTTCGATCCCTTCCGAAGTAATTTCCGAAAATCCATTTTCTACATAGGTATCCGTGACTTCTACGCCACCTTTTCCGAAAGAATCTAATTCAACGAATTCGTCACCAATTTCTTTCACAATAAAACTGCCGATTGCTGTGACATACTTTCCTTCTTCGAACATTAGTCATTCCCTCCTAAATTCAATAGTTTTGTAAAGACTTGATGTAACCCTGTAGAGGCTAACCCGCTCACTGCACCATAGACGATGGATTCCACACTGGCGCCATTCATTACTGCGCCTAATGCAGCTCCTAGCACCGCCACGATCAATGGGATATATAAATTAGCCAATTTATTAAATAGTGGTGTCGCTTTAATTACGTAGCCTACGATCAAACACGCGACAACAATTACTGGTACAAAGTTTTCTGTAATAAAAGATAGATCCATGTTTATCTTCCTCCTAAAAATTTAAGTAGCTCCATAATAAACGCAAAAATAACCGCTGCAGACCCACCAATACCTAAAATCATTTTCCAAAGATTTTCCGTATTTAGTCTCTTTAATTCATCTGAACGCTTCTCAGCATCCGTGTTCCGTGTCAGTATTGCGTTTAAAATTTCATTATTTTGTTTCATCTGTTCCGTGTTTTGTTCACGCAAGTATTTATTTGATTCATCCACTCGAATCAAACTTTCATCCATTGTTTTTTGCATTGCTAAGGATCGCTCATTCAATCGTTTAATATCTTCGTCATGTTTATTCAGTTTGTCTTCATGCTGTTTGACTTGTGCTTCTAGTTCCATGCACTTGGCTCCCCCTTCCAATCAAAATAAAAAGCACACTCGAAAGTGTGCTACTCTGCCAATTCCGGTAAATCCATATCCACCAAGATCTCTCTCACTTGTTCGCGGATCAGACCAGGTACTTGTTCGATCGTTTTCTTACCTTTGATAATCAACGTCGCGTAGACTACTGCCATTGTATTCACCTCTTTTCTGAGCAAATAAAAAGCAATCTTAATCCGCAATTTCTGCGTCCAAGATTGCTTGCACTTCTTTTCTGATTGTTTTAGGTACTTCTTCAATAGTTCTCAGACCTTTCTGAATCAAATTGACGTAAATATTTGCCATTTATTTAGCCTCCTTGCTTGCAGGAACCAAAATCTCATAAACCTCGGCTATCGCTAGTTGCGTATCCGTCATTTGAATTGCTTGTTCTTCAGCCGCCTTTTTTAACTCTTCGTTTTCTCTTTTCAGTTTCTCTAGTTCGGTGACGTCATCAACAGCGCTACCTTTCTTCTCTTCATCTGTTGCCATTTCAATCCATCTATTATTTTTAAAATCAAATTTTGGTTTCCAGCTCGGAACTGGAGGTTCAATTTCAGTACAGCCTACTGGAATTTTTTCTGAATCTTCAACAATGATCTGTTCAAAGCCAAAAGGTTCCAACGGTTTATATGCGATTTTCATAAATACTCCTCCTTTAAGCCCTGACGAAAGTAACTTCAAATGTATAATCTGATGCGTAATTAGAATTACGTCGCCATCTCACAACACCGTCTGCACCAATTGATATTTGGGCTGAATTCAGTGCCGAACGGTCAATAGATCCAATTAGCTTTTCAAAACCAGTCGGTGGTCTATAACCTTCCGGAATAGTTAAAATCGTTGAATCATTTCCGCCACCACTTTTTCCATTTAGTGCCGTAAAATAGATGGTGACAGACTTTCCTTGCCAGTATAATCTAGCATTTCCAGAATTTCCATTAACGACTGACAAATTAACACTATCGGATGGTAAATCGTCTACTGTTAGTACTCTTTTGCTATTAATAGAAATGGAACTTAAAAAGTTTTTCTTTCCAGAAATGTTCTCATCCCCTGATGCTTTAACCAATTTTCCGTCAATGCCATCAATGGCGTCCGCGTGAGTCTTGATGTATTTATACCCGTCGCCGTCTTTTAATTGCACAATTTTTGTCATTATTCTGCCTCCCCTACTTCTTCAAAAGTATAACTTTGAAGAGCGTCTAGTTTTTGTTTGTCTTCTTTTGCCATCAGGCCACTCTTATCTGCCGTTGCCACTTCAGTAGTTGTTGCATTGGCACCATCTTTTCCTTTAAGAGAAACTAGCCATTGTGCCTCCGTCCCTTGGAAGCCCTCAGCAACGGCTATCTCGTAAGCGGACTTGCCGTCAACTCCGTCTTTACCAGGTCCTATATTAGCGATTTGAGAATTCGTATAGGCTTGCGCGCTTTGAAAGGCTTCTGCAGCTTTTTGGTCAACATAGGCCTGATTCGCTCCGCCTTCCGCAAATCCGGGTGTGCTGATGTAACCGGTATTTGATATGGAAATATTCGCTCCTGCACGATAATTCATTTGTACATCGGCAGATAAAACATCATCGGTCATGGTCAATCCGTCACCGACTCTGACACCGCCCTTTTGAAATTCGGAAGCCGTTGGCAAATCATAGTTGCCTGATCCACCAGTGGAGCTAATTTCTCCATCTTCAGTGATAGTGATATTTTCTCCTGCAGTATAATTTTTTAGTGAATCCAATTTATTTTTCAGTTCTGTTGAAAAATTGTTGTCTGTTTGTTTAATTGCAGATAACTTTCCTGTAGCTTCATCAATTGCTAAGAGATCTCCTAGTTTGATTCCGCCTAATTTATCTACTCCAGCAATTGGAAGTACATAGTCGCCTTCTCCAGAATTTAGGATCTTCTTATACATCTCAGCAGTAATGATACCGTCTTCGGATTCATTCGCGTAAGGTAATTTTGTGATGGCATTTTCCAGACCGAGATCGGATTTAGTAATCACGACAGCACCAATTTTTCCGTTTACAGAAACCACTTTAGACTGACCGGAGATCATTTTTTCAAGCCCTGAAACGGCTGATACGTCAGTCATCGGAAAAAATTGATACTTTACACCGGTCTCTTGATCCGTTTCCATCATGCGTTTAATTTCCGTCACTTAATTTCACCTACCTCTACTAACTTGAACACATTTTGCTTCGGATCATCTACTGTGGCGATCACAAGCGCTCCTTCTGAAATTGTTGATTGAACGTCTTTGATGAATTCAACTTCATGATTAGTAGAAAAGGCGTCGTCCTGCAGTATCTCAACTACTTCAATGTGTCCATAAGGAAGTGTGTATAGCGTTTCTCGAAGTTTGGTATAGAGATATTCCGCATCTGCTTTTAAACGCTTCGTAATCGAATCATGCCTTACACCGTTGATATCCACACGTGCATCCATCAATTCCGATAGCATGACGCCGCCTGGATCAACAGATCTTAATATATCCTTGATGGATTCAAACCACGTCAGATAGTCCGTTTCTTGCCCATTGCGCCACGCTTCAAAAGTCGTTTGTTGGTATTCACGCCATTTTTCAAATTCATTTTTGCGCGCATTCATCCAGTCGGTAAAGTCTCCTTGGTTTTCATTAATGAAAGCCGCCATATCGGCAATAAGGTCTTCCACAGACTGCCAGTAGGAACCCATCTCACCTTCTGTTTTAGAGACTGCTTTAACAACAAAGTAGGAGAAGTCTTGCGTGGTTCCAATCACGTCCGTCCCTTTCATGATCATAAAGTCAGCCGTTTGTCGGTGTAACGATTGCATCGAGTACTGATCAAAGGTGTACTGGATCTTTCCATTCTTCGCATCGACGATTTTAGCACCTAATTGCACTGGAAATTTTTCACCAACGATCGATTCAAAATAAACTTTACAGCCAGTCAAATCGTACGGTCGTCCATTTTCAACAATTGCAGCCTCCATAACCTCGGTATTTCGATTGCCTTGTCGAACATTGATCATTCCAACATAGTTGTAAGGCTCTGTCGTACTTAACGTGACATTCCATTTAGCCATCCAAAATCACTCCCTTCTCAAAATCAGGCGGAATACAAATGGATGCGATTTGCCCTGCCCCAAAAAAATGACGGTCATATTCTGCCACGATTTCTCCTGATTCTGCATTTTGTTCATAGGTTTGAATACGACCATTTTCAAGACCACGGATCACGCCTGTATGGCCGAAATAATCGTGAGCAATAAATGTTTCACTCACTTGTGCATTGCGTTCCCAGTTGATGATCGCGCCTACTTCCAACTGGTCGTATTCAGGATGATTGATTACGGTCCAGAGATACATTGGCCAGCGATACGCTCGTCCAATTTCAGCAGCGGAAAAGATATTTCCTTCACGCACTTTCACTTCATACCTTGTGCCAGCGCCCATGTCAGGACCGATCATTACTCCCGCATACTCAGCGCTTAATGCATAGCATTGGTGGTTTCCAATCGGTTGATTCATTAATCGTTTTAGATGATTTAGTCCTTTTTCTTCTATCAAAATATCCCCTCTATTTCTTTGCGCGAGCTAGACAAACATCGCCGCCGTTTAGTAAGTATCCGAAAGAACGATCGACCCTACCAACGCCCGCGTGTAATGCTTGAGAGCCGCCGTTTTCAATAATCGCGGTTGTATAGCCATGCCAGTCTTCTGCGAGTACAGCGGTATGCCCGTTTGCGCCTGCACCACCGCCTAAATTCACGATAATAATATCTCCTGCTTTCGCTTCATTTGGAGAAACTTCTGTCAAGTATTGTCTTGCACCCCTAGCATCTGCGGTCATTGAACCGGTATACCAAGTTGTTCCTCTCGGAGCGGTTCTATATCCAGCTTTTGTCAACACTAGCCAAACAAATGTGGAACAGTCTGTTGTTCCGTTTATATCTGGATTTTCAACACTCCCAAAATTCCAGCGCAAAGGCATTGAATACGTAAACCAATTAATGAAACTTCGAGCTACTTTCACAATGTCTCCTGCAGAGGGTATTTTTAAATCTTTGAATTTGTTGTACCACTCGATTGCCCACTGTTGTCTAATTGGATGTGAATTTGCGGGACGTTCATAGTTACGTTCAAACGTATATGCCGCAGCTCCAGGATCGGTCATTGACTTAAATCCTGATTGAGTACCCGGTTGAACAATTCCTAACCACTGGCCGTTATACATGGTCCAATCAAGCAAGTTTCCTTGAGCTGACATGGTTTTGTAGTCCTCCGTGATGCCAGCGGCTCTCATCAAGTTCTGAACATAGGTACGTCCGTCATAAGTAGCTGGTGGCACGAGAGGATAAGCTGAGCCATCCCACTGAACAATTCCGTAAGCGGGGCCGCCTATTTGAGCGATATCCGGGTTCATTGAAACACCCGCTTCACCTTGGACGTTCCCTAAAATACCAGCAGCAGCCGCTTTTGAATATCCTTTAGATAAGAGCATGGTCCAAAGTTCCCAAGCGAACTTATCAGCTTGAGAGGTCACCTCTGGAGGATACATGCCGTTCCAACTACCGCCACCGTTATTTCCGCCACCGCCACCTTGTCCTGGGAACACTTCTTGACCATTAACCGTTATCTTCTTAGCATCAATTGTGCCGCCCACTTTTAAATCTTTGGATATCTCTGTTTTACCTTGAATTAAAACATCACCAAAAGCTCGTAGTTTTCCTTGTAGGTTCAAATCGCCAAAGTGAATCGTGGTTCCGTTCGCCAGCATAACAAAACCCTTATCCTTGTTAGGGGATATCAGGATATACTTCCCATTCCCTTCCGTTCGAATAACGAGCGCATTATCTGGAATCGGTGTCGGTGTCGACGCATTCGGAAAAGGGTTTCCCGTTGAATCAGTCGTACCAATAGTTCCGATTTCTTTATTTCCACTCCAAAACTGCATCCCTTTTTTTGTCAGTTCCATGATTTTTTTATTACTATTTACAACTTGTAGAGCCCCTTTGGACAGTTTTAATTGATCACCGTACGCATTGAAGGATGTCTCAAAAATATCGGCTCGGATGCGTCCAGACTGGATGTAATTCGCATTGAAGTTACCGTCTATGGTCCATGCAGTCTTGAAATTAGCTTCGTTGAATTTCCCATCAATAAATCCGATACCTTCAGAATTTGCGACGAGAAAATGATTAGAAGTATCTATGGAATCACCGTTCATCCACACCATTTGATAGGGTTGACGACTTGTCCCTTTCCCAGTATCCCAAGGATTCATCATAATGATCGAACCGCCTTTTGCTCCACGAATAATATCGCTCTGCCATTTGGAAACTTCCGTAGATTCATAAAAGGTCATTTTCTTATCATCAAGTGACTGTATAGCATTTTGAGTGTTTGAAGATTGCCTAGTTGATGAGGTGTTTAAGTTATCTCCAAGACCTGTTTCGACCTTTCCTGTTAATCGATCAATTTTCACACTGAAAATCCGTGTCTCGTAATGATATCCGCGATCATCTCGATGAATTCGAATGATATTCCCTAAGCTATCCGCGCCGAAAATAGTTGCTTTGAATTGAACCAAAGGCCTGGAACAATTCACTAGCTCTTGATAGGTAAGTTTTATCAACTCAACAGGATCTTCACAATCTTCAAAAATGACGACCTTCTCTCGCTTACGACGTTTTCCATTTTTCGTAGGAATACCGTACTTGGTGGTCATTTCAGGAATCTCTAAATAGATTTGACCTGTTGGCTTATTTAATGGATCGCCTTTCGATTTCGACCAATAGACTTGATTAAACTCAATTCGACGTCCATAACCGTCTCCTACTTCTTCTCCTCTGCCACGGCCGATTAAAGAAGTGTAGATATTGCTACGATCTACTTCTTTTTGAATCGCCAACGCTTTGTCTCCATACTCATAACGTTCATTACTGTATTCACCGATTTGTTTATAAACTTCAATCCATTTATCTGTGATACCTTCACCACTTAAGTTGCATTTAAATACAATTTCACAACCTAAAGTCTGTAGGTTCTTTAACGCCTCCCGGATGCTGCAATAATAGAACGTCGTAGAAACGGCTGGCAAAGTTGAATCTAAATGACCGACTCTCCATTCTCCTAAAGTAAAGTCCATAACTCTCTGTATAGTTTTTTGAAAAAATTCATTTGCAGGTCGAATATCGTTGATAATATATGCGTCCAGTTCATCCGGTCCAAAGTTGACACCAGTAAAAATTAACAATGTGCCAGGATCAGCAGTTCCTACTATTTTGTACATAGAAAAAGACGACTCGCTTTCGCGAACCGCCATATATACTGATTCTTTAATTTCCTTATCAAATTCTGTACTTACTGATAACTTATCATTGATTAACTCATCCTTATTTGGTGTGATCTCTTTTTCTTGAACCACCGAGAAGAGTTTTTCATCACTGATTATCTTTATAAGCTTTTGATTGTCATCAAAGAAATAAATATCCTTATTCATCATAACCACGCACCTCTAAATCGTACAAGAGGATTTCCGTTGTCACTTTTGATCACATCGCCTGTTTTCACTTTGAAGCCTTTGAACGGACTAGTCAAATCAAGGATACGCGTCTTGTTCTCGCCATTCACTAAAACTTTTCCTTCAGTGATTAACAGTTCGACTTTATCACCTTTTTTGATAGCTGAATTTGAAATGCTGATTGTCTGTCGGCCATTAGTGATTCGAACTGAACTATCCTTTGTTGCCGCAAAACTAATTGAATCTGGCGTTACCTCATACGGCAAATACTCAAATATTTCTCCGTTTGTCTCAAAGACTTTAGTATATTTCCGAGGATCTGAACAAGTGATAGTAAAGCTTGAAGAGATGCTATTTTTATTTCCCGGAACTTTATCCGTCGCAGAATATCGACCAAAATAAAAAGTGTCGAGCTCATCATTAAAATGAATCTCGACATCTTTTTGCCGGTACAGTAAACCCATCAGTTTTTTGAAGCTTCGCTGAAATTCAACTGAATTAACTTCTGTCAATTTGTAGAACACTGTCAATATACGTTCAGGCAAGCGTTGCGAAGATATATGAACTCCCGCGTTCTTTTTCTCTGATTCAATATCTATCGACAACATTTCCCGACCTTCAACGTAAAGTGTTTGATACCCTGGAAGAATTTTTTCAAACATGACACTGTCGTAAATCATCGCAGAAGTCGGAATCCACGAATCGTAATCAGAAATTTTTATTGTGTCCCTAAATTGATACATCGGGTTATCCCATTCTTGCACGTGTCATCCTCCTTCTAAAATCCTAAGTTAATTTCTATTTCTTGGCCTTGCGCTTGTGAGATATCATCCACGAAGGCTTTAAATTGCTGATTACCTAAACGGACGTTGAACGTTGCCGGTTGTTTGTTAGTTCGATTCTCATTTCTTGTTGTAATAGAATGTTTCACTCCTAAACTAGCATTCAAGTTACTCAGCGCGGGGATATCCATTACAGAAGCCATAGCTCGATTTATTTCACTTTGTCCAGAATAAATTCCCGTTGAAATGGTTCCGCCAAAATTCAATTGATCTAGATCGCTTAGTGGTCCCTCTTTTGCTGGTGAAAATGGCAAGAATCGGCGAACCTTTGAAACCACAGATTTTATTGCTTTTACAGGTAGACTAATTGCTGACCAGATACCATCTGCTATCATCTTAACTAGATTCCATCCAGCATTTTTAAATACTGACCAGAAGCCTTTCACAACTCCTATGACCGCTTCAAGTGCACCTACAACTAATCCACCCAAACCATACAGGATGCCAGAAGCCGCTTCTACCATACCTTCCCAAGCCATTGACCAATCTCCAGAAAGCACTCCGAGAACAAATTTGATTAAGCCTTGAATCACACGCAAAGCCCCTTCAATCACGCCCGAAATAGCTGTCCATATACCTTCCGTAATACCTTTGATAGCAGTCCAAACACCTACAATAACACCTTGGATCACACCCATAGCATTTCGAATAAATTGTCCGATTTTTCCATTCCAAATAGCATCTACTGCGGCTGCGATTTCCTCGTTATTTGCTTTCCACCAAGCAACGACCCCTCCGAAAATTCGCTGAATCGTGTTTGATACAGTTTGAACAGCGAAAGAAATTGTATTTTTTATCGATTCCCAAATAGCAGTAACTGCATTTCTAAATCCTTCACTCGTATTCCATGCCAATATAAAAGCGCCTACTAACAGCGCTACGATTCCAATAATTATCCCAACAGGCCCCGTTAACGCAGTAAATACGCCTCCCAAAGCTGGAAATGAAGTTGATAGAAATCCAACGGCTACTTTCAGCTTTGCAAACCACACAAGCATAGAACCGCCGATAAAAAGGAGCGGCCCGATAGCGGCAACTAAGCCAGCTATTACTAAAACCATCTTTTGAATTGGCTCAGGAGCATCAACAAATTTTTGCACCAATCCTCCGATTGTATCGGCTACTCCGCGAATTGCTGGAGCGATAATACCTTGAATTACAATTGCCGCAGATTCAAATGCTCCTAACATTTGTTCTATTGATGAGTTCATATTATCTTGCATTGTTCGAGCCATTTCATCAGCAGCGCCATTAGAGTCCTTCAAAGAATTTGTAAGTTTCCCTAATGAATCCGGTCCTTTGTCAATCAACGCCATCATTCCTGAAAGAGATTCTTGACCATACAAGGTTACTAAAGCATTTTGTTGTTGTTCCGGCGTTAACCCTTTAAATGCTTGTTGAAGCATTCCTATTTGATCTTTTAATGATTTCATGTTTCCTTCTGCATCATAAAAACTCAAACCTAGTTCGTCCATTTTTGCAATCATTGGATCTGTAGGTTTCGCCAGTCGAGACAAAGCCCCACGCAAAGATGTACCTGCTTGTGATCCTTTAATCCCGGCATCAGACATGATACCAATCGCTGCGGCGGATTCCTCAAGTGAAATGCCCATTGCGTTTGCGACTGGCGCAATATATTTCATTGCTTCCCCCATGTCAGCGACCTCCGCATTAGTGTCAGCCGCTGCTCGAGCAAACACATCGGCTACATGTCCAGCTTGACTAGCGTCCAGTCCAAACCCTCTCAGTGCAGTTGCTGCATTTTCAGATGCCAGTGCGACATCTCCACCCGAAACTGCTGCTAAGTCAAGCAAACCTGGCATGGCAGACATGATTTCATTTGCATCAAAACCAGCAGATGCCAAGTTTTCCATACCAGCAGCAGACTCTTTCGCACTGAAAGCAGTCTTAGCACCTAAATCAATTGCTTGTTGCTTTAACTGATCGAATGAACTGCCTGTAGCACCAGATATCGCCTTTACTCGGCTCATTTGTTCTTCAAAGTCGCCACCGATCTTAGCAGCAGCTATTCCTGCACCCAGAATGGGAACAGTAAGAAGTTTTGTCATTGATTTCCCAGCAGTCTGCATGGTTGACCCGACAGCCATCATCGTGCTATTTGAATCTTTTTCGAAGGTTTCGACAGCAGACTGAGCATCTTTAAATGTTTTTACAAATCCACTGTCTGTGGCTTTCAGATAAGCTTCAACTGAAAATGATTCTGCTATATCGTCCCCCTCCCTTCTCTGAATTCACGAAGGCGTTTAGCTACTTGTGTTAGTTCTCGTTTGCGTTCTTCATTAAGTATTTCTTGTTCGAATATGGACCCTTCAAGAACATTTCTTATTCTTTCTTCGTAGTCGTAAAAATCAGAAAATTGTTTGTAAATCGGTTCGCCTTTTTTATTTTTTGCGCGTACCGCATCGTTTAAAAAGGCTTGCTGATGCCGCTTCATTTCCTCGTCTACTTGCGAAAGGTTGAAAGCGAGCATTCGAAGCTCATATTCTCTGATAGTCATTTTGTTAACTTCTTCAAATGTTTGACAATCAAGAAACCGAAAAGCATTCAAAGCTAATTCTTCATAGAATTCTCGACTATTTTTTTTTAGTTTTTGCTCGCTGCTTTTCGTGTCTGAGCTTTCAGTTTTTTTATCATTGCTTTTGTTAAATCCTGCTTCCCCAACTCTGCTATTAAGTCTCCCGACATTTTTTCAATATCTTGAGTTATTAACCATGCTTCGATTTCAGACTTGCCAACTTTTGCATTGTCTGTTTGCAAAGCCATAATGATATTTCTCAGAACGACCGGATTACATTGCTGTAAATAAACAAGCGCTGAACTGATTCCCATTCCAAAAGAAGCCCCTCCGGTGTGGACTTCATACATCTGATCCAGCGCTTCAATAGCACCAATGGTAAATTTCACATCAATGATTTTTCCATTAATATCAAAGTTCATAATTTCCTCCTAAAAAAGAAGGCTAGACTATTTGTCTAACCTTCAGTAGTTGTTTTGGTAGTGTCTTGGAATGCGTATTGAGCCTCTTTAATTGTTGATTCAGATACGGTGGCAAACCCGTCTTTTGGAGTTCCTTCGATGGTTGCTTCTGTTTCAATTTCAACCAAATCCTCAACATTTGCTGGTAATTTCCATTTACCAACTTTTCCACGACCATAGATTGCAGGATATTTTCCTTCTTGTTTCTCACCCTTCAAATCAACATCCCAAAATTCCATCGTAGCTCCGTCTTCTACTGATTTCTTCATGTACATATTTTCGTCATCGTAAGATGCAAGACCTTTTAGCGCCAGAGTCACTTCCAAACCACCAGAGGTAGGAACACTACCGTCTTTCGTTTGTTCTGACTTATTGTCACGCGAATACTCCCATTCGTGTTCAATTTGATATAAAGGCTTCGTCGCATCTTTTGAACCTGCTTCATCTAAACGACGAACAAGCAAAATTCGGTCTTTCCCTTGAATCACTGTCATGCTTTTCCCTCCTAGTAAAACCGCATCTCTAACGGTATTACACAATGCCAGAGTGCAGTATTTGTTGTTGTATCCTGCAGCATTTGTGGCTGCGTTTGGTTATTAGATATTTTCCAATTAAAGTTTTTCGATTGTCTTAGTTTCCGAAGTTCCCACAGAATCGCGCCTTTCATATCTGAGACCTGCTTGCGCTTGGTGTGCAATCCATAGATATGGATATTTAATTGAACAGTACCCACTAAAACAGATTTAGTCGCTTGCGGTAGTTCTTGAGACTCGCCAATATACACAAACGGATAAGGCGTTTTGTCTGGCGGTAAATATGTGAAAACGTCATAACCTAAGCTTTGACAAACCTTGAAAACTTCATCGTATAATTCTTGATCCGGTTGTTTTTGCATTATCTTACCAACCCTCTCATGTCCGCTAAAAATTTAATCTTTTGATAGTTAAAAGCGTTGCTGACAAAAGGTTGCGCAGCTTGGAATCTCGTACCAAAATTGACATAGGGTGCATACTCAGCAGTCGGTGTCACCATCCCAGAAAAACCACCGTCTAGTATAGACTGAGTAATGGATCGCCGCATAAATCCGGTATCAACAGGAGCGCGCCTCTGCATCTGATTGGCCATTTCGGAAGTATTTGTGGTAACCACTTTTTTCACATCTTCCAGAGTCATTTTTTTCTCAAGATGTCGTATTAGTTGGTCAATACCTTTAAATCCAAGACTAGCCTTCAATTTGCAGCCACCTCCTGAACAATAAACGTATTTTTCAATCGAAGGTTACGCTCGGTGATAATCTCGAATTTATCAGTTTGGTTTCGTAGCTTGTTGAAAATTAAAACGTAATCCCAATCTTTTTTGTAAGGACGTAATAGACGAATGACCTTAGCCCCTTGTTTAATATCTCCGAACAACGCTTTCGATCTGTCAGTTCCTAAATCCGTAACGTTAGCAAATTTTAATTTTTCATCTAAGCTTGGTTCTACATGTTCTCCTAACTCAGGATCGTAATAGCCATCTTTTTTGATAACGAAAGTTACTTCTGTTTCATATCTCATACGAATCGAGCCACCCCTTTACGAGGTACTGTATTCTCTTTCTGTTTATCTTTATAGGCTGTTATATCATCCTCGAACTCATCCAATAATTTTCCATAAGTAATAGACTCGCCTTCTTGGCTATAGGAACTCATTCCTTCATCACCTTTGCGGTTGAATCTCTTAATGGTGCATTCGACAACAATGTAGTTTAATACCTCAGGAACGCTCTCTAAGAAGCCCAAGCGTACACACAACTGGCTTGAGATTCGTTTGATAAAATCGATTAATTGCTTATCCAGCTCCTCATCATCAACTTCGAGCGATCGTTTCACTTCTTCCAAGGTTTCGTCCATGACTGCCTCCTTTCAAAAATAAAAAGGCTAGTCAAATGACTAACCCTCCGGTTCTGCTAATGTCAATGTATGGATATCTTTAAATGATCCATCCACCGTTGTTGCTGTGGTAGTATAGACACCTGCCGGAACAGCGTCTGTCCAAGTTACTAGTCCGTTATCAGAAACTGTTAACCCCTCAGTGTTTGGTTGGATTGAAAACTCAACATTTTTATTTGTCGCTTTTTCAGGCAATACCGCAACCGTCAATTGTCTGTTCCCAGCAGTCCCCGCAACTGCTGTTGATGTTTTAGGTGATAAAGTTAAACCTGTAGCGGGGATAATTACTCCCCCACATCTAAAATACATACAGCCTCTGATTGTTCAAATGAAGGTAAGGAAATCATGGATACCTTCGTTTCGACGTTTACTGGGTCTGCTTTCTTCATCGTTGTAATTGCAACGCCTGTATCCACAATAGAAACATTCGCAACGTTTGGACTAGACATCAAGTCCGCTTCCTCAGGTGTTGTACCAAACCATGTTTTACCCAAAGTTTCTGCTGGCAATAACACAAAAATATTGTCAGGAATGAACTTGTGTGTTCCAGATGTGTCCGTGTACACCTTGTCATAAACAACAATTTCCAAGTTAAATTCTTCTGAAATATAGTCTAGAAGAGACTGCTTCGAAAGTTTAGCAGCTTGAGCATTCGCGTTGTTGCCTAAGATTGTCGCCTTGATTGCTGCATTCTGGCGGAGGTAACGGAACGTTTTGCTGTTTAAAACAGCACGCGCAGGAGTCACACCGTCTTCTTTCATTGCCGTTACGGCAACATCAATATCTTCTACAGGATCAGCATTTTCAATATCAGACCATTTAGTAGCAGCTTTTTTCTTATGCCCAGCAGGTAAGTCATAATCAATATTGTACTGTTGCCCATTTTCGTTGATTTTAATTGTCCCTGTTGTCAGCATTTGCATGCGCATAATTTCGCGACGCACAGCAGCTCCACGAAGTAAATCCGCAACATCATCGAATACACGATTAAGTAAAACGTCCTGGTATTCTTTGTTGTTAGTTTGGTTAACCATTTGCAACTGTTGACGCAATTCTTCGTCAATGTAGTATGATTCCTTGAAGAAAATCATTTTCTCAATTAATTCTTCAAAGCCTGCACGTCCGCGCGGGATCACATCAGCATCAAGAGCTGAAGGACGCAACGCTACTGGTGATCCAGTTTTCCCTTTCAACCAAGACAATTTCATTCCTAGCTGCTTATCCATAGGGAATAATTCTTCTCCCAAATAGGGTTGAGTTTCATTGGTTTTTTCTGCCCAATAAGTTGCTACATTAGGCGCTTGAACCAAATCAAAAATATTTAACGTCGCAAATGTTTGCAAGTTCATTTTCATTAAAGTTTCTTTTCGTACTCGTACGTTCATTTAACAGTTCCTCCTTATTTATTACGTTTAACAAAGTAAACTTTGCCATCTAACGCAGTTTTTGCTTCAGCAACAATAGTTAGTCCATCATTCAAGCGTAATTCGTTCACTGTTCCGAAATACACCAATGTGCCGTTTCCAACAGTTGACCCGTTATCAAAAACAACATCGTGTAATAAGACCCCGACAGTTTTATTTCCATTCGCTGCATCATTTGTTACTTTTAGTAACGCCTGCTCATTTGCAAAAGGATCAGCATTACCTACGGGCGTTCCAGCAGGAATGTATTTTTTCCCTTCGCCATTTGTTGCCGTTACTCCTGTAGCATCAACAACAACCGACAAACTTTTATAATTGTTAACGTCGGCTAAGATTTGATTTTTAGATCCGAATACTCGTTTCTCCATGTTTTATTCCTCCTAATTTTTGAAGTAAGTGCTTTTCTTTGTTTCTGTTTTGGTGCGTTGCGCCAACCTTTTACCATAATCTCCGACGACACCATCCTTACTTGAACCGTCCAGAGGGATTCTTCCACCCAATCGTTTTTCTAAATCAGCTTTGATTGATTCCCGTTCTAATTCAATGGCCGCTAGATACGTTTTTACATTGCTTGAGGTCGTTTCTGCATCTTCTGACACAACTAGACTAAGAACTTCTTTGGTAGGCGTAGCGCCTTTGTCTGATAGCATTTCACTAGCCTGATCGGACATCTTAGCCAGATTGTCTTTTCTTTCATACTCAGCGATCTTATCCTCAAGTTGCTTTCGCTCGTAATCTGCCTTATCCTTGTCGTTCATTTCAGCCAATTTATCAGCCTGGGCTTTCTCATCACGCCATTTTTCTTCTGCTGCCGTAACTGCTTTGCTTGTTTCAGCAGCAATCATTTTTGCTACATCATCACGAGAAAATGTTTTGCCCGCATCTTCATCCTTTGGTTTATCTTCTGGTAGCATAGGTTTGTCTGCTTGCGTTGTATCTTTGCCGCCATCTGAATCTTCAGCAAAGAGTTGCAAGTTCATCGGTAAAAATAGTTTTTCTTTTGAAAATAGTGTTGGCATTGTCAATCCTCCGCGGTTACGCCGCTACCCGATAAATTTGATCAGTTACGCCGATCAATCGAAACAGCTCAATTTATACCGCCCCGAGCAGTAGAGGGCATAATAAAAAGCCGTTAGCGAATGGGCTAGCGACTTTAAATGACTTTGATATATTTGCTATTGTTTTCTTCGAAATCGCGCATAAACCACCAAAATGTATCTTCTGCTAATTCTTCATTGAACAAACTTTGAAACTTAATCTTGTAAGAATACCAATAGAAAGGAAATTTGAGTTTAATTTTAAGTGTGAATGTTTTTGGCATAATATTCTCCTTATTCAATAATCCTCTTATAAACAACCTTCGCACCCATCCGCTCATACCAACTAGTCGTTTCTAAAAGGTTAGGTAGGGTGTGGGAAATAATTGAAATGGTTAATCGATCTTTAGTAGTTCCTTCTGCAACATTTACAGATGCATAATTGCCATTCCACACCGGTTTTAACTCATTACTAATCAATTCTTTATTACTGTTGTAGATTGGATTCTGTTTCCATTGAGTACTATTTTCAGTTTCAATGGCTTTTTTATAAGCTTTGCCCAGCCCTTTTTGAACTTCGATGGTTAAAAAGACTTCGTTAAAATCTTTCATTACTTTCTCTCCTGTTCTGGAAATTCATTTTGACTGGTTAGAACTAGTCTGGAACTATCCAAGTTAAGCTCTCTAACTTCTGTTAGCAATCGCGGTGTCATAAAGCCCTCAATGTTATCTCTTTGAAAAACAAAGTCCAGCGCCTCTTGCTCATTTTCAGCAACAACTATTGCTGACGTGGGTGCCTCCCAAATATCTGTACCCTCATCCGCGAATTTGGAATCTCCCCAAACTAAAAAGACTTTCAATATTTGAACTGACTTATTTGTAGAATTGCTTCTTTTCTTATCTAAATATCTTGGTCGGTAAACCATCTTACACCTCTCTTCCCTTAAATGACTTCTCAACTTCCACGCGATCAACATATGGCGCGGTTGAACACCTACAATTTGCATGCATCGGACTGGCATTTTGACCTGGAGACAAATCTTCGACCTTAAATATCTTTCCGTTCAATGGTAAACAGACAGGACAGGCTGTCGGTTCTGCAATATACTCGTATTCTTCGATGCCGTACTTTTTATAACTTTGATTCTGTATCTCAGTCTGAACCCTTGCCGATTCTGTGCGCATCAACCGCTCAGCTTCGTACTTACTAGAATCAAATAGATTACGTAGTTTTCTAGCCATGTCACGTGGGTTCTTACCTTGTGTAACCGTTTGGACTAACAATTTATCTAACTCAGCTTTAAACGCCTCCATGTTGCCCCAGATGCGTTCAGAAAACGTCGCAGAATGAAAAGAACCATTAACAACAGCCTCTACAAAATCTTTGTAGCCATCGAAAATGGTTCCCCCTAATATGCCGGCTTGCCGTGTTGCTTCAGCAATACCTTCTTTTGTCAGCAAATCAGTAGTGTATTTGTCGAGATCATCGGACAGTGCGATCAATTCGAGCCCTACTTGCGATTTAAGGAGTTCTAAACGATTAACTCTCATTGTGACATTGTATAGACGTAGCTCATCGTTAGCTGTCTTAGAAAAATCCTTCTTCTTAACATATTGTTTGGCTTTCCTGGCAAAGGCTTTAACGTCCATCTCCATTGAAACCTTTTTAGCTTCGGATAGCGAAACACCTTCTTTACCAGCAAAACGTTGCCAATTCGCGTCAATTTCTTTGTTGATATTGTCAATTGCTACTTGAAATCGATCAGCGATAGCTTTCTTCATTTGCTTTTCGTCTTTGATGGTTTGGGCGATATGTTGTTCTTCGCGTTTGCGCCAGTAATCAGAGGACTTCATTCAACGTCCTCCTTTAATAGCTGCTTAACGGCTTTTTTATAATAAAAACGTTGAATCTGCATTGTTACAACTACTAATATGAATTGGACTACTGTAATGAAAATAGTCAGCTTGTTGAACCAAAGTAACATGGCCACGCATAAGATCAACAATAGTACTAGCGAAAATTTCTTCAGAATAACGACTATTCCCAATGCTAAAATATCTCCTTGTAAGTCTACGTCTAGATCATCAAACTTAAATTCAATACCTTTTAACTGGTCCATCTACTCACTCCTTAATTAAAGATACCTCTGCTACAAGATTTGATATCAGCCATATAAGTGTTATTTCATAGCCAAATATTTTGAAAAAGAGGACTGCACTCATAAACATAAATATTTTACGTGTTATTCTCTCGTGACTTTTCATTTGGATCAGACTCCTTTAGGTCTTTTGGCTCTTTCTGGCCACCTTGTTCAATTTCCGTTGTATTATTGTCACTCGGAAACTCATAATCCAATACTGGCACATTTGGTTTTTCTTTATTCACACGTTTGAGCTCTTCTTCAGCAGACACGCCGGTTAGTCGTTCAGCCATTTCACATAAAGTCTCTTCTGAAACAATTCCAAGCATTCCTTTGATTACATTCATAATCTCTTCATCCGATTGCGGAACATTCGGTGTAAATAGAATTTGAATATTATTTACTTTGTTGTAAAGATCCTCTTGTTTTTTATCATCCGAAACAAAAAAAGCTTTGACATTTTCTATCAAGCCTTGTGGTTTATTCAAATCATCTTTGATGCTCCATGAGTGTGTAAGTAACCGTAAACGACGCATGATAGCTTTCTTAACCATACGTTCTTTGTTCTTGCGGTCGTTGTCTGATCCCCAACCTTTGAAACGAAAACCGATTCCTGATTGGTTAGATCCGATGTTCTCATCTGTGAAGTCAATCAAAGACGTAAAACGCAAAATGTCAGCAACCGTTCGGCTATCGTTGGCTTCCATACCTGCAACATCGTACTCTTTTTTCAGATAGTAGGCGTCGGGCGTGTCACCTAATTTGCCTTCGCCGTAATCTTTTTTATCACCTAAAACAAGCATTCTTGCCTGCATCATCGCTTTGAATACTTCCATCTTGCTGTTGTCACCCTCGTCGTCCGTTGCTGTGTCAGGGTTCCCTTTAATCACCAGGTACGCTTCAGATGAATCTTGTTGAAAGTTTGCCATCTCAGACCTAGACAAATCATATGCGTCGATTGAATCAAGAACACGCTCAAAGTCACTTAAACGTTCCTCGTTATTTATCCATTCGTTTACTTGGACAGAATCAAAGTAACTTTCTTCTTTTCCATCTTCTTCAATTGCTGCATTTTCTAAATCGGTGCCATCTGCAACAAGATAGTAATTAAATCCACTGTTTGTATAAAGCTCTACGCGGGTCCATTTATCATTTAAAAATTCTTCTTCATAATAATGAACTGCACAAATAGAATTTTTGTTCTTCGTATTGTCGTAAATCACAAAGGTTTGTTCTGCGTCAAACTTGGCAATGGTTTCCTTGCCGTACTCATCTCTGCCAATCCATTCGTAAGCTCTACCTAGACCGAACATATCTCTGCCCATTAGTTGATTATGGTAGTCTTCGTTCGATTGACTGGCAAACTCATTGATTCGGTCTGATATGTTCTTTTCTCCAGTATATTTAAGCTGATTACCTAACAGAACCCCAAGTTTGAATGACACGATGAAATTTGGGAAATCGCTTGCGATCCGATTATCTGCTCGTCCTTCCGGTTTTTCTGATCGATAATTAATATTCCCGTCGCCTAACAAGTATCTTTTCAGTTGTTGAAGCCTTGGAACTTGCTTTTCTTTGTGGTGATTGATGAATTCGACAATTAACTTCCAAACTTCTTTATTCTCGAAGTCAATTATTTGTTCAACTTGGCCGGTTCGTTGGTTAAGTACTTGGGCATGAGGTAACCTGGAAACTGGTATTTTATAAATTAGATTCGCTTCTTTATCAAACCGTTGTCCGTCTAGCAATTTAACATTTTGTTCCACTGTATCACCTCTACAATCCTAATTTTTTGAATGCGTTTATTGTCTTTTTGACATTTACTTTTTCTTTAACATTCATGCTCATCGTTTCAGCAATCCCTGTCGTTGCATCTGGTGCGTCATCGTGTTTGTTTTTCCCTTCGCGCTGATAAGTGGTCATAGCGGAATAGTATTCAGGCCATTTGGTGCGCCAATCTTCTGGGAAATAAACATTTTGTTCGATCCACGCGGTATTCGAGTATATCCGGGCTTCTTTGTTCGCTGATTGGTAGAAATCATCAATAGCAACTGGACACTTACCTTTTATCTTTTCTCTAACAGAACGCGCAAAAGAACGCCCACCGTTATTTCTCTCGATGCGCACTTGGTTCACTTTATTATTGATGTACTGATTTGAAACAGCGGACTCTGTGTATTCCATCGGTTCTTGGGTGTAGATCACATCTAGCACTTCGCAACGTCCGTCATAGGTCTCGCCCCAAACAATCGAGCAAAGGTAATCTTTACCAGTGTCTGCCGTATCGCAATACGACCAGATCTTTTTGTATTCGGAACGATGACCATAAGTTTTTAGATTTTGATATAATTTGCCTTTCTGATCAATAGGCTCTTGTTGATAGTTGGCTTCTGCGATATCTAAATTCATTTCTTGGATAACATCGAGGTATTCATCATGTGTCATAATCTCTTCACAAAGCATCGTTCCATCTTCTTGGACAGCCTTATAACAAATCTGATGGACACTGTTTTTGCGTTTGCTCAACATTTTTCCGGCTAAATCATTATTTGACCATCTTGTCATGATTAGTATTTGTTTACGCGGACGTTCCATCCGTTGAGCTAATGTGTTGTTATACCATTCCCAATGAGAGTCCAAGACTCGCTCGTTATAAGCTTCTTCTGCGGTTTTGATAATGTCATCAACAATTACATAATTTGCACCAATCCCAGTAGATGTTCCGCCAGGCGAAGTCGCTAAATAATTCTTTTCCTCTGATCCATCTAAAGACCAGAACCCTTTTGCTGCGTCCCCGTATTTGATTTGTACCTTCGGGAAAATATCTTTAAAATATTCAGCTTTGATATTCTCATTATCAACCATGATGCCGTCACGTGTTTGTTGAGCAAATAAAGATGATAGTATTTGATTGTATGAACCTGTAATGATTTTTGTCCTCGGATTCTGACCAAACATCCATAATACAAAAAGCCTCGCTGTAAATGTTTTCCCATGACGAGGGGGCATGTTGATTACTAATATCTTTTTATCAATCTTATCTTCGTAGAAATCTTGTAACGTTTGACACAAATCTTTTAAATATAGACGATCATCTTTATAAAACTCAGGATAAAGCAATTGGCAAAACAACCAAAAATCTCCTCTGGCTTTCCGAATCGCTAGCTCTCTTTGAACGATTGCATATTCCACACGATCAAGAGTCGTTGATTTTTTCATACCGCTTCACCAACTCTTCTAATTCTTCGTCTGACATTTCTCCGTATTGCTTTCGTATATCTACACCACCGGAGTGCTCAAGCTCTTGCTTGTCTTTCCAGATTTCCCGCATACGGTTTTTCAACCAAAAGATAGCAGAAGTCGGGTTCGGGGCTACCTGCTTATCTACTTCAAGAATTACAATCCGTTCACGCGTAGGAACAGCTTTTATGGCAGCATCTTTTATTTCCTGCAATTCTGCTTCAGGGTGATCAATTTTATATCGATTCTCGTACTCTCTACGTTCCGCTTCTACTAACGCTTTATCGCGATCAACTACCTTTGCTGTTCTTTCTGTATATTCGTAGCCAACAGCGCTTTTATGCAAAGCATTTTCAACTTGAATGTCCACGACTTCTTTGCCCTTTTTTAAGGCCTCTAAAATCTCTAAATGCTTGTTTTTGTAGTTATACAAAGTTGCTGTTGATATACCCATGTTATTTGCTATCTGCTCATCAGTGAGACCGTTACGAGCCCATGCTTCAAGTTTAAGAAGTCCTTCTTTTGTCAACCATTCTTGATATTTGCCTTTCGCCACGACTTCACCACCTCTCTATATGTATTTGCTGATGTTTTCTTGTACATGATCCTCTTTCCAATAACCAAACCCACAATAGACCATCTTGCACTGATCAACCTCAACTGGTGTTGCTTCCCTGGTCATTTCTACGATCGAGTACTTCGCCTTCATCTGAACTGACATCACAACTCGTTTATGTTGACCTCTCATTGGTAAAGGATATTTATTGTTTAGTGACGCATACCAATAGTTTCTCATGGCCTCTTGATGTCTACACTAAGCTCAATACGAAAACAGTCCCCAATATCAGTGGTTGTTAAATCTAAGTCTTCGATGTCGTTCACATCAATCTGGTCCATTAAAGAGAGAGCTTTATCCATAATCGCCTTTTGAATAAACGCCTTATCAATTTTTACTTCGAATTCTTTGTTCAAACCTGTAAGTCTAGCATTTTCGATAAATCCGCCTTTAATTGTTCCAGTTTGAATCCCCATTTAAATCAGCTCCTTATATTGCCTTGTAAGCGTTACAATGATATAATCCCTTCAGGGTGAATCCTTTAAAAGTTTGTTTTTCACTTGGTCATCGTGTAAACGATGGCCTATTTTTTGTATTGAAATATCATTTCTGTAATGATAATATTTTTATACTTGTTACATTGAGGACTATTGCGGAAACAGTAGCCCTCTTTTTTTGTGCAAAATAAAAAGACCACTCGGGTGAGTGATCTACTTCCTAATAATATTCAGCATCAGTTAAATACTCGAATAACGATCTTCCCATATTTGTAAGTCGCAATTTGTAATGTTGTCCTTGGCGTGAATAACACTCAATGAATCCACCATTCTGCAAGTCATTAATAATATGAACAATTCTTTCTACTTTAATTGGTTCTCCAATCCCCTTTTTTCGTGCATACGTTTCAGCAAAAGGAAACTGAAATTGATCTGTAACTTTCCCGTCAATGCTCATACCAGAAAAATTAAACTGAAATTTCGGCCAATTGTTCGCATCTGTAATAATACTTAACGCTTGAGGAGACATTTTCTCGATTAAGCCTAGATTAAATTTGTGAATGTCAAATAGTTTTTCAAAGTTCTTTGCTTCGCAAATCTTTTCTAATGTCATCCGCAAGTGTGTAAACCAGTCACCATCTGGTGGATAGTCGCTTAGCATTCTAAATATTTTATTGATTAGAGCATTACCATAAACATCGGTCATTGCTTCTTTTAAATTCTCGATTGCTTTTTCATGGTTATCAGATTTATTAAAATAATCCTCAAGCAACATCTGTATTTTCACATCTTCTAAATTTGCATCTAATTTCTTATTCCAGTCCACGAAAACAAAAGCTGCTTTTGATACCAGCGATACTACTGGTATTGAATTTATCATTTCTCTCCCAACCTCCTTTCCAGCTTCTTTTGATGAAGTCTTTATTGTTTCGATTTCCTTTTCTGATCCAATTTCTACGTCTGACAAACGAGATTCTAAAGTCCTGCCTTGTACTTCGAAATAGTGATCGGGGTAATTTTTTATTGCTTCTAATTCAACTTCCCTTTTCATATTGGCCTCCTAGTAATTCGTATACTTAGAGTATAATAAGAAATGGCAAAAATAAAAAGACCGCCGAAGCGATCTTGATTATGTATTAAGCAACCTACACGTCTCATAGAGACCCGCCTACTGTCCTTTCTTTCGGACTCTACCACCCTCAGTTGCTACTGACGTGACCGGGATCGAACCGACCTCATTTCCAACTCTAACAGTCAGATGCATCACCAATGATGCTACACGTCAACTCGGAGGAGCTACCTCCTAACATATGCTTTCGGGTCAGATACTTAGCGTTGGCCAGTTTACTAAGTCCTCCCTAAGTCACTGGAGTGGCCCCGCCCCACTCATGGTTGCCTAAGCATTAACCTCGCACGCATGCAACACGTCTTCTACTTCCGCCACAGTGACATAAAGAACGGCATGCTCAATGTAGAAATCATTATTTCATGCCGCCAATTGTTTGCCTACTCTGTTTCCGCAAAGTGGCAGTGTAGTCAAAAAGAGAATAATCCACCAAGCTAGACGTTTGTATGTTAAGAGGTATAAGGAGAAACTTCATGCCAATAAAGTTAATTTGAGTCGTCTGCTTGATGGATTAATCACATTTATTTCACGCTATCATAGTAACACTTTTAATGTACACTCGTGGCGCCACAAATGCGCCCTATAACCAATCAATTACAACATCCACTCCAAAGATAAATACCGATAACTGCTCAACAGCTTTTTTTATCCACTTCCCTATCGTCCTTCGATCAACAGCATATTTCGATGCAATGTATTCATCAGCAAAACACTTAGGCAGCAGGTACTTCATGTTTAAAATATCATAGGCTCGTTCATCCTCTGCTTTTAGTTCAACTAAAGCCTTATCAACATGTTTCATTAATTTAGCCGTTTTCGCCTTATGTTCTAGTAGACTATCTACATCGAAGCGCCAGTCATTCCACATCGAAGCAAAATCTTCTTCTACTTGTTCCTCTACAATTTTGCAGTGAGTTTTTAGTCTGTAGTAATTCCTCAAGAGTGTCCTTGTATTATGGTATGAATTGGACCTTAATTCTTTTCGCCTTTGCTTAGTTGCTTCTACTAACCCAGCAACTACTTTCTCAGCAATCATATCTAACTGAGATTCTGGTAGTTCATGTACTTGAATTTCCAAATCGTTTCCTCCCAATCAAATTATTCCCCAAAGTATTTGTTATGCACATATTAACAGGTTTATCCACAATATATCGTAGGAACGTATTTTCGCATACAATATATAGTGCTTAAATAACTTAGTCTTACTTTTGACTAGCGCTAATAGTAGTCGCCATAAAAACAGAAGTTAAAGCAAATGATTCAGCATCACTAAACCCCTCAATGGCTAACTGATTACGGAATGCCCCTAAATTTTGAGCAAGTTCTCGCATACTATTTCTAGCGATATCTTTCTCATTTATCTTTTCTAAGAGATCATGAATATCCTCGTCATTCATTACAGTTCCTCCTAAACCTCCTTAATTGGCGACGATCACGGATCTATTCAACGTCTTGACTGCGAATCAATTCTCGTGCAAATGAGCAGTTGACAATCTCATTAATAGACTTCAAGTAATCGCCAAGCTCTTTTTCAGCCTTTTCTTTTGCTTCAAACATAGTGGTAGCATATACAACTAGCGTGCAGCCAAAATCATGTTTATTTGTGTACCTGACCATAAATTCATCTTTCACTTCGACACCTCCAACAATTCTGGTTTTACATTCTGAATAGTCGACTCATGAATAGGTGGATAAGCGAGATTATGATCTGTTATCAAATCATACTTACGTTCTCCACATTCGCAGTGGCCGCATAAAACAACTTTTAAAGTATGTTGCTCAATTAGATCTTTTAATTTCATCCTTCCACCTCCAACAACTCTGGATTTTCAAATCTATTTCCTATTACTTCAATATAGGGTTTTAACTGGTACAATAGTAAATCGCCCGCTAACCAAGTTAAGCTATGTTCTGACCAATTAATTAAGTAGTTACCATCTATTTCGATACCTGCACTGTCTTCTTTCTTTTGAAAAGGATGATTAGACACTTTTACAATATCCCCCTCAAATATCTCAACGCCGTTCTTGTCCTTTAGGCCTGTTGATTGCATGAGGATTAGCCCACACATTTCTGGTCGCATAAAAACATTTCTCAAATTATGTCCATTCAATAGCCTCCGCCATGAAATCATTTTTTTATTGATAACATCCCATGCTTTAAACTTCGGTATCATTGTCGCCCTCCGATCGATATTTTCTAACTTTATCTTCGTAAATGGCAATTTCTTCTTTGGTTGCCGGAACCAGCCTATACGTGTCGAATCCAACTCCAAAATGGCAGTAGATATTTTTATTGGCCCATTGATACCAATCTCCCCATGCAAGCTGCGTTAATTCGTCATCTTCTAAAATATCGTTCCAAACATCATGATTAGAAATTTTTGTGATTTTGGCAAAAGCTGACGGGTTTGCATCAGATAATTTATAAATTTTCCCGATTTCGATATCCGGTATCATATGTTTCACTTCCACTCCTTATTTGATGTACAATACATATGAGCTGGTACTCCTTTTGAATGCTACGTTTTAATGCCCAGCTCACTGACCGCCGACTTATCCCGGCTGTCTTTTTGTGTTAAGATGCTTGTGTCTAGCGGAAACTAGACGAAAGTATCTTTTTTCGAGGCAGCCAGTAGTCGTCTGTCTTTTTTTGTTGTACAATATAACCGATGAGCTGAAACCCTTTTACAACTACAATTTCAATTTGAAATCCCAGCTCATTGACCGCAGTCACCTCATATGACGCGGTCTTTTTTATGGTATAATTCAGACGAGCTAGATTCTTCCTTTTTAATTTCATTAAACTGAAAGCATATTTCAACTAGCTCGTGAGCCGCTGATAATTATCAGTGGCTTTTTTCTATGCAATAGGGTCGGTTGCAAAAAACACTCAATTCTTGTAATTTGGTTGCAACGACTAAAAAACATTGATTCTATTAAAATTCATTTAATGTTTGAATAACTTCAACAGAACTGACCGTATACCACCTCGGCAAATAGTCATTTCTAACAAACCAGTCAAATACCAGATTTTCTAATTCTTCTCTATCCTCTTTAGTTACATCATCCAAATAAGTATCTGCCCATTCGCCACCTTCGTCATAGGCACTTTCTTGAACGTTCTCTATTAATGTATCTACACAAAATGGAACAGCCGAAGCATTCATTTGACCTACCAAGAATTCTGTAACGACCTCATCAGGAGTGCTGCCCATTTCATCATCTAAATATTCCGTATCAGGGTTGCCATTAAATCGATGAGCTGATTCCAGACCAGCTTTTATTGCTTCTTCTTTGGTATCGAAATAATCACATGCTTGCCAAATATCTTCTTTTAGAGAACACATCCATTTTTTATCCATCTGGTCTTTTTTCAAATCCATTTTTCTACCTCTTTTCTATGCTATTGGGTCGGTTAAATGACTTTTACAATTGATTCCAATTTACTTATTATTTACCGTTTATAAAATGCTATAATTTATCTAAAAAGGAGCAATTTTATATGGCTTTTGATATTGTTCCTTTAGTGGTTTCTGCTGCAACTTCTTTCGGTACCTCTTATTTAGCTAATGGTGAGTATGGTCCGATATCAACATTCAGCGATCTATGGTACAAAAAATTTGGATATCTTACAGAAGAAGTTAAAGACCTTCAATTTCAAAGAGAGCAGGAAAGAGTCGCTAAGTACGTACAAGACACAGCAAGCCTAACAGCAGATGCTATCGCTGAGATACCACCCGAAAATCTTCATGAACCTAGAGAAAACATTGCAAGGCCGGCCATTTCTTCTATAGAAGATTATGGCTCAGAGGAACATACAAGAAAAATGTTCGCCAAGCTTATCGCTGCTTCTATGGATTCAAGTAAAGACAAAATTGCACAACAATCGTTTGTAGAAATCGTTAAAAATATGGCTCCAATTGATGCCCTAATTTTAAAAAATTCGTTTGAAGTTAATAGTTACATTGAAATTGGTGAAATCCGCAAGAAATATAGAAACGGCGCATACACTATTCTTTTCACCAACCTAGTGCTTGGAATTACAAATATTGAAGATTATCAACTTAAGGCTTCCTCCTTATCAAATCTTGAAAGACTAGGACTAATTAAACTGAACTATACTAATGGTCTCAATAATTCAAATGGATATGAACAAATGAAAAACACTGAATTATTCAAGGATTTTCTCCATCAAAATAATCTTTTAAAAATTCAATATAATCAAAGTCCACCCAATGAAAAAGAAGGAGATCAATATGAAAATTGGAAAGATGTTGTTGAAAGTGAAATAGTCATTAACGAAGGACACTTATCATTTACTCCATATGGACGAGATTTTTGTGCTATTTGTCTTTCCGATTAATTAGTCGAATTGATATAAGTGTAGTGAGAATACTTACTAGTATAACCTCGATCATTCATTGATCCATCCTTTCAATTTAGAGCCAATAAAGGCTCTTTTTCTATGCAATTGGCTGAGTTAATTTATCTCTTCATTTAACCTTACCGATTCCTTCTCCCCGGCCTCTAGCTTCATAGCTAATCCATGAATAATACCCAAAGCTTTCATAGCGTCCACACGGTCAGCTGCTTTTAAACCGCCTTTGCCATCCTTAATTTGGCGTAGTTCGTCTGATGTTTCTCTCAATAAATCAATATTTATAGTTTCCATATTCCTTCCTCCATCTTTTTATGACGTTCAACTTCCGCCTCGTATTCTTTATCCGCATATTGAAAACCCTTTTTTTCTAACGCGTTCCATGCACGAGTTACCATTTGATTTGTCGGCGGATAATGCCAGATATCCTCGTGACGAAAATAAACTTGAATTCGAACATTGTTTTCAGAGGTTTCAGAATGCTCTAATTTTAAGAAAGTCAAATCCTTCCCGTTAATTCGAAATGGTCTTTCAATTTCTGGCAATTCGCTTTTATTCATAAATAAACCTCCCTAATTGGCGTGGTTACCTGACTTTCCTAACTTGTTTTACATCGTCTACAAAAGGGAACTCCGTCACCTTTTGAGTCACATCATCTTCGCTTATTCCAAATGTCTTAAGAGTTCTAATCTTCCCGGAGTTTTCCAAGTAGACTATTTCGTACTGTTCTTCTTTAATATATTCGCCCTCATCCATTAGGTTAGAGACCCAGCTTTTATTACTCTCTTCAAACTCACCAAGAAAGCCATCCTCATAATCACCCGGGATATAGGCACAATACTTCACTGGAATGATTTCAATGCATTCTTCATGGAAATACTCGTCGCCAATTTCAACAATGTCTTCAAATGATGTGAAATGCTTTTCGCATATTGGACATGTTTTCATTCGCCGTCCTCCGGAACTTCGCTTTCTTTCCATTCTGATACTGTAAGATCACATTCATCTAGTTTATAAGTATGGTCATTGCCATCCTCATCAATAATCACGAACTCTTCTTCGCAATAATCAAGCGTATCAATTGGTACCCACTGCATTTTATTGTCACACTTAACCCATGCCGAAATTATTGGATATTTCAATTTTTCATTCGTCTTCATTGTTATTTCCTCCTTTTCTTACGTGATACCCGTCGCTAGCTTTCCTTTAGTAACTCTGGATTTTCACAAATGTGCCCGATTACTCGTACATCAGATGTTGCTACGCCTTTCATATCAATGTATTTTGATAGACCATCATACAATTCGTGTGCGCCGTATCGAATCTTTCTGCCTTTAACAATTGGTTGAGTCCACACATAAACATGACCTTCATGCATCTTTACTCTCGAAATACAGGTAATATTTCCCTCTTTGATGAAACGCTTTGTATTCTTAATTTCGACAATACTTCCATCGTGAATTTCTTTTTTATTTTTATCTGTTTGATAAGTGTATTCATACAAATCATAATTATCAGAATGATCCGTGTCGTAGTCTGGTGCGTTCCAAACTGCTACCTGACCATCTGGAGCAACCATAAAATCATTGATCCATTGTTTATTTACCTTGTCCCATGCCTTAAATTTTGACACGCTAAAACCTCCTTTGTATCCTCCGTTTACTTACTTTTCCATATTCACAAAAACTGATTGTTCAGGGTGCGCTTCTAACCATTCAATTAAATCTTCTGTTTCGGATAAATCCTCATCACTGCCGTAATACAAGCCACCAATAATTTCAGCTAATGTAGTGGCGCTAATTTTAAAAAATTTGTCTTCCATTTTAATTTCCTCTTTTCCTCCTTGATAGCCCCAAACTAAGTAACTTAATGCTACTCAATCTCAACGGCTTCTTGTTTTATACTCATGTTTAATCGTCCCAGTTTTCAAAAAGAATTGCATAGTCAGTAATATCTAACTTTTTCGCGATTTGTTGCACCGTCTCCAAGGTGATATTTCCAGTTTTATTCACCGCTCCTGTTGTTTGCCCTCCGACTAATTCCGTCCAACTCAAGGCTTTGTTCACACGATGCCAGTTGACGTTGGACCAAAATATTTCTTTTATACCCTGCATAATTCCAACGCTGCTTTCTTTTTGACAGATATACGATAGCCTAGCATTCGTAAAACCGCTTTGTCCGAGTCATGATATTCCACGACTTCAAAACTTGCTGATTTACCATACTCATTAATCAATTTTCCTACACATGGGAAATTGCATTGAGAGTAGTTCAACTCATATAGAACATCCAATTTGAATTTAGGTCGCTTTGGCGCCATCCAATTCTGTCTTTCTGAAAACTTGTCTTTCTTCGGCTTTTTAGGTTTCTCTGCACGTTTTTGCATTCGAAGTTTTGCCGCGCAGCTGTTGCAATGTGTAAGTTTCGACATGTTCTGATTCTTCACTAATCGCTCCTTACCGCAGGCACATCTAGCTACCCATTCTTTGTCGATTTCTCCTGGTCGAATAATAGTGAATTCCCCATACTTTTCGCCTGTCCGATCTCTTTTCTTATTTTGCATTTTCTTCCCCACCATGCTTTTATAGATTTTTTCAGCTTCGTTAAAGACTCTTTCGTTCGTCCAATAATCTGTCCGGCTTAATAGCTCAGCTAGTCTTTTCTTTTTATCCAACAAATATTTATCCCCGTTTCTTTTTCAAGATCGGTTTAATATATATTTCATATTCATCAACTTTTGTTCCACCCTTTTGAATGACTGCCGACAGATATCCTTTATTTCTACCTAAAAATTCGCTTGCTTTAGCTTTACTCATGAAGTAGAACGCTTCAGAAGTAATAGTATTAACTAAAACTGTAGGATCGGGCGCTTGATTTAGCCTATGTTTGTATGCATGTGATAAATTTTCTTTGTGATCACACCATTCCAAGTTTTTGAGATAGTTATTTGAAGGATTACCATCTAGATGATTCACGCAATTCTTATTTTTAACCATAGGAATAAATGCCTTGGCGACTAAACGATGCACCAAATATGTCTTTTCTTTCTTATCTTTCCAAAGCGATATTCTTTTATATCCTTGTTTATCTGTTTTTTGCTTTAAAATTCGTTGTTTCCACTTTCTTTCCCCACATCGTGAGGAGTTAGTGGTTTTATTTTTAGCTGTTCTGATTCTGCCTAAATCGCTTACCTCATAAATCTCCTCATACCCGCTAACTTGTTTCCATATTTCTACCATGTTTACACCTCTTTAAAATGGAAGATCGTCATTGATGTCAATTGATGAACTACTGAAAGGATCGTCAGATTGATTGTTATTTCTATTAGCCGGCTGACTACCAGTTGAGGTATTTGATTCGTTATTTTTATGTTGTTGATTCATGCCTCTTGATTCCAATAATTGAAAATTTTCAGCAACAACCTCAGTTACATAAATGCGTTGTCCCTGTTGATTCTCATAGCTGCGTGTTTGAATACGTCCAGTGACTCCAAGCAAAGTCCCTTTGTGTGCGTAGTTAGCAAGAGTTTCTGCAGATTTACGCCAAATCACACAATTGATGAAATCTGCCTCTCGGTTTCCATCTTGATTTGTAAAGTTTCTGTTCACTGCTAGAGTGAATGTAGCAACCCCTGTACCGCTCGCTGTATATCGCAGGTCAGGATCTTTTGTAAGACGCCCGACTAATACAGTATTATTAATCATCGGTATTCCCCTCGTTCCGTTTTTTATCCCATGCACTTGCATATGCGGCATAGTATCCACGCGCTTCATTTAATCCAGCTTCTAATTCGTCGCCGGTCATTTCATATTCAACTGCAATATCCGAGAAACTTTCTCCTTGCTCCAATCGTTCTAATACGTCCGATGGATCAATACTTTCTGGATAGTCTAATTGAGCAGTTTTAATAAATTCGTCTACTACATCCATTTCAACCATAAATTCACGGTCTTCAATGGTATTTTCATCTAGTAAATTAGTTTGTTCTTCCTTGAATTCTTGCCACTGACCATCTTCATCCTCGTCGTATCGAACCGCTGGAGCATTCGTTGAACGATCATAAGGGATCTTGAATGGAATCGTTTCTGGCCGGAATGAAGCAGTGATTTTACCTCCCTCGAGCATGCTCAGGGCCTCTAATCTTCCAATAAGTAGGTGCTTTTCAATTTCTAAAACCAGCCTTGTTTTTCCGTTCTGTGTCTTTACTTCTTTCAAGGTTGGCCTGAATTCTACGTTAGTCATTTTTTGTGCCTCCGTTAGATTTATTATTCTTTAATGTTACCGTTGCGGTCTGGTTGTCTTTGAGGGTTATCAGTGTTGCTGATTTTTCATCTCCATAAAGATACGAAACCTCAATTTCTGACGCAGAGTATTCGTTATGTGCTGCCTTTGCTGCACTAATCATATGATCAAGCTTTTCTATGTTCATGAAGAAGTCCTCCTAAAGTAATTTCTCTTGAATATTAGATATTTCTTTGACTGTGATTTCTGCTCTCGGAATTTCTGAATAAAATTTCCTTGTCACAAGATCAACCACTTGTCCATCATCTTCCCAAAGAACGCCTTTGACAGCATCTAAAATACCTTTGGCATAATTGTCAGCGTCAGGCTTAGTTATCGGTCTTAAAGTTTTCGCTTCTGCTGCTTTCTTTTTAACTTTGCTAAATGATTTAAGTGTTTCTTTGAAAATCAATACTTCCACAAAAAGCTCACCTTTTAATGGCTCATCAGGCGCTATTTTATCAGCAAATTTTTTTACCTTACGCTTGTACTTTGCGCTTTGTGGTGGATCATACGTACGCATAAATGGTTTAGTTGTAAACCTCGGTCTACCTTGAGGTACTGGTTGACCAGGTACAGTAAATTTAATTTCCATCAACAGCCTTCTTTCTTAAGTATGCTTTTTCTTTAATATCTTCAATTTGCTGGAGTAGTGTAGGCAAAACTTTCTCTCCGTCTTCAACGTATCGGAAACCCTGTTCTTTTTCGTCTACAGCGGTGAAAAAGGCAAACCAGATATATTCTTCCTTTTTCTTTAACTGCTTCTCTATGACGTTTTTAGGCGCTTTATGAGCGCTAAGCCCCTTTGCGTATTTCTGGCATTTACCTGCTTCAGTTAGGTAATACCTAACAAGCTCACTTTCTTCAAGATCATCAGCTTTTAAAAGTTCTTTAAATTCCTTATAATTCATCAGTAATCCTCCGTAGAAAACTCCATAAATTGACCAATAAATTTGAAAGGTATTTCTCCAATTACTCCATCACGACTCTTGGCAATTTTCACTTGAACATGTTTGCGATCGTCGGGATTTTCTCTGTAAAGAAACATCACGATATTTGCATCTTGCTCTAACGAACCAGATTCTTTTAAATCTGCCAATGTTGGTTGTTTTCCGGTTTTTTCAGTATCCCTGCTCAATTGCGATAGGAGAATGATTGTAATACCTAATTCGTTAGTCAAAAGCTTCAATCGGCGTGTAACTTCATTTAGAACCTCTCTGGCGTTTTTCCTTGAGTCTTTTACTGAAACCAAGCCGGCATAATCGATAATCGCCAAATACTTTCCTCTTTTCGCTCGTTTTCTGATTGCTAGAACGATGTCATTCAGTTGGGTATATTCTTGGTCATAAACTCGCATGTTAAGTTTAGAGAGCTCTTTATAGGCCAATGCAGCTTGGCGTTTTTTATCATTTGATAACTTAATCGGATTTCGAATTTGCATATTATTGATTTTTGCTTTTTTCGAAACAAAACGGTACATCATTTGTTCGGTAGTCATTTCAAGTGTAAATAAATCGACAGCGACTTCCTCTGTGCGCTCTAACGCCGTCATTGCTAAGTTAATAGCAAAAGCTGTTTTACCTACTGCTGGTCTAGCCCCGATGATTGCCAACTCTCCAGGTCCAAAACCTCCGCCGAGGGAAGTATCTAGCTTAGGAAAGGTTCGAATGAATGGATTTTCCTTCGCTTCTAGATGTTCAATGAAATTCTCATATCCCTTTGCAATAGAACCATCCGATTTAACTTTTTTCAGGCTTTCAAGTTCTTCTTGATACATGGTGATCTGTGATAAAAAGCGATCATCCTCCGTTACGGAATATTCAGAAGTAAGTCTTTTGAGTTCACGTTTCAAGTACTCCTTGTGAACTTGATTGGTATAAAATACTGCTTGACTCGCAGAAGGTTCACTATTTTTTAAAACGATTAAATCATCAGCCGTTAATTGAGATAATGGATATAGTTGTTTAATTGTTTTTTGAATATCACTAAGAAGTTCTTCATCACCATTTTTACTTTGAACGGAAGATATAATTTGTTTAAAGCTATCTCCTTGAATCCAATCTGGATTGATATCTAAAAATTGTATTTGCTTCGGGTCAATCAGAAGTGTTGCTGTTAATTGCATCTCGAAGTTCTGCATTATGCAGGATCTCCAAACAGATCTTCTAATCCTTCAAAATCATTCCTCATTGGGCTAGATTTAGTAGGCTCTTTGTATTCTTGTAAATAGTCGTCGAACTTATTCCCGAATAATGTTTGCGGTCTTAGATACTTATTCATATTTGAATCGTTCAGCCATTGAGAACTCTTTACATTGATAACTTTTTTAAAGTCATCTAATCTTTGGCCTTCATTCCATCTAGCCTTAATTAATTCTTTCCATTTTTGAGTGACTTTATATTTTTTGTTAGTCACTTGATTCAAGAAAGAGATTATCTCTGAATAGGGTATTTTTTCTGAACTCGACATATTATCTTTTGTATTACTAAAAGATGTATTACTACTTGCGCAATTTTCTAAATACCCCCCTTTAATATTTTTAATAGGGGTATTTAATTTATTAACCACCCTGATCGTTCGATTTTTTATGTCTTTCTTCTTATTGAAAACAAGTTCAACCTCGATATATCCCTTTTCTTTTAGCGAAGTGATCACTTGTGAACATCTACTAGGAGTTAATCCAAAAAAATCAGCAAAGTGTTTGTTAGTTGCAAAACATCCTTTTTCGTCTATATCTAAGCTATCTATCTCCGCTAAAAACAACATTTCTTGAATGGTCAGATTTTCATCTAGCCAGTAATGAGAAGGAATCCAAATCCCTTTAAACCCTCGATTAGCTTTTGCAATCTTTCTTTCCGTCATTTCATCACCTACTGTCTAATTCATCTATTTGTTTTCTAGTCATTAATCCAAGATCAATAACTGTCTCTGTATCAAGGTAAATTGGTGTCACCACGTACTTTTTCATAAATTCTTTAATCCCGATCTGATGTTGCTCCATGTGGTACCTATGAGACAGTGACATTAACAACAATTTTCTATGATCTATCGTTTTCCGTTTACGATTGCCGACTGCGTTGTAATGAGCAATTTCAGCGTGAGGTTGTCCGCTTATACAACAAATCCTATATTTCAAACAAAGGAAGAAATAATGCTGTTGATTTGCAGGAATTAGATTGATCTCAATTCCTTTAGGTAGAGGCACCTGATTTTTAAATACGAAATCGAGTATCATGTTAATGAAAAGAGTTGCATCCTCTTCGGAACAATTCGATAAGCTGAAATTATCGTATCCGTAATAGAATTCAAATTGATCTCGAAAGTATTGCCGCGCGTATCCTCTGTCATATCCAGACCAGTCATCACAGTCGCTGCATAAAGCAAATATGAACTTCCTTTGTTCTGAGGTTATTTTCCTAGCGTCTTTTACATCAACCTCTACGATAGGAACAGCTCCATTTGAAAGTGTGCCAATTCGTTGGATGTTGGCATCATCATCAAGTTCTAACGTAATTTTATTACCTGATACTTGAACTAATTTGCCAAATATCTTCATGGAACCACTCCAATGCTATCTGATCTTTTCAATTTTTATTCCTAAGCCTTGTAGATATTGTTTGGCTTGGATTAGTAAGTGATTCGGTGCTGAAAGTCGATATGTTTCTGTTACAATCGCGGGTTTGTTAACTGGAAATGGATCTTGGAAAGGATCTTCGTCTGCTTCAAAAGGCAAATCTACTGTATTTACGATTTCTCCAGTTTCCTGATCGATTACTTTGTCGCCAACTGAAATCGGTTTGTTATCTAATTCTGAAATCGCGTCTTCATATTCTTTCTGTTTTTGCTCTTGTTCCAATCGTTCATTTTTAGCCTTAATAGCTTGATCAATTTGTTTCATCAGTTCCTGGGGAGTAGCGCCATTTTCAACTTGAACAACCCAACTTTCAGGTTCTTGACCAACTGCTTTTGCATAGTTAGCGATCAAAGTTTTATTCGCTTCGAGTTGATCTTTTTCTGCCTTGACGGCCTTCATTTCATCAACAATTTCATTCAGAGCTTTCTTGTTCAACTTACCTTTAGTAGTAAAATAGGTTTTATTGGACCAAGAAGGATTGATAGTGATTTCCTCAACTTCAACGCCGTAATTTGGTGCGATTTCTGAAATCTCTACCATCATGTTCTTTCGCCGTTCTTCTTGTTCTATATCTTCAAGTTCTCTAATCCCTTTATCGATGGGATCAATAACCCTTTGAATTTCTTCTTTTTGAGCCTTGATCCAGTCTTCAAACTCTGTTAGCGGCTTATTAATCTGCTTCTTAATTTCTTTGCGTTTTTCATCCATCAACTTATTAGCTTTGTTCATTTCTGCACGGACGTCTTTAGCATCTTGAAGAGTTTCAGAACTTACAGCCCATTCTTCATATTTTTTTGCGTACGCCTTGACAGCTGACTCAAATTGCTCTTTATGTGCTACATTGATCTCTGACTTTTTAAAATCAACAGAGAAATCTAATGCCTTAACAGTTACTTCGTTAGTCATTTCTTGTCCTCCTTATTGATGCTGGTTCAGATAGTTCATCAGTACGCCGTAATCATCTGGCGTAAGATTCGCTAACTTAGATTCAATTTTCAAAAAGGGAAACAACCTTTTAACAGCAACATCTAAGCTAACGTTTTGAGCGTTAGCAAAATCGGTCATCTTATTGACAGCCATTTCTGCCTGTGTCTTAGATAGATTCTGTGTTTGATCTTTTGAACTATCATTCTTCGGTGTGCTATTCGTTTTACTTTGACCAGAGTTATTCGGCGCGTTCTTCCCACTACTTCCATTGCCATCATCATCAATATCACTGGTAACTCCAAAAACAGCACCTAAAGCATATCTTTTGGCATACGTTACCGCAGAACCGAATCCTTGTGCATCTGCTTTAGTTGCTGGCAAAGTTAACGGGTCGTAACTGATGAACTCACCAGATTCATGAAAAACGTGAGTTGATACCGAAATTTGATTCCCTTCGCTTGTTGCCTCTTGCGAATAACTAAGTCCAGTATCTTTGATAGCTTCGTCAATAGCCTTTACAACGCCATCCAAAGTTACATACGTTGACTTAAAGAATGGATTCTTTGCATCTTTAGTTGGCTGTTGAAGAACTACTCTAAATTCTGCTAGAGCCTTAAAAATATTTTTCGTTTCATTACTGGTTTTCATTTGTTTTCCACCCTTCAATTTGATTAATCAACATACGAAATTGTTCGATTGACTCATCTTTCTCAATCAAAACTGCCACGTCTAATCCCTCAAGAATTTTATCTATTGTTAAACCACTATGTTTGTTCGCTTGAATTAAGTCCTGCATATCTTGTGTATAATCTCTGCGATCATTTGAACTAATATAAATTACGATATTTTGATCACTGCTGTTGTAGATTGAAAGATATTCGGTTTGTTTGCCATCGATGTTTATTAATTCCATAGTGATCACCACTCCCAAAATAGTTGGAAGTAATCTTCCTCTTCTTTAGGAATGTAATAAACGCCCTCTGATTCAAGTTGTGCTAGAAATGATGGTGTCGTTCCTTTAATTTTTATTTTGCATTCAGTTCTCCCGTTTTGAGCTGCATTCATAATACTTTCGATCACTTTTCTTTGCGCATTCTGCATTAAGGCTGAATGGATGTTATCGCCTAGTCCGCTTACGCTGATTGCATTATTAAATTGATCCATGTTACACTCTCCTTAGATAAACGTTTTTTATTTGCCTGCTTCGGTGGCCGCCGTGGTAGGCTTTTTCTTTTCCCATCCGATCACTAAAAAGAAAAGTAGAATGTAGCCGTAGGCCAGCCAAATATTGACTAATGTGAAAACTGGTATTGCGATCATCGAAAGCAGGATCGTTTGAAAATTTAGTCGTTTCATGTTACGTACCCCCTACTGGCCCAACTCGTTTACTTTTTGTTGGCTCAAATTTGCTAACTCCGCCATGCGTGCGTCTTTTTGTGCTGAATCATTTTGAGCGCTAGATAGATCGTTACGCAGCTTATCCGCCTCTTGCTGTTTCTGCGTGACTTCCTGTTGCTTAGATTCGACTTCACGTTGTTTGGCTTCGATTTCAGACTGCTTCGCATTGACCTCGTTTTGTTTGTTTGCCAATTGCTGTTTCAGGCTGTCTAGTTGATCTTGAAGGTTCTTTTGTTGCCCAGTCGTTTGATCAAGTTTGCTTTGAACGTCTGCTGCCTTCTGTTTGTTCTGCGTAGCAATGTTAGCCAGTTTGTAGATGTTCTGTTCAACAGTTGTTGCGTTATCGAAGAAACCAGCGCCTGCGGCGAATCCTACAGTTGATCCTAGTAACAATGCAGCGGTAACTCCTAGTGTGATTTTTTTATTTTTCATGTGGTACTTCCTTTCTGTTGTATAATTGTTTAAAAACTGGTGGTGTCAGAGTGAGAGAAAAAATTATCATTACAATTTCAGACATTTTTAAAATCTTTATATCAATCTGCATATTTATTGGTATTTGCTTTTCTTTAAGGGGATTCTCAAAAATATATCTTTCTTTGTTTTCCGAATTGATTGTTGAGAACTCTATTTTTAATAACTTTTCAAAAATAGATTTGTTATCAGTATTTAATACTGCTTTTTTTGTAGGTATTATGTTGTTAATATTTTTTGCGTTCTCAGTAATAATTCTTCTTGTTTTACAAGCAATAAAATTTCTAACGAAAAATCAAATGGATAAAATAGCGATTTTTTTACAAAAACTTATTGCAGCATCATACCCTACATTGATATTGGCATCAGCGTTGGACGAGAGTACATTTTCTTTAGTAACTAACGTAATTTCATTCTTCGTCATTTTTTCTTTTGTTTTTAAATATGATAGATTTAGTTAAAAATTTATAAGTAACTCTAAGTAATTTTCCAAACATCTGGGTGAGTATAATTAAAGCAATTAGAACAATCAAGATCTCTTCCAAGATACGGTTTACTCCTTCCGTGTGGATTGTTTTTGGTATAATTTCCTTATCAGTGTGACAGACTGAAATAGCTGATAAGGTGGTGAATAAAATGTATTTTGTTATTCGAAAAGCGACAGATGGTCAATACTACTTTGTTCTCAAATCCGCAAACAATGAGATAGTTGCAACTAGTGAAACTTATCGCTACAAAGATTCTGCTAAAAAAACAATCGACTCTATTAAACAAGGAATCAATAGAGGTTGCTTAGTCATCGATATGACCGATTAATTTATAAATCTCATTTGCTAGAGAGTTCATTTCAGCTGCCTTCTCCAAAAGTCTGTCTGCAATGCTTTCTAGCTGTTTTTGTTTTTCTTCATTCATACTATTCCCTCCTAAAATTCGTTGTCCCATACGCCGTACTTAACCGCGAACTCTTTGACAATCGCTAGGTAAATCTCTAGTAAACGCTTGTCTTCAGCTATTACATCCAATTTACTCAACTTGTCGCGCTTGGATTTTGAAACACCTTCATCAGCCATTCGACGTCGCTTGTTCGTAACACGTGTCTTCAGTGACGATCCCGCTCTGCGGTCTAGTTCTTGGTAGATATCCGCTTGGACTTCCCGATAAGCTTCATAGCCGCCTTGCGCCTTAGCCATCTTACTGATAAGTGTGCGTGAATCTTTCCGCCAATCTGTCGAGTTAAGAGCAACAATCTCAGTAATGCTATCTACTTTGTTTTCGATACGCTTCGTTTCTCGTTCTTGTTTCGCCAACGACTGCACGACGCTATTCATAAATTGAAGCTCAGGGCTTAAGTTTGATGTGTCTAGTTGTTCTTTGATATGTTCTTCCATTTGGTTGAAGCGATTCACATATTTTGCAGTGAACTGAACGCCTTTAGGACCTGTCAGCTTGTTCGAGACCATTTCGCAACCTTGTTTAGTTAATAGGTAGTTTGGTAAATCTTTGTTTTGTTCACTTTTATAAGTTGATTCGATAAAAAAATCGGACGAGCCAATTTTGGCTTCTCCTAAATAACCAATGTAAGTACGGATATCTCTAATTAATTTGCTATGATCTTTCCCGATCATTTCCGCTACTTCATTACTTGTTAATGTTTGTGTTAACTGATTCATTTTTTCGTCTCCTTTACTTTTTATTCTGTTCGCAAAACTCTAACCAACAATCTCTAATTTCTGGATACTTCCATAAGTGTTTAGTTGTAGGCGAGCATTCTAAAGATTGTGCCTCTGGAGTGATTATGAAATTTTGTTTTAAATAGGAATCGCTATGGTTTGTGATTTGAACTAATATTTTCATATCAATCGTTGCAAAAAGAATTTCTTTAGGTAGTAATTTTTCTACCTCTTCTTCAATACAACGCTTCGCATATTCGACTGGATCAAATAGGTTTCGCTGATCTAACATGCTAACCCTCCTATTCCAAATCTAACGCTGCTTTGATCTCTTTAATCTTCTTTTGAGGACTTCGTTTTCCATTCATAATGTCGGACATATAAGCATCAGATATCTTTAATTGTCTTGCTAGCCATGTTTGATTTTCTCCTTTTGTTACTAAAGCAATCTTAATTTGAGTAATTAAATCTTGTGACATTTCAGCCATTCTCCTTTCTATTACTATTTGTAAGCTAAAAAAATTCGCTAATTTTCATTGCAATTTTTACGCAAATGTTTTAGAATGAATTCATAGTTAAAAAAGCCTAGAAATATCCTATTAAATCAACATTCTTAGTTTGGCGACGTCGAATTGTTAATTTTTATTAGGTGTCTTTCTTATTGCTTATTAGCTTATTGAATTAGCTTACACAACATATATTAAAACATATGCATAAAATAGTCAATGATTTTTACTGCTTTGTTTTAATTTATTTTGTTAAGCGGTTAGGAGAATGCCGTAATGACGCTATTTGAAAGGCTAAAATTTTTGGCAAAAAAACAAGGAAAATCAATAAATGATGTGGAAAATGACATGGGATATTCCAAAAATACTTTGTATAGATTTAAAAATACTAACCCTAGCGCAAAGAAACTCCAAGAAATAGCTGACTACTTCCAAGTCTCAGCTGATTATCTCCTTGGTCGGACAGATAATCCTGCTATGAGTAATGAAAAACCAACGTTAACAGTTGAAGAAGCGTTGTCATCGGTCATGAGTAGTGACGGTGAGCCTTTAACAGATCACGATAGAGAAGTTTTAACTGGAATTATTGAAGCATATATAGAAAAAAACAAAAAACGCTAAGAAGGTGGCTTGTTTGGATAGAGAAATCAGTAAATTGATTAAAGAACTCGGCGTCGATATAATTTATGTTCCAGAACTGGACTCTGACGGGAAATACATTGCCGCGATAAATACAATTGTAATTGACGACAGGCTTAACGATCGACATAGACAAATAAAGTTGTTACATGAATTAGGGCATGCTGCAAAACATCAAAATAATTACGACTTATACAACTGCGCATATTCGCTTCATTCTAAAATGGAGAACGAAGCAAACCAATTCGTAATCGACAATCTTGTTAAAAGCTACATTTATTCAGTAGATATTGATGGTAAGTATCTAAACTATATGAAATTCATCGAAGATAATGAGATTGATACTCGGTACGAGCCTGTTGTCAAAGATTTATTTATAAAATATATTTACAGAGCACAAATGGTCTGATTATATTTTTTTAACAAAAAACGAACATACGTTCGATACAAAGACAGGTATTCATGAAAAACAAAAAGCAACCTATCACCGCCAATGAACTCATAAAAATCTTACAAGAGGTTCCTCCCGATACAGATATTTACGTTGATGGATGTGTCATTTGGGAACATGGTTTTGTATTTGTAGATTTTCCTATAACATCAGTACACCCGCTAAAAAAATACACTGATACAAATCAAACTTATATTGAATTATATGGAAAGCGAAAAGAAAGAGAGGAGTAAATTCATGGCAACATTCAGAAAAAGAGGAAAAAAATGGGAGTATCGTATTCGTTACGTCGATCCAATCACAGGGAAAAAAACTGAACATAGTAAAGGAGGCTTTGGAACGAAACCGGAAGCAGAGTATGCGGCTGCAGAAGCCTATATCGACGTTAAAGACGGCATAGTGGCTAAAATGCCTAATATTCTATTCAGAGACTACGCTGATAGTTGGTTCGACACCTATAAAGCTTCTGTAAAAGAAACGTCTATACGGTCACGTCAGACCTATCTAAACGTACTGAAAGATACTTTTAAGCAATTACGGTTGAGTAAGCTTTCTCATAACCTGTACCAAAAAAAATTGAATGAGCTAGCTAAACGTTATAAACGCAACTCACTAATAGCGATTAATCAAGTCGCGCAGATGATTGCAAAGCAATCTGTTAAAGATGGCTATTTCAAAGCAAATCCCATTGCCGACGTAAAAATTCCTCATTACGAAGATTTAGAGGAAAAGATTGAATTCTGGGAATTAGTTGATATTCAAAAGTTTAGAGAGTTCAATTTATCGGAAATAACTAAGAAAAGAAAGAAAAGTAGTTATTACATTACATTAGAGAAACAACGCGATTTAGCGTTGTACTATTTATTAATTTATGGGGGATTTCGTATAGGTGAAGCTTGTTCACTGTACACCAATGACTATTATCCTATGACCAAAGAAGTCTATATTTCAAAAACATTAGGTTCTTCTGCATCAAACCAACTAAAAAATAGTTATAAAGTTTACCCTCCAAAAACAAAAAGCGCTTATAGAACAATTCCCTTGCCAGAGATTGCCTATAAGCAACTTGAAAATTGGATAAACTTACGTAACGAATATGCTGAACTCTTTCCGCTAGTCTTCCGAGAATCACATTTTTTATTTTGTAAAAAAGATGGTTCCCCTATGACACCCAGGGATATGCGAAATAAATTTAACGTAATAATCAATAAAGCAAAGCTACCAAAAATTACTTTACATGGATTGCGCCACACATACACTGCTCTACAAATTCAAGCTGGCACTGATCCTAAGTCATTACAATTGTTGCTCGGTCACTCTAATGTTAAGACTACCTTAGATATATATGCCCATATTACTGGAGACAAGCGTAGAGAAACTATTTCCCAATTCGATAAAATGCTTAAGCAAATCGATAGCGGGGCAAAAGCGGGGCAAAGCCAAAAATCTGTAAAGTCAGACATCAAAAACACCGCTATATAGAGCCTTTACCAAGGTAAGTTCCTACTTTGGTTGCAATCAAATCGATCGCTACATGATTCTCTCCGCCTTCAGGCACGATGATATCTGCATAACGCTTGGTTGGCTCGATAAACTGATGGTACATTGGTTTCACCACTGTCAGATATTGTTCTATGACAGATTCCAGTGTCCGACCACGCTCGTTCATATCGCGTTTGATTCGACGAATGATCCGAATATCGTCATCTGTATCTACATAGATTTTAATATCCATCATGTCCCGCAGACGCTCGTCCTCTAAAATCAGAATCCCTTCCAAAATAATTACTTCTTTCGGCTCTTGCACATAAACTTCGTCACTGCGTGTATGAGCGACATAATCATAAATCGGCACTTCCACTGATTGATAGTTCGTCAATTCTTTTAGATGCTCGATCAATAAATCCGTATCAAACGCAAAAGGATGATCGTAATTTGTTTCTAATCGTTCTTCAAAGCTGATCCCGCTTTGATCTTTATAGTAAGAATCGTGCTCCAACATCATAATCGAATGATCAGGAAATCGATTGAAAATCGCACGGCTGACGCTCGTTTTTCCACTTCCTGAACCGCCCGTTACGCCAATAATGATCGGCTTGTTTTTCATGCAAATAAAACCTCTTTCGTTTTTCATTAGTCCTATTATAGCGAAACATTGTCAAATTGCTATCAAAATCCTAAAATTCTTCTAAAATCTGGTAGAGATCGGTTAATTTTTTGATCTGATACGTCGGTTGGACAGCATCTGCCTCTTTTTCTTGAGGGTTCATCCAAATGGTATCAATGCCCTCTGTCTTTCCTCCCAAAATATCTGAGGTCAAGGAGTCGCCGACAATCACTGTTTTCTCTTTATCCAAGCGTGGGATCTCAGAAAAAACAATATCAAAAAATTCTCTCATAGGTTTATGAACACCCATTTCTTCTGAGATAAAGAACTTTTTGAAATAAGGCGCCAGTCCGGATTTCTCCAGCCGTTGATGCTGCGTCACGGAAACGCCATTCGTTACGACGTAAAGATCCTTTTTCTGACTCAACGTGTCGACAACTTCCAAGCTGTTCGTCATCAATTGATAGCCTTGATTCAAATAATGCCGGTACCGTGCCTCTGTTTTCGGACCATCCACATCGCGCTCATACATTTCGAAAAACAGACGAAAACGATTGTCCAGTAATTCTTGTCGAGAGAGTATGCCCGCTTCGTGATCCCGCCAAAATCCTTGGTTCATTTTTTTGTACTTTTCTTTCACAGCCAACGTCGGTTCAATATCCATATCTTGAAACAACCATAGTAATGCTTGTTCTTCTGCTGCTTTAAAGTCTAACAGCGTATCATCAATATCAAATAAAATCGTTTCATAGCTCATCTTCAAACCTTCTATCTAAAGTATATTTTTAATTGCTCCAATTCGTCCAATGTTAGCGAACGATAGCCTCCTACTGGCAGTTCTTCTGGCAATCGCAAGGGTCCCATAGAAAGACGCTCTAAACGCATTACTTTTTTCCCACGGGCCAAAAACATTTTTTTAACCTGATGGAATTTTCCTTCTTTTATTGTTAATTCTACTTCCGAATTTCCTGGTTCAGAATGTAGAATCGTCAGTTTTGCAGGCTGGCAGCGAATGGCGCCATGAAAGACGATCCCTGCTTCAAATGCTTCTACATCTTCTGAGGTCACCCGTTCGTTCACTCTAGCACGGTAGGTTTTTTCAACCTTTGCTCCTGGCTGCAAAAGGTCGTAACCCAATTGACCATTGTCGGTCAAAAGCAACAATCCTGTCGTATCCCGATCTAAGCGTCCTACTGGATAAAGATTCTCTGGTCGTTCTTTTTCTGCTATTAATTCTGTAGCTGTTTGAAATTGGTCGTCTTTCTTTGCTGTCACAACACCCGCAGGCTTATTCAGCAAATAATAGACGTGAGTTGTTTGTACGCTTTGTCCGTCTACTTGAATATCATGGAGCTGACTATCCACATTACGCTGAGGATTGCGCTCAACGCTGCCATCAATAAACACTTTTTTCATTAGAAACAAACGCTTCATCTCTTTGCGTGTTGTTTTCAATTGCTGTTCGATCACTTTGTCCAATCGCATGTCTTTGCTCCCTCAAATCTATCGGATTTATTATACCGAAATTCCATTAAAAGACAAACTCTCCAAAGCTGTCCAAGCTCTTTGTTTTCATTTTATAAAAATCATTTGATGCTTTTTGCTTAAATACAAAAGCGTTTTTCCTTGCAATTTGTCTGAAGGAGTCCTACACTTTTAATATACGAGTTAGAAAATTCGTATATTAAGTGAATCGACACTCTTGTGTCAAAGGTTTCTCATACACAGCGTTATGACCTGGTAGAGAAAGTTGAACTCAGACTTTTTTTGGACAGTTGTGTATTCGACTGTCTTTTTGCGTTTTCGCAAAGCCATTGTGCTGAGAATAACCTATCACTTAAATAAAATCTGTCTGAACAACCACAGACAGTCACATTTTAAGGAGGAATTTGGTTATGGCAGTATCATTGAAAGTAGAAGAAAGAGCAACTCGTCCCCGTTCCCTACGCAACAAATTGCGTCACGAAGGAAAAATCCCAGCAGTCGTCAACGGATACAAAGTAGAAAGCACAACGATCTCGATCGACGAACGTGAATTTTCTAAATTATTGCGTGAAAATGGCGCAAACACTGTATTTGCAATTGAACTTGGCGGAAAAAAGGTTAATACCTTATTACGTGAAACGCAAGTAGACACCTTTACACATGATTTAACACACGTTGAATTATTATCCGTAAACTTAACAGAAGAAACAGAAGCTGAAACAGAAGTAACACTTGTTGGTGAAGCTGCTGGTGTGAAAGCAGGCGGCGTTTTAACACAAACACTTTATACAGCTACTGTATCTGCAACACCAGAAAAATTACCAGAAGGCATCGAAGTAGATATCTCTGGATTAGAAATCGGTCAATCCATTTCAGTAGGTGACCTACCTAAAAATGCGGACTACACCATCGTAACAGATGCAGAAGAACAAATCGCAGCGATCCAAGAAGCCCAAGAACTTCCTGAAGAAGAAGAAGTTGCTGAAGGCGCTGAACCAGAAGTTATTGGTGAATCAACAGAAGAATAATCCATTAACTGGGTGTGCCGATGGTTTATCGGCACGCCTTTTTTTAACGACTTCTCCCCTTTTTAAATGAGGATGGTTTGTTTTTTAGATACGTGATACTTTTACTTTTTCTTATACATCAAGCACTATGAGTGGTTTTTTTCTCTAAAAAGAATTACAATAAGTCACTACAAAGCTTATTTGTACTTTAAGTAAGTGATTCCAACTAAAGGAGGAAAATCTATGTTTGAAACATTTGATTCTAAAAAAAGTCGTTACGCCTCTGTCGGTGTGGTGTCCAGCTTGCCAGGCGAGCTGATTGATAGTATCTGGTATATCATTGACTTAGATTTAAAGGGATTAATTCCATTAGACAATATCTTAAGTTTCGATCTTCTTAACAATGAGGGGCGCGTCACGATGTACTTCTCACAAGAAGGCAGTGAAGTTGAGATGGGGATCGACTTACCGTTTGGCTATTCATCGGACTTTCCACAAGAAGTCTATGCATATGATGACGGAAGCCGTCAAACGATTTTATTACCAAATGAAATTCGTCAACGTTAAATTAGTAGGCAGCCTTTCTTAAGGGTTGCCTTTTTTTCTTAACTTTTTACGCGAGACCCTTGCTTTCAGAAAATTTTGTGGTAATATCAATCAGAAAATTTTATTAGAAAGCGGGAAAAAGATGAAAGAGTTGACTCATGGAAATCCGGCAAAGCTGATTATTTTATTCGCCTTGCCTTTGTTTGTAGGAAATGTATTTCAGCAATTTTACAGTATGGTAGATATGGTCGTCGTTGGTCAAACGTTAGGAAAAGATGCTTTGGCTGCTGTGGGTGCCACTAGCAGCGTCAGTTTTTTAATCATCGGTTTTGCTCAAGGTCTAACTGCAGGATTGTCGATTATCACAGCGCAACGCTTTGGTGCCAAGGATGCACAAGGCGTGCGTAAAAGTTTTGCTATGTCGATCCTTATCAGCCTCGGTGTGAGTGTTGTATTAACCGTTTTGAGCTTAGTGTTTTTACGTCCTTTACTACTTTTAATGCAAACACCTCCTGAGCTTCTCGACCAAGCGCAAGAATTCATTTCCGTTATTTTAGGTGGGATCTTTGCTTCCATGGCCTTCAACCTTTTATCCAATATGGTGCGGGCGTTAGGGGATAGTCGAACACCGCTTTTCTTTTTAGCGTTTGCGGTAGTCATCAATGTGGTATTGGACCTGGTTTTCATCATCTACTTCCACATGGGCGTTGCAGGTGCCGGATTTGCTACAGTCATCGCGCAAATCTCAGCTAGTTTGATGTGTATTTGGTTTATTCGCAGAAAGATTCCCATGCTGCAAGTAAATCGAAAAAGTTTTACTTTTGATAAAGAAGAATTGCGTGTTCATTTGAATGCTGCGCTGCCTATGGGCTTCCAATCATCGATTATCGCGATCGGAGCGGTCATCTTACAATCCGCATTGAATACATTGGGAACAGATGTCGTGGCTGCCCAAACAACGGCTGCCCGGATTGATCAATTTGCTATCTTGCCTATGATGTCTTTTGGAATCACCATGGCGACATTTACTGCTCAAAATCTCGGAGCGAAAGAATATGGCCGAATTTTAAAAGGTGTCAAACAATGTTTGATCATGAGTGGTGCCTTTAGCCTCTTTGCAGGCCTCTTGGTCATCACTTGCGGAAAATATTTTGTCGCATTATTTGTTAATCCTAGTGAAACCCGTGTCTTTGAACTAGCGCAAACCTATTTTAATATCAACGGCGCACTGTATTGGGTATTAGCGATCTTATTTATTTTACGATATACCTTGCAAGGGTTAGGACAAGCAAAAATCCCGACATTCGCCGGGATCATGGAGCTCGTTATGCGTTCCTTTGCCGCGGTGATTTTGACCCATTCCTTTGGTTTCGCAGGTGCTGCATTTGCTTCACCTCTTGCCTGGATCGGTTCAACCGCCGTTCTATTGACTTCTTATTTTAAAGCAATGCGCAATCTAAAAAAATTGGATCAAGAATACCATCAAGAATCGTTGCAACCACAAATAAAGAGTGAGGCGTAAGCCTCACTCTTTTGCTAGTTGCTGGTACACAGCCGTCATATTTCGCACAAATTCTGGTGTGAATTCTTTGGTTGCTTGAATGATCTGACCGCACCTTGAAAAATACGTATGGAAATAAATATGTGACTCATCTTCCAAGATCCGAGCCACTGCCGAAGCATAATTTACTAGCAAGAGATTTTTGTTCTCCCCATCGCCTGCTCCAAACATGTCCATAAAATCCAATCCGCATTCCACATAATATAATTCCACGTCAATCAATGCACGCTGGTTTTGACACCTTTTACGAAACAACCGCAGCAGCTCTTTTGCATTCGCCAAAGAAAGATCAATTTTTTCATGGGGAAAAAACGCTTGATCCAGCTTCTGCTTCATCTCCTGTGCGATACGCACCCCGTAATCATCCCCTAAAAAACGGGAATCGATCATCTGTTGCGAAATCTCCGAATGCTTGTACAACTGGCAGATCAATTCTCTAAGCTGCTCCTCATCGGTGTTCACCAGTTTTTCACGCAAACCTGAAATCGTCATTTCCATCTCGCAACCCTCGCCTTCATTCTTTTTTAACCTTAATTTAACTTAATTAAAATAAAAAGAAAAGAGCTTTTGGCAATTCTTTCCGCCAAAAGCTCGTGTTAAAAATTAATTTTTTGAAAAAACGAGCGCACTTTTTAACGTTTTCGTTCTTTCAACCACGTTTTTCTCGTTTCGCCGACAATCAGCGGCACCGTTTCATACGTGACCTCACTGTATTCAATTCCAAACCACCGTTCCGGTGTTACCGTATGGCGCTTGATGGCTAAACGTGCTTGCATGACTTGACGATCCCACTTATCGATTCTCGTCATATTCGATAATTCTTCATTGATGATCACAAATCGGAAGTCCCCTACCTGACGGCCCGGAGTCAACGAATAATGCTGAGGCTGCTTAGGCAATCGTCCTTGCTTCATCAAATCATGAATGATCTGGCGCAAGTATACATTGACGTCTTGTGCGATACGGAAGCCAAGGTAAAGTTTGACCTTCACAATGAAGTCAGTCCCCATCATATCCACACTATACTCTTCTGTATAAGGTTCATCGGTTACTTCAACATTTACAAACCAATAAACTTTTGCCCGTTTTAAGCGTTTATCCAAAATAGAATAGATAAATTGCTGCGGTATCGTGTCCCCTTCCAAACGCGGAACCAAAAATACTACGTTGGTTTGGTAATAAGGAATCTTATCATCGTCATGAAGTTCTTGTAATTGCGGCAAATAATCTTTAAATTGAACATCCTGACTGGCCTTTTCCTGCACGCGATTGCTGCAATACCAGATGTACATGACACTCAGGATCAATAAGGCCATCGCAACGGCGACAAACCCGCCATGGAAGAATTTCGTCACACTTGAGATGAAAAAGAAGCCTTCTAACGTTCCGAAAAATACGAGCATCAAACCTGCTAGAATTTTAGAGGTTCCATTTTGCAGCAGGTAATGATACAGCAAGAAGGTCGTCATCAGCATCGTTACCGTAATCGATAGTCCATATGCTGCCTCCATATGCGTCGATGTACGGAAGGTCAACACGATCACCGAGCAGGCCCCCCATAGAATCATATTAACGGCCGGAATATACATCTGACCAATGCTTTTACCAGGATAGATGATCCGCATTCTTGGCAACAGCTTCAATTTGATAGCTTCTGAAACAAGAGTAAAGGACCCCGAGATCAAGGCCTGTGAAGCAATGACCGCGGCAATCGTCGCGAAAACGACCCCAAAGATCATCCAGCCATCTGGTAAAATTTGAAAGAATGGATTCAAGTTATCAATGGCTTCAATTGAAGCATTCCCTTTTGCGTGCAAGATCCACGCGGCTTGCCCTGCGTAATTCAGCATTAAGCAAAGCAGTACATACGGCCAACTGAAATGAATATTTTTCTTCCCTACATGCCCCATATCCGAATACAACGCTTCCGCACCCGTTGTCGCTAGAAAGATGCTCCCTAAAATAAAAATCCCCATCTTATTATCTGGATTAAACAATAAGTGAACGGCATAATACGGGTTCAATGCTTTGACGACACTAAAATCATAAGGAATATTCAACAGACCCATCAGCCCTAAAAATGTGAACCATAAAAACATGATCGGCCCAAAAGCTTTTCCGACAAAATCTGTACCAAAACGCTGGATCAAAAATAGAAAAAGTAAAATGATCAGTGTGATGATGACAATGACGTTTTGATTGTTGCCAAATTTTTGATAAAAATCAGGGATGCCTCGCAATCCTTCAATCGCCGTGGTGACAGTTACCGCAGGTGTCAGTACCCCATCGGCCAACAATGCTGCGCCACCGATCATGGCAGGAATGATCAAATATTTTCCACCCTTACGAACCAAGGTGTATAGAGAAAAAATTCCCCCTTCACCATGATTATCTGCTCGTAATGCTATCAGCACATATTTGACGGTCGTCAAGAGCATCACAGTCCAAAAAACCAATGAGACTGTTCCCAAAACGAAGTCCTGTGTCACTGTGCTCAATCCGCCATTTTCTTCTAAGATCGCCTTCATGACATACAACGGACTCGTTCCGATGTCGCCGTACACGACACCTAGCGCAATCAGCAATCCTCCTGCCGAAAGCTTTTTCATACGATCTTTCTTTTTCTCCATTTTACACGCTCCTGTTATCGCCGTTCGCTGAATCGGTAGTGAGTTCTATTTAAAAAGTTTTAGGAAGTTTCACGATGCTGATGATAGCGCCCGTACTTTTTTATTCATGACACCTTGGATCGATTTTACTAATTGCATCGATATTTCGATACACACTCGCAGCTAGTTCGTTTTAAATGAATGCACTTTTTCAAAAACCAAAAAGTGAATCAAATTCTCATTACGCATATCATTATGCTAAACAGCACAAACGATTATTTTCTATTTAAACCAAAATAAGCTTGATTGTTACATACTGCAAAAAGCATAACTGACCGCTAACTCCGTTCCAATGAATCCATTTTTCCAAAATCTGGAAAAATGCTTTTATTTTCGTACGCATACGATTCCACTACCCAGCTAACGCAGGGAGTGGAATTCGCAAAAAAGACCTAAACAACAGTTTCCACTATTGTTTAGGTCTTGCAAATTACCTTTTAGACCAGCGCGCTTTGCACTAGTTGTTGATCTAAAAGCATAGAGAGGACTCTATGTTGCTACTCCCCTAAAACTTATCCATATTATCCAAGTTTCAGAAAGAAAAGTCAAAGACTAACCGAAGGATCGGTTATTTTTCTTCTTTTTTGCTTTCTTCTTCTTTCAACAAGGCTTTACGAGACGCATTCACGCGTCCTTGGCGATCAATTTCTGTTACTTTCACTAATACTTCGTCGCCTAATTTCACGACATCTTCTACTTTATTTACACGTTCATTCGCAAGTTGAGAAATGTGGACCAACGCATCCTTGCCTTTGATCAAGTTCACGAAGGCACCAAATTTTTCGATACGAACGACTTTACCTAAGTAAACTTCGCCGACCTTGACTTCTTTGGTCAATTCTTCAATGATCTTGATTGCTTTTTGGATCATCTCTGCATCAGAAGAAGCGATGCTGACATTTCCATCTTGATCGATATCGATCTTCACGCCAGTTTCTTCAATGATACCGTTGATCGTGTCGCCGCCTTTACCGATAACTGTTTTGATTTTATCTGGGTCGATTTGGATCATTTCGATCTTCGGAGCATATGGGCTCAATTCTTTGCGCGGTTCAGCGATTGTATCTGTTAAGACTTCCAGAATTTCCATCCGTGCTTTTTTCGCTTGTGTCAACGCTTCAGAAAGGATTTGTTCTGTGATCCCTTGGATTTTGATGTCCATTTGCAAAGCAGTGATTCCGTCTTTTGTTCCAGCAACTTTAAAGTCCATGTCGCCAAGATGATCTTCTAATCCTTGGATATCAGTCAAGATCGTGTAGTTTTCACCATCAGAGACCAAGCCCATAGCGATCCCGGCAACCGGTGCTTTGATTGGCACACCTGCATCCATCAATGCCAATGTTCCAGCACAGATACTTGCTTGAGAAGACGAACCGTTTGATTCCAATACTTCCGCAACTAAACGGATAGTGTAAGGGAAATCTTCTTCACTAGGAATGATTTGCGCCAACGCACGTTCACCTAATGCACCATGTCCGATTTCACGACGACCTGGTGAGCCAGCACGCCCTGTTGAACCAACAGAGAATTGCGGGAAATTATAGTGATGGATGAATCGTTTGCTTTCAACGGTTCCTAATCCATCAATGATTTGATGTTCTCCTAAAGGAGCCAACGTACAAGCAGATAATGCTTGCGTTTGTCCCCGTGTAAATAGACCTGAACCATGTACGCGCGGCAAGATGCTTGTTTCTGCATCTAACGGACGGATTTCGTCTAATTTACGGCCATCCGGACGAATCTTATCGATTGTGATCAATTCACGGACAACATCTTTTTCAAGATCTTCCGCGATTTGTTTCACTTCTTTTGTGATTTGAACCAAATCTTCTGTTTCAACATTCGCAAATCTTTCCGCATAGACTTCTTTGACTGTTTCTTTTACTTTTTCAATTTCGTCTTCACGTGCCAATTTGTCCATTGTCATTACAGCCGTCTTCATTGTTTCGTAATAGCTGTCAAAAATTTCTTTTTTCAATTCAGGGTTCACTTGTAATAAAGAAATTTCCATTTTTTCTTTGCCGACAGCAGCAACGATTTCAGATTGGAAAGCGACCATTTCTTTGATTGCGTCAAAACCGAACAACAACGCACCTAGCATATCTTCTTCGGAAACTTCTTTTGCACCGGATTCTACCATGTTGATGGCTTGTTTTGTTCCAGCAACAGTCAAATCGATATCTGATGCGGCGTGTTGTTCCGTCGTAGGATTCAACACATACTCCCCGTTTACGCGACCAACATCAACACCTGCGATTGGGCCTTCAAAAGGAATATCTGAAATAGCTAAGGCTAATGAAGAACCAAACATTGCAGCCATCGCTGGTGAGCAATCTTGTTCCACACTCATTACAACGTTTGTTACTTGCACTTCATTACGGAAGCCATCAGCAAACATTGGGCGAATCGGACGGTCGATCAAACGAGCAGTCAACGTCGCATCTGTACTTGGACGTCCTTCACGCTTGATGAAGCCTCCAGGAATTTTACCAACGGCATACATTTTTTCTTCGTAATTGATCGTTAATGGGAAAAAGTCGAAATCTCTCGCTTCTTTTGATGCAACAGCTGCACTTAACACAACGGTATCGCCATAGCGAACTAACACTGCGCCATTGGCTTGTTTGGCAAGCTGACCGATTTCAACTTGCAGAGGGCGCCCGCCCCAAGTGGTTTTAAAAACTTGCTTTTCTGTCATAACTTCTCCTTTTTCCTTTGACCAGTGCGACGCTACTAAACAAATGGAAACAGCGAAAACCTTCGCTTCTTGCATTTGGTTAGTAGAGTGACAACACGCCAATCAAAGGGGTTTATTTTTACCGAGAGAACCTCGGTGTTCGATTAATTTAGTCCCCTTCGCAAATACATTAAATAAGAGACGAATGTTTCTACATGTATACTAGAATTTAACAGCTAGCTCATTTTAAGTGAAATCATATTTCTAAAAACCAGAAAAATGAACTGATTTTCGTACGCATAACATTAGGCTAAACTGCCTGTTCAATACAGCGCATAAAATCTATTACTAGAACGCATACTTACACTATTGCGAAAAGCCTAACTGTAAAAAAAGTGAGATTCCTAGGAACCTCACTCTTAAATAGTAGTACGAATTAACGACGTAGTCCTAGACGTTGGATTAATTCACGGTAACGTTGTACTTCATTCTTACGTAAGTAAGCTAACAAGTTACGACGATGACCAACTTTTTTCATTAGACCGCGGTATGAATGGTGGTCTTTTTTGTGGACACGTGCATGCTCATTTAGTTGATTGATTTCTTCCGTTAATACAGCGATTTGTACTTCTGGAGAACCAGTATCTCCTTCATGGCGAGCATATTCATTGATGATTTCGTTTTTACGTTCTTTTGATAATGCCATGGTTTTCACCTCTTCCTATTTTCTTCCTACGACTGAGTAGAGCGTTGGTGAATCGCCCAACCAAGTGATAGGTGGTGCGCTTTGCACACTCTAACACTTTACTTGATTTGCTCTAAAAAATCAAGCTGTATAGCAATTTAAGCCTGTCTTTTGTAATCATTACAATTTTTTTAAAGAACCGTCGTTCCAAAAACAGTTTTTTTACCTTACTTACTTTTTGTGTTAAACTAACGTGATGAAAGACAGCTTTGAGAGGAGATTTTTTAATGATCACAATGGATGATATTATTCGGGAAGGCCATCCGACTTTAAGAGATGTTGCGAAAGAGGTCCCGATTCCTCCAACTGCTGAAGACGTGGCCCTTGGAAAAGAGATGCTTCAATTTCTTAAAAACAGTCAAGATCCCGTGAAAGCAGAAGAATTACACTTACGTGGCGGTGTCGGTTTAGCGGCTCCCCAATTAGATAGTTCAAAACGGATCATCGCGGTCCATGTACCAAGTGTTGACCCAGAAAAACCGGAGAACGGTATTAGTACGGTGATGTACAATCCAAAAGTTTTAAGCCACTCTGTACAGGAAGCTTGCTTAGGCGAAGGCGAGGGCTGCTTATCCGTTGATCGTGAAGTTCCCGGCTATGTCGTTCGGGCGGCACGCATCACCGTTTCTTATTATGATGCTGAGGGTGAAAAACACAAGATTCGCTTGAAAAATTACAATGCGATCGTCGTCCAGCATGAGATTGATCATATCAACGGCATCATGTTCTACGACCATATAGACGAAAAGAACCCGCTGCAATTGAAAGACGGCGTTTTAGTCATCGAATAAGCAAAAACACCATTCACTACGAATGGTGTTTTTCTTCATATAAGATTCCTTTTTCTGAGAGCGCCTGTTTGATCTCTGCCAAATCATCCAGTGTTTCATAGGCGATCGTGTGGAGGTGAATGCCGCCTGTCAGCTCCGACAAAAGTGTCGCCCGCAGCCCACTGGTTTCCTTGATAAAGCTATCGACGTCTTGCTGCGTCATCAAATGCAGTCCGCCGACTAATTCGCCATACAACGGATGCTCCACTACAACATCAATGACTTCTCCGCCTTTTTCGATTATTGTGCGCAATTCTTCTTCTGTTTGCTCCGGTCCGTGTTGAACAGCAATTTTACTGATCAATTTTTCTGACTCGCGTTCCAATAGGTAGCCTCGTGCAGTGGCAATGATTGTTTCACCTGCTGCTCGTAGCAACGCCACATCCCCCACTACGATTTGACGGCTCACGCCGAATTCCTTTGCAAAACGAGTCGCACTGATCGGTTTATCTGCTTGCTGCAACGCTTCTAAAATCTCGGCTTTGCGTTTATCGCCATCGACCATGTTACTCCAACCGCCCTTCTTGATAGTTACGCGACTGCTTCATGATATCCTTGAATGTCTCAACGATCGTTTCGCGATAATTTTCGTCCTTCACTAAAGCAGCAACGTTCTCTAACACGTTTTCTTCACGGCTCGTATCTAAAACGGCCTTTTTTGTTTGCGCCTTGTACGCGATTACTTCGCTGACAGCGGACAGTCGTTTTTCTAAGAGACCAACGATTTCCTGATCGATCGTATCTATTTTTTCTCGGGCTTGCACCAATTCGTTCTTTTCATTTTCTTCTTCGATCGTCTTTAGGATACGTGCAGGATTTCCACCAACTACGACATTATCTGGAAAAGATTTTGTCACCACTGCCCCCGCGGCCACTACGACATTGTCCCCCAACGTTACCCCAGGAACCACCACACACGAACCGCCGATCCATACATTGTCGCCGATCGTGATCGGCTTGCCGAATTCTTGCCCGCTATTGCGCTTTCCTGGTTCTAACGGATGGCTAGCCGTATACAATTGAACATTGGGTCCGAACATACAATTGTCGCCAATCGTGATTGGACAAATGTCTAAAAAGACATTGTGGAAATTACAATAGAAGTTCTCCCCAACAAAAATATTGTAGCCATAATCGAAGGAAATGGTTGGTTCAATGTAGACGCGCTTTTTTGTCCCCCCAAAAGCAGATTTTACATACATTTCTCGTTTTTTCTTGTCTGTTTCTTGGTTGATCGCTCGTAATTTGACCCGCGCATCTTTTCGATCGGCTGCTAATTCAGGATCACCTGCAAAATATAATTTACCGGCGATCATCTTTTCTTTTTCTGTTAACTCCACACATCTTCCTCCTCGTAGATAAAAACTGGTTTCACCCAATGAATGTATTATAGCTTTTCAAATACCTCCACTCCATTCGCCTGTACAAACGTATAGGCACCGGCTAACTGGATCGGCGTTTGATTGATGACCATGACTTGCGCATCTCTGCGTTTTTCATAAATTAAATCACAAAACGGATGAACTTGAAAGCTCGTCCCGACGATTACCACAAGTTCCGCATTTTTGACTGCTGAAACGGCTTGTTGAATGACGCCTTCTTCAAATCCCTCACCATACAACACGATGTCAGGACGAATTTGACCGCCGCACTCCTCGTGACGATCGCTTTGCAGATAGTCTGATACGGATACTGATTTTCCGCACTTCCGACAATAGCACTCGTACAGCGACCCGTGGAAATGAACGAGTTTTTCGCTGCCAGCCGCCGCATGCAACCCATCGATATTTTGGGAGACGACCCAAATGTCTTTTGTCTTCTCCATCGCTGCCATGGCTTGATGAATGACATTAGGCCGCGCCTCTTCATGGTATAAGTGTTTGACAAATTGATAAAATTTTTCTGGTTCGCGTATCAGGCATTCGTTGCTTAATAAATACTCTGGTGCCTCCAGTCCGTGGTATACGCCTTGGAGCGAGCGGTAATCTGGGACTCCTGATGGCGTGGAAACACCTGCTCCAGTTAGAAACGTCATTTTTTTATGCTGCTGGAGCATCTCTGCAGCCAGATCAACTGTGATTTCCATTTCTATCACCTCAAGAATCAGTATAGTATAAATGACGCGTAAAATAAAAAGTCTCACTTCTTTTATAGAAGAAAGGAAGAATTCTCCGTATCATCGAAAAGGTTTTTGCTCCTTTGAAATAAAAAGACTGAAATTTCTTAATGGATGTATCTTCGTATTCTTTTTTTGTCTTTTTAAACAATCAAAACGTTTCAGATTAAAAATTTCAAACAATTTTTTTGTTCGTTTCAAAGGATTCCCATTGACTTTTTCATTTATAGGCTTTAGACTGTGAAACATAATAACTGAATACGAGATGCCTCAGAACAATGAGGTAGAGGTCGCGAACCTTATTAACCCTATGGAGTGCAGAGACACGTGGAAATAGGTCTAGGAAGTTTCGCCGAAATGTACAAAATTCTCTTTGTTTTGTATGTTGGGACGCAAGCAAATAACTTGCGGACTGTCTTAGCAGTGATGCTAAGTTGCGCTATGTTTTTGTGAGAGGGAACACCATCTTCTTATTATCTGCAAGCGGCCTTATACACAAATCGGCGGCTTTTTTTGTTGTAGATTTTCAAAGACAGCCCTACCCAATCTCGTGAGTTCAAGAAAGGGAGAAACTATGAATAGAAGAAAATTTTCAGTTATCGCACTTATCGCATTATTCATTTCTTTTTTAGGAGCACCGTTGATTACACACGCGGATGACAAAACACCTGAAGGAGAGTTACGGGTCGGCATGGAAGCCGGCTATGCACCGTTCAACTGGACGCAAAAGGATGATCGGAATGGCGCCGTTCAGATCCAAGGAGATCGAGCCTACGCTGGCGGTTACGATGTCCAAATGGCGAAAAAAATTGCGGACAAAATGAATCGTAAGCTGGTCGTCGTCAAAACCGAATGGGACGGCTTATTGCCCGCTCTTCAATCCGGCAAGATCGACGCGATCATCGCCGGGATGTCTCCAACAGCGGAACGCCGGAAGGAAGTAGACTTTTCCGATCCTTATTACGAATCACAATTGGTTATCGTTACACGGAAAGATACAAAATATGCCAAAGCGACAAACATCAAAGATTTTGCGGGGGCAAAGATCACCGCACAGTTAAGTACGTTCCATTATGACGTTATTCCTCAGATCCCTGACGTGAACAAACAGGAAGCCATGGACAATTTCCCAGCAATGCGTGTTGCTTTGGAATCGGGAACGATCGATGGCTACGTCAGTGAACGACCAGAAGGCGTGACGGCGGAAAGTGTCAATCCTGACCTTAAAATGGTGGAATTTGACAAAGCAAACGGGTTCCAAACCAACCCTGAAGATGTTCAGGTGTCGGTCGGCATGCGTAAAGGCGACGCTAATATGGCCCAGGTCAATCAGATCTTGTCCGGCATCTCTCAAGACGAACGGGTGAAGGTCATGGACCAAGCCATCAAAGATCAGCCAGCGACGGATGAAACGCAAAACGCTTCTGGTAAAAAAGAAAATGTCTTCGTTCGTATCTTGAAACAAAACGGTTCGATGTTCTTACGAGGAACAGGAATGACCTTACTGCTTGCTATTGTGGGAACAACGGTTGGGACTTTGATCGGTTTATTGATCGGTGTCTTTCGGACGATCCCTGAATCAGACAATTCTGCAAAACGCGGCCTGCAAAAAGTGTTTGGCTGGTTATTGAATGCCTACATTGAAATTTTCCGCGGCACACCGATGATCGTACAATCTGCCGTTATCTATTACGGGATCGCGATGGCTTTCGGGATCGACTTGAATCGAACGGCTGCTGCATTGTTTATTGTTTCTATTAATACGGGGGCCTATATGTCTGAGATCGTCCGCGGCGGGATCTTCGCAGTCGATAAAGGACAGTTCGAAGCGGCTCACGCGATCGGGATGACCCATGGTCAAACGATGCGTAAAGTGGTCTTGCCGCAAGTGTTACGAAACATTCTGCCAGCAACGGGGAATGAATTGGTTATCAATATTAAAGATACCTCTGTATTGAGTATCATCTCTGTTTCTGAATTGTTCTTCCAAGGGAAATCCGCGGCTGGAACGAACTATATGTTCTTCCAAACGTATTTCATCATCTGTGTGATCTACTTTGTCTTGACCTTCACTGCCACTCGTCTCTTACGTGTCGTTGAGAAGAAAATGGACGGCCCTTCAGCCTATGTTCGTATTGAAGAGGTTGATGTAGCTGTCGGAGAAGATAAATAATTCCAGATAGATTAAGGAGTCCCGATAGACTATTTTGCTTCTCGCTCTAGCAGAATGGTATACGGTATGAACATCGAACGTATTTTTTAAAAAAATGCGTTCAGCAATAAGAATAAGGAGGAGCAGACATGAGCAGTATTATTGAAATCGAACATTTGAAGAAAAGCTTCGGCGATAACCTCGTCTTAAAAGATATCAGTATGAACGTCAACAAAGGAGAAGTGGTAACGATCATCGGTGCCTCTGGTTCCGGTAAATCTACCTTTCTACGTTGTATCAACTTACTTGAAACACCAACAGACGGCAAAATCTTATACCAAGGGGACAATGTTCTAGCCCCTGGTTACAACCTGCCGAAATATCGGACGCATTTGGGAATGGTTTTCCAATCCTTTAACCTTTTCAACAATATGAACGTGCTGCAAAATTGCATGAGCGGTCAGGTGACCGTCTTAGGACGAAAAGAAGAGGAAGCCAAAAAAGTGGCGTTGGAAAACTTGGAAAAAGTGGGGATGGCTCGTTTCGTTGATGCGAAGCCGGCACAGCTTTCAGGGGGTCAGAAACAGCGGGTCGCAATTGCCCGTGCCCTTTCAATGAACCCGGAAGTGATGTTGTTTGACGAACCGACCTCCGCGCTAGATCCTGAAATGGTCGGCGATGTCCTGCATATTATGAAGAAATTGGCAGAGAGCGGCTTGACGATGGTCATCGTAACCCATGAAATGGCCTTCGCAAAAGAAGTGTCGGATCGTGTTATCTTCATGGACCAAGGCGTCATTGCTGAACAAGGAACCCCTGAAGACATCTTTGTCCATCCGAAAGAAGCACGGACCAAAGAATTCTTACACCGTGTGTTGCATCCAGAACCGTAAAAAGTCTTTTGGGTTGGTGAAAAACCAACAAATATACGTAAAAATCGCGGCAGAAGTTACGCACTTCTGCCGCGATTTTTTTTGCCGAAAACTTTGTGGTAATATTCGTCTGCTTTCCGATATGAAACGATCCAAATACCTGAAACTAAGAAACGCCCAAAGATCCCGATCGGCGGATAAACAAACACGCCTGCCAAAACTGCTAAATTGATCAGCATAGATAATCTGCTGCGGCGATCCCGTGTCAAAACTTTCGCAACATGACTCTCTGGGTCATTGGCGGTAATGACTTTTTTTGATAACACCCCGTAAGAAAAACTCCACATCGTGTAGACCATGACATAAGAAACCTCTGGCCAAAATTCTCCAGGATTGCGTCCTACCCAGCTCGTGACGGCCGGACATAACGTTAGCCAAAATAACCAAAAAATATTTGCCCAGATAACCTTATAATTGATCTTTTCCGCCATCTGCATCATGCGATGATGGTTCACCCAGATAACTGCCACGAAAATAAAACTCACCGTATAGGCGAACAGTGTGTTGGTTATGCTCAGCAATGAAGCGAGTGTTGGCGCGTCTGGTATCTGAATATCCAACACGAGGACTGTCAAAACGATCGCAACCACGCCATCGGTAAATGCTTCTAAACGCGACTTTGTCATTTTTTCACCTTCTTTCTTAGAATAGCATGAAAAATGATTTTCCCTATATAATTTTACTCACTTTTTACCGGTTAATAACTGACAGGTTTATGTAAATAAAGTACAATATAAAAGAAATATGCTTAAAAAAATTCAGATTAATCGCCTAATTTAATAAAGGAGGAAAACAGATGTTATATGAGGAACTTATGTTTGATGCGTCGCTCCTCTTACGTTTTAATATTTTTAAATATTTAAATCAGTCCACCAAGCAAGTGTTAGCAATCAGTCAATTGTCAGAAGATTTAGATTTAAACTACCAGCAAAGTGTGATTGAATTAAATGAAATAGATCAAGAATTGGCGGAGATTCGGCCCAACCATGAAACGATCATGATGCGCGCCGGCAAAGTGAATTTAGAAAACTTAAATGCTACGATCGATGAGTATCGTTACCACTTGTTGCAACAGGCCGTCCCATTCCAGTTTATCTTATACTTCTTGAATGAAGAAAATCCAACAATTGAACAATTTTGTGAAAAATATTTTGTGAGCCGCTCTACCGTTTCCCGGAAGATCGACAAACTAAAAAAACACTTGAAACGCTTCAATATTCGCTTTACATACACAGAAGCCGGCATGTCCGGTGATGAACGCTTGATTCGTTTAGCGTTATTCGACCTTTTATGGCTTGGAACCCGCGGAATTGAATGCCCGTTAGATGTCGACCAGCATCAATTGGCGAAGATCATGGATACGTACAAGGATTATTTCCCACTGTCACGCACGTATTTCGGCAATCAGGAGATCAAGCTATTCACCAGCATCAACATGATCCGTGTCAGCAATAAAAAGTTCGTCAAATACGACCCTCGCTATAATTTCTTGATGAAGGACAATCCTTACTATGATTTTACGTCCTTACGGGAATTAGTAGATGTTCCCATGACGACCCGTCAATTGAAAGGTGAATCCAGTTTTATTTATTTCTTGGCGCACTACTCACCCTTCTATACGATTAGAGACGATCAAAGCATGAAACAGACGATCCATGACTTCGATGCTCGTCCAAATCCGGTCAATGATTTTGTTATGGAGTTCTGTACCTTTGCCAAAAAGGCATTGTTCCCAGATCGTCCGGAAATTATGGATGACCCTTTGGTTGTGGCAAATATGCTGAACATCACGTTCGGCTACTTTATTTTCCGTCAGCCGTTTCCTAGCATTATTGAATTGGTGCTGGACCCAGAAGCGAAGCAAACACGAGGCGAATACATTTTATTCCAAAACATCCAAAATTTCATGCAATTAGCTAAAGAGAATCCTTCTTACAGCTTTATCAGTTCGATCCATCCAATGATCACACGTGCCTTCAAGCGCTTATTATTGCCTTACTTTAATCAGTTTCCTTATGCGCATAATTTAAAAGTAGGGATCGCGTTAGAGCACAATGCAATTTTCGTTCGCGACTTGTACCGTTTCTTGGAAGATCTGCGCTTCATTGATGCCGAACCTTACGACGTGTCCTTGAAAGACGATTATGATCTGATCATCAGTTCTTCTTCCTTGTTGAAAAAGGAAAAACCAAATATTCAATTGTACCAACTGGATTTCCCTTATACTAAGAATGAACTTGTGCCGCTTTATTTAGAGCTGCGAAATATTTACGATAAAAAGAACCGAGTATACGAATAAGCTCGTGCCATTCTCGAGCCGAAAAGGAGCGCTTTCTAGGAAGCCCACCTCCTTTTCGGCTTTTTTGTCTTTTGAAGTGAGTGCTCCCTGCTAAAAAGCCTTCTTGTTTCAAAAGAAAAAGTAAGTACACTCTTGTTTATACTAATTAGAAAGATTTATTTTCGCTAAAATTAATTGTTTCTCTAGTCTTTTATCACATTTTATTCATAACTACTTGCTAATATATAAGCATACCAACAAACAACCCTAACACTTTTTCATTTTTTAACTCCTTTGCTCATCGGCCACCCACCGATGAGCTCTTTTTTTATAAAAATAAGATTAAAAATACTTGTCAAGTTAATTAATAACCATATTCTTTATAAAATTTTTAATTTTCAAACAATCCTCGTTCACACTTTTTTCACATCTCCTTGCTATTATATAAGTATACCAACAAACAACCCTAACACTTTTTCATTTTTTAACTCCTTTGCTCATCGGCCACCCACCGATGAGCTCCTTTTTTTATAATAAGAAAAAAACAAATATTTTTAGACCTACTTTTTTTGATTTTCTGCCAATCTTCATTCACAAATAATTCACAACTAGTTGCTATTATATAAGCATACCAACAAACAACCCTAACACTTTTTCATTTTTTAACTCCTTTGCTCATCGGCCACCCACCGATGAGCTCTTTTTTTGTCCCTAGAATACGGCGGTGATTTCATGCGTTTCATTCGCATTTTCTCTGCTGGTTGAGGCTCAAAAAGCGTAGGATTGTCGCCAATATTAGCCATAACGGACCCGGTCCAATCCTTATTTTTAGACGCAGCAAAAAAGAAGTCTCCGATTGAACGGACACTTCTTTTCTTTATATTCCTATTAAACTTCTAACATTTTCTCCGATATTTGTGTTTCAGACCCCACACCATTTACCAGACGGTCATAAATTTTTCCATCCTTCAAAAAAAGCACCTCTTTAGCCGCCTGCGCGACTTTACTGTCGTGGGTGATCATGACGATCGTGATGCCTAGTTCTTGATTGATTCGTTTAAAAATATTAATGACTTCTGCTCCAGCATTGCTGTCTAAATTTCCAGTTGGTTCATCGGCTAAAATAATTTGCGGTTCATTTATCAGTGCTCTGCAAATCGCCGCTCGCTGCTTTTCTCCAACAGATAATTCCTGCGGCAGCTTGTCCAAGAACTGCTCGATCCGCAACAGTTGAAAAAATGGCGCCATTCGTTCTTCTGCTTTCGTGATGTCCTGTTTATCCAAAATCGCTGGCAAAAGAATATTTTCCTTTACACTGATACTTTCCATCAAGTTAAACTCCTGAAATACAAAACCGATTTTTCTCCTGCGAATATCCGAGAGCTCATCTGGAAAAAGCGACTGCGTCCATCTGGATTCGAAGGCAACTTCCCCGCTGGTCGGAGGATGCATCAGGCCTATTATTTTCAGTAAGGTCGTTTTCCCGCACCCGGAGCGCCCCATGATACACAGGAAATCCCCAGGAAGAATTGTCAGATCAATCCCTCTTAATACGTTCTGCTGTCCATAATTCTTCTTGATTGCTACCGCTTCAATGATCGGTTCCATCTAGTTACCTCCACTTTTCAATTCGACGATAAAGAAAGACCGCCGTCAGTGCCCAACAAAACAAATACAGACTATAGTCTATTAGAAAAAGACGGGTAAATTGCTGCCATTCATCTATCGCAAAGAAACGCAGCGTGCCCATGATCCAAATAAAGCCCAAACTGATTACTAACCCGACAAGTATGGGGACGAGCAGGAAAAGTCCAACTTGCTCTTTTATTAGTTTCCGCTGTTCCTTCTGACGCATCCCTAATTGATCCAACAATCGCCTGCGCGCAAGCAGATCGTCGTGATCACTTTCAAAATTTGCTGCAAGTATCCCGACACTGATGAACAGGCAAACGAACACGGTAAACAACAACAATAAAACGTGTAACTGATTTTCAGTGACTACGTTTCGTTTTCGTTGAGCTTTCTCATACACAGGTTCGATCGCTGCGTCCCAACGTTTATCCTCCGCGTACTGCTGCTTCAAAAAATGCAGCGACGTGCCGACGGCTTGATCCCCAGTGATCAAAAATAACTGGCGAGGGGTCTCCATTTTAGCGAATTCCGCAAATTCCTCATCGGCGAACACAAGAATATTTTCTTGCAGGCCCCGTTGAAACATCCCGGTTAATAGCAGACGCTCCTGACTCTTGATTTGGCGCATTGGAAAAATCTGATCGACATTGGCAGTATTGTAGCTTTCTAAAGGCGTCCCGATTCGCAAACGCGGACGGGCGCTTTGAGGGTCCCAGTCAATCGGTTGCCCACGAATACTGATCGCCTGTTGATAAACGACATGCCACTGCCCCTTTTTTAATCCCAAAGGATGCTTCCCCAAGTGATTCATCTGACGAAGCTGTTGATAGGTTGCTTCTGAAATCCCGATATGCTGTCCTTGAATGAACATCACTGGTCGTGAAGTCCCGAAAAATTCCCACTCAGGATCGCCATCCACAGATGTGACAGACACATAAGGATACGTTGTCCACTGCGCGTGTTCCTGTTTCAACGCTCGTTCTACCTTTTTTACTTCTGGCTGTTTGACTTTTGCGACGACGTCATAGGGAAATAAAGAATCCACTGTGGTCAATTGAAGGGTGATCAAACGCGGCAAAAAGAAGCCCACTATCAACAACTGCAAAAGTGTGGTTAGCACAAAAACATGGATACTCTTGCGGAAACGATAGAAAAGATCGTTTCGAGAGAGCAGAAACACTCGTTTCTTATACTTACGTTTGACATATGCGCCACCTGCGCTGTAAAACAGTAGAAATAGTGCGACCGTCAGAGGCCCGATCACCAGCAACGTCTCCGCTGATTTTCGACGATGAAACCACCAAAAAGTCACTGCAAAAAAAAGCAGACCGAGCGTCAGGAATACGGGTAACCAACGTCCGCTAGGTTGATCGGGGCTCAGCCGCTCTCGTGGTTGAAACTGGATCAGCCGTAAAATCTTTTCTTGATGCACAGCCATCGCAACTATCCACAGCCCTGTGGATAACAACACGGCCCAACCAAAGCCTTCCCCGCCCCGAGTTATCAACAAGCTGGCGATACTCCCCAATCCGATTCCCAGTAATCCACAAAGACTAAACTCCTCCAGCAGCAGAAGAAGAAATGTCTTTTTCCGAATCCCCAGTTGGATCAGAAGCTTCATATGCTTCGCCTTAAAATCAATAAATAAACCGTCCATAAAACTCAAAAACAAGAACAGCAACAGGAGTAAGACCCCACCGGATTCAATCATGATCCGAAGAAGGCCCGTTCGATCAAAGAGACTCTCCACGCTGTGCCCGCTGCTAAATTCGTGATACGTGAAAAAAAGCAGGCGCACTACGAAAAACACCAGCGCATTCGATAAAACCAACAGCAGATAGTCCTTATAGTAAAAGCGGATATTTTTACGAATAATCTGATGCACCACCGGTGGGTAGCTTCCCGGAAAGGCCAGCCGCCGATTCCGTTCTTTCAAATAGGCTTTTTCAACTTTTTGCGCTTCTGCATACTTTCGGTCCCGTTCGACTTTGTCCTCTAGGTACCGATTCAGTAGAAATTCCAACGCACACAAAATCAAAAAAAGGACCAGCCACATACTGCTGGCATAAAATTGAATAAAAATAAAATAGAAAAACATCGTAAAGTACAACCAAGCTGCTTTTGCTGATTGCACGAAGGAAACGTGGCGGTGACGAGTAATCAGCAGTGCGTCGAGTCCATACAGAAGAACTAAGACCAAAAAGAAACCAGATCCTACTAAAAGACCGACTCCTGCGGGAAAAGCGGTTTGCCAAAAGTGCAGAAAATGACCACTCAACAAACTGCGAACCCAGACCTCGATCAAGCTATACCGTTGACCTGTTCCGCCAATAAGTTTAAAAAATAAAGCAATGCTGACTACACCGTAGCCAACGACCATAGAAATACGATCCATCCACTTTTGCATATGTGCCTCCGTCCTCTCTGCTACGTCCTTCTACTTACTATCATATCAGAAGAACACTCAGGTGAAAGCGCTTGTCCAAATTTCTTACAAGTGATAAAAAAAGACACCCGGCAACTGAACGCACAAAAAAACTAGATACCCTTTTATAGAGTATCTAGTTCAACAACTTTATTTTTTATGTGTTTCAAACAATGGGCTAACTGGTTTGTTTTCGTGGATACGTTTGATTGCATCCCCCATCAATACACCCACACTGATTTCATCGATCTTGTCGATTTTACGTTCTTCAGATAAGTAGATCGAATCAGTTACGACTAAATGCTCGATCGCTGAATCTTGGATACGCTGCATTGCCGGACCAGATAAAACAGGGTGTGTACATGACGCATACACTTGTTTAGCTCCCGCTTCTTTCAGCGCATTCGCTGCAAGTGTGATCGTCCCTGCGGTATCGATCATATCATCGATGATGACACACGTTTTGCCATCGACTTTCCCGATAATATTCATGACTTCAGCGACGTTTGCTTTCGGACGACGTTTGTCGATGATCGCGATCGGCGCCTTCAAGAACTCTGCTAATTTACGTGCGCGTGTTACCCCACCATGGTCAGGTGAAACAACCACGACATCGTCGCCGTAGATTCCTTTTTCTAAAAAGTAATCTGCGATCAATGGTGCACCCATTAAGTGATCCACAGGAATATCAAAGAATCCTTGGATTTGAGACGCATGCAGATCTAGCGTCAACAGACGTGTTGCGCCAGCTTTTTCGATCATGTTGGCTACAAGTTTGGCAGTAATTGGTTCCCGTGCACGTGCTTTACGATCCTGACGGGCATAACCATAATAAGGCATTACGACGTTGATTGTTTTTGCACTCGCCCGTTTCAAGGCATCGATCATAATCAACAATTCCATCAAGTTATCATTTACCGGACTACTTGTTGACTGAACGACATAGACATGACAGCCACGAATACTTTCTTCAATGTTTACTTGAATCTCACCATCGCTAAATTGGGTAACGGAACTTTTTCCGAGTTCAACACCAACTTCTTCAGCGATTTTCTCAGCTAGGGGACGATTTGAATTCAAAGCAAAAATTTTCAATCTTGGATCAAAATAATGTTTCGACATGGGGACCTCCACTTTCTTTTTAAACGTACGCTACCGATTATATACCATTTCAAATAAAATACTAGTCATTTCCTTTTAAGAAATCAAGAGATTTTCCTTAAAATGGCAGATGATTTGCATACCCTTCTTTGTTCACTTGACGTGCACGGGCGATGGCCATGTCGCCTTCAGCGATATCATTCGTGATCGTTGAACCGGCCGCGGTCGCACTGTTGTCAGCGATCGTGACAGGCGCGATGATATTGGTACCTGAACCGATGAAGACATGGTCGCCGACATGGGTATGGTGTTTATTTTTGCCGTCATAGTTGACAAAAACAACGCCGCAGCCCACATTGATATCTTTTCCGAGTGTCGCATCGCCTACATACGTCAAATGACCGACCTTCGTATTTTCACCGATCGTTGCTTTTTTGATCTCCACATAATTTCCGATATGGGCATTTTCCCCAATGTCCGCTTGTGGACGTAAGTGAGCATTTGGACCTACATCTGCATTTTTTCGCACGATGCATTCTTCTAAAACAGATGCTTTGATCTCAACATTGTCTTCAATCGTACTGTCGACGATTTTTGAATGTGCTCCGATGACACAGTCTGAACCGATCACCGTGTTTCCTTGAATCTGCACGCCGGGTTCGATGATCGTATCAGAACCGATCTCGATTCCTGCATCAATGTACGTCGTTGCCGGATCAATAAACGTTACGCCATTGACCATGTGTTGACGGTTGATGCGGCGGCGCATACTTTCATTGGCATTGGCTAATGCAATACGGTCGTTTACCCCTAAAGACTCCTCGAAGTCTTCCGTTTGGTAAGCGGCCACTGTTTGATCTTCGTTTTTTAAGATCTCAACGATATCCGTCAGGTAATATTCTCCCTGTGCATTGTTCGTTCCGATTTTTTCCAGTGCCGCAAACAGTTGTTCATTGTCAAAACAGTAGGTTCCTGTATTGATTTCTTGCGTCCGCGCTTCTTCTGGAGTGGCATCTTTTTGTTCAACGATTTTCTCTACGATGCCGACATGGTCACGTAATATACGGCCATAGCCGGTTGGATCGTCGGCATGAGCGGTCAGGATCGTCGCACTGGCCTTCTTGCCTTGGTGATAGTCAAACAAATTGTTTAAGGTTTGGGTCGTAAGCAGCGGCGTATCGCCGCTGATGACCAACGTTGTACCTTTTTTTCCTTTTAAGAATTCGGCTGCTTGCATCACGGCATGGCCGGTTCCTAATTGTTCCGCCTGCAGCGCGTATTCACTGCGGTCGCCTAATTGTTCCTTGACCATTTCCGCACCGTGTCCCACGATGGTCACGATCTCTGTTGGTTGGGTCTCTACCACCCGCTCGATAATATGTTCAACCATTGGTTTTCCTGCAACAGGATGCAGGACTTTGTATAATTTTGATTTCATGCGAGTTCCTTTACCCGCTGCTAAAATAATCGCGTAACGATTTTCCAAAAGAAGTCACTCCTTATTCGTTTAAACTGTTTTTTATATTTTGGGAAGTTTCTAACGAGACAGACCGTGCAACAACAAACAAAAACACGTTTTCCTTCCATTTGCGGTCTTTCGTCGATCTGTCATTTTCCGCGCTTCTACCATTTTACTAGCCAGACGAAAAAAAGGCTAGCCCGTTAGACTCCATCCATTAAAAAATAAAGGGAGTCCACTCAGCATAGCACTTCTATATTTTAGTTATCGAAGCAATTTCCCGGTACGACGGTAATGGTTTTCGTACTCGTATCGACATCTTGGACGAACAGCAATGAATTATAATCATCGATGGCGCGTTCACCTTTGAACTTCGATTCTGCAAAAACGGTAATACCCACAAGCTCCGCTTCAAATTCTTCGATCAGGCTCTTCATTCCGTTAACGGTCCCGCCGCCCTTCATGAAGTCATCCACGATCAAAACTTTTGATCCGCGTTTCAAGCTGCGTTTTGACAGTTCCATTTTCTCGATTCGCTCTGAAGAACCTGAAACATAATTCACACTGACGGTTGAACCTTCCGTAATCTTTGAGTCACGGCGAACGATGACAAATGGCGCGTTCAAGTAGTAGGAAACAGCCTGCGCGATCGGTACCCCTTTTGTGGCAACCGTCATGACGGCATCCACATTTTTGTCTAAATATTGCGCTGCGATGATCCGTCCTACTTTGCGAAGCAAGTCAGGCTGCCCCAGCATATCGGACAAGTAAACATAGCCGCCAGGTAATAAACGGTCTTCTTCTGACAGACGTTCCGCCAAAGATTCGATATATTCTTGCGCTTCCTCGTCTGTGATACTTGGTGTGAAGACAACACCGCCCGCAGCACCAGGGATCGTTTCTAAAAAGCCGGTTCCTCGTTCTTTGAATGTTTTCTTTACGATGGCTAAATCTTCACTGATCGATGATTTGGCCGAACCATATCTAGCTGCAAAAAATGTTAGTGGAATCAAGTCATGGGGATGATCCAACAAATATTGTGTCATGTCGATTAATCGTTCACTTCGACGTACTTTCACGTAATTCACTCCTATTTCAATTTAATGTCCTATTTTTCAACCGGAAAATAATACTTGATTTTGAGCGTCTATCTGTTCATAGAAAACGAATAGCACGCATTTGATCGTCTTTTCTGATTTATCGTTTCTCATTATAAGGGTTTAGCGAATAAAATTCGAGCATTTTCTTGTTTTAAAGTCGAAAAGTTCGGAATTTATTAATTATTGCGCAAAAAAAGAGGAAAAGCTTTCGCTTTCCTCTACTTTTGAACCTGTCTACGTTGAATCATGATTCGGAATTGGCGAATCCCGTTAACGATTAGGAACAATAAGATGAAGCCCAGTGTAATCGTTGCGCCCGGCGGTGTGTCTAAATAGTACGAGCCGGTCAATCCGCCGATCATTCCTATGAAGCCGACGAAAACACTGACGAAAATCACGATATTAAAGCTTTTGCCGACGCGCATCCCGATCGCGGCTGGCAGCACCATGATCGCCGAGATCAGCAGCGCCCCTGCGATAGGGATCATTATGGCAATGGCTACACCTGTGACCACATTAAAGATCATGGACATCATGCGGACAGGCAACCCATCCACTGCGGCGATGTCTTCGTCGAAGGTCAACACGTACATCGGACGTTTGAATAATAGGAACAAAATACCTACCAACACAAATAAAATCCCTAAAAAGACGACTTGCTGCCAAGTGATCGTAACGATCGAACCAAACAGATACGACTGTATGCTGACTGCCGAACTCCCCGGAGCCAGACTCATCAATACTAAGGCTACTGCCAAACCAGCCGCCATTAAAATCGCAATCGATATTTCCGAATAGGAGCTGTACATATTTTGCAAATACTCCATGATGATCGCTGCGACGACTACGACTAACAAGGTCGTCCCGGTCGGGTTCAAATTCAAGAAGAACCCTAAGGCGACCCCTGCCAACGAAACATGAGACAGGGTATCTGCCATCAGTGATTGGCGGCGAATGACTAGGAAGACACCCAGCATTGGGGCAATTCCTGCAATAAAGATAGCGGCTAGAAAGGCCCGTCTCATGAACTCATATGAAAGCAACGCCATTTTGAATTCTCCTTTCGCACCAATCGAATATGACGATCCATGTATTTTTTTGTATCTTCATGATCGTGGGTGATCATAAGAATGCTTTTGCCATGCGCGTGGGCGCTGTGGCGCAGCAATTCATAAAAAGCATTGCGCGATTTCTCATCCATTCCCGTAGTCGGTTCATCCAAAATCAGCAAATCGGGATTTTTAGCGAACAAACGCGCCAAGCTGATGCGCTGTTTTTGCCCACCAGACAATTCTCCGACCTTTTTGTGGCGCATATTCCACATATCAACGGATTCTAGTGCCTTTTGCACATGCTCGTGATCTCGAGGAGAGAGTTTTTTAAACCATTTTCCTTGCGGATAACGCCCGGATTCTACTAATTCCAAAACAGTGCTGGGAAATCCTGCGTTGAAGGAAGCGACCTGTTGCGGAATATAGCCGATACTCAATTTTTTCCCTTGGGAATTTTTTTTCGCAATGGTTACTTTTCCACTGCTGGGTTTTAACAACCCCAATGTCGCTTTGATCAATGTCGATTTTGCGGCACCATTTTCTCCAGTTAAAATGACAAACTCACCGGGGTCTACATGGTAAGAAACGTTTTCCAATACCGGTTCGTTGTCATAATAAAATGAAAGATCTTCTACCTGGATATACGACATTTTTTTCGCCCCTTTTTCCTATAAATGACTCGCTTTTCCAAAAAACGGAAAGCTTCTATTTAATACTTTCTTTTAATGCGTCTAAGTTCTCTCTCATGACAGAAACGTAATTTTCACCGTTTTTGAGTTGCTTGTCCGTCAAGCTTTCCAGCGGATTCAAGACTTCCAGCTTCACACCGGTCTCTTTGGATAAGGTTTCTGCCACTTTTGAAGAGGCATTTTCTTCAAAATAGATGACCTTGACGTGATGATCCTCTACATAATGTTTCAATTCGCTCAAGCGGCTCGGAGACGGTTCTTGGTCTGGAGAAATTCCAGCGATGGCTTCTTGCGTCAGCCCATACTGATTGGCCAAGTAGCCAAAAGCCGCGTGTTGTGTCACGAATGTTTTGTTTTTCGCCTCTTTGAATGCGGACTGATAGTCTGCATCTAAGGCTTTCAATTCTTCGATATACTTAGAGGCATTTTTCTCAAAAGCTGCTTTGTCCTCTGGGTATTTTTTACTTAACTGATCACGGATCGTTTCCACTTCTTTGAGCGCTAACGCTGGGTCCAGCCAGACATGGGGATCTAGATCATGGGAATGCCCATGTTCGTCGTGCTCGTCGGAGTCATGATCGTGTGTATCTTCATGGTCATGCGCTGTCCCTTCCATCAGTTTGATGTCCTTCGACGCTTGGATAATTTCAGTCTTCTTCGTATCGACCGTATCTGTCAGGTTCTTCGTCCACGTTTCCAATTCTGGGCTGTTGTAAACAAATACATCTGAATCGGAGATCTTAGCCAAATCTTTCGCTGACGGTTCAAAGTCATGGGGTTCTGTACCGGCGGGGATCAACAACTCCACCTCGCCTTTATTTCCTACGACCTGCTTCGTAAATTCATACATTGGATAGAACGTCGTCATGACTTGCAGTTTTCCTTCTGATGACGCTTCTTTTTTCTCTTGACTGCCGCATGCAGTCAGCAAAATTGATAGTACCACAGTTCCTAATAAAAGTAGTCCTTTTTGCATCTTCATCTATTGAAACACCTTCTCTTTACTTTTTAAGACAAGAATCAATTTACCAAATGTTTTTCTATCCGTCAACACAAATCGTAAAATTTACGATTTACTACATAAAAACGCTGATAAACCGTAATACAAATGAGGTTTTGTTCATATGAAAAAGGACACCTGTATCCGGTTCATTTGTGATTTTCCGTTATTTAATCCTTGCTTATCGAGAAGAAGGCAAAAAAAATAGACCCCTGAGGATCTACTTCAGCGTGCGAACGAGATACACTTCGTCGCAAAACCCTTTTAATGCATTCAACACATGCTTGGCCCGCGAATATTTATGGCACAGTGCATAGACCGTTGGGCCGCTGCCGCTCATCATCGCCGCGTCGGCACCATACTTCAACATTCGATCTTTTAATTGTTGGATCACCGGATGCTTTTTGATGGTTACAACCTCCATCGAATTGCCTAGATTCTCAGTCATTTTCTGATAATCATTTTCTTCAATGGCAGACACCAGCGCCTCGATGTCTGGATGATACAGATCCTCCATGACGATCTTGGCAAAAATCGTACGCGTCGAAACACTCATTCGCGGCTTGACCACCACTACCCAGCATTGAGGCATTGGTGCGATCGGGGTCACCTTTTCTCCAAATCCTTCTACTAAAGAAGTCTGCCCATACACGCAATAAGGCACGTCGGACCCAACTTCCGCTCCAAGGGCCGCTAATTCCTCAATTGAGAGCCCCAAGTTCCAAAGGCGATTGACCGCTCGCAAAGCCGCCGCCGAATCCGTTGATCCGCCACCTAAACCAGCCGCTACTGGAATTTCCTTATGGATTTTGACCCGCAGTCCTTTATCTATGTTAAAACGCTCTTTGACCAGCTCCAGCGCTTCATAAACGTGGTTCTTTTTATCCGTGGGTAAAAAAGCCTTATTGGTCTCAATGATAATTTTATTTTCGGGAATCTCTTCCAAATACAAACGATCCGCTAGATCAATACTTGCCATGACCATCGCCAATTCATGCAAGCCATCCGGTCGTTTGCCTAAAATATCGAGGCCCAAATTGATCTTCGCTGGGGCCTTCTCCATAATCTCCATTTTCTCACCCGTTCAAATTTTTCACTAGACGATTCTATCATAGCCCATAGTAAATGTATAGATAATTCATTCTAGCATAGGCGCTTTAAATAAGTTGAATATTTTCACCTGAGGCTTTACCATGAAAGAAGGAGCTACTTTCAAAACTCAACAAGAGGATTACCCGCGACATGTTCCAGATTTTTAGCACACGTTCGATTGCCGTATGAAACAAGGCTATGACAAATGAGGAGGAATACTGTATGAATCTATTACCGAAAAATGACTGGTTGGATGGAGAAGATTTAGTTGGCAAACTGGTGAACACCTTTTGGGATGATCGCAAAATGAGTGTGGATATTCGCGACATGGATGACCACTATGAAGTAAAAGCGGATCTCCCTGGTTTTGAGAAATCAGAAATAGCGATTCATTACAACAATGACATTCTTTCAATCGACGCAGAACATTCTACCGAAAACGAAGTGAAGGATGATGGTCGTTTTGTTCGCAGAGAACGTGCCACCAGTGCGTACCACCGCCAATTCGCTGTGCCAGACATCGCCGACGAAGAGATCCGTGCGACCTTTGAAAATGGGGTCCTGACGTTGACCTTGCCGAAAGAAAACTACGAAGAGAAAAAAGGCAAAGCGATCACGATCGATTAATTTCTGCATACAAAAAATACGAGCGCGCTTTCGCGGCTCGTATTTTTATACTTCGATCATTTCTTCTGAGATCGTAGCACCCTTATTCTTTCCTCTACCGATCAAAAATAATAATTGCAAAGCGGAAAACAGGAAGCTGCTGTCTTTCATGTAGGCAAAATACCTTGGGCGCCATTGATCCACGTAGACATTTTTTTCCTCTGCTACCTGTTGGAAGGCGTAAATCGAGTGACCGTATTTATAAATCAAATTCATGATCCGCTCTCCTAAAAAGGCAAAGGACGTCTCGCCCACTTTTGCTAACGGAGCCATGCCTTGATAGACTTCTGTGTAGCCTTGTTTTTTCAGCTCATCCATCAAATGCAGCTTCAAGAACGTCGGCAGCTCATTCGGCACGTCATTTCGAAAACGCAGAAGATCAAAGGAAGCCTGTGCACCGTTAATCGGCTGTTCAGTAATGAAGCCGACGATTCGGTTTTGCGGATCACGTGCGATCCCCACATTGCTTGTTTTGATATAACTGCGGTCAAAACGTCCAACGGAGAAGCATTTCTCTTTTTCTCCATTTAACCATTCATCAGAAATTTCCTCTAACTCATCGAAAACTTCTTCCGGCAGCTTTTCAAAGTAAATGAACTGGTACCCCTCATTGGTCAACCGTTTGAATTCAAAGCGATCCGAGAAAACATCTAGCTTGTGCCGCGTAAAGTCCGTCACACCTGTTTCGCCGATCTTATCAAAATGGAAGCCAAGGTCATGCAAAAGCAGCACGTATTCTTCAGAGATCTTATAAAACGCCAACTGGTAGCCCAATCGATCCGCGTGCTCCATAAACGCAAACGTCGCGGCCTGCCACTTTTCAGGATTTCCCACAGGATCACCTAACACAAAACACTTATTGGCACGGGTTTGAAAGCCGAAAATAATTTGATCATTGCCATTTTCCTGATAATAAAAATACTGATACCCTGAAACGCGCAAGTAGTGACTAGCGGGTGTGCCGCCATACCGGTTGATTAAGTAATTGAATCGTTTTTCATCCCAGGCAACACCTAATTTGGTCTCACTTTGTGTTAAATAGTGGTACAAAATCGCCAAACACAAGATCGATAGAATCAAACCGATCAGCCCCGAGAACCAAATATCCCCTGAAGGAAAAGCAAAATACTTCGTCGACAAGCGTTCAGTGCTCCAAAGCTGCCCACTGTGATAGCCTGCTACCGCGTAGAAAATAAACAACAGGCCGAACAAAATCCCGTCAAACAGCAAGGCGCCCCAAGAATAAACAAAACGTTCCTTGTAAAACTCTTTCCGTGACATCCATACAATCAGCAAAATCACTACGTAAACAACGATCAGTCGAATCGAGGCTGTCCGTGCTACCGTATTGACGATGCCAAAAATCAATAGCAAGATCGTCGGCCAGAAAGCGCGCTTGACCTTTTGCGAGATGCCTCGCGCAAAGCCTAAGAGTAAAAAACCGACTAGCAGATTCAACGTTTGATCTAGAAAATCGAATGAAAAAGGCAGCAACACCTGAAACAAGCGATTGATGTTGGAGAGATTGGTCAGTGTCGATAATAGAATCATCATTATTCCGGCAAAATACACCGCCGTTACCATGACAACATGCGCGATTTTTTGCGAAAGCACACGTGGCAGATTATCAAAATAACGATTCATTTTAACACTGGTATTGGTCAAAAAGAGAACGATCCCTGTGAGAAACGGAACCAAATAATAAAAGATCCGGTAAAACAAGATCCACACGACCGCCGTGCTTTGATCCAGTCCCAAATGCCCCAGACCTAAGATCATCATCACGTCAAAGGTTCCCGCACCTCCCGGAACCATCGTCAGCATCCCTAAGCCAGTAGCAATCACAAACATCGGGTAAACTTCCCCGATCGCGATGCGTACCCCCATCAGATAGCCCACGAGTAAGAAGACTGCCAAAGCCCCCAGCCATTGTCCCAAAGACGCTAGATACAATTCAAAAATCTGTTTTACTCGAAATTCTTTAAAAATCGTTCGCCGACGTCCATAGACAAAGCCGAAAAGCAGCGGCGCAAACGCCCCGCCCGCAAGCAGCCAAAAGCGATAGCGAACAAAAGCATTCTCTGTTCTTAGGAAAATCAGATCCAGCGAGGTGATGAGGGCCATGATCGAAAGTCCCGCCAACATAAAGAGCGCGATCTTGGAGATCACCGCTAGGACCTTTTTCTTTTCCATTCCCTTGCCATAGAAGCTTGACCGCAGGCTCACTCCGACGACCCCGCCAAAGCCTGCCAAGTTATTGATCGTATTCGTGGTCCATGCAGACACGAACCACTCTTTGCGGTTCATTCGCGGCCGCCCCGTTGCTTCGAGAGTCGTGATAGCCACATGATCGTATAAGAGCATAGGCAGGACTCCGCACAGTCCAATACCTAACATGCTTAATAATGTTAGTTGATCTTGTTCTTTGATTGTTTGCCAAACCGTTTGCCAGCTCATTCCATGGGCAATATTTTTCACTTGATTTGCTACGAAAAATAAGACGATCCCAAAGAAGATGATTTTAAGTAACGTAGCATGTCGTTTGAACCAGCGACTGATAGTCGTCATCCTTCTACACCCATTCTTTCTTTTCTTGTACTCTATTTTAAATGAATTCTTGTTATGAAGCTATCCTTTTAGAAGAATGGGGACATTAAAAACATAATTTGTTATTTATTTTTTGAAATAAAACGCCCACTTTTTATGTGAAGGCGGCGTAAATGCCCACAAATAAAACAGTCAAACGAATTTTGACCATAAGAAAAAGCCTCAAAAATGAGGCTTTTTGCTATTTTGCATAATCGGTTGCTCGTGTCTCACGAATAACCACAACTTTGATATGTCCTGGGTAATCCAATTCGTCTTCGATTCTGCGGCGAATGTCGCGAACCAAACGAACAGAATCCAAATCAGAGATCTCTTCTGGTTTGACCATGACACGAACTTCACGTCCTGCTTGGACTGCGAAGCTTGATTCTACACCATCAAAACTGTTTGAAATATTTTCTAAGTTTTCTAAACGACGAATATAGTTTTCCAATGATTCGCTTCGTGCACCTGGTCGAGCAGCAGATACTGCATCGGCAGCGGCGACTAAAACAGAAATGACAGATGTCGCTTCTGTGTCTCCGTGGTGAGAGGCGATCGCATTGATCACTACTGGATTTTCACGATATTTCGCGGCAAGTTCCGCACCGATTTCCACGTGAGACCCTTCGATCTCGTGATCCAGTGCCTTCCCAATATCATGAAGCAATCCTGCGCGTTGCGCCAATTGAACATTTTCGCCAAGTTCTGCAGCCAATACACCGGTTAATTTGGCTACTTCAATTGAGTGATTCAACACGTTTTGACCATAGCTGGTACGGAAATGCAAACGGCCTAAAATCTTGATCAAATCTGGATGCAAGGTGTGGGCGCCCACTTCAAAGGCTGCCTGTTCCCCGTATTCACGAATACGTTCATCCATTTCCTTACGTGATTTTTCAACCATTTCTTCAATCCGAGCTGGATGAATCCGACCATCTTGAATCAATTTCTCTAACGTCATTCGGGCAATTTCCCGTCTGATTGGATCAAAACCAGACAACACGACTGCTTCAGGCGTATCATCGATAATCAAATCGATCCCCGTCAATGTTTCCAATGTCCGGATATTACGGCCTTCGCGTCCAATGATGCGGCCTTTCATCTCATCATTCGGCAACGTAACGACCGAAACCGTCGTTTCAGAAACAGCGTCAGCGCCGCAACGTTGAATCGCCATCGCTAAAAGATTTTTCGCTTTGCGATCGGCTTCTTCTTTCGCCCGTTGCTCAGATTCCTTGACCATTACTGTTAACTCGTGGTTCAATTCCTCTTCTGTCGTCTTCATAATAATTTCTTTTGCTTCATCTTTCGTTAAAGAAGCAACTTGTTCCAGTTTTGTTTGTTGTTCATTAATCAGTTGTTCTACATCTTTTTCTCGCTCGTCAATTAATTGCTGTCTAGCACTGATCTTTGTTTCTTTTTCTTCCAGTGAGTGCTCACGCTTCTCTAAAGAATCGTCTTTACGATCTAAAGTCTGTTCTCTTTGAAGCAAGCGATTTTCTTGCGATTTTAGTTCTTGTCTGCTTTCTTTCAACTCACTTTCAACTTGTGCGCGATACTGCTGGTTTTCTTCCTTGGCTTCCAACAAAGCTTCTTTCTTTAAGGTCTCCGCTTCTTTATTCGCATGCGTAATGATCCCTCTAGCTGTGTTTTGTGCCCCATCAATTTCTTTTTCATGACGTGCTTTCGCTGCCATGAAACCCAAACCAAGACCGACAATTAAACCGATGATAGCGAGGAGAATAGGAACTAACAACATTAAATCCACCTCCGTACTATCTTATTTACCTATCTGTAGTTTTTTGATAAACGAATGTCTAATATTATCAATATGCCTACTTGCATATGTGTGAGTGTCACACAACTTTATTCTAATGTTTGTCTGATAGCGTGTCAACTTTATTTCTCTTTTGTCAGACTCGATAATAAAGCGCTTTGATTTACGTGAAATCAATCGTAAAAAAACACTAATGACCGTACAAAAAATGTCTGGTCATTAGTGTCATTTCGTTTTTTATTCTTCCAATGGCAATTCTTCTTGTCCAGCCTCGTCTTCGACCGATTCGCCTTCCTCACCGATCCCGTATGCTGCACGCACACGTGTCGCAACTTCAGCCATCATTTCTGGATGATCAGCCAAATATTTCTTGGCGTTTTCACGCCCTTGTCCGATACGGTCCTCTTTATAGCCGTACCAAGCACCGCTCTTGTCGATGATGTCCTGTTCAACAGCCATGTCTAGCAACTCACCTTCTTGTGAGATCCCCAAACCGTACATGATGTCGACTTCGGCAACTTTAAATGGCGGAGCCACTTTGTTTTTTACAACTTTGATTTTTGTGCGGTTCCCGACGATGTCCGTCCCGTTTTTCAATTGTTCCGCACGACGTACTTCTAAACGAACCGTCGCGTAGAATTTCAATGCCCGTCCACCAGGAGTCACTTCTGGATTCCCGAACATCACGCCCACTTTTTCACGGATTTGGTTGATGAATACGGCGATCGTTTTGGTCTTGTTGATTGAACCCGATAATTTACGCAACGCTTGCGACATCAAACGAGCTTGCAGCCCAACGTGTGCGTCACCCATTTCACCATCGATCTCAGCCCGAGGCACTAATGCTGCCACGGAGTCAATTACAATGATGTCGACAGCGCCACTTGAGACCAGCGCATCCGCAATTTCTAATCCTTGTTCCCCTGTATCTGGTTGTGAAAGCAGTAATTCATCGATATTCACGCCCAAACGCTGTGCGTATTGAGGATCTAATGCGTGTTCGGCATCAATAAAGGCAGCCGTTCCGCCGTGTTTTTGAACTTCTGCGATCGCGTGCAATGCAACCGTTGTTTTACCAGAACTTTCTGGTCCGTATACTTCGACGATCCGGCCGCGAGGGTAACCACCCACACCTAACGCCACGTCCAATGCCAAAGAGCCGCTTGGAATCGTTGAGATTTTTTGGTCGACCTTCTCACCTAATTTCATGATCGAACCTTTTCCGTAATTCTTTTCAATCTTCTTCATTGCAGCATCTAAAGCTGCCTTGCGATCATTAGCCAATAGCTGATCCTCCTAATTCCTATTTTAATAGTTATTTTCAGAAAAATAATTTTGATGGTCCTGATGTACATCCATTCACTGCGCTGCTGGGGATTCGATTGGAGCAGTTCCCCCTCCTTCTTAACACCCGTTTTTGTGCTTCTTACTCGGGAAGACAGCGCTCAACTAATCATACGTTCGACACATTTTGCTTTTTCAATATCCCTAGTTTATCGGTTTGAAATCAAAAAAGCAAGCAAAAAACGAACAAACATTCGCATTTTTAATTTTTGTTTAGAATTGCTCGTCGCAACATGTCTAAGCCCTTCATCACGGAACTGTGGCGGACATAGTCTCGATCTCGAGCAAAGTGATTTTCACTGACAAGCGTGTCGCCATTTCTTTGTGCCAATGCGATATAGACGGTACCTTTAGGTTGTCCTTCTAATTCATCTGGACCCGCAACACCTGTAAAGGATAAGGCAAAATCTGTGTCTGCTAAGCGCCGTGCGGCTTCCGCCATCTCTCTGGCGCACGCTTCGCTAACGACCCCTACACGTTCTAATAACGCTGGATCAATGCCTAAGAAGCTGGCTTTTGTTTTTTCAGAATAGGTCACAAAGCCTCCCGGAAATACCTCAGAAACGCCTGGAATCGTCCCCAGAGTCGCTTGGAATTCTCCCGCAGTCAGACTTTCCGCCGCCGTAATACTTAACTTCTGCGCCTTAAGCAGATCCACAACGACTTCGACCAAACTATTCTCTTCCCCGTATCCGTAGAAGAAGGCGCCGACCTTAGCCATGACTTCTGCTTCTGCTTGGTCCAATAACGCATTGGCTGAGCGCTCATCCTCGGTCTTTGCAGTGATTCGCAAGGTGACCTCATTGGGTTTCGCATAAGGAGCGATCGTTGGATTCGACTGGTGCTCGATCATTTCTGCTAATTCCGTCACCAATTTTGATTCCCCGATCCCAAAGAACCGCAGCACTCGCGAGGTCAGCTTTTCCGTCGTTGGAAATTCTTTTTCCAGTAATGGGCGCGCTTGCTCCAAGAACATCGGCTTCAATTCACTCGGTGGTCCAGGCAATAAAATGTAATTGTTCTTTTCACCTTTGTACAGACAGCCAATCGCCAACCCTGTACGATTCGGCAACGGAATCCCATCCTGCAATGTCTCGATCTGACGCAGGTTGTTAGGCGTCATTGTCCCTTGACGTTGCGCAAAGAAGGCATTCAAAGCATCTAATCCTGCTTGATTTTGAACCAACGGTACCCCAACATGATCGGCTAAGACATTCTTGGTCAAGTCATCATCGGTCGGTCCTAAGCCGCCGCACAAAAGAATCAGCTCGCTGCGAGTGTCTGCTAATTGAAGCAGTTCTTCTAAACGTGTTGGATTGTCTCCAACGACTGTATGAAAATAGACTTCCACCCCCATATCCGCTAATTTTTCTGACAAGAACGTCGCATTCGTATTTACGACTTGTCCTAACAAAAGTTCTGTTCCTACCGCAATGATCTCTGCTCTCATTTCTTCCTCTTCTTTCTAAGATACGCCATTTTTTCTCAACTATAACAGAAAAAACGATCAGAACGATAGATTTTCATACCGTCCTGACCGTTTTTATTACATCGAGCCTTTAAATAGCGCCGTATTTTTTGCAAAGTAGTCGTATCCTGAATAAACGGTGAAGAATAAGCAGACATACAACATGATTTGATCCATCGGAATCCCGATGAAATTAAAAGGTACATTGTTTAAGTAAAGCAGTACGATCCCGACCATTTGAGTAGCGGTCTTGATTTTTCCGGGCATCGCTGCTGCCATGACACCGCCGCCTTGCTCTACGATCAAAAGGCGCAGCCCTGTGACTGCTAATTCCCGGCAAACGATGATGGCGATCACCCACGCTGGGGCTTTTCCTTGTTCAACCAAGATGATAAAAGCGGTCATAACCAGCATCTTGTCTGCCAAGGGGTCAGCAAATTTTCCAAAGTTCGTCACCAGTCCTCGCGCTCGGGCGATCTTACCATCCAGATGATCCGTGTAGCTGGCTACTGCAAAGATGATGGCACCTACTAGCTGCGTGACTGCAAGACTTGTATTCCCTACCTGCAACGTTCCCCAATCCCATGGAGCCAAGACGATAATCATAAATATTGGGATCATAAAGATCCTGAGAACGGTCAATTTATTGGGTAAATTCATTGTTGATTCCTCCTAATTCTGATTAACGACCACACTAAGACGCATAGGCAATATTCAGTGTCACATTTTTTTGCAACAATGAATCTCCTGGTTGGAAATCAAGCGCCTGATCATTGACTTTAACTTCCGCATATTTTGCCATACCAACAGTGATGACAGCCTGCGCAGCATCCGCAGGCAATTCTGTCGTTTGCGATTCTCCCTTTTGCAACGTGTATTGATACGTCAAAGCACCATTGATTTGGACTCCGACCCACACACGCTCTGTACCAGTAAAGGTGATTTTTAGTGGTTTTTCAGCGTGGTCTACTTTCATCGTCGCGGCATTAGCCGTATTGTTTTCCATCGCAAACGCCATTTTTGGTTTTTCCGGCTTCTTCGATGATTCCGTCGTTGGTTTTGGCTGTGACGACGACACTTTTTCTGCGGACGAGGAGGAAACATCTGAACGTTCGACTTGAACGGAACTATTTTCTGGAATGATTGCCGTTTCTTGATGATCCAGCCAAGTCATATAACCGACCACAGAAATGATCGCCACCGCCACCAATCCCAAAATAAGCATTGGCAATGTTGCTCTGAAGCGGGCGCGCGTAGGACTTTCCGCATGTTTATTTTTTCTCAGCCCATCCACCGTCTCCAGTTCAGGATACGTCGGCAACGGTCGATCCTTGCCATCCAGCACATCGATCAAATGATTGCCGTCAAGTTTCACCTCATCAGCATATTGTCGAATAAACGTCCGCAAATAATAGTCACTAGGCAATTCTTGAAAGTCATTCTCTTCAATTGCCAGCAAATAACGCTTTTGGATCTTTGTGCGCTGCTGCAATTCATCTAAACTGATTTTTTTATCGATACGGGCTTTGCGTAGCGTTTCTCCAATATTAATACTAGCCACTTGATTCTCTACTCCTATTTCGTAATTATGGAATAATTTTAGAAAAATTATTTCCGATTCTTAACACGTTTATCCTTCTACTAAACCCGGCTGAAGCCAAGAGTAGATTGGACATCCTATTGCCATTACAGAACGAGCATCGTTCCGCTTCTTATTCCATCCAGCCGCCAGCAACAGGTAACACAATGCCGGTGGTATAGCTGGCTTCTTTAGAAAACAAGTAGGTACAGGCGGCTGCGATTTCACTTGGGTCGGCGAGTCGTCCTAAAGGGATCTCAGACGTTAATTCTGCGATTTCCTGCAGGTCCCAATTTTCGTTCATCCTCGTTTGGACAGCCCCGGGAGCAACAACATTCACTGTGATGCCCAGCGTCGCAACTTCCTTCGCATAAGCTTTCGCGAAGGCCTCCTGCGCGCCTTTCACAGCACTATAAACGGTCTCCATACTACTGCCGCGATGGCCGTAAACCGACCCGATAAACACGACACGACCTCTTTTGCTCTTCGCTAATTTCTCCTGTAACCCTTGTAGTAAAAGCAGCGGTGTCTTCAAATGAACCTGCCATAAGGCCTCCATTTGATCTGCTTTTGTCTCTGGCAGCAACTCATAAAAAGTAAAACCAGAAGCAAAAACAATCCCGTCTACTTGGAATAATTGGTCTAGAAAGTTGGGGATTTCCGCTTCCCTCAACATGTCTAAGGATACCATAAAAAAATCTTGCTGAGGATAACGTTTCTGTAAGTCTGAAACGAAATTTAAGACTTTTTCTTTTTGCTGATTAAAGTGGCAATACAGGGACCAGCCTTGCCCCGCTAATTTTTCGCAGACGGCTTGGCCAATATCCCCGCTGGCCCCCATCACTAAAGCGTAAGGCATTTTATGCCTCCTTCTCCATATAAAAGCGTGTGAAGGCCTCTTCCTTGATAAAGAATCTTCCGGCCTCAAGCACATCGGTCAATTCAATCTCTTGAATAATTTTCGGCATGTCGAATAACGTCCATTCGCCAAACAACGATTGTGTGAATTGGTTGGCTACATACTCCAATGAGTTTAACGATTGGAAATATTTACCCAGCATTTTTTTCTTCAGCAGCGTCAGGTTCTCTTCACTCACTTCCGGATCACTGTCGAAATGCAGCAAGATCTCTGTCAATCGATCGGCCAACGTTTCTGGCTCTTCACTATCGCCGCCGAAATCAGCAAAATAGAAACTGCGATCCAATGAAAATTCATAACCGAAGCTATCATCCAATAGCCCTTCATTGTACAGTCGTAAATAATTTTGTGAGGTCGCCCCGACCAGCATTTGAAACAGCAGCTCTGCTGAAACCTTGAAAATCAATCGCTCTTTGTCGTCCTCCGGCAATTCGGAAAGACCTTTGACCCCAACGATCGCCTTTGGTATCATGATAGGCATTTTTTCTTCGCTGTGTTTGATGATCTCCTCTGGTCTTTCTTGTGGGAAACGACGTTGGATCGGTTCCGGTGTGTCAAACGTCTTCGCCGCTTGATTCTCCCGAATGACGGTCATCAACGCTTCCGGCTCCAAATTTCCGACAACGAACAATGTCATGTTGCTTGGATGATAAAAGGTATTGTAGCAAGTATACAAATCTTCCGCTGTGATCTCTGCGATCGAATCGATCGTACCTGCGATATCAATGTGCAGCGGGTGCTTTGGATACATATTCTTCAAAATAGCGAAAAACTGCTGCCAGCTAGGATCATCTTGATACATTTGGATTTCCTGTCCAATGATGCCTTGTTCTTTTTGCACAGACTCCTCCGTGAAATACGGTGCTTGAACAAAATCCAGCAACGTCCGTAAATTCAATTCCAATTGATCCGTTGTTGAAAACAGGTAGCTGGTACGCGTGAAGCTAGTAAACGCATTTGCGGATGCACCCTGTTCGCCAAATTTTTGGAAAACGTCGCCGTCTTCTTTTTCAAACATTTTGTGCTCTAAAAAGTGCGCGATCCCGTCAGGAACCTTGACATAGTCTGTCCCGCCGCGGGGAATAAATTCATTGTCGATCGACCCATAATTGGTGCTGAATAAGCCGTACGTTTTGTGGTAGCCTGCTTTCGGCAACAAATAAACGGTCAACCCATTCGGCAACACTTCTTTATACAGTGTTTCATTAATTTTTTGATAGGTTAATTTATCCATTCTGCTGTCCTCCATCTAAAAAGAAGATGGCTTGCAGACGAATATTCTTCGCGACTTTTTGGACATCTTCCGGTGTCACCGCGGTCAAACGCCCTAACCATTCTTCGTCTGTTAGTTTACTTTTCGGCAACCATTGCGCCAAGTAAGTTGTCTCGATCGTATGCTGCATACTGTCTAATCCTAATAAATAGTGATTTTTCAGCATGGCTTTTGTTTGTTGGAAGGCCAAATCTGTAAAATTCCCCGCTTGCAATTCAAGCAGCTGCTCATTGATCAAACGCAACACCTTGTCACGGTCGTTGCTGTTGATTCCCGTTTGCACCTGTAAATAGCCGCGGAAGGTATCAAAGGAGCTTGAGGCATAGTACGCCAAACTAGCCTTCTCCCGTACATTCATAAACAGCTTCGAATGAGGGAATCCGCCAAAAAGACCATTGAAGACTAGCAGCGCAAACCGATCCGTATCTTCGTAATAGACATCTGTTCCATACGCCAGATTTAATTTGCCTTGTGTGACCGTTTCTTGCATTTGCTGCTCGCGAATCACATTGTCGTTGTTCTGGTAGTAATAAATAGCCGGTGACGTTTCGTCCCGATCCGTAAATGGCAGTTGTTGGAACAATGCGGCCATCTCCGCCTCATCCACATCGCCGATCACAAATAGATCCACTTGATCTTGGGTGATCATCTCATGGTAATAGGCAGCCAAACTGGCACTCGTCTCTTTTTGAAGGTCCGCTACCGTGCCAAAGCTTGGTAATTTTTGGGCCTCGTCAGTAAAATAGGTTTCTTTGATCTTCAAAGAAGCCATCGTTTGTTTGTCTTCATGCAGACTCTCGATGTAGCTTTGCAGATTTTCTTTTTCTAATTGAAAGGTTTGCTCGTCAAATTTTCCTTCACGAATATTAGGATAAAATAGGACCTCACGCAGAAAGTCCATGGCTTCTGGCAAGAGACTCGGATCGTCCACATAGTTGCCATTGACCGTACCTAAACCAACATCTAGCCAGTGCAGGTTGCCTTTGCGTCCGACACTCAAGCCGAAACTCGCCCCATAAAGTGCCGCCAACTGCCCGCTTAATTTCGTTTGGTCAGCATAACGTAAAGAATTGGTTTCCAACAAGTTTGCCAAAAGTGCACGCTTCGTCATGATTTCTTTCGTTAACCGAGTAGTAAATCGTCCATACAGTTGGACCGTCTTATATTTTTTTGTTGAGAGAACATGCAAACGCACGCCTTTTTTAAGTTCAATCATTCTAAAGCTCCTTTTCCATCGTAATCAACGGGCGCTTCCAAGAACGCCGCGTTTTATTTTCAAGCTAAATAGACCTCGCCTGCCCACTGAAATCAGCAGATCAAGCGTCAGAATAGATAGACTGATTTTGTCTTATCACTAAGGCTAATTATAGCACAGGCGTGGTCTAAGAACTGAAATCAGCATTGACGGATAGTTTCTTTTATTTCAAATTTTTTTCTTCTTTCGTTATACTAAATGAAGCATGAGAATACCCGCCAGCGTTTCATCAGTTTTGGTGCTGCTCGTTGCTTTCACGTCTAGCCATAGGGTCAGACAAGCAGCCATTTTTTTAGATTTGCGCTAACGCATTCATTTTTTTGACGAGTGAAAGGATGAGTTGTTGTTGGAGGTATTCCCGTGAAAGGGATTCTTTTGGATCACTAAGAAGAGAGGAGTGACATCATGATTAAAGAATTTAAAGAGTTCTTGATGCGAGGAAATGTTTTAGATCTTGCGGTTGGTGTAGTTATTGGTACGGCGTTTACTGCTATCGTGACGAATGTCGTAAATGGGTTGATTACTCCGCTAGTCGGATTGATCGTTTCCTTATTTACTAACGGAAAAGATTTAAATGAGGCAATGTCTGTTTTAGACTGGAAACCTGTCAAAGGAGTGACCTTTGCATTTGGCGATGTTGTCAGTGCATTGATTACCTTTGTGATCACTGGTTTCGTTTTGTTCTTAATTGTCAAAGCTGCCAATAAAGCAAAAGATACCGCAAGCAAAGAAGATGCGGAAGCGGTGGTACCGGAAGTACAGATTCCAACAGCGGAAGATTACTTAGCGGATATCCGTGATCTTTTAGTTGAACAAAACAAGACTGCACAAAACACCGAAACCCCTAAAGATAAATAAAAACCATGGAGCCTTTGCTCCATGGTTTTTAAATTGCTTCTGTTAGAAATTCGATTTCTACTGTGCGAGTCAATACATCGGAATAGCTGTATGAAACACGTTCGAAAGAATTCTCTTCTGGGTCCAAATCAACGACGAATACGGAAGGGTATGTCTCAGTTAAGATCCCTTTACGCTGTGTTTGACGCTTGCGTCCTGTTTGAGCGACGAGCATGATTGGAGCACCAATACGATCTTCCAAGTTTTTCTTGATAGACGCTAAAGTTGTTGGCATACAGTTCACCTCAACATACATTATAGCACAAATTCAAAACTTTTCAATGTTATCATAAGATAAAAAAATTTGCAACTTTTCCTTCGATGAATCTTTAGGATATTCCTTACTCATTCCTCTTCTTCATACAGTTTCTCTTTTATTTTCTTTTTCGCACGACAGAGCGCATTGTTGATTTTCTTCACCGATCGATTCAGACGCTGCGCAATCACTTCCGGCTCTTCCCCTCTTAAATAGTAAAGCAAGACATGGTTTTCTAAAGGAGAGAACCAGATTTCCCCGGACAATAATACGTCACTGATGCAGACATTTTCCTCCATGCAATCATGGTACTTGAAATACGTGTTGTAACGCTCGCCGCTCACTTTTTCGATCGATACCGCCTGCTGATGGATCAAGCGTTTTTTTGCTTGCTGACGGCGTATAAGGGAACGAACACGGTTCTCAAAAATCATCTTATAGTAGAGTCCAAATGTCGTTCCGTAGCCCTTTTGGTAACTGCGCAGCGCATCATTTAGCGCGATCCGCCCTTCTTGCAGCCAATCATCAGAATCGAATCCCTTGATCAAATAACGTGACTGCATTTTATACACAATCGGCAAATATTGAATAAATGTTTTCTCAAAAGCCTGTACTTCCATTTTTCCCTCTCCTTTCTGATATGTAAGAGCATACACATTAAAAAGGGGAGATTGGAGAGCAAACGGGCAATTTATTTTTTATTGCTCAATTCGTCCAATTTGTGGGACAATTTTTGCAATTGTTCATTATTCCACGGAGAATTTCGGCGAAAATTTTTAAAATGCGTATCTTTTGTGTCCCCAGTAATCAGGTCCTCTGTCTGTTGGACCGTCTTGTACAGTTCACGCGCAGAGGTACGCAGCGCCCCTTGAGAAAAAATGGTCCATTGCTCGGCAAGGTCACTCGTCGCTACCGTCACTTGGGTCAGTCGATCGTTTAATTCCCCCGCGATACGTTCAATATAGCTGTCGGCTGTCTCGTCCTCTTTTGTAAAGACGACCGTCAGTTGGTATTTCTTATAGCTTTGCGTAACCCCAGGAACAAACTGCGCATCAAACACCACGATTGTTTCCAATCCTTGGTATTTCGCGAAATTTGATAATCGAAAAAGCAAGGCTTCCCGTGCTTCTTCTAAACGGTCTTGATTTTTCAATGCGGTCAGCTCTGGCCAGGCACCGATCATGTTGTAGCCGTCAACGATCAACAATTGTTTTTTCATTGCGTACCACTTCGCTTCCGAAAGACTTCGTACATCAAAAGACCTGCCGCCACACCCGCATTCAAGCTTTGAACGTGACCTGTCATGGGAATCGTCAGCATCTCATCGACATCTTTTTTCAATCCCGCGCTCATGCCTTTGCCTTCATTTCCAATGATCAGAGCGATAGGCCCCGTCACTTTCCATTGACGATAATCCGTGCCGTCCATATCCGTTCCGAAGACCCAATAGCCCGCTTCTTTTAACTGCTTGATACTCTGAGCTAAATTGGTCACCCGCGCGATCGGTACGTATTCTACGGCCCCGGTGGACGCCTTCGTTACAACAGGCGTGATCCCTACTGAACGGTGCTTCGGAATGATCACTCCAGAAACCCCGCTGGCATCTGCTGTACGTAAAATCGATCCGAAATTATGCGGGTCTTCTAAACTGTCTAAAATCAGCAAAAAGGGCGCTTCTTCCGTCGCTGTCTTCGCCATCAAATCCTCCAGCGTCAAGTATTCATAAGGCGTGATCCCTAAAACGATCCCTTGATGCACACCGCCATCACTTAACGTATCTAATTTTTGTTTTGGTACCCATTTGACGGGCACTGCTTGCTCTTTCGCGAGACTCTTTAATTGGTCGATCTTGTCTCCATGAGCATCTTCTTGCATGAATAACTTGTTTCCTCGACCCGCTTGTAACGCTTCGACACTGGCATGATGCCCAAAAACAAAATTATTTTCTTCTACTTCGGCGAGTTCTGCCGGTTCTCTGCGCCGATCGTTTGGCCGGTCATTTTTTCGCTGATTGCGACGGTCATTTCCTCGTCGTTGTTTTTTATCCTTCATTTGCTTCGCCCGCTTTCTCTAAACACCACGCGATCAGTTCTTCCAATCGCTCGTTTCGTTCCAATAAATGCAGATAACCCATCAATGCTTCAAATCCAGTAGACATGCGGTACGTCATAATATCCGTATTCTTAGCGGAGGTATAACTTTTCGCATTGCGTCCACGGCGATAGATTCCCTGTTCTTCTTCTGTCAGCATACCATCATCCATCATTTTTTGGATCAGTGTTGCTTGAGCCTTAGCGGAAACATAGTGTGTAGCCATATGGTGCAGCTTATTCGGACGGGTCTGACCGTTTCGTACCAGAAAATCCCGTACATACGTTTCATAGATCGCATCGCCAACATAGGCAAGTGCTAGTGCGTTTAACTGTTTATAATCTATCATTATGCTCGTCTCCAACGGACGCCTTGAGGGGTGTCTTCTAAAATAATTCCTTGTTCCTTCAACTGATCACGGATCTCATCACTGCGGGCAAAGTTTTTGTCTTTGCGCGCTTGATTGCGTTCTTCGATCAATTGATCCACTTCTTCGTCCAGTAATCCGGCTGTTTGGAATTCGATCCCGAAGACCGCCAGCATTTCCGTGAATTCTTCTAGCGCATTCGTTAATACGGCTAGCGAGACCGTTTCCTGTTCGCTATAATTATTCAACCATTTTGCGGCTTCATAGACGACGGTGATCCCATTTGCGGCATTGAAGTCATCATCCATCTCTTCAATAAAACGCGCTTTTAATGCAGCCAATTCAGCCAATTTTTCTGGGTCATCCGCTAATGCTGCTTCCGCAGTTCCTTGGCGGAAAGTTGCGTTCTCAAAGGCTGTGCGTAATTTTTGTAGATTCGCCTGTGCATCCTTCATCGTTGCTTCGCTGTAGCGGATCGGACGACGGTACTGCGTCGTTGCCATGAAGAAACGCAAAACCTGCGGATCGATCTCTTTGACTAAATCATGGACTGTTACGAAATTGCCGAGGGACTTGCTCATTTTCGCGTCGTCTTCTCCGATCGTCACATAGCCATTGTGCATCCAGTAATTGGCAAATCGCTGGCCTGTCTTCGCTTCGCTCTGTGCGATCTCGTTTTCATGATGCGGAAATTCCAAGTCTTGACCGCCGCCATGAATATCGATCGTGTTCCCTAAATGCTTCGTGGCCATGACCGAGCATTCAATGTGCCAGCCCGGACGTCCTTCGCCCCATGGCGATTCCCATGAAATCTCCTCCGGCTTCGCACTTTTCCATAGCGCAAAATCCAATGGGTCTTCCTTGATTGCTTGTTCTGCTCCTGTACGCTGACTCGCTCCGACTTCTAGCTCATCAATCGATTGGTCGCTTAATTCACCATAATGTTCAAATTTGCGTGTACGGTAATAGACATCGCCTTTCGCCTCATAAGCGTATCCTTTTTCCACCAACGCCTCGATGAACGTGATGATATCAGGAATATGATTGATCACTCGCGGATGCAAAGTCGCAGGCTTCACATTCAATGCTGCCGTATCCTCTTCAAACGCCGCGATGAATCGATCCGCAACTTCTGGCGCAGTGATCGCTAATTCTTTCGCTGCTTTAATGATTTTGTCATCGACATCCGTAAAATTCGATACATAATTCACTTCATAGCCGCGGTACTCAAAATAACGTCGGATCACGTCAAATGCAATCGTACTGCGGGCATTGCCGATATGGATATAGTTATATACGGTAGGTCCGCAGACATACATACGGACTTTATTTTCTTCGATTGGTTTAAAAAGCTCTTTTTCTCGTGTCATTGTGTTGTGTATTTTAATCATGTTTTACCTTCTCCCCTTTTATTCTAACTACTTTTGCCGGTACCCCTACCGCAGTCGCATCTGCCGGTATGTTATTCAAAACGACAGCACCAGCGCCAATTTTTACCCGTTCACCAATTTCAATCGGTCCCAATATTTGTGCATTCGCCGAGATAAAAGCGCCGCGACGTACCGTCGGATGGCGTTTTCCCGTGTCTTTTCCCGTTCCGCCTAAGGTCACCCCATGAAATAAAACAACGTCCCGCTCAATTTCCGCTGTTTCACCGATCACGACACCCATTCCGTGATCAATAAAAACCCCGGGCGCGATCTTGGCACCTGGATGAATCTCGATCCCTGTCAAAAACCGCCAAAATTGAGAATGCATTCGTGCCAACAAAAACCATTGGTGCCGATAAAGAAAATGTGAGAGCTTATGAAAAAATAACGCATGCACTCCCGGATATGTAAGTACCACTTCTGCACCTGTTCGAACTGCCGGGTCATTTCTTTTTGCTGCCTCGATCGCTTCTTGCCACCATCCCATGTACTTCAACCCCTTTTTTTATTTTTAGTTTCCCAACTCCTAAAACCTTCAACAAAGTTACAATTTGCTACTCACGCTAACGCGTGAAGAAAAACTGACAGCTAATTCTGTTTGAGGCAATCATTTTTCAAAGAGCGAAAAAGTTTGTTTCATCTTCATCACGCCTATCATTATGCTAAACAGCTTGTTCCTTATTGTGCTAAGTATCTATAGATTCCTATCAAACCTTATATACTGCAAAAAGCATAACTGACAAAAAAAGCGTCTTTTGAGTTTCCTCAAAAGACGCTTTTACGTGGTCCCACTTTTGTTTGCAATTTCTGCCTTGAAACAGGTAACGTCTGTGAACCGTCCTTGACTACGTGTCGCCAAGGCCACTCGGAGATGCATTTCGTAAGCGTTGATATGATTGCTTCCACCATCCGCAATCTCTCTGGAACATCTCCGCTTGCTACTTCTTCTCTTCTATGTGTTTACATAACTTGATCTAAATGTGATAAGGCTTTTTCTTTGCCTAATAATTCAACCGTTTCTGGCAATTCTGGTCCATGTGTCACACCGCTGACTGCTACACGGATCGGCATCCAAAGGTTCTTTCCTTTGATGCCTGTTTCTTTTTGTACTGCTTTGATCGCTGCTAAGACGCTGGCAGCATCGACTGTATCCATCGCTTCTAATTGCGCCTTGAATGCCGCTAATACTGTCGGAACACCTTCTCCGGCTAAGACTTCTTTTGCGGCTTCATCCAACTCTAGATGGTCTTGGAAGAAAAGACTGGATACTTCCGTAATTTCTGCAGCGTAGCTCATTTGTGGTTGGTATAGGCTAACGACGCGTTTTACCCATTCTTTGTGTTCAGGTGTTGGATTTTCTTCGACTTTACCAGCCTTGATTAAATAAGGCAAGCATAGTTCAGCGAATGTATCCAAATCCATCGCTTTAATATAATGGTTATTGACCCATTCAAGTTTCTTCGGATCAAATGCTGCTGGTGATTTGCTCAAACGATCGGTATCAAAAATCTTGATCAGTTCTTCTTGCGAGAAGATTTCGTCTTCGCCTACCGGTGACCAGCCCAATAATGTAATAAAGTTGAACATCGCTTCTGGCAAGTAGCCCAATTCGCGGTATTGTTCGATAAACTGCAAAATGCTTTCATCGCGTTTGCTTAATTTTTTACCTGTTTCACTATTGATGATCAGAGTCATATGACCAAACGTTGGACGCGGCCATCCGAAAGCATCATAGATCATCAATTGTTTTGGTGTATTGGCGATATGGTCATCCCCACGTAAAACATGAGTGATCTTCATCAAATGATCGTCCACTGCTACCGCAAAATTATACGTTGGCATGCCGTCACGTTTTTGAATGATGAAGTCGCCGCCGACGTTATCCGATTCAAAACTGATCTCGCCTTTGACCATGTCATCAAATGCAAAGCTCGTGTTGCGAGGAACACGGAAACGAATCACAGGTTCTAACCCTTGTGCTTCCTTTTCCGCTTGTTCTTCAGGAGTCAGATTGGCACATTTGCCTGAGTAATGAGGCATCTCGCCACGGGCACGCTGCGCTTCACGCTCTTCTTCCAGCTCTTCTGATGTACAGTAGCATTTATACGCTAAATTGCTGGCAAGTAATTGGTCGATCAAGGGTTGATAAATTTCACGACGCTCAGATTGACGGTAAGGACCATATTCTCCAGGATTCGCTGGTGATTCGTCCCAGTTGATCCCTAACCAAGCCAAATTCTCTAACTGACTTTTCTCGCCATCCTCGATGTTTCTTTTTAAATCAGTATCCTCGATCCGAATGATGAACTCCCCATCGTTATGACGGGCAAACAGATAGTTGAACAATGCTGTTCGCGCATTTCCAATGTGTAGGTGTCCTGTTGGACTTGGTGCATAGCGCACACGAATTTTTGACATATATTAGTTCCTCTTTCCGCTTATTTAGCAAATTGAAAAGCATTTGCTACTCACTCCAAATTGTACAATCAATCCACTGTTTAGTAAAGCTGGACTGTTATTTCCCTGCCTTGTCATTGGTATAATCCAACTTTTCCTTCGGTGAATCGTCTTTGATGTTGCGGCTGGAATGCGCCGGTTTTGCAAAAATCATTCGACCAGCGGCTGTCTGTAACGCACTCGTTACGACCACTTCGATGTGTTCGTTCATATAATGCTGACCGTCTTCGACAACGACCATCGTTCCATCATCCAAATACGCCACCCCTTGTTGGCGCTCCGTTCCAGCTTTTACCACTAAAACGTTCATGTTCTCGCCTGGGATCACGACTGGCTTGACGGCATTTGCTAAGGCATTGATATTCAAGACCGCCACGTTTTGGAACTCAGAAACTTTGTTTAGATTGTAGTCATTCGTAACGATCACGCCATCTAACAGCTTCGCCAATTTGATCAGCTTGCTGTCCACTTCGCTGATATCTTCAAAGTCGCCATCGTACATCTCAACTGAGATGCCTTCTTCTTTTTGCAGCGAATTCAAAATATCCAGTCCGCGACGCCCACGCACTCGTTTCAAACTATCTCCAGAATCAGCAATGTATTGCAATTCATACAGCACGAAATTCGGAATCATCAAAACGCCTTCCAAAAATCCTGTCTTTGCGATGTCATAGATCCGCCCGTCAATGATCACGCTCGTATCTAAGATCTTATATTTATGGAAATGATCGTCGGCCTTGCGCTCAAGCACTTCGCCTTCATTCGACTCGGCTTTTTTGCTTCTGCCGCCGAAAAATTTCTTCAACTCATCGATCCGTGTCGTTCCCATTCGGAAACCTAGGTATCCTAATAGAAGCATGATCAAGATCGGTAAGGCGCTGTTGATAAACGGAATCGGAATTTGATACAGGGGTGTTGTCCCGATCAATCCCAGCGTCAGTCCTAAGATCGCACCGACCACTCCGAATAAGATATACGTCAAACTCAATTCATTTAATTGTTTCTCGATTTTTTTTACACCAACTGTGATTGGTTCTACGATCGCCAAAGAAATAATATAAAAAATAATTGCACCGATTAGGCCATTCGTAAATGAATTATTCAACCACATGTTGTCTTGATAACCGATCGCCAGCCATGCCACAGGTAAAAATGTGATCCCTAAGCTGATCCCGATCAACGCGATGATTATTGTTAACACACGTTTTTGCATGCCATCCCTCCTAAATTCTATTCCTTGTATTTGTAAAACTTTTAGTTAAAGGGCGTGCCGGAATGGTTGCCGGCACTGCCGCTTATTAACGGAATACTTTTCTTAATGTTTCTCCTAGCGTCGCCACGGGAATCAATTCGATCCCTTTCGGCGGCTTCCAATCGCCCATATTATTTTTAGGCAGATAGATTTTTTTAAATCCTAATTTGCCGGCTTCTTTTACTCGCTGCTCGATGCTGTTGACCCGACGAATCTCACCAGTCAGACCAATTTCGCCGATAAAGCACTCTGTCGCTTCCGTTCCATTTTCTTTGTAGCTGGAAGCAATGGCGATCGCTACCGCTAAATCGATCGCGGGCTCATTTAATTTTACGCCGCCGGCTGCCTTCAAATAGGCATCCTGATTTTGCAGCAGCAGTCCGGCACGTTTTTCTAAAACAGCCATGATCAACGACACGCGGTTGAAATCCAGACCCGTCGTCGTTCGCTTGGCATTGCCGAAAACCGTGGGTGTGACTAAGGCTTGCACTTCGACCAAAATGGGCCGGCTGCCTTCCATCGCAACAACGATCGCTGATCCAGTCGCCCCCTCCAAGCGCTCCTCTAAGAACACTTGAGAGGGATTCGCGACTTCTACCAGGCCGCGCTCCCGCATTTCAAAGATCCCGATCTCGTTGGTCGAGCCAAAACGGTTCTTGACTGCTCGCAGGATACGGAAGCTGTGGTGCTTCTCCCCCTCGAAATACAGCACTGTATCTACCATATGCTCCAACATACGCGGACCGGCGATATTTCCTTCTTTTGTAACGTGACCAACGATAAAAATGGCGATCCCGTTCGTTTTCGCCAGCTTCAATAATTCGGCTGTCGTTTCACGAACCTGACTGACCGAGCCTGCCACACTCGTAATGTCCGGTTGGGTCATGGTTTGGATCGAGTCGATGATTACATAGTCAGGCTTCAAATTCTCGATCGTTCGACTGATCTCTCCCATGTCTGTCTCTGCATATAGGTAGAAATCCGTGTCGCTTGACCCTAGGCGTTCTGCCCGCAGCTTGATCTGCTGCGCGCTTTCTTCCCCCGAGACGTATAGCACATTGCCCCCCGTCGCCGCTAATTGATGCGAAACTTGCAGCAGCAAGGTCGACTTTCCGATCCCAGGATCTCCGCCGATCAAAACCAAGGACCCTGGAACGACGCCGCCGCCTAAAACCCGATTCAATTCTGCTAATTCTGTTTGAATCCGCGTTTCTTTTTTAAAGACGACATCTTTTAACTTGGTCGGAGTCGCACGTTCTCCCGTTAGACTGACACGATTTCTTCGGTCTTCAGGGTGATTGGGTTCCACTTCCTCCACCATCGTATTCCAATTGCCGCAACTCGGGCACCGACCTAAATATTTAGGCGAAACATACCCACATTCCTGACAGATAAACTGTGTCTTGGATTTTTTTGCCAAAACATTCGCCTCACTCGTTTAATTTATTTATTGTTTTCCTGACGAACCAAATCCGCCTTTACGTTCTGTATCTGCATCATCATTGTCTGCTTTAAGAAACGGTAAGAAAATTCCTTGCCCGATTCGTTCACCTTTTTTGATCGTGATATCCGTCAAGCCGAAGTTTGAAAATTGGAACATGATATGGCCTTCGTTGTCTGGATTATTGTAGTAATCGCTGTCGATCACGCCGATCCCGTTACTTAATGTAATGAATCGTTTCAACGGATTGCTTGAACGATTGGCAAGCTGCAAGTATTCATCTTCTCCCATATATGCCTTGATTCCTGTTGGGACAAGCACGGGTTTCACGATTTTTTCTGATGCTTCTGCACCTTTGGTAAAGTGTGCGATCACTTGCTTCCAAATCGCTGGGATCACGACATCTTCTCCAGCTTCAAAATCATAGCCTGCGGCGTTCTTTGTTGCTCGTTTTGGCAAATGGATCGCCTTATCTTGATACGCTTTAATTACTTCAAAACCACGTTTGCTCATCGTAAACCCCTTTTTTTACTTCCTATTTAAAGAATTTTTCAACCTGGAGATCCGCCGACTCCTGCGTGTCCTCTTGCATCTGCCTCTGTCGAAACCGTTCTGAGACAGACAAATTCTTCGACAACACCCGCATGACAGGTCGAATTTCCTTTGTGAAATATATTGCTATTCTACCATAGAGCAGGCGGCTGTTAGAAAATCTTTTGCGAAAACTCTATGGAAATTTAATGATTTTTTCTTGTACTAGATTAATTTTCACTGATCCGCTGATCCAGCGCCGGCAATCGATTGATGTACATCTCGATTCGTTTGGCATACGAGGGATTTTCCTCATAGGTCTTAATTTGCTCCTGCAGCGTCTTGAGGTCATCGGTCACGATCCCGTTGACGTTCAGCGAGACCATTCGATCCATGGCATCAGCGTTATTGACTGTCCACGCATACACTTCCTTATCCTCTTGATGGGCTCGTTGAACAAAATCGCTGGTCAACGTCGTTTCCTCCATCGTATAGGCATTTGCCGGTGTCTGCGGGAAGACTAAATTATAAGGCAAGATATAACTGACATACAACTTTGGTGCCTTGTCTTTCAACGCTTTTACCACATTGTAATCCAAAGAATGGATACGGTGATGATTAGCTAAAATAGTCTGCTGGTACTTCTCGATGAAGTGATCCACCATGTCTTCGGAATCATCAGCGTTCGTTTTGATCTCGATCAGCAGTTTTTGATGGTGCTCATTCGCAAAAGCCAAATAATCATCAAAACTTGCCACAGGCGCCACATGACCGTTCTCCACCGCTTGCAGATCTTGCAGCTCGATCAAGGTCATTTCATGAGTCGTCCGGTCTCTTCCCGTGAGATTTTTCAGATTTTTATCATGGAACACGACAAATTGACGGTCCTTGGTTTCTTGAATATCCATCTCGATGTAGTCCGGCTTTTCTTTGATCGTAGCCGCCATCGCGGGGATCGTGTTCTGTACGCCATTGCCATTATCGACCCCTCGATGGGAAATGGTAAACGGCGTGGAATCCTCCAGCCCCGTCAAATACATGACATTGCTAAACAGGATCGACCCGCCAAAAAATACACATAGCGCTGCCGCAGCGATTCGCGTCCACAAGCTGGGACGGATCATACGCAATGGCCGTTCCCCGCTGATCACCAGCGGAAAGAATTTTTGGACTAGAACACTGAAATACAGCACCGTCGCCCAAGCCAGCATCAATTGACTGAAAAATTGGATGCTCGTTAATGTGACCATTGCCCCGATCGCAGGAATCGGACGCGGAAATAGATCCAGCAGCACTTGCAACACGTAACTTGCCCCGTACCCTACAAAAGAAACAATGGATAAAAAGGTGGTCAAAAGAAAGATACGCCATGCATAGTGCCAAAACCGATGATGCGTCAACTCTAAACTTTTGCGCACGGCTTCTTTAGGAGCGGCATCCGAAAAAATCATCAGGGGAAGGACAAACAATAACCGAATCCCAATATAGGACACGAGCAACGAAAGAACCATTAATAATAGAAGGAAGGTCAGATGCTCATTCAAATACTCTATTATAAAAACCGGGATCGTTACTTTGCTCAACAACGGAGTACGGAAAATGGCATTGGCAAAGGGAAGGATCAATACAAAATAAAATAGGAAGAAAAAGAATGTTGTCGGACGCAAATGCCGCATATGGTAAAGTGATTGCTTAAAAATCTCCCATAACGAGCGGTCCTCTTTTGTTTGGATGCTTTTGATCCCAAACAACTGGAACGTAAACTGCAAGAAAATCACCGTCAATATGACTGCCAGCAACAATAGCAGAGCAATCAAAACAGCGGGATGCTGGGTGATTATCGTGACAATATTCGTGTTAGAAACATACGGGATCTCTCCCTGTTTCAAAATGAATGCCGTTAGAAACTGAAAAAGCGGGATCGCCAACATCTCTAAAACAATATTCGTTCCAACAATCAAAAGGATATAGCTCCCCCAATGACGCAGAAACTCTCGTGAATAGGTGAAGAAAAAACGCAGTGAAGACATCTTATTGACCCTCCCTTTAAATAAAGTTATCGTTGTATACCTATTAACCTGCTAAAGCAGGAAGTAGAACTGGCCGCTATTTCCAGACCTGAGGTAGTCATTTTTCCTGAGAAAAAATGAGCCCTATTCTCATCACGCATACCATTCTACTAAACCTGCTGAAGCAGGAAGTAGAACTGGCCGCTATTTCCAGACCTGAGGTAGTCATTTTTCCTGAGAAAAAATGAGCCCTATTCTCATCACGCATACCATTCTACTAACCTGCTGAAGCAGGAAGTAGAACTGGCCGCTATTTCCTGCTCGAGGTAGTCATTTTTCCTGAGAAAAAATGAGCTCTATTCTCATCACGCATACCATTCTACTAAACCTGCTGAAGCAGGAAGTAGAACTGGCAAAAAATCGGGCACAGGGTTATGTGTCCGATTGGTTTTGACGTTTGCGATCGTAATCTGGATCGAATTCGTCGGTTTCGATGTAAATATACGCCTTCTTATCCGGCAAGGCTCGGCGAATCACTCGTTCGATTTGATTGACGATATCATAACTCACGCCTTCGTAGGAATCGGCGATGTCGATCTTGGCGGCGATCATGACTTCTGTTGGACCTAAATGGACCGTTTTAATGTCGATCACTTTTTTTACTTCGTCGCGTTTAAAGGCATCTTGGATTTTCAGCAAGTCATTTTTAGAGACACTTTCTCCTATGATCAAGCTGTAAAACTCCCGAGCCAAAAAGATCGAAGCAAATAGCAGCATCATCCCGATCAGCAGACCGCTCAATGCATCAAACATCGGATTCCCAGTGACCATCGTCAACAGCGTCCCGATAATCGCGATCACCAACCCGATCACGGCACAAAAATCCTCCGTAAAAATAATCAAGATCTCGCTGTGACGGCTTTCATGTAAAAACTTAAATAATGGCAATTTTTCTGTATTTAATTCGTGGATTTCTTTCACCGCCACACGCAGCGAACTGCCTTCGACGAGAATACCGAAAACCAAAATACCTAACACGATCAATGGGTTGGCGACTTCGTGACTGGGATGAAACAGCTTCTCCACTGCTTCCCAGATCCCCAATGCACCCCCACCAAAAAATAACATCGTAGCAACGATCGTACTGAAAAAGTATTTGGCACGTCCCTCACCAAACTGGTGCAGCTCACTTTGCCCGCGAGCGGCCCGTCGATCACCAAACAACAGTAAGATTTGATTGCTGCAATCTACTACACTATGAATGCTTTCATTCATCATTGCTGCACTGCCGCTGAGCATGTAGCCGATAAACTTGCTGACCGCCACCAGCACGTTGGCAAATAGCGCCGCCAGGACCGCCATTGATCCTTGCGTTTTTTTCTCTTCCATGTGATTCACTCGCTTCCTAATAGTTCCCATTATAAAGCAGAATCAAAAAATCATGAACGCAAAGCTCTTAGGAACCTTACTTATTGTTTCAGTAGCTGTCGAAAGCTGATCCAAGGAGAAAAACTGGCCCGTTTGACCTCTGAAACTGTTCAAAAAAATCTATCCATAACCAGCAGCTACGTTTTAAATTCTGTCATATTCCCGCGGAACCGCAACGGCAAATGATTCCGCTGGGCTCTATAATTTGCCCGCGCCTCAATCGTGACCGCCTGTAAGAATGTCTTCCATTGGTGTTGAATGGCCTGTTCGTCGCCTGCTTCAGAAAATTCTGGACAGGTGGTGTTTTCCATGAGGTGGATACTGCCATGATCGATGATCCCTAAAACTTCATGGGTCTCGTCGTAGATCATGATTTTTTCCTGCGGATAACGCTCCGCAAAGTGGGGGCAAAGGTACGGCATCACATAGTGCTTCGGGGCGATTTTACTGAATAGCACCTCACCGACGTATTCAAAACGAACAAAGCCGGTCAAGGCGTGGTTTTCTCCCAGCAGTGTTCGAATGCTTTTCCGCAATGCCAAGACGGATGGATGCCCCAAATGATTTTCCAATAGGTCTTTGGTTTGCAACGCAATTTCGATGGCATCCAATAAATAACGTTCTTTGCCTTCAAGCGTGGCATAAAACCCATTTTGAATGAACAAAAAATTTTCCGGTCTCACTCGCTGCCGCAAACGACGGTAAATTTTCTCGCCGCGAATCGGATCTGTCTTTACCCATTCCGTTAAAAACAAACTTTCCACCGCAGTTTCCGGCGATAAAATCACTGCCGGAAACTGCTTCTCACGAAAACTACGATCCACGATCGTCATAAATCCAAGGAAGCTGCCATCATATTCCCAATGTTCTGCTGACTCGCGCATGGACGTCACCTACTTTTCGCATGTTCAAACCGCTCCACATCAAAGAGCGACAGTTGTTCACTCGTGGATTGTGTGTTTTGTTTTTTCAGTACATTGTATTGCTTTGAAGAAATCAACGAAGCGATGATCCACTCAGGGTCCTTGATCAAACCGGCAGGTGTCTCATGGTTGCAGGCGATAAAATACTGTGCCCGTTTGATCACGATGCCTAGTTTTTTTAAATCCGTCAGATGCAGCCGATAATACTTTCGTGCTTTGACGATATTTTGCGCACTTTTCGGTCCGATCCCGGGGACCCTCAGTAAATCATCATAGGTGGCGGTCTGGACATCTACGGGGAAGCGCTGATAGTTTTGGACCGCCCAATTGGCTTTCGGATCAAGGTAAAGATTAAAGTTCGGCTTGTCTTCTGACAGAATCTCATCCGCTGTGAATTTGTAGTAGCGAAGCAGCCAATCTGCCTGATACAAGCGATGCTCCCGCAGCAATGGCGGCTCTGTCGTCACAGCAGGCAATAAATTGTCCTGATTGACTGGGATATACGCCGAATAATAGACCCGTTTCAATTGATACTTCTGATACAAATTCTCTGAGATTTTCACGATCGAACGGTCACTCTCAGGGCTGGCCCCGATGATCATCTGCGTAGACTGACCGGCGGGGACAAAGCTTGGACCGCGTCGAACCGCTGGCAAAAATTCCTGTTCTTTTTTTACCGTCGTGATTTGCTTCATTGGTTTATATAAGTCAAACGGGTCTTTGTCCGGCGCCAGTAACTTCAAGCTCTCGCGGGAAGGCAGTTCAACATTGACGCTCATCCGATCCGCCAGAAAGCCCAGTTGCTCGATCAATTTTTCATCCGCGCCAGGTATCGCCTTGACATGGATGTAGCCGCGAAAGCCTTTTTCTTCACGCAAAATTTTCAAGGTCTTGATCAAAAGCTCGCACGTATAGTCCGCATTCTTTATGATCGCTGAACTTAAAAACAAGCCCTCGATATAATTGCGCATATAAAAATCCATCGTTAGATCCGCCACTTCCTGCGGGGTGAACGTCGCCCGCGGAATCGCATTGGATTTACGATTGATGCAATAGTGACAGTCAAAAATACACGCGTTCGTAAATAATAATTTTAATAACGAGACGCATCGGCCGTCGGGGGTAAAGGAATGGCAGATCCCGGATACCGCCGTACTGCCGACTGTTCCTGATCGGGTATTGTTCTCCACGCCGCTGCTGGAACAAGAAACATCATATTTCGCAGACTCCGCTAAAATTTCTATTTTTCTTTCCAGTTCCATCGAAAATCACTCCTTATTCGTAGTCGCGGAATCGCTCCACACGATACGAACGTATGTTCTTATTTAACCAGATAACTGCTGTTTTGTCAAAAAAGAATTTGATAGATACTGCTAAAGACGGATGAAGCGGGTCCAAGACTTCCCTATAATTTAAAGCAATAGAAGGAATGCGCATCGAACCTTTCACAGGCGATAAAAAATACGGACTACGAAAAATGGCCTGATTCATACACGGTGTTCGGTCGTATACTGCTTGAACATACAGGCGCCAACCTAAAAGGAGTGTGATAAAAATGGAAAGAAAACAATATGTTTGTGAGAAGTGTGGGGGGCAGCATTATCTATCCGATCAGTTCCAAGCAACGGGTGGGAATTTTGCGAAGATTTTTGATGTCCAAAATAAAAAGTTTATTACGATCAGTTGTAAAACATGTGGATTTACAGAGCTTTATCGTGGGGAAACGTCAGATGGCTGGAACATCCTCGATTTCTTGATGGGTGGAGGCTAAACAACAAAAAAAGCGGCGCGCGCCGCTTTTTTTGTTTGTCCAGGATTATCGAACCACTACTGCGTATTTTCTTGCATTGTAGATATTTTCAAAGGTCGTACGGTTCACCCAGTAAGAGCCGCTGATCGGATCGGACACATGGACTTGGTTGCCCGCCTTGTTGTAGCCGTCTAGCGTAACTGCATGGTTGTTGTTGGCAGCGACACCGAAGTTCCAATTCCCCCAACGGATCGGTTGGAAGTTGATCGTCACCCACGCCACTACGGGATTGCCATTTTTGACTTCGTTGATCAATGTATTCATTGAACTGCCTGAAATGTTTTGGACGTTCCCATATTTTTGTCCCCAGCTCGTTAACGGTGCTGGATAGATCGCTGAATACGTATAGGAATTTTCAACAAACGGAGATCCTACAAAACCGTTGTTCGGATTCCCATTCGGTGATTTCGGAATCGTGTTCAAAAACGAACGCAGGCTCCAGCCGCCTAGCTTGCCTTTGTATTGCAAAGCTTGAAGCAAGGACGCGCCTTCACAGCCGCTAGGTGCTCCCAAGGCATATTGATTGTAATTCTTCACACCCAATAAGCGATAGTCTTCATGACTTTGTTCACCGCCGCTGACCGCGTACCAAGCAATTCCTTCGTCACGCCAACCCGCTCGTTTTAGATTGTCCCGTTCCGAAGTGATGGGGGTATAATGATGCGCTCCTGATCGCGCATTTGGATTGTACAGCCGATACAATGGAATCCCTGAGCTTGGTGAATACCAAGAGATTCCCTCGTCACGCCAACCTACTTTTTTCAAATGATCTCGTTCGCTGGCGAGCAAGGTGTAGTGATGGTCTCCAGCGTTTGGATTGTAGAGTCGATACACGGGATTTCCGCCAGTCGGCGCTTGCCAGCCGATCCCTTCATACCGCCAGCCCACAGAACGCAAATGGTCCCGTTCACTGGTTGTCTTCGTGTAAAAATGCTCCCCGCTGTTTGGATTGTACAGACGGTACATGGGAACCGATGCCACAGCGGCGCGGAAAGATCGGGCATTGCCTTCTCGCAGCTCCTCCTTCGGTGCTTGCGTCGCATTCGCTTCATCTTGTCCGTCTTTATGCGGCGGCTCCACTTCCACGACTTCCCCGTTGACCACGGCGGTCTGAGTTTCCGCAGCTGTCTCTGGCTCTTGAGACGCTGGTGCGCTCTGCACAGTGCGTTCCCCTTCAGCCGGTTGGATAGCGCTTTCGGAAGTGTCACTCTCACTCGGTGCAGAAGGTATTTCCGATAGGCTCGTTTGCGCAGCATCTTCAGCTTGGATGACCGTTGGTGCGGCAAAGGCTGATAAGGTAACCAAACAAACCAGTAATACACGCTTTTTCATTTGAACATCCCTTTCCTCATTCTATACTTCAATTGACAACTTTCATTTAGAAATCAACATATTGATTATATCAATTATTTCATTATACTTTGTATCTTTTTTTTCGTCGTTTAATACGCTTTCCAATAAAAAAACTCCGCGAGTTTACGCGAAGTTTAAACGAATATTGTTATTCCTTACTGATCGAAACACGGGTCGGGCTGACCCACGTCCCTGTGCCGAATCCTAAAATTGTTTTGATAGCCGGGATGAAGGTCGTCGCGATCGTCAGCACATTCATCATCCAATAGATCAACATATAGAATGGCGCAAAAATCAGGTATTTCAATTTTCGCCCACTGTCATCAATGATCAGTGCTGCGGCCACTTGCATGAACCCTGCCAGCATCTCAAAATTCACAAAGATAAAGGACAGCGCCAGCATATGGAAGATTCGATCGTAGTCTCCCAAGACAAACGCATGGAGCATCGTTCCTAGAAAGACCGCTAAAAATACCCAGTAATACAAACTCCAAAAAATACTGAAGGTTTGGTCAATGAACAGTAAAAACTGTTCAAAATATTTGATGGGATGCAGCGGCACCTTCTTCATGTTCGTCAACCACACTTCTGTACCGCCTTTTGCCCAACGTTTCCGTTGCCGATAGAGCATCTTCAAGGTGTTGGGCACCCCCATGAAAAACATGATATCTGGTGCAAAGGTCGGAATCCAACCGTTTAATTGTTGATCCCACGCAATACTGATGTCCTCTGTTGCCCGGTCTTGGCGAAACAGGCCGACATCGATCAACGCATCTTTCCGGTACATCGTATTCGCACCGCTATAGGCATACATCGTTCCTAATGTACCGAGCTGCCCGCGTTTGATCACTCCGACGATGCTGGAAAATTCAACTGTCTGCGCCTTTTCAATGATCTTCGAGCGATTTTGAACATCCATATTGCCTGTTACTGCCGCCACGTTTTGATCTGCTTCGGTCATGAAATAATTCATGTATTTCCAAAGTGCATCCGCCTCTGGGATCGTGTCAGCATCGTTGCTTAATATGTATTCACCCTTCGCAAAACCTACTCCGATGTTGAAGGCATGGGCTTTTCCTTTGTTTTTCTCGATTCGCAGAACCCGCAACCGAGAATAGTTTTTTTGCAGACGCGCCAATATTTCAGGTGTCTGATCGGTCGATCCGTCGTCTGTCACGAGCACTTCATAATTGTGGTAGTTCAGTTCATTCAATAAATACGTTAGCGTCTCCTCGATCACCACTTCTTCATTGTGCGCAGGCACCATGATCGTAACAAAGGGTTCCTCAGAGACGGGAATCTCTTCGAACGTCGTCTTTTTATGACGAAAGAGCACTCGGTAAAAAATGACTTCGATCAGCCAAACAAAGGCGCCGAGAACAGGGTAACTGACTAAAATAAACAACAGGACATTCAACACTGCACTTAAAACGGGGTACCCTGTATCAATCGCCATCTTACTCTGCCTCCTTATAACGTTCACGTATTGTGTCATCTGCTAGATTTTTATCCTCTGGGACAGAATAATAGCGCACCTCGTGACGAAGCGCCTCCGAGCCAAAGCGTTCTGTATAGAAGGCATCCAACGCCGCCTTTCGAGTCTGCAAGCCTTCCTCATCATACAATTTTTCTACTTTTTCATGGTGCGTGATTCGATGATTGTTTCGCACTGTCAGAAAAAATACGCCCAGAATGATAATGCCTAATGAAACAAGAAATTGAAACCCGGTATGATAATAGATGGCTTCTCCAGCACGATCATTCCACACATGGTAAAACGCCGAATCATTCTTTAAAAGTGTGGATGAGACGGTCCAATAGATAGGGATCGATACAGCAATCCAACCAACGATCGTCAGTAGACCAATATAGAATTTGTTCCACCAATGTCCTTTTTCGAAAAAGTGATCACTTACAAAACGCTTCTCTGCCTCATGGCGATTCTCTTGATTTTTCATGCCTATCCCTTCTTTCTCCACCATTATGACTCCGTTTTCTGAAAACACAACATTTATGCTTTCATAAATTAAGGCGGCTTAATTTTATTCACTGCAACGAAACCGAACCAATTTTGTTACAAAAGGTTTATTTCCTTTTCCTGACCTCTACGCTAAAGTGGAATCAAAGGGGGATGAAAAAAATGAAAAATCAGAAAAATCCGATCGCGAACAACTTGCGGTCCTTAAGAAATCGAAACAAGTGGTCATTGGAATATGTGGCCGAACGCTTGGAGGTCTCGCGTCAAGCCGTTGCGAAATGGGAGAATGGGGATTCTTTACCAGATATTTTGAAATGCGATGCGCTTGCCAGTCTCTACGACGTTACTTTGACCGATCTGATCCGGCACAACCAGGAGGAGGAAGGTCTGCCCATCGGTCCGGCAGGCAAGCACATCTTCGGGATCGTTCCCGTCGGTGCCCGCGGTCAGCTCGTTTTGCCTAAAAAAGCCCGAGACCTGTTCAATATCCAGACTGGCGACACGCTGGTCGTTCTTGGGGACACGAACCCTGCCTCCAAGGGCATCGCTTTGATCGACAGCACGACCTTCATGCAAATGACTGGGAATATGATGGAAACGATCTTTGAACCAAAGGAGGAGGATGCTTGATGAATCTGTTGGAAGTTTCGGAGCTCTCAAAAAAGTATCCTACGTTTTCATTGAACAATGTCAGCTTCCATATCCCAAAAGGGGAGATCGTTGGGTTGATCGGTGTCAACGGTGCGGGGAAAACCACGATTTTAAAAGCCTTGCTGAATTTGATCCCTGTAGATCACGGGAAAGTAACGATGTTCGAGCAGCTCTTTTTGGAAAACGAACGTGCCTGCAAACAGAAAATCGGGGTCGTTCTAGGCGGCATTGATTTTTATAAAGAAAAGAAAATCAGCGATATCACAGCTGTTACAAAAAGATTCTATACTGATTGGGACGAAGCCGCTTATCAAAAATTCTTGACGCTCTTTTCTTTGGAGCCAACGAAAAAAATCAAGGAGCTTTCCGCCGGGATGCGGGTAAAGTACTCAATTGCCCTGGCGCTCTCCCATCAAGCGACGCTCTTTATTTTTGACGAACCTACCAGCGGACTCGATCCTGTATCTCGCGAAGAGCTGCTAGCGATTTTTCAGCAGATCGTCAAAGACGGGGGAAAAAGCATTTTATTCTCTACCCACATTACTTCAGATCTAGAAAAATGCGCTGATACGATCATTTACATTAAAGAAGGAGTACTGGTCAAAGCCGCGCCGAAAAAAGAGTTTATTGCGTCTTTTCAAACGCTAAAACGCCCCGAGGATGTCGGAGACCTTACGTTGGAAGCGATTATGGTTCGGATGGAGGAAAAACACTATGATTTCTAACTTACTATATAAAGAGATTCGGTTAGCTGCACATCCCAATTTGTTTATCTTTTCACTGATGGGGCCGCTGGTATTGGTTCCCGCATACCCGTATACGATGGTCTTTCTCTTTAGTCTGATCGGGAACTTCGTAAATTTGATGTATACCCGAGAAACCAACGACATCTACTACTCTGCACTGCTTCCGTTAAAGCGCTCAGAAGTCGTTTTGGGAAAATGGCTGGTCCTGCTGGTCTCCCAACTGTTGACGATCGTGCTCTCTATCCCCTTTGCCTTTTTGCGATTGCAGCTCTTGTCCCACCCCAATCCAGTAGGCATCGAAGCAAATACGGCTTTTTATGGATTCGGACTGATCCTTTTTGCCTGCTTCAATTTTCTCTTTTTAACAAGCTATTTCAAGACTGCATATAAAGTAGGGATCTCTTTCCTAAAGGGCCTGATCCCAGCAACGATCCTCGCCATGATCGTAGAGGCGCTGGTCCATTTTCCAACGCTTGCGTGGCTAGAGGACGTTACCCTTAAAGGACAACTCAGACAGTTGCCTATTTTAGCTGCTGGAATACTGATTTACGTCGTCATGATGTGGGGGACCTATCGCGTCTCTGTCCGCCGCTTCCGTCAGGTAAATCTTTAACAGAAAAAAACCGTTTCGATCCATCCGATCAAAACGGTTTTACTTTTCGAAATATCCTGACCAAGAGCGGCCATCTTCGTTTAAGCTTGCGCCTACAAAGACCTTTTGCGTTGATTTCCTCACACGTTCCCCTTCGCCCGTCAAGTCCTCCATCAACTCTTTGTGATGCGAATAGGTCACTTGATCCAGCTCGTTCAAGTCACGATTCGTACAGGTTGCCTCACTGCGCTCGGTTGGCTGCGAAGTCGCTGCCTTTGGAACAGCCGTTTCTTCTACTTCGCCCTTTTGCGTGACCTGAAAAATCAAAAACGCCGCCACCACCACTCCAACTAGTAACACGATTTTCTTCATTGCGTCCCCCTTGCAGCATACTCTTCCTTTTTAGTATGCCACAATTGAAAACGTTTTTGAATAAAAATATTAATGACTCATATAATCAGATTTTTTTTCGAACAAAAATTTTATAACTGATTATTTTTTAGTTAACTATGGATTTTCCACTGCCTCTATACTACTCAAACTCTTCGTATTCATTTGGGTCTTGGTCATCGATTCGTCCATCTGCTTTTTCCAGTAAATTGATCCGACCCACTTCTTCTTGCGTCAATTCAAAATCGAAAATAGCCAGATTTTCCCGTTGATGGATCAGGTTGCGGGATTTTGGAATAGGAAGGATGCCCCGTTCTGCGTGCCAGCGCAAAATAATTTGGGCCGGTGTCTTTCCATGTTTTTCAGCAAGCTCCGCAATGACGGTTTTCTTCAGCGCGTCATTGCCGCGGCCAAGCGGACTCCACGCCTCCGTTAAGATGCCCCGCTCCTTGTTTGCCTTCAGCATGCGCTCCTGCACCCAATAAGGATGGATCTCGATTTGGTTGACCGCAGGCGTAACACCGGTTTCTTCGATGATTGTATCTAAATGCTCCGGTTCAAAGTTCGAAACGCCGATAGAACGGATCAAGCCCAGCTTTTGAGCACGCACTAATGCTTGCCAAGCCTCCACATACAGCCCGCGTTTTGGCAAAGGCCAGTGAATCAAGTACAGATCAAAATAGTCTAGCCCCATCCGAAAAAGCGATTCTTGAATCATCATTAACGCATCTTCGTAAGCATGGTACTTTCCTGGAAGCTTGGTCGTCACAAAAAATTCCGAGCGAGGAAGCCCCGAACGACGAATCGCTTCTCCCACGACGCCTTCACTATCATAGTTTGTAGAGGTGTCCAACAAGCGATACCCATCCTGGATAGCCGTCAATACTTGATCGACCCCTACGCCACCGCGAATCTGAAATGTTCCTAAGCCAACTGCTGGTATCTGATGGCCGTCATTCATAGTAATCAATGGTGCTTTCATCGATAAATTCCTCCTTGTGTTACAAACATTCTCATTCATTCCGTTCACTGATTGTACGTATCTACCTTAACACCTCCCTCTCCTTGCTGTTAAATCCTCTGCTCATTCCAAAAGAATTTCTTTCAAAATCACGAGAAAAAAAAGCCGGAAAGAGGTATACTACAGATTGAACACGTAAAAAGGAGAAGATTCCGATGGATTCAATTATATGTATCATCTTGGGTATGCTGTTTGCGAACGGAGTCCCTCATTTTGTTAAAGGGATTACCGGTGAAAAATGGGATGTCCCATGGAAAAAATCCGCCTCTGCCTCCACAAATGTGTTATGGAGTATCCTGAACTGGCTGATCGTCGTGGTCCTCTATGCGCTCTTCAAACCCGCTTTGAACAGTTTCGATGCCGCCTGTTTCTTGATTGGTATGGGTATCACAGGCTATTACCTTGCCTTGCATTGGTCCGAAAAAAAGAATGAAAATGACGCTGCTTAATTAAGCAGCGTCATTTTTTACGCGTCAATCTCCGCTTTTTCCTTCTTCGTCAGCTTCTGATACACCAAACGGTACGACGTCTCGATAAGCTGCTTGATCGTGTCATCGTTTAGTTCATCGCTGGCTACCTTGATCGAGTTCCAATGATTTTTGTTGGTATAATAACCCGGAATCACAACACCCGGATACATCTCCCGTAGCTCTTCGTTTTTTTCAGGTAGATTTTTCAAGGTAATGATCGTCTCCTCCGTCGCTTGCTCGGTCATCAACCCAAACATCTTGCCTCTCAAATCAAAATAAAGCACGCCCCAATCCTCTCGATAATACACCGTCGCACCTTTCAACGCAGCACCAAAAGCTTTAAACGTTTCCATTCGTTGTTGAATAGCTGACTTTTCCATGATGGCCTCCTAAGTGATTTTTTTGACCCAATCTTTGTGTAGTCTTGTGGTTATTCCTTGTATCGCTCCAGGTTTCTCATTTCTTTTCAATTGAAAAATGCGTTCATACCGATCAGATTCATCAGGTTCATTCTCCCATAACCGATTTAATACAAGATGCCACTGATAAAAATCTGACCACAAAATAGCCTTTTTATAATAATGGGCGGGTATTTCAAACGTAAAAAACGCGTAACGACCGAAATCAAGCATCTCTTTCTCCTACAGATAGTGATAACTATCTGGCCAAAGCCAAAACAACTCACGATCCAACGGAGAATCTATCCGCCGACAAAATTGCTCTTCCATCCATTTTAATGTCCATAAAGTATTGTAGACCTTCATGCGTATACTTCGTTTTGGGCTGTCTTAAGCAGTAGCGATTTTATGGCATTGCCTAAGTTGGGAACTTTTTTGAATAAAACCACTTTTAGTTAAGTAAGAAAAAACTGGTGTTCCTTTGTTTTTAGATTTAGGCTCGTCGGCTGATTGGCCGTAGGACGCGATTTAAAATTATTTACTTTCCCCTAGTTTAAAATTCCTGCCTATCTTAAATTATACCCTCTACCGCATTGTCTTAATAGCTCTTTCTACTGATCTCAGATTTAGAATGGCGTCTTCGGTGTACATAGCTGCTTCAACTCGAAGGGATCTTTTTTATTTCAATAGTTTTGGTTCATTGTCGTAACGACACAGTTTTTAGTTTTTACGGCTGACAAATAGGGGCAAAAATACGGCTTTCTACCCTTTTACAAGATTCAGTCCGTCTCGTCCTTTACCTCACCGTTTTTTCTTTTTCCTTGAATGGCTCTTTCCCTTTTTCGTCTGTTTATAGAGTTCGTCTTTCCGTTCACGATTTTTTTGCTTTTCACTTTTTGGTTTTCGGAAGTCGATATAGGGTTTCTTTTCCGCAGAAAGTGCCAATGACTGCTCCGGTGCAGGCGTGTTCGTTGTTTTTTCTTTTCGTTCTTCGCGGGCTTTAGAGCGATCCTCGTCATTGGCTGGCGGACATTCTTCCGCTGCGGTAGGCGTCGGAATCTCTGGCTGCGGATTTTCGCGGTCGTCTCCACGCATATCTGTTAAAACGATACCTTCTGGCAACAGTTGTTTCGCGAGTTCTAGTTTTTCATCCACACTCAGGTTCATCAAATCGGCCATCGAGACAGTCGGTTCAACAGGAATCTGCACCTCTGATTCCTCAACGATCTCCCCTTTTTTGATCTTGAGATAGCGTGTGCAATTGTCGATCTCCGAATTTTCCAGTTTAACAAAACGGCGAATCCCGTCTTTTTCAAAAATCTTCAATGTAGACAACAGCTCTAAAACGGCATCGATCTTCAAGGCGGAAGAATGCGGATCTGCATCCCGCAGACTCCAAGAATGGCTCTTTCCCACAGCATCCTCAAATGTGGAGACTAGTTTGTATTGCTGCCCTCCCATTTCTTCAGGAGACGTGGTCTTTCCGAACAAATATTTTTTGCTGTCGCTTAATCGATTGTTGTAGCGGTGGTATTCTTTGGTGTTTTTATACAATCGGCGAGTGGCCTGCTCCCACTCTTTTCCACTTTTAAAGGCCTCACGAAACAACGGGAAAAATTTTCGCAGAACATCCGTCGGTTCCTCAGATAAAAAGATATCCCTTACCAATTCGCTGCAGATTCCCGAAAAGTCGCTTATACACAAACAATGACGAATCAGCACAGCAACAATATACTGAATCGCAGCATCTGAGTCAGATAGATCCGCATACGTTTTCAAAATTCGTTTTTCCAGATTGTCTCTTCCCATCGTAAATAGTGTGATTTGCGTCAATGGTTTGGTTGGCATAAGTATTCTCTCCTTTTTAAGTGGAACATCCCGTTTATTTTTTACTTCTTGAATTTTCTCTTATTCATCATACCTCAAAATATGGTCAATTTCCGTAAAAAAATAACTCTTTATTTTTCGTTTTATGAATAAAAATGAGTATTTATTATTTAAAATCGCTTGTAATCTATTTAAAAAAAGTGACCTTGATTTTCAAGACCACTTTAAATAACACTTATTCAGATATTATTGTTCGTGCATCGCTGGCAATTCATTTCTATTTAATTTGTTTACATAGGGAATCACCATGATCACGCCAGCGACGAACGCGATCCCTTCTGTAATCGTCATAGACCAGATGAGGCCGTCTAATCCGTAGAAATGATGCAGCAGTAAGACGACTGGAATAAAGAATGTCCCTTGGATCGTTGACATGATCCCTGTCTGAGCACCCAATCCAGAGGCTTGAAAAATCCCTGTAAACAGACCAGAAAAGCCATTAAAAACAGAGGAGACCAGTTGGGCTGCCAAGACGACCAATCCAACGTGGATCACTCGAGGATCATTGGTGAACAGATGCAAGACGGGGGCGCGAAATAAGTAAACTGCCAATGCAAAAACAATTGAAATGCCGCCGATCCATAAGGAAACTTCCTTCAACGCTTCCTTCAGCCGCTTCGTATTATGAGCCGAGAAGCTGTAAGCGAACAAGGGCATCGCCCCTAAAAATAGCCCCATCGTCAGAAACTCAGGCAATTGTGTGATTCGTACAGCAATTCCAAAGCTGGCAACAACATTGTCGCCATATGCAACAGAAAAGTTATTTAATAACAAGGTCGTGACGATCATAAACGCGGATTTGAACAATTCCGAAACACCAATCTTATAAATTTCTATTTGATCCTGAACAGAAATTTTCACATGCTTCAAGAATCCTTTTAACGATTCACTTTTGTTTTCCAGAAACCAAACATAATAGCTCGTTGCTGCGAGGTTCGCCACTACCGTGGAGATTCCCGCTCCGATCACGTGTAGGTCAAAGACTAAAATCAATAGCGCGTCTAAGGCAATACTGACCGCGACACTGATAAACATGCCATACATGGATTCTTTAGAAGCCCCCTCCGAACGAACTAGCTGTTCCAAAGCGAAATTCAGAATAAAGGCAAAGCCGCCGGCAAAAAGGATCGTTGAATATTGTTTCGTATAAAGCAACGTTTGCCCGTCTGCCCCCAGTAGATGGACTAAGGGATTCATAAAAAGAATCGCGGCGATTCCCAGAACCACACCTAAAGCAATGCTCATGTAAAAGGAGTACCCCGCTACCTTTTTGCCTTTTTGAGTCTCCCCGCTTCCGAGTAATCGTGTAATAAAGCTGCCTCCGCCAACACCAAACATATTTCCAACAGCCATCAACACGATCGTGATCGGCATCGCCAAAGTAATCGCAGACATCATATTGGTATCGTGGATCACCCCGATAAAGTACGCATTGATCAGGTTGTAGATCGTCGTCGCTGAGATGCCCACCATCATCGGGATCGATAAATGAGCGATCGCTTTGCGAATAGGGCTTTCTTTTAAATAGTAAATCGTTGATTCGTTTTCTTCAAATTCTTCCATGGGAATACCTTCTTCTATTAGAAATATAATTGTTAGATTTCTAACTATGAAGCCGCAAGCAGGCCATTCCTGCTTGTGTATTAAAGGCTGCGGTCTATCTTTGTGAGCAGCGCAGTTAATTGTTGGATTTCTGCTTCACTCAAGGCATGAAGCAATTCTTTTTCTGCCGCATAAAAAGCTTCATTGGTCTCCGTCACCAAAGCCTTGCCTTTTGGTAAGGCGTAGATATTTTTCTGACGTTCATTATCTGCCGGAATTCGCCGTTCGATATAGCCTTTTTTCTCCAAGCCTTGCAGCATACTGGTGATACTTGCTCCACGGCGCTGAAAGACTTCTGCTAAATCTTTTTGGATCAATCCCTTGTCTTCATTTTGCGCAATATAGGCGATCATTCGTCCCTGTTGTGGACTGACCCCCATATCCTTCACGCGATGATCCATTGATTCTCGAGATTTGTTCATGATGGAACGCAACAAATTAGAAACTACTAGTTTATCCAAACAAATACCCTCCTCGCTAAAAATTAGATATCTAACTGTTCGAACAGAATATACACGCACTTAAAACGAATGTCAATCAAAATAATTCGCTACCTAATAATTAGGTATCTATCTATTAATAGATAAATAAATCTATTCCTGATCAGAACTTGGTTATTATTAAAAAAATGACCGCGAGCTGCCTTCTAAACTTTATTAAACTTACTATTAAAAAATCACTTTCTCTAATTTTTTTATTTATTTACATAAAAATATAGTATTATTTAAGTATACACATTGGTTTTAGTAATTATTTTTAGGTATGAGGAGGGTATTACATGAAAAAGGGAATTGGGATCAAGGTTGGGGTCACATTGGCACTTTTGGCTAGCTTTCTATTTGCGACCCCCACACAACAGTACCAAGTAACTGCGGCTAAAGAAAAGACAGAAAAAACCACGGCTACCAAACGAAAAGCGAATAAAAAGGTTACTGTAAAAGTTAAAAAGTATGTTGATGGGAACACTACGCGTTTTAAATTGAAAAACGGCAAGAGCGTTACTGCCAAGTATTTGTTGACGCAAGCACCCAAGCTAAAAAAGGACAATCCTTACGCGCAGGAAGCGAAAGACCGAACAAAAGAAATTCTGAAAAACGCTAAAAAAATCCAGATCGAATATGACAAAGGTACCAAACGTGACAGCAAAAAAAGAGAATTAGTCTATGTTTGGGCTGATGGTAAGCTTCTTCAAGAAACACTTGCTGACGAAGGCTTGGTCATGGTTCGCGACACTAAAGGAAAAAACACAAAGTACCTTGATAGAATCAAAAAGGCAGAAAAAAAAGCAAAAGAACAACAGCGAAACATATGGAGTATTGAAAATTACGTTCAAGCGGGAAAAGGTTATGACCAAGCAGCCGCTGATGATTATAAAAAAGCACGTGCAGAAGCAGAAGCTGCAAAAGCAGCCCAAGCAGAACAGCTACGCAAAGAGCAAGAAGCGAAAGAAGCAGAGGCGAAACGAGCAGCCGAACAGGCGGAAGCCGCTCGAAAGGCCGAAGAAAAACGGCTCGCAGACGAGGCAGAGGCCGCCCGAAAAGCAGAAGAACAACGAGTCGCTCAAGAAGCAGAGGCAAAAAGACAGGCAGAAGCACAACAGGCTGCAGCGGCTCAAGCGCAGGCAGAGGCCCAAGCACAGCAACAGGCGCAGCAACAAGCACAAGCAGCCGAACCTGCACAGGGACAAACGGTTTACGTTACGCCGACCGGCAGCAAATACCACACCCACAAATGTGGAAATGGTACGTATTCACCGGCTTCGCTGGAATCTGCACAAAATAGCGGTCTAACACCTTGTTCAAAATGTTATTAAGATAAAGGGTGCCTCTTGGCATCCTTTTTTCTCTATCTTCTTCTACTGATGTCGGAGGTGCTTTAAACGTAGAAAAAAGAGTTGCCGCATACACGAAAACTCTTTTTTCTACGTTAATTAGTTTGTTTTACCTTCTAGCAATCGATTTTGTCCTTCGATCGCCTGAATGTCTGTAATGTCTTGTGTGACTTCTAAGCAGCCTAGATAGTCATTCGATTCATTTTTTAAAGCAAAGTAACGGATATAGATTTTTTTCCCACGCATGTCGATCCAAAAATCAGCTTCTGTACGGACACCCGAGCGAAAATCATCTAAGATCTGCTGCACGATATGCATACTTTTTGGCGGATGGCAGTTGACGACTTCTCGTCCAATAACTGATTTTGTACGGGGGAAGACTCGGCTTTTTCCTTCTGAGAAAAAGCGCACCCGATCTTCTTTGTCTACAAAAGTCAGATCCACAGGCAAGACTTGGAACAAGGCGATCATTTCTTCCAGCTTCATTGTTCCCGTTGGCAAAACGATTGTTTCTGTCGACGTTTCATTTTCCCAATCATAATGCTCTTCGGCAGAGACATCTGCGGTTTCTGCCGCAAGACCAGCTGCAATCCCTTCCGTTGTTTCCTTGGCTTGTTGGATGGCGAGCTGCCGAGCCGGTTCTCGTTCCTGCTCTTGTTCTAGTGAGGCTTGGCTCGCTTTCCACGGCAAAGGTTCTGGAATAAAAGAAAAGCCGATATCAAAACTATCTTCTGCGATTTTTTCCCAATCCTTTAGGCTGAAAACATCTAAGGTCATAGGTGCCATGATTTCTTCCTCTTTAAAAATCATTTCTTCCAGCTCGTTTTTTGTTGCTTCCCATTTTTCAGCGATAGGGTTATAGGCTATCTTGTCTGCTTTTGTCAATTGGATCAGTGCCTTGATCTGCTCACGAATCTCATCATCGACACCCCACATAACTTTTGGCGGCGCAGTGATGCCGTACTTTTCCATATAAGAAAAAATCAACGTTTCCTTCCGAGCATAGTGCTTATCAATCTGCAGCAGATCTTCCAGCGCATGGATCAGGCGCGGCTTTTGAGACCAATCCCCCGCTTTTATTTTAACCAGAAGACCATCGATTTCATCCGTCAGCAACGACTGCAGCACTTGATTTTCCAATTTCATCGTTTGGATCGGATGGCCTGGCTGTTCGTGTTCGAGGTTCGAACGGTGTATCTCGTTGATTGCCCCTTTAAATACAGAGGCATGGATGTTGCACAATTTCTGGATTTCCTGCGGATTCAACCCACTTTGTATCAGCGCCTTTTCTGCAGCCGTGATCTCCGTCACGTCGACCCCTTCAAATTCTTGATTAAACAATGTTTTGGCTTCTTCAAAAGAGCCCCCTTGATGCAGCAGCGACAAGATTTCGACAATTCTTTCCTGACGCTGCTTCCTTGTTCGTTCCATTAAAATTCTCCTTCCACTTCAAAGCCATTTGCTTCGAATGTTTGAATGATTTGATCCATTGGAATATGTTTCATTTTTGCGCCTTTAGGAATCGTGACGTACCGTCCAGCCGTCTGCAGCATTCCCGGTTTTGCGATGGCATCAAAACCTAATTTATACATTAAATCCTTGATTTCAGGATAAAGGGTGACTAATTCATACAAAGATTTGGACAAATCGAGTTTCTTCATTGTCAAACGCTGCTCCTTTCTTATTTGATAGGTCTCATTATACGTGCATCCTCCGCTTTTTACACGGGTTCTTTTAACCGATTACCTGTCTGTACGATCCAATGCAGCATATAGCGGTGCCAGATCCTCCATCGCGTGGATGGTTTCCTCAACAACATTAGAAAGAGCGTCTGTTTGAAAGAATAACTTTCCTAATTGAAAGCTTCGTCCCTTCATCGAATCTGTCCATTTATCCGACTGTGACTTCCCCTCCAAGAACGCTGTCAGCGGAAGATGATCGTCCAATTCATGTTCTGTTTGCGGCCAGATAAAATAGTTTTTGCTCTCCACCTGTAAATACCATTCAGCCAAAGTCGGCAGCAGGTCATTGTACGCTGCCAAGCTTCCTGAACGTTCCTCACTTTTATAATGCTGAAACATTAGATACACTTGAAATTGCTTTTTATTCAGCAGAACTGCTAAACAGGCATTTTGATTGCGATGTGCAGGATCACGATACGCACACCAAAAATGATTGCGCAAATTCCAGCCATTCGTCCAGCTTTCAATTTTCGGCTTTTCCATGTGAAATTCTTTCGGCAAGCCGTCCGCGACAGCCATCTGTATAGCTTTCCACTTTTGCCAATGTTCTTTATACTCTTTTTTGATTTTCTCAAGCTCTTTCTCTGAATGCTGCGCCTTCAGTTGTTTGAAAGTAAAATACTCCCGATCAAATAATTGAAAATCCGCGCGCACGGTCTCCATAGTCCTCACCTCTCCATTCAGTCGTCCCTATTGTAAACAGCCCATAGGATTTATTCAAACGAAATCCTATGCAAAAAGGCACTTCCTCGTATTGAGAAAGTGCCTTGAATTCTTCCTGATTCAGTAATTTCTTCGATAGCTGCTAGTTCATTTATTCTTATGCTCCAATGGAAGTTCCCGTTATTCATTTGGCATGACTTGCGACAATTGCTCGGCGAATTGCCAGGTCTCGCCATTATCCGAAGACCGGTACAAGCAAGCGAACATTTTCCCTTGATCGATCCCTTTCATTTTCAACAAATAGAATTTCGCTTCTAGCTGATTTGTGCTAACTTGAGTCACCTCATTTGGTGATTGAAAAAGATCCAATCCCCCTGTTTGGTATTCTTCGGGAATCGTCACCACCGCCTCTTTGAAGGAACTGCCGCTGTTGTTGGTGTAATACAACTTCTCCCTCGTCGAAACAAATCCTAACGTTGGGTTCACGAAGCTGACATTTTGGACAGGTTGACCGATCGTGGTACTGTTCATTTGTGACCAACTTTGCCCATGATCGTTGGTTTGAAAAAGGATTAAGCCTTCCGAAGAAACTTCCGGTGAGGCGCTGGAGTAGGCCAATATGCCGCTTCCATCAGCAAAGAATTGTGCTTTGCGGTAACGCATGCGCTGTGCGTTCTCAGATACGAGAGCTTTTTGCCACGTTTTTCCGTTGTCTTTTGAAGCTAGAAAAAACAAGTCCTTCTCGTTTTCAGAGTAAATAAACCAAGAGAAATCCTTTGAGACAGTGTAGGTTTTATCCATCCAATAGCCCATTGGAATCTCACCGGTCGTCAATAAATAACTGCCTGCCCGCAACCACTCCGGCTTCAACGGGACAAACGTCCAAGCCGCTCCGCTATCTGTCGTCATGTACAGTTCATGAGTCTCATTATTCAACTCCAATTGATTGGCTTGATTTACCTGTTTGTTCGGTGCCTTTCCTTGCTGCGTCAGTAAGCCAGCGCTTGACCGCGGCGCCTCGCTAGACGCTGTTGAATACGTACTAGGTCCCTCGCTCTCGCCATAAAGCATGCGATGCCGCGTCAGGCCCTCATAACCAAATACTCCCGCCGCCCCTAGAAAGACCAAACTAATCAGCAAGAGCGGCCATTTCGAATTCATCCTGTGCGCTTGAGGAAACGCGACTGGGAGCAGCGGCGGTTCGCTTGTTAATACAAATAATTGCATCGAAGAAAAACCAAAAAATTCTTGGCGATCTCCTAAACAAACCGAAGCACCGTCAAAGGTCGTGGTCAATTCGAGACAGTCGTCCTTCAATAAACGAATCATCGGCTTTTTGGGCTCTTCCGCTAAATAATACGCTTCACGGTCTTGATAAATAATCGGATATTTGGCTGCCCGTCTTACCAGCCGTTCCAAAAATTGCTGGAAAGATCGGCGTACCCATACCCCTTGAATCTCATTCACGATGAAAAATACCGCGACCGCAGCTACACTGAGAATACCTAATACTAGTGAAAAGTGGTAAAATCCCCGCAGCCAATAGCGAGTATCCATCGCGTGCGCGAACCCATCCATCCATTGATAGACAATACTCCCGATCCCAAAAAACAGACCACTCGATACTACTAAAAACAGAAACGCCGTGATCCTATTTTTTTCTCGCTGCCTCTTTGCACGTTTATAGATCGGCTCCCCAGAAGAGAGCAGCTCGATAATCAATAATTCCTGATCCATAAGTCCTCCCGTTCAACTTTTTTTCTCCTCTATTATCCGCCTAAAAAGATTGGATATCTAGCAAATAAACGAGGTTTAAAAAAAGCCCTAGAGATCACTCTCTAGAACTTCTTCAACCGTCCCACTTGTTCTGGCAGACCTTTGCGAATATAGGTGAAGCCTGAGTAAAGAACGACTGCGATCACGATCCAAGTCAGTACAGTCATATCTAATCCTGTCACGAAACGAGTCGCAACGATCACACCAAAGATACCGCCGATCGTAATCGCTAAGCTGACTTTTCGTGAGTAATCTCCCGATTTAATAAAGTTTGTTCCTGCAACTGGCATCAAGCCCGCACACGAAGCCATCATGATAGGAAACGCCACTAAAGGGCTTAGCCCAAGCATATAGACGAGTGCCATACAAGGCGCGTACAAACCAACACCGATCGTCATCAGCGCCCCTAAGATAAAATTCCCAACGATCCCGATGATCAATTTAATCCCCGTCAACCCTGTCAGGTGATTGCCCGTGCCTAATAAATCCAATAAGCCCAACTGCTTCATCGCCATCAAGGCAGCCGTGACGATCAAGGCGATACCCATATAAAACTGCACTTTCTTCTCCGGCAGCTTGCTGACTGTTTTTGAACCAATGTAAGATCCGGCGATCGCTGCGATCACCAAAGAGAACAACGTCAACGGTGCCACCTTCACCACAGTGATAAAGATGAAGGCCTCGATAATTACCGGAACAGTATGAGAGACGTTCAGGGTGCCTGGTAATTGACGGTCATTGTCTAATTGCTTCGTCATTTCTACCAACATCGTCGTCGGTGCAAAGCTTCCGATCCCCAACGTATCCATCGCGTCTGTAACAAACCCGATCACACCAGACACCAGAAAGTTTCCGCCGCCCCAATTTCCACGTTCTGCGATCAGATCGCGAATAAAATAAAACAAATAATAAACCAATAAGACTGCCAGCAGTCCCAACAAAATTTGTACCATCATTTTCTCCTCTGAATAAAATAATCAATGAAAGCTCTTTTTCCTTCTAAGATAATACAACAATTCACAAGGATTTTGACTGAAATCCACTAATAGTTTGATGATAGCCGTCCAAGAAACCTTGAAGGATTCTATGAGCGAGTACTCGACGAATCTTTCCAAAAAAAAGAACCTTCAATCGCTTGAAGGTCACTCACTCAACACAAAATAATTATTTTCAAAATCCGCGAAATTAAACAGCCGCCGATCCCCTTGTTCCATGATCGGATTCACATTCGGGCTTACGATTTTTAGACGTTCATGATAGGCCGCTAGATCGGACACCCTCATTACTAACGACGGGAAATTGTCCACCACTTCAGGTGAGACTTCCTCAATGAACTTTCGGTCGAACAAAACAAGCTGGACACTCTCCAGTAGTTGGACTGTTGCCTGCAGGCTTTCCTTCGTCACTGGCTGCTGCGAGACGAGCGTCCCATCGAAGCCTTGCTGCCAAAAGGCGACGGCGCTTGCGACATCATTGACATACAGCATGATCTCGATTCCTTTAAGCATGTTTCTCCGCCACCTCCTTCAAACGAAAACGCACCATGTCCGTGATGAGAGCCGTCGGCAATTCTTGATCATACGGGAATTGCACCGCGCCTTTGGAGGTTTTATAGTCCGTTAGCTCCTCGCTGAAGGCCTCTATCGCACTAGGCGCCGGGTAAAACCCTAAATGCTTTTTCATTCCGCCAAAGTGAACGAGATTTTCCTTTAAATAAAAGGTCGGCATCCCATAAGAGATTTTTTCAGTCGTTTCTACTGGCACTATTTCTTTGATAAGCTGATAGATTTCATTGAGCTTCGGCTGCTGCTCTTGGTTCGCCTCGTGGATGTATTTTTCGATTGAGGACATTTGATCACTCCTTTTTATCTTTTACCCAGTCTAGCTGAAAGAATTGAAAAGGGATACAAAGTTGCTCTATTCGTCCTTCAACAGGTCTCCTAATGAAAAGCCGTCGAAGGTCTCGCCATCATAATATTTCAACAATTGATCTGCCGTTAATAATGAAGACGTCATTTCTTCCTCTTTATCCTCCACTTGATTCAATGCGGCATACTCTTGATATTGTGCCGCTAATTGCTGGTACATCGCTTTTTTCGAGGGGCCTTCCCCTGTGATGAAGGGCAATTCCTTGAGATGTCCGCGATAAAGCGGCAGGTCCTCTACCCATTCGATCGGTTGTTCTACTACGGTCAATTGCACTTCGGCAAAAAGGTCTTCATACATTCGTTTTCTTCCTCTCGCATTTTCCGATACTGACGTGGTGTGAGTCCTTCGATTTGCTTGAAGCGTTTATAAAAGAAGGCTTTATCTTTATACCCCAATCGCTCCACGATCGTCTGCACCGTCAGGTCTGTCTGTTCTAAATATTTTTTGCAGCGTTCGATTCTTCTCAATAAGACGATCTCCGTAAAGGAATGACCCGTCTTCTCCTTCAATAAGCTCGATAGATAATTCGGATGGAAATGAAATTTTTCCGCCACCTCTTCCAATGTCACCTGCTCCAATCGCGCATCGATATACGCCAGCAACTCTTCAGTCAACTGACCATTCGACACGACACTGTCCTTTGCGATCAAGCCCTCAGGAGGGGCTTGGCTGATCTCAACAATCAGCAGCACAAAGGCGGCCTTCGTCACTTTGTTATTGAAATAGGCCATTTTGACGACCTGCTTCAATAAAAGCAGGGCATAAAAATGAACGTCGGTCTCTCCTGCAAAATCATAAACCAGAAAGCGTGAAATGCCAACAAATTCCTCACTTAATGCTTCGATAAAAAAACGGTACAATAGAGGTTCCTCGAAAATTTGCCCTAGCAAGGATTCGGTGAAGTAGCTCGCTTTAAAATAAAACGTCAGCACTTGCGTCTCTAAGCTCCCTGTATAAGAGAGCTGCGCAGCGCCATTCACTAGCAGCAGCCCACCTGCTGTCAGGCATCTCTCCGTATTATCTAGCTGTATCATCGCCGTCCCCTTCATCACATAGAGGATGCGAAGGAAGCCGTCTGGCACTTCGATTCGATCTGTCGAATCCTTCGTCACAAAAGCCGCGATCTCTCGCTGCGGATTCTCGGCAAACCGCTGAACCTCCCCTAGCATCTGTCCGTCATCTCCTAAGTAGCAATCCAGCGTCTTCAAAAATTGATAAAAACGCGTATCCTGCGTCGTTGTTGCATCCATCCTGTCACCACCTTATAATCGAACACTTTCTTCTTTTCCTACACTATTTAAAACAACCATGAAACAGCATATACTTTCTTTATTGATTGTACCACTATTGAAGTGTTCGTACATTTGATTCAAACACTCTTGAGGAGGAATTTATGATGAAAATTGGTTTTATTGGAGCCGGCAATATGGCCTCCGCGATCGTGGAAGGCATCGTTCAAAACGGCTTTAGCCAACCAGAAGATATTTATTTATACGACATTTCCAAAGAAAAGGTCCAAGCATTTGCGGAAAAAGTCGGAGCCCATGCATTAAACGATCCGCAGGAAGTCATTCAAACGGTCGATACACTGATCTTGGCTGTGAAGCCGAATGTCATTAAAGGCGTGCTATTGGAAGCCAAAGAAGCAATTCTGCAAAAGGACCCGTTGATCGTCTCGATCGCAGCAGGAACCAGTACAGAAGCGATCTATGACGTGTTTGAAACCGACCAACCGATTCGAATCGTACGGGTAATGCCCAATATGAACGCGATGGTCGGTGAAGGCGCAGCAGCTGTTTGCGGAAACCCAAGCGCCACAAAAGAAGATGTCGCAACGATCATTGATCTATTCAATGCCGTCGGTAAAGCATGGCCCTTAGAGGAGAAATATTTCTCCATCTTCACCGCGATCGCTGGAAGTTCGCCAGCGTACACCTTCCTATTCATCGATTCGATTGCTCGTGCAGCGGTGAAGAATGGGTTGCCGAAAGACATCGCCTTGGAAATGGCGACGCAAGCCATTTTAGGCAGTGCGCAGACCTTGGCTCACAGCGATGAAAATCCTTGGACGCTGATCGATCGCGTAAGCTCCCCTGGCGGAACGACTGTCGCAGGAATCGTTGAATTAGAAGACAATGCCTTCATTTCAACAGTGATCAAAGGCATTGATGCTACGATCCGTAAAGACGAGGAGTTAGGGAAGAAATAATCGTTTAAACTAATCTGATAAAAGCCTTGGCAGTAATTGCCAAGGCTTTTTCAGGATTAGTTTGCGTGGAATAGCTCCAACAACGTATCGTAGATGTATTTTTCTGTGTTCGTATAATTATTTTTCTTCAATCGACAGATCATGACCTTCCAAATGATCGGCTCATTCATTCGACGAGCCACAAAATCAGCAGAAGCATACTGCTCCGCCATCGGCAGCGGAAGGATCGTCAGCAGTTCTTCGTTGATCTTCGTAGAATTCAGCATAAAATCCCATGAACTTGATTTTAAAATAATATTCGCGTAAACATTGTTCCTCTCACAGGCGTCTTTGAACAAATGATGGATCATAAAGCTTTCATCAAAGATCGCGATTTTTTCATTGTGGAGGTCCTTCCAGTCAATCGTCTCTTTCGTTGCCAAATGATGATTGGGCGATAAAAATACGGCCAGCTCTGAACACTGGATCTCAAAGGAGTCAATGATATTTTTAGAAATCCCCTCTGGCGAAAGCAAAACAGCAATATCGATATTTTCTAACAGCAATTCACTTTTTAAGCGATGAGCACCTTGCTCTTTTAGCGTGAAATTGATCGTCGGATTGTCTAAGATCAATTTTGGCATGATCGTAGAGAAAATAACGGACAAAATCAACGGCGGAATACCAATCGTTATACTGCCTGCCATCGTTTCAGTTGCCTCATGAAGATTCACTTGCATCTCATTGTATTTTTTTATAACCTCTTGTGCATCATAATAATATTTCTCGCCCACGTAGGTCAGACCGATGATTTTTCCATTCGTCCGTTTAAACAGATTTGTGCCTTCACGGCTTTCAAAATCATTGATCATAATGCTTAATGTTGGTTGTGAAATATAGAGATTCTGAGCGGTTCGACTTAAATTGAAATCGTTGTTTACAATTGATATAAAATAACGAAGATGCTTTATATCCATAACAGACCTCCTAAGTGTATTCTCTCTTCTTTCTAGAATAGGCAGATTCTTTAAAATTGTCAAAAGCAAATTCCATAAAAAAAATTTATAGCTCGTTAAAAATTTCCTATTTTCCATTGCTATTTTTTCCTGCTATGCTAATTACGAAATCAGTTGAAAGCGCTTTTAATTGACTAAATTATTTTTAAGGAGTTTCTATCATGAGAAAAATCGTCATTACTTCTGCTCTACGAACACCGATTGGGTCGTTTGGCGGCACGCTAAAAAACATTTCCGCTGTTGACTTAGGCGAACGTGTCGTAAAAGAGCTTTTATCTCAATCTGGAATAACCCCTGAAGCCGTTGATGAAGTCATTTTTGGTAATGTGCTCCACGGCGGGCTCGGACAAAACGTAGCCCGTCAAATCGCGGTCAACGCTGGGATTCCTGTAGAAAAAGCGGCCTTTACTCTGGATATGGTTTGCGGCTCAGGCTTAAAATCGATCGAGCTGGCTATTCAAGCAATCGCTTGTGGAGACGCGGACGTCATCATCGCAGGCGGCACCGAGAACATGAGCCAAGCCCCTTATGTACTAAAAGATCATCGTTGGGGCGGCCGTCTAGGTGACGGGAAAATTATCGATACGTTGACCCATGACGGACTTACAGATGCCTTTAACCACTATCACATGGGCATCACCGCAGAAAATATTGCAGAAAAATACACTATCTCCCGTGAAGAACAAGACAAATTTGCTGCGGACAGTCAGGAGAAAGCTAACGCTGCTTTAGAACAAGACCGATTCGCTGATGAGATCGTGCCGGTCACGATCCCTCAACGACGCGGAGACGACCTCACCTTTACAAAGGACGAATACCCTAAAGCAGGAACGACCTTCGAGAAGCTGCAAAAACTGCGCCCGGCTTTCAAAAAGGACGGGAGCGTTACAGCTGGAAATGCTTCAGGGATCAACGACGGCGCTGCCGCTGTCTTGATCATGAGCCAAGAAAAGGCTGAGGCCTTTGGATTGCCGATTTTAGCAGAGATCGTCAGCTACGCAAGTGCTGGCGTTGCGCCTGAGATCATGGGAACAGGACCGATCCCAGCAACAAAAAAAGCGTTGAGCAAGGCTTCCCTTACAATGGCTGATATTGATTTGATCGAAGCAAACGAGGCCTTTGCCTCACAAGCGATCTGCGTAATGTCTGAACTCCAGATGGCTCCTGAAAAAGTCAATGTCAACGGAGGCGCGATTGCATTGGGTCATCCGATCGGTGCTAGCGGTGCTAGAATCTTAGTCTCATTGGTTCATGAAATGAAGCGCAGAGAGGCGGCGTATGGTTTGGCAACACTATGTATCGGAGGCGGTCAGGGAACTTCTTTGATCGTGAAGAAAAGGTAGAAGCGAGGGAATAGCATGAAAAGAATTGAGCTAACTAAAGCTGTCGAAATGGTGCATGACGGAGATGTCGTTATGGTCGGAGGCTTCATGGCAAACGGCACTCCAGAAGCATTGATCGATGCGCTAGTCGAAAAAGGGGTGAAAAATCTTACCCTGATTTGTAATGACGCTGGTTTTGTTGATAAAGGGGTTGGTAAGATGGTGGTGAAGAAGCAGTTCGATAAGATCATCGCCTCTCACATCGGACTGAATCGCGAAGCTGGTCGTCAAATGAACGAAGGTGAAACGATCATTGATCTAGTTCCGCAAGGCACATTGATCGAGCAGATTCGTTCGGGTGCCTATGGATTAGGCGGCTTTCTAACACCCACCGGCGTCGGGACCCTCGTGGCAGAAGGAAAAACAGTATTGACCGTAGATGACCGCGAGTTTCTTTTAGAAAAACCATTAAAGGCTGACGTCGCCTTGATCCTTGCAGACGTGGCAGATGAATCGGGCAATCTCCAATATACCGGTTCAGAAAACAATTTCAATCATCTCATGGCAGCGAATGCAAAAACAACGATCGTGGAAGCTCGTAAAGTCGTTCCAACTGGGACGATCGATCCAATTTTTGTCCACACACCAAATATCTTTGTTGATTATATCGTGGAAGGAGGCCCAGCATGTTAACTAAAGAGCAAATGCAAGAGCGCATCGCTAAACGAGTCGCTCAAGAATTGACCGATAACTCCCTTGTCAACCTGGGGATCGGCTTGCCTACGAAAGTAGCAAATTATATTCCTGAAGGCATCCATGTCACCCTGCAATCCGAAAATGGATTTATTGGTCTCGGACCCGTACCAGAAGAAATCGATCCAAGCATCGTCAACGCTGGTGGTCAGCCTGTTTCGATCCAACCTGGAGGCGCCTTTTTCGACAGCAGCACCTCCTTTGGGATCATTCGCGGCGGTCATGTCGATGTGACTGTTTTAGGCGCGTTGCAAGTGGACCAAAACGGCAATATCGCCAATTATCTGATTCCAGGAAAGATGGTTCCCGGGATGGGGGGCGCAATGGACCTGCTAACTGGTGCTAAAAAAGTCATCGTCGCGATGGAGCATACAAGCAAAGGGACCGCAAAAATTTTGAAGAATTGTACCCTTCCTCTGACTGCACAAGGGATCGTTGATTTGATCATCACCGAAATGGGTGTCTTTCGAGTGACCCCAGAAGGCGTTGAAGTATTAGAAATCTATCCAGATTTTACATTCGAAGAAATTCAGGCGGCTACTGAAGTGCCGTTAATCAAAAACATAAAAAAGGAGCACATACAAAATGTCTAAACAAGTCGTATTCGTTACAGGAGCTGCGAGCGGGATCGGAAAACAAATTGGAGAAACATTCTTAAAGGAAGGAAAAATCGTCGTATTCTCAGACATCAATAAAGAAAAATTAGACGAACAAGTGGCCGCCTATAATCAACAAGGCCATGAAGCACTAGGGCTCGTCTGCGATGTCACCAAGGAAGAACAAATCAATGCGGCAATCGATGAAACCGTCGAAACTTATGGCCGCTTAGACATCTTAGTAAACAATGCCGGCTTACAGCACGTGGCTATGATCGAGGATTTTCCTACTGAGAAATTTGAGTTTTTGTTAAAGGTTATGTTAGTTGCACCGTTTATCGCAATCAAACGAGCATTGCCAACTATGAAAAAACAAAAACACGGGCGCGTGATCAACATGGCTTCAATCAATGGCGTGATTGGGTTTGCAGGAAAATCGGCCTACAATTCGGCCAAGCACGGCATCGTTGGGCTAACAAAAGTAGCAGCTTTAGAAGCGGCCGACTCAGGCATCACAGTAAACGCTATTTGCCCAGGTTATGTAGATACACCTTTGGTCCGCGGTCAATTTGAAGACTTGTCGAAAACACGCGGCATTCCTTTGGAAAATGTTCTAGAAGAAGTGCTTTATCCATTAGTGCCCCAAAAACGACTGATCGATGTCCAAGAAATCGCCGATTACGTTTCCTTCCTAGCCAGCGACAAGGCAAAAGGCGTCACTGGTCAAGCCGTATTACTTGATGGCGGCTACACCGCTCAATAAACGGGGAACAGCGAGCGGAAATCACACTTTATTTTCGCTCGCTGATTCTATGAAGGAGGAAAATCATGAGTATGCTTGGTTCACTCGGCGTCCTGCTTGGCGTTGCTGCCATCATTTACTTTTCACTTAAGGAGATCAATATCATCATTGCTGCCCCTTTGGCAACCGTGATCGTTGTTCTTTTGAATCAAATGGATGTCGTAACTTCTCTATTAGGAAATCAGCCAAATAACTATATGGGCGCACTGTCCACCTATATTCTAAATTATTTCGCCATTTTCTTACTCGGATCGATCTTGGCTAAATTGATGGAAGCCAGCAATGCGACGGTCTCGATCGCCGATTTCATTTTACAAAAAGTCGGGTATGACAATCCCTATCGAGTATTAGTAGCAATCTTTATCATTAGTGCGATCCTAACTTACGGCGGGATCAGTTTGTTCGTCGTCATGTTCGCAGTGCTGCCCTTAGCAAAATCACTGTTCAAAAAAATGGACCTTGCTTGGAATTTGATTCAAGTACCTTTATGGCTGGGAATAGCAACGATCACGATGACAGTCTTACCGGGAACACCCGCGATCCAGAACGTGATCCCGATCCAATATTTGGATACCTCCCTCACTGCGGCGGCGATTCCTAGTATTTTAGGCGGGATCGGCTGCGTGATCTTTGGTTTGTTTTACATGAACTACACGCTGAAAAAAAGTTTAGCCAAAGGAGAAAACTTCTCCACTTACACATCGGGTGCTCAAACTGAAGCTTCCGATCGTAAACAGCCCCCGTTTATTGCCAGTATCATGCCATTGACCATTCTAGTTCTTATCGCGATCTCAGGCAGTGTATTGGGGAATGATTTCATCAAAAAAAATATCATCTACGTTGCTTTGATCGTGGGTATTTTATTGGCATTGATTCTCTTTTACCGTTATATTCCAGATAAAATCGGTTCATTAAGTGTCGGTGCGACTGGTTCCGTTGGGCCGATCTTTGCGACTTCTTCTGCTGTGGCTTTTGGTGCGGTAGTGATGATTGCGCCTGGCTTCAAAATCTTCTCTGACTTGATTTTGAATATTCCCGGCAGTCCCTTGATCAGTTTGACCGTTCTAACTTCTGCGATGTCCGCGATCACAGGATCTTCTTCTGGTGCATTGGGAATCGTGATGCCAAACTTTTCAGAATATTATTTATCCACTGGGTTGAATCCCGAAATGATCCATCGCGTTGCAGCGGTTGCTTCAAATATTTTGACGATTGTTCCCCAAAGTGGCGTATTATTGACCTTCTTGAGCTTGACTGGGTTGAATCATAAAACTGGCTTTAAGCAAGCCTTTACGACTGTTTTTATGGGAACCCTGATTGCTGAGATAATTATCATCATTGTTGGTTCATTGATGTATTAAAAAATCTTCCGCTTAAAGTCCTGCTTTAAGCGGAAGATTTATTTTTTTACATATGAATCGGCAGTCCCAGACCAATCTCACTGGCATCCATCACCATCTCAGACAATGTCGGGTGTCCGTGGATCGTCAGAGAGATGTCTTCCAATGTTAAATAGGCTTCGATGGCCAGCGTGAGCTCCGCCACTAGATCACTGGCATTGACCCCAACGATCTGTGCCCCTAAAATCAATTCGGTCTCTGCTTCAAAAACCAATCGGACAAATCCTTCCGTGGCATTCAATGACAACGCTCGACCATTGGCCTGCATCGGAAAATTCGCTGTCTTAGCCTTGATTCCGGCGGCTTTTGCTTCTGCTTGCGTATAGCCGACCGTCGCCACTTCTGGATCAGTGAAGCAGATGGCCGGAATCGCCCGATAATCCTTCGCGACATTTTTCCCGCTAATGACTTCTGCGGCGACTTTTGCTTCGTAGCTGGCCTTATGCGCCAGTGCCAACCCTTCGACAATGTCTCCGATGGCAAAAATCGTTTTCTGGGAGGTTCGGTATTGTTCATCCACTTTGATCAGGTTTCTATCCGTCAGCGTAACTCCGGCTTTTTCCAAACCTAAGTTTTCCGTATTCGGTCGCCGCCCAACCGTGACCATCACATAATCCGCTTCGATCGTTTGCGTCTTGCCTTTGATTTCAACTTCTACCGCCACACCGTTTTTCGTTTCGACGGCTTTTTTCGCCTTCGCATTCGTGAAAATTTTTACGCCATTTTGTTTAAAGCGTTTCGCAACGATTTCGGAAATATCCTTTTCAAAATTCGGTACGATAGTCGGACTGCCTTCGATGATCGTGACTTCTGAGCCGAGATTGCGATACGCGCCGCCTAGCTCTGAGCCGACGATCCCGCCGCCAATAATGATCAGCTTCTTCGGGATTTCCTTCAAATTCAATCCGCCAGTGGAATCCAATACACGCCCTTCAAACTTGAAGCCTGGAATCTCGATCGGGCGGCTGCCGGTTGCAACGATCGCCTGTTTGAATTCCAGTTTTTCTTCGCCGTTTTTGGTGGTGATCGTCATACTTTGCGGACCGGTAAATTGCCCCCGACCCATGATCACGTCTACACCATTCTTCTTTAGAAGCATCCCTACGCCAGAGGTCAACGTCTTCACGACTTGCTGGTCTTTCCATTGCTGCGTCTTGGTAAAGTCCAGTTGTGCATCCTTCACACTTAAGCCTAGAAAATCAGAATGCTGCGCTTCTTGATAACGATGTCCCGCCGTGATCAGTGCCTTGGACGGAATGCAGCCCACATTCAAGCAAACGCCGCCGATATGCTCTGCTTCTATTACCGTCACTTTTTGTCCCAATTGTGCCGCACGAATGGCCGCCACATACCCGCCAGGTCCAGCGCCGATCACGACTGTTTCTGTTTTTTTCGTCATATTCGCAATCCCCCTACAGTAACAAACTCATTGGATTTTCCAACAGCTCAACGATCATACTCAAGAATGCTGCGGCAGGCGCGCCGTCAGCGACCCGATGATCGAAGGATAGGCAAAGATTCAAGGCTGTAATCGTTGCGGCCTGCGGTCCTTCCGGCGTGTTCTCCACTACCAATTTTTCGTAGCTTCCGCCAACGCCTAGGATTGCCACTTCTGGTAAATTGATGATGGGATTAAAGGTTTGCACTTTGCTGCGGCCCAATGAACTGATGGTAAAGGTCCCCCCGCTCATTTCCGCCGGCAGCAGCTGCCCATTGCGCGCCTTTTTCGTGGCCGCTTTTACGGCTGCAGTCAACGCACTTAATCCCTTTTGATCCGCTTTTTCTACGACCGGCACAACTAAACCTGCCTCCACAGCAACTGCGACACCAAGATTGACGTGGTCAAAACGCTGAATCCCGTCTTCGTAGGCATTCGCATTAAACTCTGGATAGGCTTTTAGCGCGACCATCGCTGCTTTTGCGATGATTTCTAAGAAGGACAAGCGTTCGTCGGTCCGTTCTTCCACCATCGGCACTAATTGTTTTCGTAATTCGATGACGTTTGTCAGATCGACTTCGGCATTCATAGTGACATGTGGAATCGTCTGCTTGCTTTCTGACATCTTGTCTGCGATCGCTTTGCGCATGCCGCTCCACGGAATTCGTTCACCTTCCGCGGCTTTCGGCATTGGCGCCGCAGCTGCAGGTGCTTGGTATTCCTTCACATCTAACGCTTGGATTCGGCCTTTTGGTCCCGAGCCTTGGATCGTCTGTAGATCAATGCCCTTTTCACGGGCGATTCGGCGAGCTGCGGGTGTTGCGCGAACATTTGTTGTCGCCACTGTCGTTTCTTCGACTGGTGCACCTGTTTCCGCTACTTTCTCAGCTTTGGCTTCTTCCGCCGCTTCTGGTTCAGCTTCAGCGCCTGGCATCTCCGCCGGAACGTCTTCCCCGGCTTCACCGATGTAGGCGATCACGGAGTTCACTGGCGCACTATCCCCATCGCCGATATATTTTTTGAGTAAGATTCCTTCATCATAAGCTTCCACTTCGATCGCGATTTTATCCGTCATGACTTCAAAAATCGCTTCACCGACCTCTACGGAATCGCCTTCATTTTTCAGCCATGTCGTGATCGTTCCAACATCCATCGTGGAACTCAACTTTGGCATCAATACTTCATTCGCCATTTTTTCCGCCCCCCTATGCCATCAGTCCGCGACAAGCGTCGACAATGTCTTCAACCTGAGGAACTGCTTTTTTCTCAAGCTCTGGATGGTACGGCATCGGAATTTCTTGGCCGGCTAAACGAATGATCGGCGCATCTAAGAAATCAAAGCATTCTTCCTCTGCGATCACACTAGCTAATTCGGCACTGAATCCGCTGCGCTTGACTGCTTCCGTCACAACGACCGCTCTCCCTGTCTTAACAACCGAATCAATAATCGTTTGCTTGTCCAACGGAACCAACGTGCGTGGATCGACCACTTCGATTTGGATGCCTTCTTCTGCCAAAATATCGGCTGCTTCCAGTGCTTTATGCACCATGATCCCTGTGGCTACGACAGAAATATCTGTTCCTTCTCGTTTCACATCTGCCACACCGATCGGGATCGTATATTTTCCCTCTGGCACATCCGACGTCGTCCGATAGCAGAGCTTGTGCTCATAAAACATGACTGGGTTGTTGTCTTCGATGGCTGCGTGCAGCAGACCCTTCGCATCATAAGCCGTTGCCGGTTGAATGACTTTTAGACCAGGAACATGAGCTGTCCAGTTTTCCAAACTTTGCGAGTGCTGCGCTGCAGCGCCTGTTCCTGAGCCGCCAGGAGTCCGCATCACCAATGGAATCTTGGCTTTTCCGCCATACATGTAGCGAATCTTCGCTGCTTGGTTGACGATTTGATCCAGAGCGATCGTAATGAAATCCGAAAACTGAATCTCAAAAATCGGCCGCATCCCCGTCATCGCGGAACCCACGGCAGCGCCCGCGATCACCGATTCAGAGATCGGCGTGGAACGAACCCGCTCTTCCCCGAATTCCTCTACCATCCCGCGACTCACACCAAACGCGCCGCCATAAACGCCGATGTCTTCGCCTAACATGAAAATATCTTCATCTTCTCGCATCGCTTCAGACATCGCTTCTCTGACTGCTTCCGCGTAAGTGATTTCTCTCATTATTTTGCTCCTCCTATTTCGTACTAAAGTATTTATTTTTCTAAAGGAAAAATAAGTTTGATCGTCATCGCGCATCCCATTTTACTAGCTTGCTAAAGCAAGAAGTAAAACTGGCAAACCGGTATCCTAATCCGAATAAACGTCTTCAAACATCGTCTCGATCGCCGGCATCGGGCTTTCTTCTGCAAAGGTCACCGCGTCTTCGATCGCTTGTTTGGCTGCTAAACGAATCTCTTCTGCTTCCTCTTCCGTGAAGATCCCTGCTTCCACAAACTTCTCACGAGCCAATTTGATTGGGTCATGATTCTTGCGCCAGTCTTCTTCTTCTTCCTTCGTGCGGTATTTCTTCGCATCGGATTTTGAGTGGCCTTTCCAACGATAGGTCATGGCCTCGATCAGGGTTGGACCTTCCCCCCGACGGGCTTTTTCGACCGCATCATAGGTCGTATTGATGACCTCGATCACGTCATTTCCTTCGATCGTGATCCCTTCGATCCCGTAGGCTTTCGCCCGCTCTGACAAACGCTCCACATTCATCATGGTTTTGAAGGGCCCGCTCATTCCGTATTGATTGTTTTCAATAAAGAAGACCACAGGCAATGCCCAGATTGACGCCAAGTTCAAGGATTCATGGAAGCTCCCCTCATTGGTCGAACCGTCGCCAGCGTAGGCCAGCGCCACCTTGTCATCCCCTTTGATCTTTGAAGTCAACGCAGCGCCCGTTGCGATCGGAAATCCGCCGCCGACGATCCCGTTTGCGCCAAGATTTCCTGTATCTAGATCGGCGATATGCATGGAGCCGCCTTTCCCATTGTTGGTTCCCGTCGTCCGACCGAAGAGCTCCGCCATCATTTCATTGATATTCGTCCCTTTGGCGATGGTTTGTCCATGCCCGCGGTGCGTGGCGGTGATCCAGTCCGTTTTTCTCAAAACAGCGCCACTGCCCGCCGCGGTGGATTCTTGTCCGACTGCCAAGTGAGTCGTTCCGTGGATCAAGCCTTTCGCAAATAATTGATCGACCTTCTCATCAAAGAATCGGATTTCCCACATTCTGCGGTAAAGCGTTATGAACGCTTCATCCGTCAATCCTGCTCGATTCGGAATCGAGATGTTTTCCGTTGCTGTCATCATTTATGCGCCTCCATTTTATTTATCTTCTTCTACTAACGTTTTCGCTGTCTCTTCATCGGTGATCAGCACATTGACCAAATTCCCTCTCAGTGCCGCCCGTATCCCGCTGACTTTTTCCTTGCCGCCAGATATGCCGATCCGCTTTGGTATCTTCTTCAATTCTGTCAAACTGATCGCTAATACGCGGTCGTTCCACGTACACTCTGCAAGTTCGCCCTCCTCATCAATAAAGTTGTAGCAAATATCTCCCGACACATTGCCAGCAGATAATTCCTTTCTCAGGGGTACTTCTTCATTTGGCAAATATGCTTTGGTCATCGTGGAATAGGCAGGCAGGCCGCCGATCCCGACTAACGCGATATCTGCTTTTTTCCCTTTATCAAACACGTTCTTGATAAACGATTGTGCCATAAATACTTGTTTGGCTTCCGCTGAATCCACTGTGATCGGCGCATGCAGCTCCAACACCGAGCCGCCGCTCTTTCTGGCAAAAATCTCGCAGACCACGTTGGCTTGTAAAGCGGTGTGCTCTTGCCCTAATCCGCCAACCAGCGGAATAAAACGAACATTCTCCATTTGATTCTTCGGCAAAAAATTTTGCGCCGCTTCATGGACCACCATTCCGGCTGAGACCCCGACCGTTTCATTTCCTGTCAGGATGCGAGACAAGTATTTACCCGCTGCGATGCCTATGCGTTTGTTCAGCATTTCTGCCGCTGCCGGTGCAATGCAGATCACTTCTTCCAACTCAAACTTCTCTACCAGTTTTTCTTCTAATAGACGATACGGATGAACCAGATCGTCATGAATAATAATTTCTACCAATCCTAAAGAACGCGCCTTCGCCAAATATTTAGAAACCAGTGAGCGGCTGATGTTGAATTTTTTCGCCACTTCCGATTGCTTGGCCCCTTCTTCGTAATACATTGAAGCAATCTCCGTCAGTAATCGGGCATCGTCGGAATAACTCATCTTTATTCCCTCCTATAACGATTCTCTTTTATTTGCGACCAGATATTATCATATGTTCCTATATTTAACATATGTCACACTGTCATCATAAGAGTCGACGTCGCAAGTGTCAACGCTTTCACCAAATGATTTCGTTCACAAGCGCATCTTTATCCGATGTTCCAACGGCGCGGTTTTCGGAACAAATGTCACGGCATTTCACAATGATAGAAGACCAGCGATTTTCCTTTGCTGCAGGTCGCCCGACAGAAAAAATAAATCACTGGCCTTCATTCATTCGTATTTTGCTAGGAAATTTTCTCAAGCAGCTGCTGGCAGCAAGTATCCATATTGAATTTCGTAATGAACGGGGTGCCGTCAATGATTGGCCGCTCGGTCGTAAATTGAGGCTGACCGATCGCCACGATCGCTGAAATGTCTTCTCCCACTTCTGTCACATCATAGATGCTTTCTCCGACGACAGAAACATCGGAGATTCCTTGTTCCTTCATATAGGTGTCAATGTAGGTTACTGCAAAGTTTCGTTTGTTTTCTGACGTCCCCGTGACCACTAAAATAGTTTTCATATGCTCTCCTTAATAGGTTCTTCCCCCATCTGCTAGAATGATCTGTCCATGGATATACGAACTCTCTGGACGTGCCAAGAACAAGGCCAAGTTCGCGATATCCTCTGGCTGACCGATCCGCTGAATCGGGATTTTCTTTACTAACTCTTCTCGACTGGCATCATCTGGATAGAGGGTATCCAGTATATCCGTCTGGATCACCCGCGGCGCGATCGCATTCACGTTCACTCCTCTTGGTCCAAATTCCTTCGAAGCAGCCCGCATCAAGCCATGCTGTCCCGCTTTGGAAGAAGCATAATGCATGCCGCCGCCGGTCCCTGTGATCGCTGAACCAGAAGTAATAAAGATGATTTTCCCTTCCTGTTCCAGGATCGGCCCAGAGAATGCCTTCAAGGTGTAAAACGAGCCGTCCAAATTAATACGCAAGACACGCTGCCATTCTTCAATCGAAATATCCTCCATCGTATGCAAATAACTGATGCCGGCATTGATAACTAAAATATCGATCCGCTTGAAATGCGCCATCGCTTGCTGGCTCGCCTTTTTGACCGCTTCAGGATCTGAAACATCGGTTTTGATGAATAGCGATTCAGAAAAACGTGCGGAAAATTCGGCCGCCGTCTGTTCACCGCTGTCTTGGTCAAAATCTACGATCACTGTCTTCGCGCCTGCTGCGGCGAATGCTTCGGCGATCGCTTTGCCGATGCCCTTAGCGGCACCAGTGACTACTGCTACTTTCCCTTTCATGCGCCTGCTCCTTTAGCTCAAAATATCCACGATCTTTTGTACGTCTGCTTCGATCCCGATCCCCGTCAAGAAAGACAGCGCGCGAATCACTGGGATATCCTCACTCTCGTAGGCCGTCGTCGTCACGACAAGATCCGCACCATGGATTTTCGACGGCAGCTCGGATACTTTACACTGCTCCACTGTTGCCGGGATATTGTTCTTTTCTAACTCTTCTTTGACGCGCATACACACCACGGTCGATGTGGCGACACCTGTGCCGCAAGCAATTAAAATATGTTTTTTATTCATTCAACTCGGCTCCTTTGATCGTATTGTCTGGGTCATCTTTTCCTGTAGGCAACCCATACTGCTTTTTAATATCGTTGCGTGTCCAGAACCATAAGGCACCGTACATCACTAAGGCGATTGCCCCTGCCATAAAGGCCGGCAGATTGGACGGATCGATCAGCTTCAGCATGATCCATAACGTGATATGACTGCTCATGTCGATCCCTGAGATCATCGTTGCCCCTTCAGGAAAAGCAAAGCCTACCGCGTGAGCCATCGTCGTCGTCAAAGCCCCTAAATTGGTCGCGATGAACAAGACGATACAAACAGAAGCGATCGAATTCAACAGCCCTCTGAAAATATTTCCCTTTGACGCTGCCACCGACCAAATCACCGTAAACGGCAGCACGGCCAAATCAGCGAAAGGCAAGAGACGATTAAACGGTAAGACAGCCGCGAGTAAAATCGTGATCGGTACCATCAGCAGCGCCACTGTAATGATCGCCGGATGTGCCGTCACTACCGCTGCATCTAGCCCAATGTATACTTCTTTTCCTGGGAAACGTTTTTGAATAAAGGTTTTCGCTCCTTCTGCGATCGGAGAAAGCCCTTCCATTAATAGTGCCACCATTCGCGGCATCAAGATCATAACTGCCGACGTTTGGACACCCAATTGGATGATCGCTTGCGAATCATAGCCCGCCAGCAAGCCCATCCCAACTCCTAATACCAGGCCGATCATCATCGGCTCGCCGAAGATACCCAGGCGGTCCTTCAAGTTTTTCGCGTTGATATCGATTTTATTGATGCCCGGTACCTTGTCCCACACACGATTCAGCGCATAGGTCAAAGGCGCAAAATTCACCGTCTCCCCGTGGGGCAATGATATGCCCGGAAGACCAAAGAAATGCTCCACCGCTGGCGCCGTCCAATCGGCCAATTTAAAGATCACAAACGTATTGATCAGTGAGCAGACGATCGCGATCCAAATCGAGTTTGTCGCATAATAGATCATCGCACCGGGGAAAATCAAATGCCAATAATTCCACAAATCCACGTCCATCGTTTTTGTCAGGTTAAATCGCAATAGAATAATATTAAAAATAAAAATTACTGGGATCAAAACCACTGCGATCGGTGTTGCAAACGTGATGGCTGCTCCGATCGGCCACCCGACATCCAAAATATCTAATTGCAGTCCCAAGCGTTCGATCATGGCTTGAGAGGACTTGCCGATAGAATCTGAAAGCAAGCCGATGACTAGATTCAAGCCCGTAAACCCGATCCCTACCGTCAACCCCGCACGAAACGATTTACTCAGTTTTTGACCGAGCACCAACCCAAAAACAGTCAAAATAATTGGCAGCATCGCGGCTGCACCAAGATCCAGGATATAGTTAACTCCCGCTTTTAACATATCTACCATTGTTATTCTCCTTTACTGAATAGTTTTCAATAATTGTTCCACCTCAACAACCTTCTCTTTTGACTTGAGCAACTGTAAATTTTTTTCATCCTGACATAGCAGCATCAGCTTTTGCAACATCGCCAATTGATCTTCTGGCTCTTTGATCGCCAGCATAAAAACAAGCTCCACTTCTAAAAAAACATCCTTGCTGGCCATCATCTCAAAGCGCACAGGCTTCTCCAGTACTCCTACCAGAAACCCTTCCTTTTTCACATGGTCCGAATCTGTATGAGGGATCGCAACGCTGAGTCCTTGCGTGGGAAGGCCCGTCGGAAAGACTCGTTCACGCTCGATGACCGCTGGTTGATAGCTCTCATAAACAAAGCCGGCATCAATCAAAACCGCACTCATTTCAGCGAGCAGCGCTTCTTTTTCCTCTTCATCGAAGGAATAATATAAAAATTTCTCATTCTCTTTTCTCAGTAATTTATTCATAAGGAAATCCCATCACTTTATCTTCTAATTTTTTTAACTGACTCATGACCGCTTCTTCCGATCGACACTGGTCCATCAATGTTAAAAAATCCTCTGTTGCTAAAATCTCTGTGAAATAGTACAAACACGTCCCGATCGACACACCCTCCGGCAGTGAAAAAGCAATCACGTACTTTACCGGATCATTCTTTTGGTGATTGAAGGCGACAGGCTCTTTTAAACGAACAAAGCTTGCGCCGATTTTCTTCGCCCCATGAGAAAATTCGGCATGGGGGATCGCTACTCCCGGAGAGATCACGATATAGGAATCGTAATCAACCACCATTTGGATCATGGCTTGGATATAATCGGGGGTGATCAGATCATCTCGCAGCAGCAATTTCCCTGCGGCTTCCACGGCAAATTGCCAGTTGCTGCTGTGTTGCTCCAACAGGACACGGTCTGGCGTCAGTATGGAGGTCAACCGACAGATCTCTTCGCTTTCCTCCGTTAGACGTTCGTTCAATTGATTAAATGTTTCGATGTCACTTAGAAAATTTTGGTATTCGCCATCGTCAATGTATTTTTGGATGATCGGCAAAAATTCTTCGATCATCGCCTCTTCTTTCGTGATCAAGTAGCCTTTATCAATAAAATGACGCGGCTTGATCTTATACAACACCTTTTGGATACGCACAATATCCTGTTCTGTCAAAATCGGGTTCACCAGAACCACCGGAGAATGCGCGACAGTCAATGGGACTGTACTGACGATCAGATCTTGGTCTTCTGGTTGACTCTTTTGAAGTGCGTGTGAGGAATCCACCGACACAATGTCGATTTGCGGAAATGCCGAGAGCAGCTTTACTTTGATCAATTGCGCGGTCCCGCTGCCAGAATTACAGACGATCCGTAAACGAATGGGACCTTTGGAATGGGTGTTGTGGCTGTTTTCTACGATCGCCATGACATACATGACGATAAAGGACAATTCATTCGGCTGCACATCAATCGCTAAAAACTGTTCGATTTTTTCCAAGTTTCGCTTTACGACCTCAAACATTTCTGGGTACGACTGATAAATCTCATCAAAGAGGACATTCACGACGCTGTCATTCAACGACAGACGATAAATCAATAATTTCAAATGATTTTCCAGCAGATCAAACAAATCGCTGTTCAAATAGTATTTGATCTCCATTTCCCTCGCCAAATTAAAAATAAACTCATTGATAAGAATTTGAATCTCGATCGAATCGATCTTCCGTCCATTATTTTTTATATAGCTTTTTCTCCGTAAAATAGAGATCAGATGGCCGAGCTCTCCCTCTCCAGCCGAAATGGCGTAACACGTTTCGATCTTTCTTGCGATCGTCTTGGCAAAATTGGATTTCGAGCTTTCCATCATGTCATTCAAGCGTTCGGAAGCCTCGATCGGATGATTGAATTTGATTCGTTCAATCATGATGATCAAGTAGCAGATCATCTCTTGGTAGGAAAAATCAGACAATTGCAGCTGTTCTTCTTTTTCGGCCTCCATCAACAGCAGGCTTACCGTTTGGTACCGATTGTCTGGATCAATGATGTCCAGCAATAAATTTTGGAAGATGTTGTTCTCCCATCCCAACGCGTAATCGTACCCATAATCAAACAGACCGTTGAAGATGATCAGTTTTGTCATCGCGTTTCGGATCTTCAGCTCATTTCCTGCCACCTTGTACCCTTTACCGATATGAGAAAGCAAGACGAGGTCATTCTTCGCAAACCATTTTTTTAGCGCTTCGATATCGCTGACCAAGGTATTTCGACTAACTAAGAGGTATTCGGAGAGATAATACGTCGTTACATAATCATGACTGGTGATCAGAAGCAGTGCCAATATGGTCCGGCGTTCGTCGAGGGTTAAGTGATACTGTTGAAAAGAAGCATAGGTTTTGAAGAGTTCTTTTACATTGACCTCCTTTGGTATTTTCAAATAGCCGTCTTCTAAGTAGATCCCCTTGCCTACATGGCTATTCTCTAATTGATAATTGATCTCTTTCAGATCGTTCCGAATCGTTTGTTCAGAAACCTTAAACAACTTGGCATAATTGACCAAGGAGTCTTCCTTTTTATGCAAAGCATCCAATAAAATTTTATTGATCCTTCTGTTCATCCCTCTCACCTCTACACATTTAATTGTATCTGCCTCCTATTATTTCACAAGACCAATCCTTTTTGTTCGATTCTCAAAAGAATTGTGATAGCTCAAAAAAGGCGGGCTGTGCTACTCTTGGGATACTAGTTGTCTGGAATATTTTTTATAACAATTATAAAAAGAAAGAAAAGGAGGGTCTACCATTGAAAGCCTTGAGAAAGCTAGCCAGCGGTTTTGGAAATATGGCTCTTTGTTCGGTTAAAAAGCCAACAGCAGAGGAAAACGACGTTATTATCGATGTTCTTTATAGTGGGATTTGCGGATCAGATATTCATGCATTGAAGGGAGAATATAACAAAAAAATACCTTTGACACTCGGTCATGAGTTCATTGGTATAGTTTGCGAAACAGGAGATAAAGTGACAAATCTACAAATTGGAGACCGCGTTGTAAGTGAGACAACCTATGAAGTTTGTGAAATTTGCCCTTACTGTCTAAAGGAAGAATACAATCTATGCAGCCAACGTAAAGGCTTAGGCACACAAGTAGATGGAAGCTTCGCCAACTTTGTTTCCGCAAAAGCGGCGCGCTGCCACAAGCTTCCCCCGGAAGTATCTGATGAAACTGCTGCCTTGATGGAGCCCCTTGCTTGCTGTATCCATGCAACGATGGAAAAAACAAGCATTCGATCCGATGAGAAAATTGCCGTTTTCGGACCCGGACCGATCGGTGTGTTGCTGGCCTTAGTCGTACAGTCACTAGGTGCAGAGGTCACGCTCATCGGGATTTCAAAGGACCAAAAAAGATTGGCTAAAGCCAACGATCTAGGTCTCTCCCAAGTCATCGACAGCCAAGTGACCAAGCTGTCGACACTTGTCAGCGATCAAACAGACGGACATGGTTTTGATCAGGTCTTTGAATGCTCCGGCAGTCCAAAAGCCTTGCAGCAGGCGCTAGAAATCGTAAAGAAAAAAGGAACGGTCATTCAAGAAGGCTTGTTTGCACAAAACCCGGTACCGTTGGATATGAGTCTTCTTCTGAACAAAGAAATCCAGCTCATCGGTTCCCGCACACAAAAACCAAGCTCTTGGAAAAAGACCCTCGAATGGTTAACAACAGCAAACGTTGATCCTTCCTTGATCGTTACGAACATCCTGCCCCTTTCTGAATGGGAAAAAGGCTTTGAATTGGCAATGAATGGCGACGAATTGAAAATCTTGTTGAAGCCCGAATAAAAACGCTGGTTTATCGAGGAACCTCGATAAACCAGCGTTTTTTTATTTATGCTATTTCTTCCATTCGTCGACTTCTTTTTGGTGTTCTTTGATCCAGTCTTGTGCTGCTTGAGAAGGGTCTTTGCCTTCATTGATCGCTAACATGACACTTTCCATGTCCTTTTGCGTCCAATTGAAGTTGTCCAATACCTTGTACGCTTCTGGCTGATCTTTCTCCAGCCCTTTGCGTGCCATTGTATGGATCGCTTCTTCGGTTCCCATAGCGCCTTTTGGATCTTCTAAATATTTCAACCCATATTTTGCGAACATCCAATGTGGCGACCAGCCTGTGATCACGATTGGTTGTTTTTTCTTGATCGCTTGACCAAGAGCAACGGTCATCGCACCAGATGAAGACGTAGAAACGTTCCAATCCGCTAGATTTGGATAAGCCTTCACGGTATTTTCAGCCGCATTCACAACACCTGCGCCAGGCTCGATCCCAGTGATGGTCTTGTTGGCTTGATCTGTCAGGTCCGCGATGGAATTCACATCCATGTAGTCAGGAACAACGATCCCAACTTTCGCCCCTTTCAGATTCACGCCAAGATCATCGACTTGATCTTTGTATTGTGCAAATTGAGATTTGTGCGTGTTTGGCAGCCAAGCGGATACCATCGCGTCCGACTCCCCTTTTGCGACAGATTCCCACATGATCGCATTGTCTAACGGTGTCATGTTGACGTTGTAGCCCATTTCCTTCAATACTTCTCCGACGACGTGTGTGGAAGCAACTTCTGTGTCCCATTCCACGTAGGTCAAATTGATCGTCCCTTTGTTTTCTTTTGAGGCTCCGCCTAATCCAAAGGAAGCCAGTAAGACGATCGCTGCAACGACACCTGCTGCGATACCGATCTTTTTCTTCTTCGGCATTTTTTGAGCAGATTGTTGTTTTGGTTTGTTGATGTTTTGTGTGAAACGGTCAATGATGATCGCCAAGATAACCAAAGCCAAGCCGTTTACGAAACCATTCCCGACTTGTGCACGCTGCAAGGCGGACAAGACGCCGCGACCTAGACCGGGTGCACCGATCATAGAGGCGATCACGACCATAGATAAAGCCAACATCGTTGTTTGGTTGATACCGGCTAAAATCGTGCTTTTCGCTAATGGCAATTCTAACTTGAATAATTTTTGTTTCGCTGTTCCACCGAATGAATCAGAGGCTTCCACCAATTCTTTCGGAATTTGACGAATCCCTAAGTTGGTAAAACGAACTGTTGGCGGCAACGCGAAGATCACTGAGGCGAATACCCCTGGGACCATCCCGATACCAAAGAACGCGACCGCAGGAATCAAATAAACGAAACCTGGCATCGTCTGCATAAAGTCCAAGATCGGCGTGATGATTTTCTTTGCTGTCTCATTTTTCGCCATCAAGATCCCCAATGGTACCCCGATGATGATCGATAACACACTCGATAAAAGAACCAATGTGACCGTGCTCATCAAGTCTGTCCATAACCCTTGATTATAAATGAAGAGCAATCCGATCAACGTGAAGCTCGTCAATCCCCATTTCTTATTTGAAATGAAAAAGGCGGCAACTGTTAATGCTAAAATAAACAATAATGGCGGGATCATCGTTAATAGACTGGTCATCCCATCCATTAAAAATTGACCAATGTGCTGTAAGGCTGAGAACAATCCGGAGAATGTTCCTGTCAACCAATCTGTAAAGCTCTCTACCCAATTTGCGACGGGCAAGGCTTGTTGTAAAATATTAAACATCCATCTTCACCTCTTCTGTCTCTGTATCTGCCAATGCTTCTAACACACTTCCCCGAATAACGACGCCGACTAAGCGATCGCCTTCTACTACGGCCAAGGGTGCTGGCGAATCAAAAATCAGATTAAAAATATCAGTGACCAACATATCTTTTGGTATCCGACGGACATTTTTATCGATGACGTCTTTAATTTCTAAATTATTCTTCCGTGCTTCACGGGCTTTGTCTGCTGTCAGACTGCCCTTCAGCTTACGCTTGCGGTCTACCGCTAAAAGCATGCTGACTTCTTCTTTCCGCATCCGATTCAAGGCAACATTTGGACCGTCGACTTCGATATTGGTCGTCAATGCCGGTACCATGATGTTTTGTGCCGTCAGAACCTTCGAACGATCGACATCCTCTACGAAATCACGAACATATTGGTTCGCTGGATGTGTCAGAATTTCTTCCCCTGTTCCGATCTGCATGATTTGTCCGTCCTTCATCAAAGCGATGCGATCGCCGATGCGTAACGCCTCATTCAAATCATGGGTGATGAAAATAATTGTTTTTTGCACGTTGGCCTGCAAATCCAACAATTCATCCTGCATCTCGCGGCGGATCAATGGGTCCAACGCTGAGAACGCTTCGTCCATCAACAGGATCTCTGGATCGTTGGCTAACGCCCGCGCCAATCCAACCCGCTGCTGCATCCCACCGGATAGTTGATTTGGGTATTGATCTTTAAAGGTCAATAACCCTGAGTTGTCTAATGCTTGTTCTGCCTTGGCTTGGCGCTCTTCTTTCGGCACGCCTCGCACTTCAAGACCATACTCTGTATTTTCTAAAATCGTACGATGAGGAAACAGTCCGAAATTTTGGAAAACCATATTGATTTTATGGCGGCGTACTTCTCGCAACGCTTCTTTATCCATTTTGGCAATGTCTTCACCATCGATATAGATCTCTCCAGAGGTTGGATCGATCAACCGATTTAATAAACGAATCATTGTGGATTTTCCGCTGCCAGAAAGTCCCATGATAACAAAAATTTCCCCTTCATTGACTTCAAAACTTGCATCATATACACCAACAGTCGCACCTGTTTTTTCTACAATTTCGTTTTTGCTGCGATTCTCTTGAATCATCGCAAGGGCTTGTTGCTGTTTTTTCCCAAATATTTTAGTCAGATGTTCTACCTTAACTTTACTCAAATTTATATCCTCCTTTAACAAAAGTGACCATACAACACTAACATCATGTGGTCACTTTGTCAAAGAAGATGCTGAAAATTTTCAGAAATAGTGGAAATACGCCCTAAAATGCCGCCTCCTTCAAAAATTGCCAAAAAAAGAACCTAACGTCAGACACTAGGTTCTTCACATATAAAAACAGCTCATGCTTCACGATTTTCCGTAAATACATTCATCGGATCATACTGTTGCTTCAGCCCTCGCAATTTATTCGCCGTCGGTACAGACCAGACACGCATCGTTTCCTCATGACTGGTATCACTGGAATAGGCACCATAGACCCCTTGACCAAATTCCAAAATAGGCTGGAACAATTGGATCGCCTCCGCCGCGGAGTCCTTGTTGAACCAATAAGCGATCATGATCTCCGCATCCCTAAATGACCACGCATTGAAATCGGAAGTTTTCTCATTCACAGCGCCGCCAAGTGCACGCAGTTCAATGCCATAAACAAAATCTAGCTCAAGAAGCTTTTCTATTTCAGCAACGATTTCATACGGAATATCCGCCACCAAGGTATTTTTCCCAAAAGCGGTATTTTTCCCTTCGATCCGTGCATGCTCGTCTGGGAAAAAGTCTGCATAGTTCATCGCAACTTCCGTATTCGCGGTGCTATCACTTAATTGAAGTGCCTGTGCCAACACTTCTTTTGCTTGCGGTGTCTCTTCCCCGTACCAAAAGTTTCTCGCTTGGACTGTGACCGTTTGGTCCGCGCCTCGATTCAACAACATGATACTCGTTAGTTGGTTGGAGGCCTGCTTGAACCACCCATGCCACGCTTGGATGAATTCAAAAAGGTCCGTTACCGTGTAGCTGATCGTTTGAACGATGATCGGTGTAGTGAACACGGGATTTGTCGATACGACCGTATCCGCCTGGAAAAGAAATTCCGTCACCACGCCAAATTGCCCGCCGCCGCCTCGGATTCCCCAAAAAAGCTCCGGCTCGTGTGCGGCATCCACGACATGTTTTTCACCATCCGCGGTAATGATCGTCGCACCGACCACGCAATCGATCGTAAGTCCCATGGCCCGTACGACTGTTCCCATCCCGCCAGAGACGGCCAGACCGCCAACGCCTGTATCTCCATGATCGCCACTGGAAAGAACCAAGTGATCGGCGTGCAGCTTCGTCGCAACGTCTCCCCAAAGAGCACCTGATTGGATACGGACGAGGCCTTTTTCTTTATCGACAACGGTTATTTGGTTCATTTTCGAGAGATCAAGAATCAGTCCGCCATCATTGACTGACGTCGCAGACAACCCATGGCCTCCGCTTCGCACGGAAAATGGAAACGGCGCTTCCTGCCCGTGCTTCACACTTGCGGCATAGGTGATCGCTTCACTGACCTGTTCTTCTGTTTCTGCTAAAAGGACGATTTTTGGCTGGCCGACTTTATAATCATTTGAACGAACGGTATCGTAACGAGGGTCTTCTGGAAATATCGCGATTTCTTTGAGCGAATGCGGCAATTCGTATAGATTTTTTCCCATGATACATCCTCCATTTCACAAAAGGGTCGTTTATTAGGAAATTGTCTCATGCTCGCTAAGAATAGTAAAAGAAGAAGGCTTCAAATTAAAAAGCGTTATCATTTTCTTGCGATTCAATTCTGACCAATCAAAAAAAAGACCCCTCACGGTCCTTTTTTTGATCCGGCAACACTAGGGATAAAACAACCGCTGCATCCGTTGCAAGACCAATTCGTTCCCTACAAAAAACAATGTGTCGCCGGCACAGATCTTCGCATACGGACCCGGTGACAACAGCAGCTCATCCTTTTGCTGGATCGCAATGATCGTCGCCCCGGTCTCGTGCCAAATGTTCAGCTCATTGACCGTACTTTCGAGGTGGGCCGCCTCGGATGTCAGGGTCAATTCATACGGAGCGAAGGGCGCACCGTTGTGGACGCGTTTTGTCTGAGACAACAATTGATTGAGCAAGTGGCTGACATTGTCCAATTCTTGCTTTTGCTTATCGACACTGGCCTGAATGTCGTTTTTGATTTCTTGAATCGTTTGTACGTCTTGGTACTTTTCAAAATAGGCCTGCGCTTTTTCCCGCGACAGAACGTAAGCGCCGCTGCCATGACGCACTTCCATGATCCCAAGATCGACTAATACATTGATGGCTTTTCGAGCCGTTTCCGGCGACACATTGAAGTTGCTGGCAAGTGTCGAACGCGCGTGGATTTTTGAGCCTACTTGGTACCGTTTGTCCGCAATTCGTTCAGCGATCTCTACTGCTACTTGCTGATACCGCGGAAGTAAGACCCGCTTTTTGTTTTCCCCTTCCATTTCGATCCCTCCTAGTTCGTCTATCATTCCGTTAAAGTGACTTAGCCTTAAATAAAGGAGGAAGTATATAGCTTACTTTGTACTCTATACACTGCGAAAAACGGAACTGACAGCTTTTTCTGCAGAATTCTTTTCAAGCATAGCATATTTTTTTTAGAAAATCTGTACTCAGATCAAAGGAGCAAAAAATGAAGTTGTTAGTGCTTTCGTCTTTAGAATTTATTCATAGAAGCTGATTTTTTGAGTTAATCTTCGCAATTTATTCTTAAAACAGCTAAGATAATCCAGATTATTTTTTTGCTGTTCTGTTTTTCTTCGCTGAAACGTGTAGGAAATTCAGTTGAATTCATATATTAGGAGTGATTTTTTGCATTTTGTGATAGGTATTATTGGGCTGATCCTTGTTTTGGCTCTAGGTTTTTTGATTAGCAGCGACCGTAAGAACATTCGTTATTCGCCTATTCTGGTCATGTTAGTTTTGCAATTTTTATTAGGCTTTGTTTTATTGCGTACAACGGTAGGAACGACGATCGTTGGCAGTCTGGCTGGCGTGTTTGATGCTTTGCTGCGCTTTGCAGGAGCAGGAGTCGAATTTGTTTTTGGCGGCATCGCCAACAAGGGCAGCTTCCCTTTCTTTCTAAATGTCTTGATGCCGATCGTCTTTATCTCTGCCATTATCGGGATCTTGCGCTACATCAAAATCTTGCCCCTCTTCATGAAGGGCGTCGGCCTCGGTCTTAGTAAAATCAACGGCATGGGAAAATTGGAATCTTATAACGGGATCGCCTCCGCTATCTTAGGACAATCGGAAGTCTTTATTTCCATTAAAAAGGAATTGCCTACCTTAACGGAACAGCGTCTGACCTCTATGAGTATTTCAGCGATGTCCACTGTTTCTATGTCGATCGTCGGTTCATACATGGCACTGATCCAGCCACGTTATGTGATCACGGCACTTGTGTTGAATTTATTCGGCGGGTTCATCATCGCTTCCGTCGTGAATCCTTACCAATTGGAGAATGACGACTTGGTGATCGAGGAGGACAAGGAACAAACCTTTTTCCAAATGCTGGGGGAATACATCCTTGACGGCTTCCATGTCGCGGTCACTGTAGCGGCTATGCTGATTGGCTTCGTCGCATTGATCGCCATGATCAATTTTATTTTCTCCAAGCTCACAGGCCTGACCTTCCAAGAAATTTTAGGGTATGTCTTTGCACCACTGGCGTTTCTTACAGGAATTCCTTGGAAAGAAGCCGTGGATGCCGGAAGTTTGATGGCCACAAAGCTTGTGACCAATGAATTTGTCGCTATGACAGAATTGGCTAAAGGAAGCTGGGATTTTACCCCGCGTACAACAGCCATCCTTTCGGTTTTCCTAGTTTCCTTCGCGAATTTCTCTTCTATCGGGATCATCTCTGGTGCGATGAAGGGACTGAATGAAGAAAAGGGCAATCTAGTAGCAAAGCATGGCTTGAAAATTTTGCTAAGTGCCAGTTTAGTCAGCTTTTTAAGCGCGATCATCACAGGTTTGATCTTTTAACCCACGCAACCCTTCAGCTTCCTTTAGTGCTGAACGGTTGTTTTTTTATTGAAAAAATCGCTCTTTCCAAAAAAAGAGCCGCACACCTGTGCGACTGCTTTTAAATGGTTTTTATTAGTTTTAACTTGATGTAATACCCTTCTGCTGATTCGACGATCTGCTCGACTTTATGATGAGGGACAAACACAGGCTCATCTACTTCTAACAGTGTCACTTCTTTCCCATAGCCAGGAATGCCGACGACTAAATTCTCTGTTTTTAAATGCAATTGCATCACACGCTGCAGGTGCTCAGATAGTTCCAGCAGCGCCTTTCTATCCTTGCCTCGGTACCATGCAGGTTGATGCAGCAGTCGCAAGCCGCTTCGCAAGATCGTGTTTTGAACCGTCTCTTCTCGAATGACCTCTTTCCACATCATTGGATTTAAGCAGCCGCTTCTGCCACTGTGACGGTGACCCGCACGCCTGAAGCACGTCCAGCGTCGATCAACTGCTCCGCTACTTCTGTTGAGCACGCGACATAAAAGACAAACGCAGAATAATCCTTCGCAAAGCTGTCTAAAAATTTCTTTCCTTCTTCTAACAAAGAATTCTCCGTCAGACTTTCATAAAAAATAACTTGCTTGTTTCGCAGGAAGGTTTGCGGCAATTGCTTGTTTACGCCAACAACTGCTACTTTTTCTCCCTGATAGTGCCGTTTGATATGGGTCCATATTTGTTGCTTGGATTCCGCTTTCTTTTCAAGAATAAACAATGGATTAGCTCCTTTTCAGTTTTAATTCATTGCGTACAGGAAATAGCCCTGCTGCTCGTTGGTCATGCAAGACCATCACCTCCCATTCTTGCTAAAAAATAACAAACCATATTATATCTATCATACCAGCTTCTTTTTTTAAAGCAAGTCAAAAAAAGCCGTTCAAGCATTTCTGCCTGAACGACTGAGGTATTAGCGTTGCTCTTCATCTAAAACTTCGTATTCCACGGGAGAGCCTTCGTAAAAGAATTGCGTCGAAACCGTGGCTTCCTGATCCATCGCGATCAGTTCTTTACGAAATGGGAAACGTACAGAACGCCCGCTTACGGTCTCTGAACCAGGCAGAATGTACGACAATTTGTCGTCCGGTGTTGGCTTGTTCAATTGATCCATCACCGCATCGATCACCTTTTGGGAATCGATCGTTTCTGCTTTTGCGGCTTTTTTATAATCTTCTAAAAATACGTCTTGTCCTTCAAAATAGGTCATATCCATTTTCTTCACCCTTTCTCTTTCACTTTACCATCTGACGGCCGTTTACTGAACTAACACGCTTACGCTTCTAAATCTAACTGCCCTGCCTCCGTTTGGAAAACAGGCCAGCTGCCCGTAAGCTCCACTCGAATGACGTTCAACTCCGGCGCACTTTGAAAGGCTGTGATCGTTGCGTCCATCAAGTGGCCTTGCTTCGTCAGATGCTCTTGCGGCGTCAGTACCGTATCGTTATCTAACGCTTCACGGTATTCCTGATTTTTCTGTAGAATCTCATGAAATGCCGTTTTGACTATCCGTTCCGTCTTACGAGCAAACTTCGCTTCATTTTCCGCCGTATAAGCCACCTGAGATTTTTCTGCTAAAAAAGTGACGTAGATCAGCGGCACCGTCGAAACTGGCTTGACCGGTGAAACATAATAAAAGGCCTCTTCTAAAATATCCATTGAAACCGTCAGCTTCATAACCTCTCCCCTTTTCTTCTAATTGATTATAGCATTCAGCGGAAAATTCTTAGTCCATTTGCTCTCCAAATAAAAAAGCCGCCAAGACACGGCAGCTTTCCTTCTTTTAGATCATCACTGTCATCGCAGCGGCAGCCAAAATCAGGACCAGCCCGATGATCGTAACGGTCATTTCTTTTTTTGTTTTCTTTTGTCCCAAGAACCAGATCCCTGTCAGTGTTGCCAGAACGACGGAGGTTTGAGATAAGATGAAGCCCGTCGCCAACCCATTCATATCTGGTTGCGCGGAGATCAAGTAAGTCAATGCGGCGAAGGCGAAAAAGAATCCTGAGAAGATATGCTTATACGACACCGTCTCTGCTAGTGCAGATTTTTCTTTGTCCTTCACACTTAAGATCACTGAATACACAAGGGCCACTAGCAGCATCCCGATCGCTTGCGGCAAGAATGCGTGCATGCCATCGATACTCGTTGCCTGCGGTGCCGCTGAATAGGCCCAATAGCCAATCTCACCGACGGCCAACAACAGAACAGCTTTTTTCAAAATGCTGGCCTTTTCTTGTGTTTTTTCTTCCGTCCAAACCGTCATCCAAGCACCCAAAATGATCAATACCAACGCCAATCCGCCTAACAGTTTCGCGCTCACACCCGGCCAGTCGCCTAAAGCGATCACGCCCCATAAAGAAGCGCCTAATAATTGAAAAGCTGTCGTGATCGGCATCGCACGAGAGGAGCCGATCAACGTAAAGGATTGGAAGGTAATGATTTGAGCAATCGCCCAGCCCACACCTGACAAGATCGAGAAGACCAGATCCATGCCCGATGGGAGTCCCATGCCGTTGACCATGGCAAAGATCAAAGCAAAAATCAAGGTGCCTAACGTCGACCCTAAAATTTGATTGACCGGACGGCCGCCGATTTTTGAGGCGATCGTAGGATAAAGCCCCCAACCAAGTAACGGCCCTAAACCGATTAAAATCGCTGTTGTATTCATAGTTGTTCCTCCTTCTATCGACGTTTAAAAGACGACGCCGCTTTCTAATAGGATGTTGGCATAGGGGGTCATTTCGCCTGTTCGGATGAATGCTTTGCTGTCATTCAACGCCGCCTTCATCTCGCTATGAGGAATAAAGGATACCGGTGTTTCAGGCAATCGTTCTTGGATTTTTTTCAACATATCAGGGTTTTCTGTTTTGATCTCTTCTGCCAAATAAATGCGTTGTACTTCAAGTTCTTCCAATACATTGTTTAGAACATCCATAAAACTAGGAATCCCGTTATCGACAGCGAGGTCGATTTTTTCTGTTGTCATAGGGACGGGCATGCCGGCATCGCCAATACTTAATTGATCAAAGTGACCCATTTGAGCGATGACACGAGAGATATCTGAGTTGATGACTTTACTTTTTTTCATGAGAAGGTTCCTTTCTTAGTTCAATTCATTTTTATAAGGGATAGAAGGTTGTGCACCGAAACGTTGAACGGTAATTGAAGATGCTTGATTTCCATAGTGGATCGCCTCTTCTAAATTGCTGAAATCTTTTTTCAAGATGCTGCTCATGGCACCGATGAAAGTATCTCCTGCCGCAGTAGTATCTACGGCGTTCACTTTGAACGCTGGAACCACTCCGCTGCGACCTTGCACATCGTAAAAAGCGCCTTTGCTGCCGATCGTAATGATCACCGCTTCGATGCCCAATTGGTGCAACTGTTCTGCTGCCGCCTTCATGCTGGCTTCATCCGTCACAGTGATGCCGGTGATGATCTCTGTTTCAGTCTCATTTGGAACGATCATGTCGGTCACCTTCAAGAGTTCCTCTGGCACATGCTCCAACGCTGGCGCTGGATTTAAAATCGTTTTTACTCCCGCCTTTTGAGCGATCTCGAAGGCTTCGATCGTACTTTCTAAAGTGCTTTCAAATTGCGCAATGACAAAATCACTCGCTTCGATCAGATCTGCATGGTCTTGAACGTCTTTTGGCATAAATGCATTATTGGCACCTGAATGGATCATGATGCTGTTTTCTCCTTGATCGTCCACGATGATGTAGGCCTGTCCAGTCGCTTGATTCTCCAATGTTTGTACACCGGCTAAGTCGATGCCTTCTTCTGATAATAGCTGATGCATCATCTCGCCTGCCGCGTCATTGCCGATCGCGCCAATAAAATTCGTCGCTGCTTCCGAACGTTTCGCCGCAACGGCTTGATTGGCTCCTTTTCCCCCGCCAGCAGAAAAAATTTCTTTTGTGTGCATCGTTTCGCCAGGTTTAGGCATTTTTTTCACACGAATCGTGCGATCCAAGTTGATACTTCCAATAATCGTAACCGTATTCATTTTAGTCACTCCATTTCAGATTCGTTCATTTGATTTAAATTAAAACGTTTTATTAAAACGTTTTAATTCGACACCAAAAATATAGCACAGCTTGAAAGCTATTTCAAGTGTGCTGTTGAAAAACGTTTGATCAATTTTACCGGCAGGGTCTTTTCTTCCCAATCTTTCGCGGGCTGCTCCACTCTTTCCAATAATAATGCGGCAGTGGTTTGACCCAATTCATAGATCGGCTGGGCGATCGTAGTCAGTTGCGGCGTGACATATTCGCACATATCGATATTGTCGTACCCGATCACACTGTAATCCTCTGGAATTTTTTTCCCCAGCTCAGCCAATCCTAAATACAACCCAAAGGCCAATTCATCATTGACTGCAAAAATAGCCGTCGCTTCTGTCTGTAAAATGTTCGCCGCCGCATGACGCCCACCGATTTTCGTTAATTCACCAAAGATCAGGTCCGCCTTTGGATAGATTTGTTGAAAGCCCATCAGACGTTTTTGGATGTTCGCCGGCGCGTCCTTTGGCAGCACGATGGCGACCTTCTCATGCCCCAGCGTCTTCAGGTGTCCCCCCGCGATCCGCCCGCCAGAAAGATCATCGGTCAGGACGGCATCGCTGAATCCTTCCGCCTTCTTTTGATCCAACACGATATAGGGCAGATTTTTTTTCCGCAAGGTGTCATTGATGGCTTGGTTAGAGATCACCGAACTGGCGATGATGTAGCCGTCAACGCCGCGGCGGCTCAATTCTTCCAAATAATCGGTTTCCTTTTTTGTGTCTAGATCCGCGTTGCAGAGCATCGTCACAAAGTTTTCACGGTACAATACGCCTTCGATCCCCCGAACCAATGTACCGAAAAAGGGATTGGTAATGTCTGGCACCAATACACCGATAGTCTTGCTTTTCTTCATGATCATACGCCGGGCAAAATAATCAGGCTCGTAATTCAGTTCAGCCTTTGCGGCCAGAACCTTCGCGACTGTTTTGGGGCTGAATTTATTTTCATTGCCGTTTAAAATCTGGGAGACGGTGGCGATGGAGACTCCCGATTGTTTGGCGACATCTTTGATGGTAATTTTTTTATTTTTCATGCGATTTCTCCTGCTTCAAACTTCGCTACATTTTCTCATGAATACGCGGAGCTGTAAATATGCCTGTCCATGAACTTGCTATGGGGACGAATTTTTTTTATACTGCTAATGATATCCCTCGTGATCGTCTACTTAAAAAGAATTATCCCAGAAGAAAGAAGGAAACAAATGAATAGAGCCACAAAAATTATTCTAGCCATCGTTCTAGTCTTAGTGATCGGGCTGATCGCCGCCGGAAATTACTTCTACTCATACGCGGTGGTTCCTGCGAAAAAAGATTTCTTGGCAGGCAGCTCCTCCAATAAATCGACGGAATTAGTAACGGCTGAGACTTGGTTCAATGATAAAAATAACCGCACCGATTGGCAGCTTGATTCAAAAGACGGCTTGAACCTGTCTGCTTACTATCTGCCGGCAGAAAAAGAATCGCATAAAACAGTGATCATCGCTCACGGCTACATGGGGCAAGCCTCCGATATGCCTCAATACGCCAAAATCTACCATGACCTTGGCTACAATGTTTTAATGCCGGATGCGCGTGGTCACGGACGGAGCGAAGGCGATTATATCGGATTTGGCTGGGATGAACGAAAGGATTACCTTCAATGGATCGATCGCGTCATCAAGAACGATCCTGCCTCCGAGATCGTTCTGCACGGTGTCAGCATGGGCGGCGCGACTGTCATGATGACCAGCGGTGAAAAATTGCCGGAGAATGTCAAAGCATTCATCGAAGATTGCGGGTACAGCTCCGTCAATGGAGAGCTCAGCTATCAATTGAAAGAAATGTTCAATTTGCCCGCTTTCCCCTTGATCCCAGTCACCAGTCTCGTCACAAAGGTCCGCGCGGGCTATTTCTTTGGGGAAGCAGACGCTATCAAGCAACTGCATAAGAACACGCGTCCAATGCTCTTTATCCACGGTGACAAAGACGACTTTGTGCCTTATGCCATGTTGGATGAGGTCTACAACGCTACAAAAGGACCGAAAGAAAAATACGTCGTACAAGGCGCCAAGCACGCGGAAGCCTTGAGCAAAGATCCTGCGATGTATCAGAAAAAAGTCACTGATTTCCTACAAAAATACGTTCCTAACAACTAAAAAAAAACTATAGACAGCATCCATAAAATGGACGTTGTCTACAGCCTGAAACGAGATCCTAACAGGTCTCGTTTTTTGCTTGCTCCAATAGGTATTCTGCTAAACTATCTGTCACGGTGATATGGGTGAAAATGTTTGTCTTAGTCCCTACATAAAGAACATCTTTCTTGCTTTCTTCATAGCAGGCCACCGCGACATTGGGGATTTTACGAACATCCTCGACCCCTAGCCCAATCACATTTTCATTGATCTCACACGGGACCTCTTTCCCCGCCCGATCAATGAATTTCGAATTGACATCGCCGATCACATTCAATGTCTCCAGCCCGTCGATATCCTGCTGATCCACATAGCCGATCTCTGTCATCGTATTGTTTTTAGAAAACGGGCTGGCGATACCGACGAGGGCAAAATCCACATTTTTCCCCGCTTCTAGCACATCACGGATGCCTTCATTTTCAACCAAGCTCTTTTTGATAAAGGCATTGTCTACCAATGCGGGGGCATACAAATATTTACATTTCGCCCGCAGCTTTTTCGATAGATCATACGCCAACTGATTCGAATGGACGTCCACCATCTCAGAGCCTAACCCGCCGATCAATGGAATGATCGTCGCCTCTGCATGATTCTCATACGGGTATTCATCGACGATCCCCCGCAGCATTTTTCCCCAGGATAGACCGATCGTTTTTGCTTTAGCGATTTCTTTTTGGAAGGCTGTGATCGCCGTTTGGACAAGCAAGCGTTCAACTTCGTCTTTTCGCAAACTGCTGGTGTCCAGGACCGTCGCCTTCTTTAATCCAAAAGCCTCTTCCAAAGCCAGCTCCAGTTCAATAGAGTAGGCACTCTCGCTCTTGATGAAGATATCCACGATGCCTTCATTTTTCGCATCATTCAAATACTTTGAAACCAGTGAACGAGAGATGCCCAGGTATTTGGCGATCTCCGACTGCTTCAAGTTTTTCTTGTAATACATCGTCGCAACTTTTACGATGTCTCGATTGTGTTTTATAGCCATTTTGATCCCATCCTCTGAACAACTTTTTCATCTTATCCACTATACGGGTGATTTTCTAGGCGTGCAAGTGGGACTAGTGGAGGACAACGCTCAGTTTTCGCAGCTTTCTTAGAGTCTCACTCTTTTTTGCTGAAACAAGACCTGTTTAGACACATAAGAGGATGTACCTTTTTTGGCACACCCTCGTACATTGGGCTAACGGATCTCGATGACATCACCCAGTTCAAATTTTGGAAATTCACCTGGGCTGACAATGATCGCTCCCGGTAAAATTTCTCCGACCGCATTCCGAAAATAGATCGAAATGTGCCCCAATTCTTCAAAATTCGTATTTGCCAGCGAACCAACTTCTTCAATCGTGAATTCCTGATCGCCAAAGATCACTTTACCGCCGATCTTCAATGCGTCTTTCGGACGATCCTCAAACTCATGGATCACACAAATGTCTCTTAATTCTGCAGTGGCAGAAGGGCCAAACAAAATGATCAATCGTTCTTCTTCAAATGCTGGAACCATGCTGCCGACCTCAATAATTTTAGATTTTACCATCAATAAATCCGCTCCATTCAAACAATTTTTAATACATTCCGAAACTAGCTAACCACGCCAAGATCACGGCGGTGAAGCCTGTCAGCATCCGACTATATAAAATCGCCGGCACACCGATTGAAACCGTTTCCGGTTTTGCCTCTCCTAATGATAACCCAACTGGAATAAAGTCGCATCCCGCATGTGCACTAATCGCGAACAATGCTGGCAGTGCATACTGTACTGGGATGGAGCCATTCGCGATCTGCGTACCGATCAATACTCCGATAACCTGAGAGATAACGGCACCCGGCCCTAAGATCGGGGACAGGATCGGAATACTACAAACAAGGGACAAGACAATCATTCCAGGTAACGAACCCGCCAATGGAGACAGGACTTTTGCCAACCAATCACCGATCCCGGTATAGTTGATGATCCCTACGATCATACTGATGAAGGCCATAAACGGAATGATGTTCTTCAAAAGCATATCTACCGCGTCACGCCCTGATTGATAGAACGTGCTCATCACTCCGCCGATTCCCCGAGAGAAACGAACTAAGAAACTGTCTTTTTTCGCCTGCTGCTCTGCGTGGTTTTCCTTAAGCTTGGAATATCTTTCTTTAAATTCTTCGTCCGACTCTCGTCCTTCTTGCTTCGTTACGATTTTTTCCGTCGCTGCTGCGGATGCTGCGTCACTCTTGTGGGCATGATCGATCGCTGCCATTTGGCGTTCCTCTAAATCTGAATGTTCAACAAGTGCCACGTCTTCTGGACGAACACCAGATACGAAAATATCTTCTGTGATATGTTTAGACAATGGCCCCGATGGCGAAGATGGCAGAATATCCACTGTTGGAATTCGTTTCATTGGATACACACCGATCCGTGCTGTCCCGCCGCAGTCGATAACGGCGCAAAGCGTTTCATCCTCTGGAATTTGATTTTTAAACCCATCGCATGCGATCCCGCCAGTCAAATCCGCGATCTGCTGCGCAACCGGATGGATACCGCCGCCGGTAACAGACACAACTTTATTCATTTTTTCTGTCGGTGTTAACGTCAAGCCGACACCCCAACCTTTATTCCCAGGTTTTACAAATACTGTTTTGTACATTCCGATTCCTCCTTTACGCCGTCGCTTTTTTTGCTTCTCTGGCCATCATAAATTTCGTCAAGCGTTCCGTAACGATCCCTCGCATCAAGATCACGACGATCCCCACTAAGAAATACCGCACCGCCAAACTTGATTGGCTAAATCCGGCTTTGGTCACGCCATTTGCGATCCCCAGATACACAAACAACTCTCCTGCATTCGCGTAAGGGAACAAGCCCGTCACTGGATGGACGAAAGATACCGCAGCATCATAAAATGCAGGCTTTTCTTCTTCTCTTACGAATTTCCCAAAGGTATACGCCATCGGATTGGTTAACATCAAAACAGCCAAGACAGGCATTAATGAATACCTTAAAATCATATATTTTGAACAATACCGAATCGCTCTGTCTACACGCTCTTCACCGATAAAGGAGATGACGGAATAAGTAAAAGTCAAAAGGACGATCAACAGCGGCACGATCCCTGTCATGTATCCCATAAATTGCTCCCCGCCAGCCTCAAACATCCCAATAAAGTTTTTCCCTGCCCACTCGATGTATTTCATAAATAAAACCTCCTCATTCACTTTTTAAAATTTAACCGTTTGACTTTATAAAAACTACCGCTCTTAGGTAACCGCTTCCAATTTCCGCGAATAAATTTGCCCTAATCCTTTTTCAACATGAGGTGTCCCTTTCTCTTTGACCCCGTGATGATACGCAGCTAAGTGAGCACCTCTATACGACGGTTCTTCCTTGAAGCGTGCAAAAATCGTCAAGCCTCTGCAAATATAGCAATGGATGACTTTTCCTTCCGTATCCACCACCACAGCAACGACCGTCCGCAGCACTTTTCCCTTAACGACTTCCGTGTAAAATTCATACTCCGTTCCAGCCTGTTCCGTCGTGATTTTTTTGATAAAACCCTGATAATACTTTACCTGCACGATACTCAGCAAACTTTGACTAAGCATCAACACGATCAGCACGATCACTAAGCCGCTCATACGCTACATCCTTTCCAAAAGCAGCTGAGGAAACGAGCTTCCCCACCTGCTCCAACGTTCTTTTCTAGTCACCAAATGTTGAATCTTGCAGCTTCCGTAAACGATAAACCGTGGTTGATTCATCAATCTCAATATCTTCATAAGTCAAGAATGTTCCGTCTTTGATGTCGCGCTTCGCAACAGAAGAGCCGCCCACTAAACCGATCGGTACATTATTATTTTTGACTAGATCTTCATGCGTTTCCAGTACGCCGCGAACACAATACCCGCCGATGCCGTCGATTTTCTCACCGGCTTTGATATCCTTTTTCGCTACAGCCACCGTTTCTGAGATCGGTGCACCTAATGGCACGATCGCATGGTCATGATTCAGTACAGCTTTGGCGATCGTGATCGGTGTTTCTAAACTTGCTAAGTGATACGGACGATACAAGATGTGGTGATCGCGATCCCCCTTCTTCATCAAATAGCTCAACTCATGACGAGCCCCTTCATTTTGCCCTTTGACGATGACAAATACCCCTGGAGCCAAGCCGTCTACATATTCAACGACGCCATACTTGCTTAAAACACCGCCATTTTCTTTCAAATCAAGATCCTTCACGACAGAATCAACATCTCCGCTGATCCCGTGCATGCCCACCTTATCAGGAACAAAACCAATCGCATTAGACAATAGATTCATCTCCGCCATGGTTTTCGTGCCATCTTGGAAAGCAGCCAGCATATGGCTAGACATTTGTTTGGCATCCGCTTCTGCTTGGGCAGTGTCAGGATTCGCGCCTACCTTCAATTTATTATTCTTCCCTTTACCAGCAACAAGGACTTCCATCCCCATACTCTTGGCAAATTCGAACAATTCGGTCGTTGCTGCAGGCTCATCGCCATCAGAACCTGTATAGACCAAGTTCGCAGAATCATACATTTTTTTCATCAATGGCCCGATCGTGATGTCTACTTCCACATTCAATAGAACGATGTGCTTCTTCGCCAGCAGCGTTTCTAATGAAATCTGTGCACCTACCTCTGGAACACCTGTCGCATCCACAATAACTTCTACCTTGTCTGAATGAATAATTTCTTTAAAATCTGAACTGACCAGGATGTCCACTTTCTTCTCTGCACTGGCATTGTAAGCATCTGCCGCACGCTGCGCTGCCTCCTTGTGAATGTCACTGATCCCTGTCACTGCCATGCCCGGAATCGTTGAGATCTGAGCAATCATTCCAAAACCCATTTGACCTGCACCAATTACCCCAACTCTGATCGGTGCACCATTTTTTTCTCTTTCCAAAAGCTTCCCATAAAGTGTCATTATTACCCCTCCATACTTTTTTGACATATGACAAAGCTTTTGACATATGCCTTAAAACACTTTTAGTATAACATCGTAAAACAACATGTCAACGCTTTCTTTTCACAAAGTATCTTTTTCTATCAATTGGAACATATGTGAATGAAGAATTGAATTCCGTAAAAAACGTGATATATAAGCAACCAAATGATAATAGTTATTAAAAGGAAAATCTGTGAAAGAAACTATCGTATTCTATGCACATTCTTAAAATAACTAATGATTAAATAAATCAACAAATCGAGAACCAACTATCTTTAAGGTAAACCACTTAAATTGAATGCTTCTTCACAATCGTATGAGAAGTTTTTCACTAACAATTGGAAGCCGTTTCAACAGATAGCACTTAGACCAATTAAAAAGTAGATGTTTCTTTTTTATATTGTGAATTTTTGAACTGCCAAAACTTCTTCCTTCTCCCTCTTACCTTAGAGGAAAAATAAAACCGCACCATCGGCTCACGCCAACGTTGCGGTTCCTATTATTGTTGCCCGTATGTCTCGAATTTCTCCAAGACTTCCTTCATCTGCTCTTGATTTAATAGTTTTGGCGTGCCGATACAGCGGGCACGATAGTCCAGTTTTGCCAAAAACTCTATGTCCTTGGCGACACCAAAGGCACTGGAAAGATCTGGACCGATCGTCAACACCCCATGATTTCCTAATAAGATTCCGTTGTCCTTGTGGATAAAATTGAAGGCTTCTTCAGCCAGCTCACGCGTGCCAAAAGTTTTGTAGTCGCAACAGCGAACTTTTTCCCCAACAGAACCGATAATATAGTGCAGCGGCTCGATCTCTTGCTGGAGGCAGGCAAAGGTCGTTGCATATTCCGAATGTGTATGCACAACGGACCGAACCTCCGGGCGATTGCTATAAAAGATACTGTGCAGCTCATATTCGCTGGAGGGTTTGCGTGTGCCTTCCAGTACGTTGCCCTGAAGATCCATCAATACGATATCTTCAGGCTTTGTATCAAAATAAGGAATGCCGCTTGGACTGATCAACAGGGCTTCTTCTTCAGGCAAGTAGATACTAATGTTGCCCCCCGTTCCCGTTGTTAACTTTTCTGTAATGAGTTTTTTACCGTACTCGACGATCTGCTCACGTTCTTTTTGATGTTTCATCGTATACTCCTATCAATAAAAATTATTTTCAGGCTGTTCCTTGATGTACCGCTTCAGATCATAGGGTGAAAAGATCCCACGGTCCGTCACGACAGCGCCGATCAGTTCTGGCGGCGTGATATCAAAAGAAGGATAGATTGCTTTGACACCTTCTAATGTATGTTTGATACCGTTCAGTTCCATGACCTGCGCCGGATCACGCATCTCGATCTTGATACTTTCATGACTTGCTTTGTCTGTATCAGGGATGCCGGTAACAAAATACGGAACACCAAAATGCTGCGCCAAGAGTGCGATTTGATACGTCCCGACTTTATTCGCGATGTAGCCGTCTTGAGCAATCGTATCCGCCGCCGAGGTAAAGAGGTCGATCTTCTCGTGTGACATCAGGTACGCGATCATATTGTCAGAGACAACGGTGGTATCAAATCCCATTTCCTCACAACAGCTAGCTGTCAACCGAGCTCCTTGAAGATACGGACGGGTCTCTGCACAAAAGAACCGCAGCGTTTTTTTCTGTTCGATCGCTTCACGCAGCAGCATTCCGATAATGGTTTCACCAAAGCATTGCGTCAGTACCGTCCCATTATCAGGGATTTTTTCAATCAAGTATTTGGCTACTTGAGCCATCGTGAAATAGCGGCGATTTAAGGAATCGATCGTGTTTTGTTTGATTGCTTCTGTCGGATCTTCCTTGTTTTCCAGTGCTTTTTCTGCCACAGCGACGCATTTTTCTGTGATCAATGTCATCCGGTTCGCCGTTGTCGGACGGGCATTCGCAATGGTCGACGCGGCTTTTTTCAAATAAGCGAGCTGTTCTTTATGTCCTAATCCCTTGCTCTCTTCTGCTGCAAGGGCCATCCCCATGCCTGCCGCAGTGTAGGGACCCGCACTTTGTGTCACCATGTCCGTGATAGCTTGCGCCACCGCTTGATGCGTCTCGCACTCGACATACTCTAGCCGAGTTGGGTAGATACGACGGTCTAAAATTCGAACCTTTCCGTCTTCGTACCAGGCAACGTGTTCATATTGCAAAAGCGTTGGCATTGTATAATCTTGTCTTTCCAACTTCTTCACCTTCTATTTTATTCTCTTGATCTTTTTTAGCGACGGGTTCCTTCGTCGATACCAGCTACTAGCTGACTTCCATTAGTAACCTGCTGCCGATTGATGATGAGCTGGATGCCCAGCTTGATCAATACCCGTTCCGCTTCGATTTTTTTCTCTGGTGCAATCATAGCGAGTTCTTTTACCTTTGAATCTCCGACAACTCTGCGGATGATCTCTGTTCCAGCATAACCCACAGCATCCGTCACTATCTCCTGGATCATTGTGTCTTTGAACACCTGATTTTTATACAACGAAAAGGTCACAGCTTCGTCGTAAAGAGCGGACAGCTTTAGTTTTACCTTATCGTAGACATCGCTGATCGTCTGTTTGCTCCATTGATGGAATGCTTGATCTACTGTCGGATCAAATAGATTTTTGACCATCGGAAAATACAAATGGGCTAGAATATTGCCGATATCATAGCCCGCTGGCCCGTAAAAAGCAAACTCCGGATCAATGACCTTCAACCCTTTTTGATTAATAAAAATCGAACCCGTATGAAGGTCCCCATGCAGCAATGATTGTGCATGATTCATGAAATTGTCCCGCAGCATTGCGACTTCGACCTGCAGCGGTTCATTCATATAAAGAGTATCTGCCACAAATTCTTCATTGCCTTCAGTCAAAATATTTCGTTGCTTGTAGTCATCATAGGGTTCAGTAAAAACTAGGTCTTCACTGATATCGCACATTTCTGGATTGATGAATTCCTTGACCTGCTGCTTTTTCAGCCTACGATCCATCACAAGATCACTTGTCAGCAGCAACGTCCGTGACAAATAATCTGCGATCTCTTCACTAAAATTAGGAAAGGTCTTCTTTTCGATCAATTCATAACGCATATTCTGATAATCCGAGACATCCTCCATAGCCAAGGCGTGCATCTTGGGATCGTAAGAATACACTTCTGGCACGAACTGCGGCGCCAATGTGTTTTGCAGCTGAAGAATCTCCGCTTCGATCCGATTTCGATCAATGTCTAATGGACGGCCCGAAGAACGCAGCACACGATCCGCCTGTTTGATGATCAGGCTTTCCTGTGTCGCCTCGTTCACCACACGAAAAACATAATTGATGTTGCCATCCCCGATCTCCGTCACTGTTAACGGCGCATCAGACGGAAACGCACCGATTTTTTCAACCACATAGCGCTTGACCATGTGCGGGTCCATTAGAAAATGCTGCTGATAATCCTCCGATTTTTTGGGTGTATGTTTCATAGTATCGCCTCATTCATTTAAATTTTGCTGGTTCGCTCACAGCTAGTTCAGTTAGCGGTATTTATTTTTCGAAAAGCGTGAAAAATAATCGTATTTTCCTACGCATACGATTCCGCTAAACATGCACCTTCATTTTTATGTTTAAGCATTTAGAAAAGGCTTCTCCTCTAACGAACTGTGAAAAGCGGCACTCGCAGCTACCTCCGAAGTAAGGAAATCATTTTTCAAAAACCGAAAAATGATGTCATTCTCGTCACGCCTATCATTTCTCTAGTCACGCATACGCGTGAAGAGAAACTGACAAAAAAACACTCACCTAAAAGTGTACATTTAAACGAGTTAAATGCAACTTTTTGGTGAATGTTCTTAATGAATCGCAATCTTTGTTCCGACGGTGATTGTGGGCATTTCTTTTTCTTCTACATATAGTGTTCCTGGCAGCTCTGCGGTTTGAGAGCCGTCAAAGCGTAAGGTTATGTGACCTAAATCATCGAGGTTCTTCTTTACGACGTCTCCGACTGCTGTGATTTTGTAAAGCTGATCATCGAAGGAGAAGGTCATTCCTGCTGTGATCTCATCCGTGGAGGGCGTCAATTGGATGTTGTAACAATAATCTGCTAACGTCTCCGGGGCGTCGTCTCCGAAAAAGATCAGCATTTTCTCTTGCTGGAACATCTCAGCTTCTGGTCCAATGTTCGTCACTTGCGTCTCAAAAATCATCTTTCATCTCTCCAAACATTTTTAACTGTATAATCCGAAACTTGCTAACCATGCAACAACTACACGCGGCACACCATTTAAGAAACGTGAATATAAAACAGAAGGTACACCGACTTCAACGGTTTCTGCTTCCGCCTCTTCTAGCCCTAAACCTACTGGGATAAAGTCACAAGCATTTTGTGTATTGATGGCAAACAACGCTGGCAGTGCCAATTGCGGCGGGATATTTCCTTTACCGATCTCAACACCGATCAAGGTTCCCAAGATTTGGCTGATAACTGCTCCAGGGCCTAATAATGGTGATAAAAATGGCAGCGAGCAGATAAAGCCGATAATGATCAAACCGAAAACATTTCCCGCCAACGGTTTCATCAAGTTCGCAAACACCGTTCCGATGCCTGATCCTTGAATGATCCCGATCAGCAGTGATACGAAGGCCATGAAGGGAATCACGGTATTGATCATCGTCTGCACGCCTTCACGTGCGGATTGGTTGAAGGTTGCTACGACTTTTCCGGCACCCATCCCGATTTTCGCGATAAAGCTTTTTTGCTCCGCCCGTTGTTCTGTAATCTTTTTATCTGTTGAATATTTGAATTCACGCTCAGGCTTTTCTTCCGTAACGAATGCGGGCTTGCTGGCCGCTTCCGATTCATCGGCTAACATGATTTGGTTTTCACCGACAGCCGAAACATAAATATCTTCATGGATGTACTGTGCCAATGGGCCGCTTTTTCCAGTAGGTACAATGTTTACTGTGGGGATATTCTTTTTAGGATAGATCCCGCAGCGTAAGGTGCCGCCGCAATCAATGATAGCTAAAGCGATTTCATTGTCTGGGATCGATGTTTTGAAGCCATTGACCGACTCCATCCCAGTTAATTCTTCGATCTTATTAACAATACTCGGCTTGTCCCCGCCGCCTGTCACATAAACAAATTTATGCTTTTCTTCTGTTGGTGTGATCACTAAAGGCCCGCCGTAGCCGCCTGAACCTTTTACAATTTTGATACTATTATAAGCCATTTTTGCTCCTCCTAGTTCTTTTTAACGTACTTATTTTTTCAGCTATTCTGTAACTGCGACGTCATCGGCTGTTTTACTTAATTGAATGCCTTGCTGTTTACAAACAAGTGCAGTCGTAAAGTCAGTCGTCCATCCGCCGATAAAGTTCATGACCAGCCCAACGAACATATAGCGAATCGCTAGTTCCATCGAATTCAGGCCTAATTGTGTGATCCCTTGTGCGATCCCCATCCAAACGAACAGCTCTCCTGGGTTGATATGAGGAAAAACACCGTTACTAGTATGACAAAATTGTGCATTCGCTGCGTAATAGCTTGGCTTATAGAATTCTGGCAAAAAGCGCGCCATTGTAAAGGACATCGGATTCCCTAACATAAAGGCTGAAACAAATGGAAGTACGAGATAACGAGTTACTGGGTTTCTTGAGGATACTTTTGCGACTTTCGTGACCCGCTCTTCTCCTAGAAAGGCGATCAAGGTGTTCATTGCGACCATCAGCATCAACACAACAGGAACGATCCCTGTCATCCAACTGATAAATGTTTCGGCCCCTGTTTGAAAAAGACTCATGAAGCCTTCCGCGAAACTTGTAATATAATCCATTTTTTAAACGCTCCTTTTTGCAAATTTAGTTTGAATTGACAATTTCATTAGTGACAATTGATTCCCTATGTTGAAAATAGGTGATACTGGCGCTTTGTCTTGATGATTTCCTTTTTCTACGTCTAAATAAATTTTCTGTGCATTCGCCGCCGCTTGGCGAGTAAGCTTATTTTCCTTTACCAAAAATGCCGCTTCAGATAGCCGATGGATATCCACTCCTACAAATTGCGGACGTGCTTTGAAACTTGCCAAGATCGAGATTCCCTGCATCATTTCCGCTTCTTGCACGATCCCCTCAGCGTCGACGCCTAGTAATAAGATCGTTCCTGAAGCGATTTTCCCTGGGCGTCGCCCGATTGCTACTTTTCCTTTGCGTTTCATTCGAATATAAACGGTATTAAAATTCTTGATCTGCTTCATTCCTAAAAAAATTTGAAGCCCGTAAGCCATAATTGCAATTGCTCCTAAAACAAAGATGTTCATCTCTTGTCCGCTCCCTTCTGAGCCATTCCTTGTACGCGACTATCCATTTACCAATAATTGGCGGTATTCCTCTTTGCTGGTGATTCCTTTGACCTGCTCCCGCAATTCTTCATTAGAAGAAATCACAAAAATCGTGTCGTAAAAGCTTAACAGTTCATCTTCCATTGCCAACGTCAGATTCTCTGGAATTGCGACTAGAAAAACAAGCTCGATCTCTTCAACGGATTTTCCTGCCGGATAGCTGCCGATCGTCACTAGAATTTCCTCACTTTGACGATTGATCCCATGGGGAAAGGCAATGCCGTTATCGATCACCGCCGATTCTTCCTGCGCCTTTGTCAAAATGTAGTCCTTGAAAGCATCCTCGATCTGTCCGTTGGCAACAAGCTTCTCTAACAAATCAACGAGGTTCTCTTCATACGATTTTCTGCTATCTAAGTCTTCAAAAGAAAACTGGATGTGTTCAAACGCGGCGGCCTTTGAGGCAACGATCCGTTTCCATTCACTTAAAAGCCAGTTTTCATTGAATAGATCCGTCAGCTTGATCACCGCCGTCGTTGCTTTCGTGTGCTTCAAGGGAATCGTCGTAAATACAGCGAAATAACGATCCAAATCCTTTGTCTCATATTCTTCTTCGGAATAATGGGCGATTCGGATGTTGGGCCCTAAAACAGTTTCTAACTGTCGCTTGATCATCAACGCTGTTCCCTTGCCGGTATTGCAGACAACGGCGATTTCCTTCATCTTCGGTTGCGCGTCTGATTTTAACGCCAATTCAAAATAGATCGCCAAGTAGGAAAGCTCCGACTGTTGCGTTGGCTTTTGCAAAAACGTCGTCAATGCCGAAATCCCTAATTCCGCCAGCTCATGTGAAAAGGCGTGCTTCTGCTTGAATTCTTCCCGAAAAATATCATAGGTCTCGATTTGAAAAATAAGACGGTTGATCAAAAACATAAAATGGGCACGGATGTTGTTGAATAATTGCTCTTGATCCAAATGAATAATGACTGCCGCATTGATTTGGTTCATCATGTATTGAAACAAGACCTTGACTTCTGGATTGTCCGCCTTGCTTTCGGACACCAGATTATTATTGAAAATATTCAACGGGAAACAGAGAAAGTCAAAATCAAATTGACTGATCGTCAGACTGTAGTCGGTCGCCAAACTGACAAACAACTCATCCAGCAAATCATCTTCCGAAAAATAATTGACGTAATACGGAACTGCCTGAATCAACGGATGCCCCTTTTTGATCCGCTGAATCGTCAGAACGATCGTTTTTTGCAGCAGACCCAACGTCCGAAAATCCAGCTTCTTATCTAACGCGATTTCATCGATACGCTGCAACAGCTCGTCACTTAACGCCGGCTGCTCCAAATAATCATAGGCATGCTGCAAATAGAGTAAACGCAACTGTGCTTCTGCACCAGCTATCCGCAATCCTTTGTTAGGTGTACCAATTAAAGAAATTTGATAATTTAAAAGAATGGCTTTCAAATTCCGCAGATCCTTATTGACCGTTGATCGACTGACACCCAGCATTTCTGACAAATCATCAATGACCACATAGCCTTCCTGCTGCATAAAGCAATCAATCAATACCGCGATACGCTTCGTACTCGAATTAAAATCCGTTTGTTGTTTTAAACTGCCATTCATGATTTCTGAGAACTGTTTAGAATCCATGATTTTCAATGAATAAATATGGTCGATTTCTTCGATCATGGCAATATGTTCCATTTGATCATTCAACAATTGAATAGCCTTTTTGGTGGTTTGCGGGCTCGTATCCGTTATTTTTTGCAATTCATTCAAACTCAAACGATCATGAGTCATAAACTGCTGCAATAATTGATACCAGCGATTGATCAATGCCATCTCATCCCCCCACCTTCTTTTATCCTCGTGTTTTCCCTCCGGCAACATTGGTTGTAACACCTGTAATATAGCTAGACCGGTCAGATAAATAATAGCATACTAGATCCGCGACTTCACTGAGCTTTCCACTTCTTCCCAAGGGGATCGTCGTTGTTTTGTCGTAATTTTTACGAAGATCCTCCACCGTGATTCCACGCGTGTAGGCCAACGCTGTTTCATAAGCTTCTGTTCTTAACCCTGTTTCTTCCATGATTCCAGGGGCGATCCCTACTACTCTGATTCCCTGTTTGCCTAGCTCTTTTGACCACGAACGTGTGAAGCTGTTTACCGCGGCCTTCGTAGCTGCGTAGGGGCTTTGTCCTTCTGACCCTTCAAGACCGCATTCTGAGGACATGTTGATGATCACCCCTGCTTGATTTTTCACCATTGTTCGTGCGACTGCTTGTGTCATTAGAAACAACCCTTTTTGGTTGATCGCCAACATTTTGTCAAACACGGCATCTGACAGCTCAAACGGGCCATGGGGATCTTCCTCATCCACTAACAAGCGAGGAACATTGATTCCAGCGTTGTTCACCAATCCATCAATTTGACCGAGCGCCTCCTCGACTTTCGCGACATTTTCTTCTACTTGTTTTCGATCTGAAATATCTGTCTGGAAGTAATGAAGATTCTCATGCGCGACTTTCCCAGGCTGAAGATCAAAATTCGCAACAACGACCCCCTGACCCAGCAATTCATCAATAATACTGGCACCAATTCCTGAAGAACCGCCTGTAACGATCACTTTTTTTCCTGCAACGTCTAACCAATCTGACATTCTGTGTTCCCTCCTCTTAATTACACGCCAAGTATAAAGCGCTTTCCACAAATGATTAATACGCTCTTTTTTTATTCGTCTGAAAAAAAGGTGTACTAATTTGTGAAAAGTGAACAAAAAAAGCATGAGTAGACATTCTACTCACGCTTTTTCAATACACGATTGATTTCTGATTGTAACAGCTGCGGCGACCGTTCGATGGCGTCGATCGTATCCCCTGCAATGTGGGAGGTGACGAGGAGATTGTCTAATCTCAGCAGCGGATCATCGGCTGCCGCCGGCTCTTCCCATAAAACATCTAGACCTGCCCCAGCAATTTGTTTCGTTGCCAAACACGCGATCAAGTCCGATCGATTGATAATATCTGGTCGAGCCGTATTGATCAGATAGGCACTTGGTTTCATCAGTTTTAGCAACGATTGATCAATTAAATTCTGCGTTTCTGGTACGACCCTCAAATGCAGCGATACCACATCTGATTCGCTGAATATTTCCTCTAACGGCTTCCATTTGATACGAAAGCCTTCCTTGTCCAATGCAGCTTGATCCAACAGTGCATCATAAACACTGACATCCATCCCTAAAGCAACTAAACGCTTCGCAACGATTTTCCCGATATGTCCTAAGCCGACCAACCCGACTTTTAAATTCGAAAAAGAGGTTTTATACGCATCATTGGAAAAATTTTGCGGCCATTCGCCCTTCTTAACCTGAATCGCAGAAGCAGCAATATTTCTTACCGTTGCGTACATCAAGCCAATCGTGAAATCAGCCACAGGCTCGGCATTACGGATCACATTAATTACTGAAAGTCCCTCTAGTTCCTTTACGGCCTCTAAATCAATGTGCTCCAATCCGCCACGACACGTGCCGATCATCGTTAACTTTGTCGTATGGGTCAGTAATTTCTGTGAAACAGGTGCCAAATGTACCAACAAGCAGTCTGCCTCCGATGCCGCTGTCAGTACCTCTGGAGACCATTCAAAACCATTCGGCCCTTCCTGTTCCAACTGTTTGATCACCTCGCGAAATGCGGAACGAGATTTTCCTGCCTGCCACTCAAACGTCTGGATAGTTATGGGTTGGGGAAGCGACAAGCCTTTCGCTGCTTCGGCTAATGAATCTGCGGAGACAAAAGGGTCTCCGATCACAACGATATTAGTCATTTTGTTCGCCTTCTTCCAACAATACCCCTGCTTTCGGTTTCACGTGAAACTTTTTAGCCAAGTCTAAAAGCTGTTGGTCTGAGATACGTTGTTTGATTTCTTGTCTGGTTGAGGAGATTTCTAAATAGATCTTTGCAGCCTTTTCTGCCGTTTCGACCAAGCCAAACGCATCGTCCATCGTTTGCCCTGCACCCATGATCCCATGATGCGGCCAAACGACGATTCTAGCGTGCTGCATTTTTTCTGCTGAAGCGGCGCCTAATTGGCGGGTTCCTGCCACCATCCATGGTACCACGGAGACACCATCTGGAAAGACGACTAAACATTCGGTGATCATCTGCCATAACGTTTTCGTAAATTTCAGTTCATCCAAATCATGAATGAAGGTCATCGCCGATATCGCTGTGGCATGGGTGTGCAGGATCACCCGATGTGCAGGATCTTGCGCGAGGCGAACGGCGTGGCATTGGAGATGCGATGCCAATTCACTTGTTGGCAAATCGCCACCCTCCAATCCCCACAGCAGCTCATACTTATCCCCTTTCGCATTTATGCGAATGATCGCTAAACTATCGGCAGGATTCTTATAGATATTTTTAAAATACTTGCCTGATCCTGAAACGAGAAACAACTCTCCGGCCAAACTTTTGACAGTAAAATCTAACGCTACTGTTTTTTTAATTTGGTCAGTATTGAGATAATAGCGAACTTCCTCCTGTGGCAACCGGTAGCTGATATTCCCGCCGTTCCGCTCTGCCCAGCCGTAAGCCCATAGCTGGCTAGTGGCTTCGCACATTTCGCGGATAAAGGGCGCTTGGCTGATCTCATGAAGTTTCATTTTCTCATCCTCCGTTATTTAAATGATTAAAGGAGGATCGTAATTAGCCGGGCGACGATCAGAAAAGCCACTCCTAGCCCACCATGAATCCAATACGTTTTGCTCTTAACAACATCTCCATTCGTGCCAATAACCAGTTTTTTAGCACCATCAAAAAAGAGTTTGATAAAAAAGGCCAATCCGATCAATACAAGCAACTCGCTAATCATTGCAATCCTCCTTTCCATTCACTATTTATTTTTGCCCATAATACGCATTCGCACCATGCTTACGCAAATAATGTTTGTCCAGTACACGTTGCGGCAGTTCCTCCGCAAACGAATTTAATTGGCGCGTCAACAGGTTCATTTTGCAGACTTCTTCCAATACCACCGCGTTCATCACGGCACTATGGGCGTCCTTGCCCCAAGTAAATGGCCCATGCCCGTGAAGCAAGACTCCTGGAACTTCTAGCGGCTTGATCTCACGCTGTTTGAAGGTCTCGATAATGACACAGCCCGTTTCATGCTCATAGCCTTCATCGATTTCATATTGACTTAAAAACCGCGCGCAGGGAACAGAGCCATAAAAGGTATCCGCATGAGTCGTTCCCATTGCGGGTACATCCAGACCAGATTGCGCCCAAGCCGCCGCCCAAGTCGAGTGCGTGTGTACGATCCCTCCGATTTCTGGGAACTCTTTATATAAAACCGCGTGAGTCGGCGTGTCAGAGGAGGGATTCAATTCTCCTTCGATCACATTGTTATCAAGATCGACCACGACCATATCCGAAGCCTTCATTCCTTCATAACTGACTCCGCTAGGTTTGATCACAAAATACTTTGTCTCGGGATCATAAGCGCTGACATTGCCCCAAGTATATTTAATTAAGCCATGCTTCGGTAAAGCTAGATTGGCTTGAAACACTTCTTCTTTTAATTGTTCTAACATGGATTCGGTCCCCTTTTACTCTGGATTGACTGCAACAACGATTTTGTTATAAGCAAGCTCACGTTTAAACATTTTAGGCAATACCTTCGGCAAATCCGCCATCGTGATCTCATGACTGACCATCTCTTTGAATTTGATCCGATGTTTCGACATTTCTTCTAATGTCGCTTCCCATGCACGCCCTGGATAAGGCGCTGTATAAGAATTCCACGAACCAGTGATCGTCAATTCCGCGCGCATGATCCGCTCGGCTTCCTGTTCGGATAACGGCAAATCTTGATGGGAGATTCCCACTAATACGACGGTTCCATGCTTGCGGGTAATCAACAATGCCTGCTTTTGCGTAAATTTACTGCCGGCTGTCTCGATCACTACGTGTACCCCTAATCCTGTTTCTGCTTTGATTGCTTCTTCCAAATCTTGCTCTTTGCTATTGATGATCACATCTGCCCCCAGCTGTTTTGCCAAAGCCAATTTTTCATCAAAAATATCAACAGCGATCACCTTTTTCGCGCCAAATATTTTCGCGATTTGAATCGCAAATTGTCCGATCGGGCCGCAGCCAAGAACCGCAACGGTATCCCCGACCTTCATATTTGCGCGCTGCATCGCGTGCCAACTGATCGTCGCCGGCTCTACCCCTGCTGCGGACAACAGGTCCAACTCCTCCGGCATGATGACACAATGGGCTTCCGGGACTTTCACGTATTCTGCAAAGGCACCATTACTGCCAGTACCGATTATGTTATAATTATCACTGAGACCATAGTATCCTTCTTTTGTATATTCAGAATTAGGATCTGGGATCAGTGGTGCAACAGCGATCTTGTCTCCGACGTGAACTTTAGTGACGCGTGATCCTACCCGATCTACCGTGCCGCTGAATTCATGTCCTAAAATGAGCGGGTACATTCTTGCACCATCTTCTAAGTTTGCGCGGGGTACATCTGAGCCGCAGATTCCCGCGTAAGCGACTTTGACTAACACTTCTTCCTCACCGATTTCTGGCACCTCTACCTCTTGCACTTCCAACACACCAGGCTTTACTAAAACGCTGGCTTTCATCTTTTCTGTCATACTCTCTCACCCTTTTCTATTAAGCGACCTTTGTTTTGGCCTCTGGAACCTCACCGTTATTTTTCGCCGCAGCCCGTTCAACATACCCGTAAAAGGCTTCTTTGTTTTTGCGGAACAAGAAGTAAACGACAAAGTAGGCGACGATCGTCAAGCCAATCAACAATGGATTTTGACTTAAAAAGGCTAAGAAAATCAGTCCAAAAATCGGTTTTCCCAAAATATTGAAGCTTGTAACCATCAAGGCCCCTGCTGGCAACGTAACGCCAACGGTCTGCGCAATTTCTGTAAACATCGGTGCTGTATAAGAACACATGTATAAGCCTAAGCTGAACCAAATCACACCATTGATCAGTGTTTTGGCAATATTTCCGTTAGATAAACATACCAATGCCTGCACCATATACGGAATCGCCAACAAGTCAACGACTGGTAAGGTTTGGTTACCTGGCAGGATCATTGCGATAAAGACCATGATCGGGATCAACAGGATTCCAGAGATCAATGTCGCAGGCTCCCCATACCCTGTTGCATCATTGACGCCAAGGTACCATTCGCGTCCTTCGTTATTGCCGCGAACATTTTTACTAGCCGCTTGCGAGATCGGGTTGAACGCTTGAGAGAAAATACCTGCTACTTTCGGGAAGATCGCCATTACCGCACTCGTTGCGATCGCGACTTCTGTGATTTGACCCCATGCAGACAATTCTGCCAAATTACTGATATTTCCCAAGATTCCTAAAAACAGTCCCAAGAACAAGCCCAATGAGATTGGTTCACCTAAGAATCCTAATTTCTTTTGTAGTCCTTGAGGATTCAAACGAACTTTGTGCAGACCAATCATATTCCAAATCGGGTCCATTAACAGCGCGAAGATCCCCGGCTCAATGTTGTGCATCGCGATGATCGTACAATTCGGATAATGATAATAGCTGGACCATCTTCTAGCCAACATTTCTGATAACAATAAGCTGTACATATTCAGCAAGCACATTAAAACAACTGCTAAGATCATATTTTTTGTTGCTAGATAGACCATCGAACCCCAAACCATATAAGAATAATTGTTCCACAGATCTGAAGGCTGGAAGACGTTGGTCCATTTGACTAGGAACAGCACCGTCTGCAAAACTAATGCGATCACTAGATAGATCATGCCCGCTTCTGTCGAGTAGGCCACTAGTGCCGTTGCTTGCCAACCCACGTCGAAAGCAGGAAGATTGATTCCCGTTTGATCCACCATCTGTTGAACGACTTTAGAGATAATGGGGGTGTATGAGTTCAAAATCAATGTAAAGCCCATCAATCCTACACCTGCATACAATCCAGATAAAAATGCTTTTTGAGTCTTTACCTTCAATACTTTGGCAACCGCAAAAATCATCACAGGAACAAAAACAGCCGATCCAAACGTATCAAAAACGCTCTTTAACGTATCTAACATCTCATTACTCCTTTTTCATATTTATGTTTTTATTTTATCCATTGCTTTTTGTTCGCAAGAAACCAAAACAACCTTTTCGACTGATTATTTGTCTAATGTTAGTAACACACCGTCTACTTCTTCTAAAAATTCTTCTTCGCCGAAGCCTGTTAAAAAGCCGATCGCATTGACTACTGGAATTCCATAGTCGCCATCCGGCAAAGGGCTGGTATACGTAATAAAATCAAACTTTCCTGTTTTTGCTAAAGACAGCGCCTCGTTCGGATTCGCTTCTGTCGTATCGACGATATAGCCCTTTTCTTCTAGTGTTTCTCTTAATTTTTCTGCCACCATTGACGATGTCACTGTTCCTGATCCGCAAACAGATAATACATTGTATCTTTTCATTATTGTTCCTCCTTAGTTTTTTTTAGACGTTTTCTAACGCCATTTTTGCCACGATGGTATACATTTCTTCGACAGAGGATGCTTGCTCTAACCGCTTCAATGTCTCGACGTCTTGAAAGAGCCCCATCAATTTACTCAACATTTTAACTTGACCATCTGGGTCTTCTACCGCCATTAAGATCACCAATGATACTTGGACCTTGTCTTCTGGATTGATCATTGAACGGACTTCGATCGGTGAGGCCAAAGTCGCGATCGCTAACGCTGACTGATACACATGCTCGCGGTCCGTATGTGGAATCGCAATGCCATAATCCCCCATTTGCAGCCCTGTTGGAAATCCTTTTTCCCTTTCCAAGACGGCTGAGGTGTAGCTGGGTTTGACATACCCCTGCTCCTCCATTTTTTTCCCCAAAAATGCAATCATCTCTTCATAATCCTGCGGTTTCATTTTGCTAAAAAGCAACTCTCGTTTGATCACTCGATCCCTCCTACTCTGTTTTTTTGCTTCTTGCTTAAAGAAAAGATACCACGGAAACGCTTTCTTTAAAATTTCTTTTGAACTCATTTTTTACTGAACCTGTTCCTGAATATTTGTATGACTTGCTGAAAACATTGATTTCACAAGCCTTTGTTCTTCCTTGATTGTCCTTCTATATCATAAGTGCACAAAAAATCCCGCTCATAGACGAGTGGGAAAGTGACGCTCATTTTTTATATTCTCGAATGATTGATAGGAGAGCTTGTTTGTCTGTCGCCTGGTCTAAACGTTGGATTACCTTAGGATCACTGGCAATTTTCAGTAATTGCATCATAGGCTGGATATGCATCTTCTTATCAATTGCAGAAATAACGACTACGTAACGGTACACCTGCCCTTGGCTAGTAAATCCCTGAGATACCTTCGCCAAACACATTCCCAATTCTCGAGCGCCGTTTTCAGGAACCGTATGAGGAATCACTATTTGATTTCCCAACACGATGTTCGGTGTGACTTCTGGAAACTGTTCTTCAAGATGCGTTAAGTAACGGGGCTCAACGATCCCGCGATCAATCAAATTTTGCGTTGCCTTCTGTAAAATCGTCGGCCAATGACACGTGTTCGGTAAAAAGATAATGCTCTCTTCCGTGATCAAATCGCTTAAATTCAGCTTCGCTTCGTTAGTCAAAATGTCCTGATCTTGAATTTGAAAAATCGAATTGTACGAGATCATCAATTCTTTGCGAATTTTCCCTTCCGTTTCTTGATTCATCGCGATATGTTTTTTGACGATCGATAAAATGTGCTCGGGCTGCAGCTTGTAACTATCGATTTTATAGATCAATCGAATGACCTCGTTGACGATCAATGTCTTATTCATTGCTGACAGATCATTGCCTACAACGATCACTGGCAGCGCCGTTGCCAATGGGTTCGTCGAAAAAATCAATTGGACATCGAGGTGGGCTTCTTTTTCATAAAATTCACGGATTGAAAAGGAACTGACAAAGTGGATCATAGGGAACCAGTTATCCAGTGTCCGCTCTAATAGCTTTGAGCTGATAATGCCGTTGGGACATACGACCGCGGCTTTGACGATCGTATGCTCTAGGTTGATGGGCTTTTCTTTTTGCATATAAGCACCAATGAACATCGTGATCAGATAGATTTCCTCATTGGGTATCCGCTCTTCAAAAAAATCTTCTAAAGGGGCGATTGAGGACTTTACGATAAAAAATAAAGGGTCCAACTGATTTTTGACAATGTCTGTAAGGGTGTACTCCGACGTGAGCCCGTAGCGAATGCGGTAATATGCCGGTGTCAAATGCAACGCTAGGTTCTCAATCAGTTGCGCCTTGTCATTCAGCTGAATGATCGTATTTTTTTCAAGCCGATCAATGAACTGCTCGATGTGTGTCCGCAAGTCGTCTTTGTTAAGAGAAAAAATACTGCTGAGGTCCGTGATTTTTAAAGAAAGAATATACAAACATAAGTAAAGATGCTCCGTATACGATTTCGGAAGCGAACCTTGTACTGTCAATACCTTGACGATGGCCGCATACTCATTGGTATCCATGATCTCTTTAGCCAACAACCCAAAACGCTGCTCGATAATGTGCTGATTTTCAACGCGCCGTTCTAATAAAACTAAGAAATAAGGCGCTGTTTGGATTCGATTGTCTGTGTATTGAACTTGCAGTTCTTCTTCAACGGAACGCAACATTTTTCTCTTTTCGTTGATCTCCGCTGCTTGGATATGCAAATAGGTATCAAAAATAAGACGGTTGTAGATAGATTCCATCACCTGATCCGTCACAACAAGGATCAGCCCACGGATAGCCTCTTCATCCCCTCGAAAGTAATACCCGCCTTTTCTGGAATAATCAATGGACACATGGTGTCGTTTCAATTGCTTCTTAAGCTTCTTGATATCTGAAACGATCGTGTTTTTACTTACCTCCAGACTTTCTGAGAAGTGATACAAAGAAAGGTAATCGGCAGAAAAAATCAACAATAAAATAACCAACATCCGGTGATGTTCATCCAAGAAGCTGTGTTCATCTGCCTGTAATTGGCTTTCGCTGTTCATAATTCCAGAGAAAGCATCAATCACTTTCGTGTCAATCACAAAACTCCCATTCCGAGAGCGAATGATTTTACGATAGTTATTTTCCTGCAAATAGTCATTTATTTTTTTTAAGGCATAATCTAATTGGTTGCGGGTAAGATCGTATTTCTCCATGATTTCCTTTGAAGAAATGTTCACTCTAGAGGCGACTGATTGCAGAATTTGAACGCTTCGATTATCAAGATCCATCTATTTTCCTCCTCCATCAATGTATCCTCTAGTCTAGCCTGAACAGAAAAAATAGTAAACGGTTTCTTTTTTCTTGGTTTTAAAATAACGATATCCGAAGCAAAAAAAACTGCACCCACTCACGTGGTGCAGCTTGATAATGCGTATTAAAATTCTCCCGGATTGGACTCGATCATTACTTTGATCTCGTTGCCCTCCATGACCTTGTCGAAGGCTTCGCGCCATTCGGTCAGTGGGAATTTCTTCGTGATCATCTCGTCGATGTTGATGGCGCCTTTGGCAAGCAGATGGATTGCGATCGGCCAATCGTACGGATTTTGCGAACGGCTGCCGATGTATTCGATCTCTCGCTGAATGATCGATTCGGTGTCCAGCTCCACCATTTTATTGGCGAACAAGCCCACTTGGATGAATTGTCCTTGTTTGCGAATCAACGGCAAGCTGGCATTGACTGCCGGCACCGCTCCAGAGGCGTCATAAACTTTGTCGACACCATAGCCATTCGTTAGGTCAGTAACAACCTTAGCCAAATCTTCAGTCATCGTATCCACGATCACATCCGCGCCCAATTTTTTCGCCAATTCTAGGCGATGCGCATCTTTGGTGATCCCCGTCATGATGACGAATGCGCCAATTTCTTTGGCGATTTGCAATAGGAACAGGCCGATGGGGCCAGGCCCCATAATAATGATCGTGTCCTTCAATTCTAGCTGGCTCTTTTGGTACATCGCATGTACACAGCACGCCAACGGTTCACTCATCGCTGCACCTTCGTAGCTCAAATGATCCGGTAAAACATGGATGCTTTCTTCCCGAGCCAAAACATAATTCGCCATCGAGCCGTTTTGCTGGGTGCCGATGCCTTTGCGGTGGGGACAAAGATTGTATTGTTTTTCTTTACAGTAGTCGCATTCGTTGCAGACATAAAACGTCGTTTCACTGGTAACACGATCGCCAACATTGATTTTGGTCACCTGCTCGCCGACTGCAACGACCTCTCCAGAAAATTCATGCCCTAATACAACGGGCGTGGTGGGGTTTTTGTATTCCCCTTTAAACGTATGGATATCCGACCCGCAAATTCCTGTGTACGCGACTTTAATGAGTACCTTGTCCTCTGTGGCTTCAGGTACTGGCAAGTCGATAAATGCCATTTGGTCATAACCGGGTGCTTGTTTTGAGACGCCCTTCATCATTTTCGTCATTTCTATCTGCCTCCTACATTACTTGTGCAACAAATTCGGAAAGTTTTAAGAAGATCCATTTCAGGAAGTTCCCACCTGTATCCAAGTTGGTGATTTCTGCCGCGCCTTCTGGGAATTTCACGATCCCTTGAGCCATTTCCGTAATGACTGGGGCAAAGTTTGTCGCCATCAATAACGCTGCGGCCATGACTACCGTCAATGAAATCACAGAGTGTAAAATGTTCCCCTTACGACTTGGAACAACCAGTGCTGCGAAAAATGGGATCGTTGCTAAATCTCCAAATGGCAACACGCGGTTTCCTGGTAAAATAACCGCTAAGAACAAAGTGATCGGTACCATCAAAAGACCGGTCGATAGGGCTGCAGGCGAGCCTGTCGCTAACGCCGCATCCATCCCTAGATAGATCTCGCGATCGCCATAACGGCTTTGCAATAATTTTTGCGCGCCTTCTTGAATCGGGATCAACCCTTCCATCAAGATTTTTACCATCCGCGGCATTAAGAACATCACACCACCCATGTTCATTCCGATTTGCAGAATGCCGATGAAGTCATAGCCCCCTAACAACCCAAGGAACATCCCGATGATGATCCCCATGATCATTGGTTCCCCAAAAATACCAAAACGTTTTTGGATCGTTTCCGGTTTTACATCTAATTTATTGATTCCTGGGATCTTATCCACGAGCCAACCAACTGGCAACGCTAAGATCGCGTACCCTTGAGCGGAACCAGTAGTGATACTGATCCCTTCTAAGCCATAATATTCTTGAACTTTTGGTGCTGTTTTGTCTGCGATGATTTGGATAATAATCGTAAACAAAATCCCACACAGGATGCCAAAGAAAAAACTTTTTGTTACAATATAACCAGTTGCTGCCACAGAACTAACATGCCAGTAGTTCCAGATGTCAATATTCAGTGTCTTGGTCCGATTTAATGCCAGCATAATTAAATTTACGATCAAAATTACTGGAATCATCACAGCCGCGATTGGTTGCGCCCATGTCCCGGCTGAGACTGCTGGCCAGCCTGCGTCGATGATCGTCAAGTTCAAACCGAACCGCTCTACCATCGCTTGTGCTGCTGGACCAACGTTTGTTGTCAATACTGTGATGACCAAGTTGATCCCGATCATCCCGATACCAACTGTAATTCCTGAAATAATTGCTTTCTTCACTGGAACTCTAAAAATAATTCCGACAATGAAAATGATGATAGGGAGCATGACACTCGGGCCAGCACCTAAAATACTCTGTACCACATCCATTAAGCCATCCATTCACTTATTCCTCCTAATTCGTTTTAAATGTATTTAATTTTTTCACCGAAAAAACACGCCTGATCCTCATCACATCTATCATCCCGTTACTTTTTCAATGAAAACTTAAACCTAGGTCGTCGGTCTGTCTCATGTAGGCGAATCCACTAGCGCGACTACCCCTAGTGGAACTCGCCAAGTAGCTGCTTATTGAATATTTTTTGCAGCTTCAATGATTTGATTTTCTACCTTATCTGCTCCGATGCCTGTCAAAAAGGCCATTGCTTTGATCGCTGGAATCTTGTATTCCGTTGGAAGCATCGTCGTTGAGATCAGCATATCCGCTTCGTCCTGTTTTGATGCCGCTTCAGAGATTTTGATTTGCATGATCTCTACAGGCATATTATTTCTAGCGAATAAATCCTCTACTTTTTTCATAACTACCGTTGATGTTGCGATTCCTGCACCGCAAGCGACTAATACGCGAATTTTTTTCATGATTGATTTCTCCTTTTTCATCCTATTGAATTCATTTTTCTTGAGAAAAATGAGTCCTATTTTCAAGCCGTATACCATTTAAAAACTCATTTTCTGTCTGACGACATTCTTATAAATGATTCTTCTTGATTGTTTGGATCAATTCCTCTTCTGAGGTTGCTAACAATAGTTCTGATAAGACGGTTTCGTTTTGTAAGAGTCCCATCAGTGATTGCAGCATTTCCAGCTGTGCATGGGGTTGATTGAGTCCTAGAACAAAGACGACTTGCGCCTTGATCTGAAAGTTGTTGTCCTCCATGCTGTAAAAAACTACGGGGTCTTGCAGCGTGATCACTGCTACGAATTCTTCCAAGACACACTCGGCGTCTGTGTGAGGGATCGCCGCTCCGAAATTCATCAATTGGATACCTGTCGGGAACGTCTCTTCTCTCTTTTTGATTCGCTCTAAGAAGTCCTCCCGTACCCAGCCAAGATCTAACGCTTTTTGCGCCACCTGATCAAATAATTCTGCTTGGGACGAAAAATTTTCTTGTGCGAAAACCAAAGGTTCTTTTACATAGGAACTTAGTGTCGTTTCTGCCATTAATTTGCCCTCCAATACTCATCGTTGAAACGAATCAACGCCTCCCGAATCTCTTCCTTCGTGGTTGCTTTTTCTAACTGTGCTAATTCCTCTGCGCCTGCCAAACTCATCATTTCAAAAATCAAATCCAAATGTTCTTCTTTATCATTGGAACCCAGTAAGATCACTGTATGGATTTTCCGACCATCTTCTGTTAAAACGCCTTTTTTTACTAATCCTAAGCTGATTCCTACACCGATCGCTCCTGCTTCTGTGACCGTATGCGGCAACGCGATCTTATGACGCAGCACCGTATAAGCTGGCAAGATCGGCATTTCTTTTTTCAGCGCCTTGACGTATGCCTTCGTAATGACCTGCTGCTGTTCCAGCGGCCGTGCCAAGGCCTCCAAAACTTCAGACCAGCTAATTGCTTCTTCAAAAATCTGGATCGTTTCTCCCTTTAACAGGTCGATCAGATGCGGTCGTTTCTTTTCTAAAATCTTGGATTCTTTTGGCGCAAACAGACTGAGCAATTCTTCATAAAGGCTCGCTTCGTCTGTCACATTCGCGTGCTTTTTGACGACCGTCAATATTTTTTCTGGTGTGACGATCTCCGTTTGGATGATCGCTGTGGACCGCAAGACCCGCTCTCTTAATTGCCGCTTTTCCTGGTCAGACAAGAAGTTGTTTACGACAAATACTTTCTTTTCTGTCTTTAATGGAACGGCTGAGAAAATGAAATCCACATCATACTCCGTGCGGTAAAATTCCCGCGCCGACATGGATGTGACGAAATCAATTTCTGGCAATAAATTTTTCAACGTGTTCTCTAGCAGCACGGCGATAGAGATGCCATTCGGACAAACGATGATCGCACGCTTTCGATTTTCCGGATGGACGATCTCCGAGCTTTCCACGATGTGACTGCCAATAAATAACGAAATGAAAAACAATTCTGCGTCTGGGACCGATTGTCCAAAGTATGTTTCTAAAGGACCGCTAGCTTCTTTGACTAGATAGAACAGTGAGAAAAGATTGGCGTCCTTGTTTTCCTGATAAAAGCGCGTCTGCAGGTTCAAATGGTACTTGATTCGATAATACGCTGGCCGCATGTGGACGAGGAGTCGTTCCAATAGCTTTTCCTTCTCTTCCAGGCTGACACTGGCGATCCGTTCAAAATTCGCGATGACTTTTTCCAACGCATCCTTCATCTTGTTGATCTCTTTCACCGACAGAATGTCGCCGCGGGAAAGATTCGTGGTCAGCAGCAGCATCGTGACATATACCCGCTCGTTCTCACTTAGACCATCGACATCCCAGATGACCCGGTCAGCAGCTAGATACTCCTTCGTGTCTGCCAGCTCCCGGTAGTTCACCTTGAAGCTGTAGGAAATCAATTTGCCCTTCTGCGCCCGTCGAATCATTAAAATGATCAGCAGCGGCAATGTTTTTAACCGCTCATCTGTAAATTGGACCTCCAGTTCTTCCTCTACCAGTTCTACCCGTTTCCGAAAAATGTCGATTTGCTGCGGGTCGATATTCGCGAACTGGATGATAAAGTTGACACCGTTGTACATCACCGCCAAGTTATTCAACAGGTTTGAAAGGATGTTTCGCTTGTTCCATTCATCGCCTTGGATAAAGTAGCCTTTCTGCCGTGTGTACTTCAGAGCCAATTCATTCTTCTGAAGCTCCTGATCCACTTCCTTCAGATCCCGCAAAACGGTGTTGCGGCTGACCTTCAATTCATCAATAAAATGATTCAGTGATAAGTAATCTTCCTTACTCAATAACATCAATTCAATAATAGATGCTCGTTCTTTGCTGGAAAACACGTAACTCTCTGCGGGTTCTCCCAGCTGCTCATCGCCTCCTTTATAGGTTGAAAGAATATCATTTGTGATCAGAAAGTGACCGTTCTTTGTTCGTTTGATCTCACTCAGCTTTTCATCTACTAAAGAATCATTGATTTTCTTTAACGCGTAATTCAATTGCCCTCGCGTCAAATCAAATTTTTCACATAATGCTTTACTAGTGATCTGCGGGTTGTTGACTAACTCAACAAAAATTTGATTGGTTCGTTCTTCTAAATTCATCGTCATCCCTCTTTACATCTTCAATTTAATTGAAAAACGCTTACATTTCCATCATCTTTGTTCCCAAATAGTTCAGTGTTTTTTATGCAACTTGGTACTTACAAAAACTTTTTTTCACAAAAAAAAATGCACAAAAACCAGAAACTCCGAATTGATAGCTCTAACGAATCGTTGCGTTCCTGTTTTTTGCTGCATATTATGCAACTTGGTGCTCTTGTTCTTTCCCTATTTTAGCAAGAGTCTCATTATTTGTCTGTTCTTTATGTAAGTTAGACTTGGCGGTTTTTTCTGCTTTCTCCCTTAAATACAAAAAACTAGCAGTGATCTGCGCGCAAAGCGCACGTCTCACTGCTAGTTTTTGACGTTCCTTTTTTAGAATGGGTACTGTCCTTTTCCTGATTTGGTCGTTACCCATTGTGTCCGAGTAAATTCTTCTAGCACCCACTCGCCGTTAAAGCGGCCGATCCCAGAATTCTTCTCGCCGCCAAACGGTGCGTTCGGCTGATCATCCACGGTCAGGCCATTGATATGGCACATGCCAGATTCGATCTCGTTCGCCAACGCACGTCCTTTGTCCAGGTCCTTCGTAAACAGCGCACTCGACAGCCCGTATTCAGTATCATTGGCTGCCTGGATCGCAGCTTCCGTATCCTTCACCTTTAAGATCGGAAGAACCGGGCCAAAAATCTCTTCATGGAAAATGTCTAATGATGGATCATCTGAGACCAATACCACTGGGTCCACCACTTGACCATGGACTGCTCCTTCTACTAAGAACGTCGCGTCTGCGTCTTTTGCTCGTTGAATGATTTCTTGGATCTGATCTGTCTGCTTTTGATTGATGATCGGACCAATGACCGTTCCCTCTTTCGCAGGATCACCTACAGCCAATCCCTTCACGCGTTCGACGACCTTAGCAACAAATTCATCAAAGACAGATTCAACAACAATGGCACGATTAGCAGCCATACAGATCTGTCCTGAGTGCATAAATTTGCTGACGACAAGTGCTTGTGCCGCTTCTTCGATGTCCGCGTCCTCTAAGACGATAAACGGGGAATTTCCGCCAAGTTCTAAAGCAACTTGCTTGATCTTCTCCCCACTCATCGCATGACTGGCAATGTTTTTTCCGACAGCCGTAGAGCCTGTAAAGGAAATGAAGCTTGGGATCGGGTGTCCGACAAAGTAATCGCCGATCTCGCTGCCGCTTCCGACAGTCACATTGACTAAGCCTTCAGGAACACCGGCCGCTTCAAAGATGGCCGCTGGCAAAAGTCCGCCGGTCACTGGACTATCGCTCGCGGGTTTGATCACGACGCCATTTCCCGCTGCAAGCGCCGGCGCCAAGGAACGCATCGTCAAATGGAACGGAAAATTCCATGGGCTGATGATCCCGATCACCCCAATTGGGCGATGGGTCACGAAGCTTTCTTCCCCGGGGGTATTCGTAGGCAAAAGCTTGCCCTCTAGACGCATCGGAAAACTGGCCGCTTCTTCTGTGATCCCTTTTGCGAGACTGGCTTCCAGACCGGCTTTGATTTGTGTCGCACCGCCTTCTTTGATCAGCCACTCGACGATCTCCGCCTGCTTTTTTTCCATTAATGTGGCTGCCTTTTCGATGACCGCACTGCGTTCCTGCGGTGTTTGCTTCATCCATTCCTTCTGTGCCTGTTGAGCGGCTTGATAGGCCTCATCGACATCCTCTGTATTCGCACCTTGGATCTTCAGGATCGTTTCTTGCGTATAAGGATTCTTATCCTCATTGACATGCGTTGAATCTTTACCTTGTTTCCATTTTCCGCCAATAAATTGTTTGTCGAACTGTTTTTCCATAGTCTCCACCTCTCCTATTATCCTTCCATCATAGAATACGGTTTCATTAAAAAGCAAAAATCCGGCTCAAAAAAAGTATGCAGCTAAAAAATATGCTGCATACTTCTTTTACGTCTATTTTCCAACAAAATCGTTGCGAGAAGCTGCTCGAGATTTTCTAAAAAATCCAGAGACTAGCCTCTTGCCAATACGTTCTTTAATTTACGCGCTTTTTTCTCAAGTAGCCATATATACACACAGAGACGGTCATCACTGCCCCAATCAGTACATAGCTTACATTCGCTTGATTACCCGTTTTTGGGTACGACTTTCCCGTGTAGGTCTCTCCGCCTCTAGACACCCCTGTATAAAAGGTTGTCGTCTTTTGCTGACTGTTTCCATGGTTATTCGTTGGTGCTGCAGAATTCTTTTTGTACACATAAGTGACGGTTTGTTCTTTATCCGTGAAGAACCCTTTTTCATTTTCAGGTGTTTTTAACAACGTATACCCCTCAATTTTTTTAGCTTCTGACGTGTAGGCCTCATTGATTTTTCCTGACAATAGAATGGCGTCAGCCACTGCTTTTCCAGAGTCATCCACGTAGTTCACAGTGACCTTCTGAGCTTGATCCGGTTTTACAGGTGTCGGTGTATTTTTCGTATAAATGTACGTGACTGTTTGCGGTTCTGACGTGAAAGAACCCTTTGCATTCCCTTGAATTTCTTTGAATGTGTACCCGTCGATCGCTTGTTGTTCCGTCGTATACGTTTCTCCGACATTCCCAGACTTCGTTGCGTCGGGTGCAAGCTTAGTTCCCTCTTTATCTTGATACTTCACCGTGACGTCACCCCCGGCCACCGGGATGACTGGATTTTTCGTATAGATATATGTCACTGTTTGCGGTTCTGACGTGAAGACACCCTTTGCATTTCCTTGAACCTCTTTAAACGTGTACCCTTCGATCGCCTTTTGTTCCGTCGTATATGTTTCCCCGATATTCCCAGATAATGTTTCATTCGAAACACCCGCAATTTGAGTCCCCGCCGTATCGACATAGTTTACTTTCACATCGGCACCCTTCACGGGGTTCTTAGAATAAACATAGGTGACTGTTTGCGGCTGGTCGCTGAATACGCCATTCGGACTTCCTTGAACTTCTTTGAATGTGTACCCTTCGATCACTTTTTGTTCCGTTGTGTATGCTTCTCCGATGTCCCCAGACTTCGTTTCATCGGGTACAATCTGATTTCCTTCTGTATCCTGATACTTTACAGTAACGTCCCCGCCGGCAACACCATAAGGTTTGAAATTGACTGTCAGTATGTGATTAATGATTCCTGAAACAGAACCGCTGGATAAATTTGTTTGAATGTATGGTCCATCTGGAAAATGTGTAGCTTCACTTGTGTTCTCGAAATGCTGTCCTGCCAAGTTGTCGTAATCAACATTGGTATTCGTCAGAGTAAAAGTTATTCCGTCCATCGCAGGAATCCCTGTATAGCTCAACGTGTCTGTCGGCATACTAATATATAAGTTGCTGTAATCGATCCCAGATCTAAAATCCGTCAATCCTAAGTCTTCATAGCTGATAAAAAAATTCTTATAATTAGTTTCATTCAAATTAATTGTAAGGTTCCGATTGTATACATTATGTGGATCGATTGAAATACTTTTGAATTGTGAGGTGAATGCCGCATCTAATCCATTAGGAAAAAGGGTTGTAAGATCACCATCTACTACGAGTGAGGTCTTACTTACCAACGCAGAATTCGATAGATAGTTGTTATCGGCAAATAAAAGCGACGTGTAGCCACTTATTTGAACATCAGAAGAATATTGCAGGCCTTCAAAATTTCTTATCGAGTAATACGGATTTGCGGTGGAACTGGCTTCGAAATCAATTTCTGAGGAAGCAAGAAGGTCTTTGGTTATCTGATTCGGATCACTTAAATTCAATGCTTGAGCAATGTAATTTTGGAGATTTTTATCCGGCATCCAAGAATCTATAGGTTCCGCTCTGTTACTCGGTGCATCCCTCTCTGATAAAGAAGGATCACTTTCAACAGAGGCTCCGACCGTCGGAGTCGTTGATTCATCTGTTGCAGCTCCCCATACAGTTTGTATCGGATACACACCTTGTAAAAGCAGTACGATTATAATTAGTTTGACACTCTTCTTCATGTTTATCCCTCTTTCCATCTTTTCCCCTTTAACGCTCCCCATCAGAAACAGTGATTCGGTGAAATATTTTCTTAATTATACAGTGAGAACCGCTTCCCGTTACGCCAAAAAAAAGGCGAAAAAATGAAAAAAATGTCATAGTTCACGTCACTCACTCTAAACTCGCCTAAAAACCAAGCGAAAAATACCCCATTGATTCCCGCTAGCAGGGCGCCAAAAGTAAGCAATTTAATTGTGACATAATGATCTACTATGTTATATTTGTTAAAATTTTATTAGAGTGATGGAGAAATCAATGGATGACTACTTTTTAAATCGTGAGTAAAAAGCCACGTTAAACCTATTGAATTATGTTCTGTCTAGTCAAAAACAGGCTCATTCGAATAAAGAAATCATGGACCACTTGCATCTATCCGGGACTTATTTAAACAAATTGTATGAATCTTTGCACGCGCTAAGCCAAATATATCCAGAGTTCGAGTTTCAGGCCTCTTCTAAAGGATGCCTTGTCCACTTTCACGAGGAGTTTTCTCTAAGCAAGATACACAACTCATTTTTAAAATCCAGTATTGAATACAAACTGTTAGAAGAATTATTTTATGATCGCTTCGATAATCTTACCGCTTTTTCACATAGAGTGAATTTTAGTGTCCGAACGGTTCAACGTGCCATTGAAAAATTAAAAAAGCTATTGTCCCATTACAATCTATCCTTGAATTTTTTCAAACAAAGGCCTTTGGAAGGATAGGAATTTATCCTCCGATTCTTTTTCGAACGGTTGCAATGGGAGCTGTTCGATGAGACTTTGTTCATTCAATCTATGACCCGCAGTTCTGTAAATACTCGCTTATTTGACCGATTGAAGCAGCATCTTTCTTGGCTAAACGAGATTGATTACTTACATGTAATAAACATTATTGAGATTTCTACCTTGAGGATTCGCAAAGGGCATTTCATTCAGGATCTGCCGCCATCTATCTATGAAATTTCGAATCCGCAGATAACTTTTGATACCTTTAAAAAAACCATAATCCGGCCACATTTCATACAATTTCAACAAACAACAGTTGATTTTGAAAAGGAAGCTGTTTACTTATATAGCCTTCTTTCGTTGGCCGTCGATACGACTGGCAATACGGACGAGCCTTCAGTGATCACTAGCAATAAACAGTACATAGAAATATCCGATTTTTTCTTGCACCTTGTTCAAAAGTCCCTTTCTAAACAAGTAAGCCGAACAGATAGAAACGACATTCAGCATCATTTTTTGTCTCTGTTCATTCGATTTACTCTTTTTAGGACCAATACGACGATCAGTCCTGCTCTTTTGGAGAAACAAGACCCTAACAATGAGTCCATTCATACGCTTTTATCTTGGGTCTTAGATAGATGTGCGGTCAATTATTCAAAATATAGAACTATTTTTTTAGACCCCTTGTTCACTTATAGAGTGCTGTCCTTTTTTAAATGCATCATAAAAAAATACTTGCCTACAATTAAGATCTTGCTTCTGTCAAAAAATGGTCCTATCGAAGTTCTTAATTGGAAAGAAGAGCTGAAGCAGCTCAATGGAGGAAAGATCGAATATAAAACTCAAAACCGTGACATTGACCTGATACTCTCAGATTTTCCGATCGACAAGCTGACCCATAGAAAAAACTCGCCGGTAGCCAAATTTTTAATATGGGACCCCGCTTTACAGGAAAAGAACGTAAACAATGTGGACCGATTAATCCAAAAAATCCAAAAGGAAAAATTAGAAGAACTGTTTCAAAGCATCTGATTGCTTTGAAACAGTTCTCTTTTAGCGGCAATAGCCACTCATTATCCATATTCCTTGTATCTAACAGCCGGGTTTGGCATCAATGAAGAAAGATGCACCCTTACCTCTTTTCAACGAACCACATCCTGCCTGTTTTAAAAATACACGTAGCGAACTAGTCGACCGCTAGTCTAATCTCATAAGGTTCGATTCCAAAAAGCTGTGTCAAAATCTGATTGACCTGCTCAAATAAAGCTTCCGTCTGGTCAAAGCGCTGCTTGGTTTGGAGGCGCTGACCCTGCGCCTGATAAAGGATCTGATCCCCAAGGATTTTAGGCTTTATCACCTGCGCACCCTTTTTCAAAACGACCTCTTCTTCACTGATCCCTACAGGAATGATCGACTCGCGCCAGCCATTTTTTAGCGCGATCGCTTGGACTAACGAGGGAACATCTAACTGGTCCACTATTGCGGAGCGCTGGTCTTCAAAATGGATCGTGAAGGTCTCCGTGTTTTGCAGCCCGCAGGCATTGCAGCCGCCCTCTATTAAAAAAGCTTTGCTGGAGATCGCTGCTCTAGGCATCCTGTGCCCTCACTTCTTCGTAGATTTTCGCCAATGACGCGGCATCTTCGGTCTCAAATGAAGAGACAACGACATCCGCATGAGCCAAATCCTGCTTTGGAAACGCTGGATTCGCGAATCCCACACAGACCATCCCTGCATTGCGAACTGCGCCCGTTCCATTCTTTGTGTCTTCGATCCCTAAACAATGTTCAGGGCGAATCCCGATACGTTCCGCTGCTGCTAAATACACATCGGGTGCCGGCTTCGAATGGGTAACTTCCTCTGTGCTGACGACCTCTGAAAAATACTCCGACAAGCCGATCTCCACTAAGTTCTTTTTGATTTCCGCCAATGAAGAAGACGACGCCACCGCCAATTTCAAGCCGCCCTCATACAAACGCTTCACGAACGCTTGAGCATGAGGAATCACCTGTACGCCATCTCGCTGGATCATCTCTTGACGCAGCGCGGTCATCTGTTCCACATATTCCGGTACCGACAACGGCAATGAAAATTCTTGTTTCATTTGCTCCCACATATAGTCGCTCGTCGTTCCCATGAACTGAAAATGGTAACTCTCCTCCACCTCATGGCCCGCTTCTTTTAAAATCTGTGATTTACTTTGGAAATACGTATATTCAGAATCAACCAATACACCATCCATATCGAAAATAATCGCTTCTAACATTGATACCCTCCTTGAACCTCTTGTATAAGATACATTCTTGGAATAGTTTACCATAGGAAACGCTTTAATGAAGAATTTGTTTGGAGGATTGACAGGTTAGATCGAAGCCCCCACAGATGAATCTGCCAATTTGGTTTAGACGAGCACGCCTTGTCTTACTTTTTTACAAGGGAAAATCCTCTATTTTCGCAACGTTTGCTTCACCTTGTCAACTGGCAAATTTACCAGTTAAAACGCTGGAACCCGCATTGGACCGTTTCAAACCTGCAAATTTGGGGGGTAAACGGCAAATTTGCCGTTTGCCTTATTTTTTTGAATCCGCTATCTTTTAGTCACCGGCCGGAACCAAAAAAAAAAGAAAACGGAGGAACCACCATGATTCAACATTTAGGAAAAAAAGTACAAGTACAGATCGACCAAGGATTAGAAAAGATGAAACGAGTAAACTTTCAAAATGTGATCGACGACCCAACCGAAGAAGCCATCCTGGAATTAGGCGAGATCATGACCGCCTTTGCCCCAGAGAACAGTGAATTTGACTGCGTGATCTTGACTAGTCAAAGTCGGTATGTGAAATAGGAGGAGGAGAAAGAATGACCAAATTAGTCGCGATTTTTAAAACCAGCGAAGGCAAGAACCATTCGTGGAGCTACGCCAATCCCGATACGACGAAGCAGCCCAGTGAAGTCAAAGGACTATTGGAACGCTTCGCCGGATTGAAGCTATTTAAGAAGGACAACGTCGTTTTATTCGACACGGTGGAAAGTGCCGAGTACGTCGAAACCATCGAAACACCAATTTTTTAACCCGTAGCCATTGAGGAGGGGCGCAAGCCCTCCTCTTAACAATAAAGGAGGACGAGATCCATGAGAGAACAGAAAATCACTTTGAATCAGAGCCAATTGTTTCATTTACAGGCACCGACGTTAGAAACCCGCATCACCCGTTTTTATCAACTGACGCAAAACAGCAGTACCGCGATCCAATACATTTTAGCCGCAAAGGTCCGCCAACAATTAGGCGCACAGGAATTCAAAGGGTTCCTCAAGGATCTCGTTCGTCATTTGTTTTTACACACGAAAGCCACTCGCACCATGAAGCGTTTCTTCCATTACTTTGCGGATTACTTCATGGCACCTGAATTTCGAGCGCTGCGATTGAAACTATTTCCCGTCCGCAACTTTATGGAAAAAGCCTCGTCACTTGTCCGTTCCCTTTTATCCCCTGTCCGTCTCGATGAAGAAACAGAAGCATCCGGAAAAATAGAAACCACCGAAACGTGAAACTAACCATTAACCTACCTACGCAAAACTAGAAAAGAAAGGACAAACCACCCATGACCAACGAACGAACAGACTTAGTCACGACCTTTGCCGACGGCAACGGCAAGCCCTTCAACTGGCGCTATACAGATGTGGATAAAAATTTATCCCCGCAAGAAATGAAAGCCGCCTGCGAACTATTAACATCATTAGATATTTTTGAAATCGACGGTGTGAAGCAATTCGATACCGTCATCACAGGCAAACTTGTCACGAAAAAACGTTTAAAGATCTTCGAAGGTGAGAACCTAAACGAAGACCTCAACAAAAAACCAACACTGGAGGAAAAAACAGGCTGCTTCTCCTTGCCTCTTGTGGAGCGCGCCATTGAAACGGCCTTAGTCCCGATAAAGATGACCACCAACGATTTCCCGAAGGTCTCGTTGGCAGCCGCTACAGCCGTCGACCAACCGTCATTAATAAAAAAACCAGCACCAACCGAAACCCAAAGCACAAGCTCTAGTGAAGAACCTGTCAGCCTTCATTCCGAATCCGCTCCCTCGTCCAACCAAGCGCAGGAGCTGAGGAGGAAGCCGCGGGAAAACCTATGGAAACGTCTAATCCATCGGAAACAAGAAAACGTGCCGGATCAAGGTCAGTGATCCCTCGTTCGTTCTTTGAAAACCGAATAATTTGCGTAGGAAAACAACCAACTGTCGTCACCCCTTCTCACTAGCGGAAGGAGGTGAGGCCTTTGAAGGAGCTGATCCGCTACATCTTAGCACCGCTCTTCGTGGGATTGGTCATTGCCCTTGTCAACCACTGGTTGCAAGAGCACGATCCGTGACGACTGGACTCACCGCGAGCTGCTTCTATTTACATCTTGCTAAATGAAGCCTAGCAGAAAAAATCTGCTAGGCTTCTCAATAGTATTGTTTAATGGCTACTTTTTAAGTTCGCTATTGGTGCAATCCCTCTGCTGAAATAGAGTAAAAATACGCCATAACAAAGGCTCAAAAGTAGTACGGCAGTGATATTTTTCCCGATCGATCCTGCGTTAGAAAGCGTCGCTAACACGTTGAAAGAACCGTGAAAAAGAATCACTGTGTAGATTGAGCGCTGCGTATAGTAGATTAGAGAAAAGACAAGGCCCAACAGCAGAGCATTGATGATTTGTAACCCGACTAAGATGCCCGCAGTTTCAGGATTCAAACTACTTGCCATGTGCAGCACTCCGAAAACGAGACTAGAAAAAAGAAGAAAAACTTTTGGCGATTGGTTTCTTAAGACATATAGAAAGATTCCGCGAAAGACTGTTTCTTCAACAAATCCAACCAGCAGCATCTGCACCATGATCAAAGCCATCGTTGACAGCGGCAATTGATGATTCACGCCGAAGAGGCCCGGTTGGACCAACACGATCACTGTCATAAAAAGAAGCATTCTTTTGTTTAGCGGCGGTTTTTGAAACCCAAAGGCGCGCAAGGTTGGCTCTTTTTTCTTCATATAAAGGACACTTGCGACTCCGCAGATCGAAAAGGCCATTATCTGGTAGACAATGTTACCGTTATCGTTCAAGTTGAACACGATCCCTACGGCCGAAAATAGGCTGATGACCCCAGTCAGTGCCACGGCTGCACCGATTAATTTAAGGTATTTTTTGTATGATTTATTCATTTGAATTGCCTCCTGTTTACTTTTTTTATACTATAGCATGCAAAAAAAGACGAAAAACCAGTATAATTCCTGTATACAGGAATCGGCGAAGGGAGACAGTATGAGGGAAGAAATCATTAAAGACATTCGGAAACAAAAAGGCCTTACTCAAAAGGAAGTCTATACCGGCATTGCTTCTAAAACCTTTTACAGTGATTTTGAGGCTGGGAAACATTCTGTGGAAGTCTCGAAATTTCAAGGCTTTTTGAATAATCTTGGAATCAGTCAAACTGAATTTGATTATTTTAGAGACAGCCGTGAGAAAAATGAAGAGAAGCTTTTAGACCTTGAGATTGACCGTTTGTATAAACACGGGGAATTCGAAGCCCTTTATGACCTCTTCGAAGACTATAAGCAACATCCCCATACAGAAATGCGGTATTTGGCGCTCAAGGCTTACTTGCTAGTACTGATCACGAACACAAATTTTTATAAGTTTTCGCGAGCACCGTTTTCGGAGATTCGTGTATATCTAGACAACACGAAGATGTGGACGTTAAAAGAGATTAAATTAGGGAAGTTGATTCTTCTTTCGTTTTCTGAGAAGGAGAAGGCGGAGGAGGCACAGTTTTATAACCGGCTGCTTGATGAATTAGCTAAATACGAAGCATTCGATTCTAACGTCTATTATAAAGAAATCGGCGATCTCTATTTTAACCGGATTCAATGGCTATTAATGATCCATGACATTTCTGAGGCCGTAGCTGCGTTGCTGCTGTATGGCGATGCCATCACCAAGGCAGACGACTTATACTTGTCTTTACAATTTCGTTTTATCACCTGTCTGGTGAATACCTATTTGGATTACCCCACCTATTCACGCGAGTTGAATAGTCTAATGGAACAATTAGATCCGATCCCCACCTCTGAAACCCATTTTTACAAAATAATTTCTCAGCTGCATCTGGAAAAAGCAAAAAATTATTATCAACGGTATCAAGAATAATCTTTAAAAAAAGAACGATACTTGGAAGGAATAGAATCCAACCGAACCAAACAACGATTCCCCTATCGATTGGAAGCGGAAAATCCCCCGACATCTAAAAATGCCGGGGGACACGATTCTCGTCTGCTATTCATTTATCACAATTGGGCATATCGTTATGTTTTTTCTGACTTTAACTGCTGTAGGATTTCTACTTCTAACCCTGTCGCTTCTGAGATTTTTTCTATCGGAAGCCCCATCTCCAGTAAATTCAAAGCAATCTTACACTCTCCTTCAGCCTTACCTTCTTTATGTCCTTCTCTATGTCCTTCAGCTTGGCCCTCTTTTCTACCCTTTCTAAGACCTTCTTCATGTCCGTAGGCAAAACCTTCTACTTTTGCAGATGAGATCACGGCGTCATTGATGTCTTTTGCTTTATTGATCCTTGTAATCATCGTTTTCTCCTCCTCGTTTAATTTGAAGTAATTGATTTTTTTCTGGGCTTCTTTGATATAGGCAGGTGCTTCTTGCAATGCCTCCCCGGTTTTTAAAAAGTATTGCCAGTGGTACGCTTTACTATCCTTTTCTATATTCTTGTTTTTGAGGCTTAAAAAGCAGAGTGTCAGCAGTTCTTTGCCTTTGCCTCCAACAAAAGGGCGCTGTGTCGTCTTGTTGAGTAGGCGGTATGTTTGCAGGGCGTCTTGATCCTTATCAAACAAGTGGAAATCAATAATGTTGATGCCATAGGCGGGACGTAAGGCAGAAAAATTATTTTTCACGACAAAATCCTCCGACTCCCTGTTTCCAAAGGGGGCACGAAAGGCTTCCGTCAGGTAGAACACGGTCCGCTCTTGGAAGAACTGATGAGGCTGTATCTGACACTCGATCGTCGCCTGGCTGCCATCCTCGGCAACGGCTAATATATCCACTTCTGTCAGCCCAATTTCTAAGTGCTCATATGATTTTTTGTAACTATCGATATGGTATGTTTCTTTTGGCGTGAGGGTCTTGAATTCAATGTCCAACAGGTCTTTGACAAAATTTCGAAGGATGTTCGCGGAATCTTCGGAGGTCAGCATTTTCTTAAAGATCAAATCGTTTGTGGGTAGGTACTCTAGCATATCATCACGGCCTTTCAGAATAGTAGTCTCGCGGCTATCATGAAAAGCGTTTTCTCGCCCTCATTATAGCACGCTCAAATAAATAACATCTATCCTAAAATACGCCAAAAGAAAGAAATTTTTTTCGGTTTCTATTCCCTTTTGAATACAAAAAAACAGCAACCTTGAAAAGCGGCTGCTGTCATCTCTTTTATAACGTCTCTTCGATCGATTTTTCTGGAATAAACCACATTAATAAAATCAGCACATTGACGATCAGCACAGCGATCGGTGCAATCAATTTTCCTAAGACCAAGGCGACGATCGCTAATGTGATGGAGAGATACAATTTCGGGTAATGCTTGAACAATTTTCCGATTTTAGACTCTTTCCCATTCACCCGCACAAGCGCTCGGACCAATAAATAATAAGCAAAATCTGTCCCTAAAGTGACCAAGCCATACAATGCCTGCGGCGCCCATTCAAAGGGGTAGTCCCCGACCCACGCGGTGACATACGGGAACAAGGTCATCATCAAAATCAAAAAGTTGTTGGCCCACAGAACCCATCCGTCTACTTTTCGAACCAATTGAAAGAGGTGGTGGTGGTTGTTCCAATAGATCGCCAGGCTGATAAAGCTGATCAGATAGATGATAAATTTATGCTCCATATGTAAAAATGCAGACCAATCTGATCCATTCGGCTCATGCAATTCTAAAACCAACAACGTCATAATGATCGCGATGACCGCATCCGTAAAAGCTTCAATTCGTGACTTCGGCATATCCTTCTACTCCTAACCAATTAATTACTAATAAAAAATAAGTTCATTTTCCTGTGTTCATTAAACAAAAGAATCTCTAGAATATCAAGGAATCCGTCACTCTCTATCATAATCCTCAAATCTCATTAGATTCTTTTCATGAAATGCCTTCTTTTCTATAGATTCTTACATTGTTGCCTACAAGGTAGCATATCCGCCGAAAGATTCCGATAAATACGTCTTAAGTTGGACGAAACAGGAAAAAAATTTTGCTAAACTATGGTTAAGATATAAACAAATGGAAAGAAGGAATGAAAAATGATGAAAGATTATCCTATGGTTGTACGAATTTTAGCTGTTGTCGGCTTTTTCCTAGTTGCTAGTTTGGTTTTAAGTATTGTTGGTCCAATTCTTTCTGGCCTATTGCACCTCTTCTTTAAGATTGGTATTCCGCTAGCGATTGCCTACTTCCTAGTTACTTGGTTAACCAAACGTCGTGGCCGTCGAACCTATTAAACACTAAAAATGCCAAAAACGTCGAAAGCAGTGCTTTCGACGTTTTTATTTGTCTAATTCGGTATATGGATTGCTCGTTTATCAGCCGCGAGTACAGCTTCGCGAAAAATTTCACTAACTGTTGGGTGCGGATGGATTGTTTCGATCACATCTTCTGCCGTCGCTTTTCTCTGAAGCAATGCCGTCGCTTCCGCGATCATATCCGTTGCTCGATCGCAGAGCAGATGGACACCAAGTAGTGCTTGCGTCTCTGCATGGATCACTACTTTAGCAACACCATACATTTGCCCCATCACCAATGCTTTTCCACTGGCTTTTACTGGGAATTTTCCAACCACGTACGGGATCTTTTTTTCTCTCGCTTGTTCTTCTGTCATCCCTACTCCCGCAAACTCTGGATCGGAATACACACAGCCAGGAACGTCTTTCCCCTCAAATACGTTGTCCGCACCTAGCGCATTTTCCACCGCGACTTCTCCTTGCGCTGAGGCATAGTGAGCCAATAATACTTCACCGACGCAATCACCGATCGCGTACACATTTGCCTGCGTTGTTTGCAGGTTAGCATCGATCACGATGCTTCCTCGCTGAGTCGCAATCTTTGTATGCTCTAACCCAAGCCCATCCACGTAACTGCAACGGCCAACTGCGACTAGGAGTTTTTCTCCCGTTAGCGTTTCTTCGCCTAAAGAAACAGTCACCCGCTGCTCTTTCTGACAAACAGCCTCTACTCGCTTACCCAATAGGAAACGTACCCCTTCTTTAGTTAGCTTTCTCCGCAGCAGCGCCGCCAATTCCTGATCCATCGCCGGTAGAATCTCCGGCTGTTCCTCCACGATCGTGACTTGACTGCCGAAGCGTTGATAGATCGAAGCAAATTCGATCCCGATCACACCACCGCCAATAATGATCAACTCTGCGGGAAGCTGTTCCAACTGTAACGCAGCGCTGGAATCGAGCCAAGAAATGTCATCCAGCCCTTTGATTGGCGGAAGGACGGGTGTTGACCCTGTCGCCAGAATGATCTTATTCGGTTTCAATCGTATATCTCCTGTCGGCGTCGTAACACCCAACGTCTCCTCATCCAGAAAACGCGCTGTTCCTTTGATCACTTCGATTTGATTGCTTTTCATCAGCCCTTCAACGCCTTTGACTAATTGCTTCACGACCTGTTCTTTCCGTCTTAAAACCGCAGTCCAATCGACGGATTCTACGGCGCATTCAATTCCAAATTTTTTGCTGTTTTTAACTTGCACTAACATATCTGCAGAATGCAATAACGACTTCGTTGGAATACATCCTACATTGAGGCAAGTTCCGCCAATTTGATCTTTTTCTATGAGTGTAACGGCTGCTCCGAGCTGTGCTGCGCGGATGGCTGCGACATATCCTCCTGGTCCACCACCAACAATGACGATCTCCTTTTTCACGTCCAGCCCTCCTCTATTCCTTTGGTATTTTTTCCATTGGATGCTCCAATAGGTCGCATAGATACGTTAAAAAACGCGCACCAAGAGCCCCATCGGCTACTCGGTGATCCAACGTTACTACCGGATGCATCACGGAGGCCGCAACGACTTGACCCTCCTCGTTGATCACGGCAGCTTTGGTGATCTTCCCGACAGCTAAAATACCAATCTGTGGTGCATTTACGATAGAGGAAAACTGCTCGACGTTAAACATGCCTAGATTACTGATCGTAAAAGTTCCGCCAGTCAGTTCTTCCACAGCAAATTTTCCAACGTTGCTTTGTTCTTTGATCGTTTCCAGATTCGCTTGGATCATCGCCAAGGATTTATTCGGAACATCGGATATTACAGGCACCAGCAGCCCGCGCTTTGTATCACTGGCGATGCCAATGGCTACCTCGTCTGCTTTTGTGACACACTCCCCATCAAAATGCTGATTGATTTCGGGGTATTCTTGAAGCGCTTTTGCGACTGCCTTTGCAATGATGGCTGTATAGGAAACCTTTGTCGGCAGTTCTTTCCGATAACGTATCAATTCGTCGCAGCGAATCGTCGTACTTAATTGAAACTGAGGAACGTCGGTCCAGCTTCGGATCATTTGTTTCGCCATTGCTTTTTTGATCCCGCTGAGTTTTTTCCCTTCGCTACTCATCCACTTCGACCCAAGCAATCACTTCACCGATATCTACTGTGGCATCCTCTTTCTCCACGATCTCTGTCAACGTACCATCCAGTGCTGATTCTACGTCGGTCGTCGCTTTGTCTGTTTCGATCTCTACTAAAACGTCACCCTTTTTGACAGGATCACCTACTTTTTTATACCAAGTAAGGATCGTCCCTTCGTCCATATCCAATCCGATTTTTGGCATGATCACTTCTTTTTTCATTCGCCTTCTCCTCCTTTTAACGTTACTTTTACTGCTTCGATCACCTGTGTCTCATCTGGGACATAGGCCATCTCGAGATTTCTGGCAAAAGGTACGGGAACATCAGGAGCCGTCACTCGTAAAATAGGCTTTTTCAAGCTTTCAAATGCGAACTCCTGGATCTGCGCCACGATTTCTCCTCCGAAGCCTGATTTTTTGACCGCTTCATGAACGATCACCGCGTGACCAGTCTTCTTGATCGACTGTAAGATCGGCGCCATATCTAAAGGCTCGATACTCTTAACATCGATGACTTCCGCACGAATCCCTTCTTCTTGAAGCTTCTTCGCGGCTTTTAATGCGACATTGACCATCGCAGAATAGGAAATGATCGTGATATCTTCCCCCGCTTGCTTCACTTCACTCTCATACCCTACTTCATAGGCTTCTTCTGGAACCTCCGTCTTTAATTTATACAACGCTTTATGCTCCACGAAAACGACAGGATTATTGTCTCGGATTGCACGTAATAACAATCCTTTTGCATCATAGGCATTTGACGGCATGACGACTCGGATACCTGGAACGTGCGCCAAAATGTTTTCCAGGGATTGAGAATGCTGCGCCCCATTTCCTAAGCCTGCACCGCATTGGGTCCGAATCACTAGTGGAATACTGACACCGCCGCCATACATATAGCGCATCTTCGCGGCCTGATTTAATAGCTGATCAAAACAGACGCCGATAAAATCCATATAAGACAGCTCTACTACCGGTCTCCTGCCGATCATCGCCGCACCGATCCCAGCGCCCACAATGGCTACTTCAGATATTGGGGTATCTCTGACACGCTCCGGTCCAAAATTATCTAACAAATCATAACTGCAGCGTAGTTGTCCGCCATAAACGGCAATGTCCTCACCGATCGTAAAAATATTCTCATCACTATTAAAGGCAATGTGCAACGCTTCGTTTACTGCTTGCCGCATGGAAAGTTTTCGCATGGTTCTCCTCCTTTACGCTTTGGAAAATAGTGTCCAGTCAATCGTTTCAAAGGTGGGATCATAAAGATCGTCCAACATCTCCTCGATCAACGGCTCTGGGTCTTGCTTCGCCTGTTCAGAGGCTGCCAATACACGCTGCGTTTCTTCTTTTTTGATGGCAGCCAATACGTCTTGATCGACCCCATACTCTTCCTTCAAAAGCTTTTCGCAATGCAGGATTGGATCTTTTGCTTTCCACTTTTCGACCTCTTCCCGTGTACGGTAATTTTCATTATCGCCAAAATAATGCCCCGCCATACGGAAGGTATCCATTTCCAGCAAAACAGGCCCATTCCCTGCTAAAGCATATTCTTTTGCTTCCGCAAAGAGATGATACACTTCTACGATATCGTTTCCGTTGACGGTCATGCCCTTCATGCCGTAGCCAATCGCACGGTCCGCGATATGCTCGACGTTCATCGACTTCTCCGTCGAGGTCGAGATGCCATATTTGTTATTCTCACAAATAAAAATAACCGGCAGATTCCAAATCGACGCCATATTCAGTGCTTCATGAAAGGAGCCTTCATTCGATGCCCCATCACCAAAAAACGAAACGGCTACGTGCGGCTCCTTTGCTACTTGCAGGCCTAACCCCGCACCCATCGCCATCGGAATGCCGCCTCCGACGATCCCGTTTGCGCCAAGGTTCCCTGTCGTCAGATCCGCGATATGCATCGATCCGCCTTTTCCTTTACAATAGCCCGTCTCACGTCCCATCAATTCAGCGAACATTCGACGTAGATCTGCCCCCTTTGCGATACAGTGCCCATGTCCTCGATGGGTAGAGGTGATGTAATCGTCGTTGCTCAAATGAACGCAGACTCCTGTGGCGATCGCCTCTTCGCCATTATACGTATGGACAGCTGCTCGGGTGATATTGGCTTTGGCTAATTCGATGGCTTCGGCCTCAAACTCACGAATGCGTACCATCGTCCGGTACATCTCTATCATTGTTTCTTTAGAAATAGTCATTTTCAAACGAGTCCCCCTTATTTTAAGACCAGAAAGCCAGCGCCTGCTGCAATTCTTCATACGTCTGCGCCGCTTCTGTGACTGGCACTTCTTGCATCACTGCTTCTATTGCTTGAAGCAATGCTTTTGCGCCTGAAACCGCCCCTGCCGGATGTCCATAAATACCGCCTCCAGCCATTAAGATCGTTTCATTGCCTAACAACCCCATCAAATACTCGATCGTCCCAGGATGAACACCTCCAGCGACTGTTGTAAAGGCAGATTCGATCCCTTGCATCGGTGTCGACAACGCACTGTGTGTCTCGACCAGCTCATCTGTCGTCGTGCCAAAACGCCCGCTATCTGGATAAACCAGCGGCATGTCCATTCCGATCAGCCGGGGCAATTTTCCGCAGCTCAACGCTGCCGATAGGCCATTATTTTCTGCTTTATAATAAGCGCCTGCGCCGGCACAGTGACCAAAGATGGGAATCTCCACGTTTTGATCTTTTAAGAAACGAACTAAGTCTTCGGTAGCGCCCCAACCTAATGCGTTGTAGTTGACCATTAACGCATTCGCACCTGCTTCGATGGCTAACTGCGCCCGCTCGATGATATTTCGTCCGGTAATATTAACGGCGTACAAGGTGGATTGCTCTTTTCCTACCTCTTTTAAATAGCTCATGACCGTTTTTACCCGATCAACCATCGGTGAATAAGCTGGATCACTCAACAGCTCATCGTCCTTGATCACGTCTGCGCCACCCAAAGCCGCGTTTGCTGCACCTTGTGCACTCGCTTCTGGGGGAACCCCGATACATGGTTTCAAGATCGCACCTACTAATGGACGATCCATCACGCCTAATTTTTTCCGAATGCCGCTGACACCCAGTAACGGTCCGGTAAATTCCTTCAATAAAGACTCGGGAAATTCCACATCGACCAATCGAATGCCTGATTGTCCTAAGACATTGCCGGCAACAGTACTGATGACCATCGCCATATAAGGCTGAAAATTCGTGATCGGGAAAGCGACCCGCGCCACACATGAAATGCCATCGGACATCGGATAAATTCCTAAGACCTTTGCGCCGTAACGCTCAATGACTTCTGGCGTCTCGCCCTCTACGTGCGTCCACGTGCCTGCGCTTTGATCTCCAGCTACTAATTTTACCCAGTCATAAAGATCTGGTTCCTTTTCTGAACGCATGTAATAGGTCGCAATCAAAAAATCCTGCCCTAACCCTTCCGCCATCTTCAACGTTTCAAATTTCATTCTTCTCCTCATCTCTTTTCAAAAATTTATAGATCAAAGACGGCTCCGAAACGAAACCGTCTTCTACTAACTGTTCAAGTATTCTATGACTTGGTCTCTTTCGTTACTTGCTGCAATTTGATCAACGAGTTGGTGATTGGCAATGATATTGTAAATGTTGCCGAATAGATGACTTGTTGCTTCCGTAAAAGCCAGCATCAAGACAACTTTTGCCTCACGTCCATTGCCCCAAGGAATCGGCTGCTTAGGAATCAAAACAGCGATTTTTGCGTATTTTACCTCTGAGAAGTACCCATGAGGAATAGCTGCTCCCGTTTCTAAAACAGTCGGGACCATCGCTTCTCGGTCCATAACGGTCTGAAGAAAATGACCTTCAACAGCTCCTGATGCCTGTAGTTTTTGACATAAAAAGGCAATTGCTTCTTCTTTCGTCGCTACCTCTTCTTGCAAAAAAACCAACTCCGGCTGGAATAATTGCGGAGATGCCACATTCAACTGGTGTTGACGTTCCTTTACCTGTGCTAAAAATTGGCGGACGGCTGCTTTCTTCTGGATATCATTCATCATTATGAGAGGGATATCCGCTGTCGAGACATTGAAGGCGCCCGCAATGCCGATAATGTTGTATTGTTGTGCCGTTTCTTTGATTTGTTCTTCCATCGTCTGTTCGCTCAACAAGCTTAAAAAAACAAACTTCACTTTCGGCGATAGCTCCAACACATCGTTTTCCAAGTGTTCAAAAAGATATCGGGCACAACCTCGTCCGGTTAAGCAAAAGCAGATAAATGCCTCTGCTTTAAGCGTGTTGTTTCTTTTTCCCAAGACAACACTCTTCTTCTGTTCAACCAGCGAATCGGCCACTTCATCCAAGTTCATCTCGATCAACTGTGTTTTGCGAATGGCATCTAATACCATCAACGTATCGACGCGTGTCACTGTTCGAACATTGATCCCTAATTCCTCTGCGATCTGATCCCCAAAAGTCTCCGGGGAACCCATATCAACGAGAATCAACACACCTCGTCCTTGATTGTTTTGCTTCACCATCTCTAACAAACGGCTATAAATAAATCGAGGACTCTCATCTAAGCTGATACACAATGCGGCTAAGTGTGAGCTTCCCATCAGTTCATTGGCGACAGCGACCATTTCAGCGGCAACTTTTCCATGAGTGACAACGATCGTGCCAATATTTTTCCCAACGTTGACTTTTGCATCCGTCGTCGCGGACAAATACATTGCAATAAATCCAATTTCTTCATCCGGCAGCGGGATTCCGATATATTTAGGGGCAAGCTCAGCCATTTGATTGGCCACTCTAAATTGCTTTGGGTAATGCTTTTTGACATTCGCCAAATTCGGATTCAAGATACCTTCCCCACTGCGTATCCGTTTGATCGATGCATTAAAATGCGTCGCTAAACAAAAGAGCAGCGTCTGATCCAATTCACCTAATTCTTTTTTCGCAATCGTTAACATCTCTTCCGCCATTTGTACCAGATCTTGTTCGACGATCGTCTGAATATTGTCTTTTAACTGCTGCACTTGCTTCCCATTCTGAATCGTCGTGATGTAGCGGGATATTTTCTTTTCGATCAACTTCCAAATAGTTGAATCGATCTCTTTTTCCGTCAAATAATTGCCTTGCAGTTTCACATATTCCGTATCAATGATTCGATACAAGCCTTCGGAAAACTCGTATGGATCATTGATTGGCTGTGTTGGTACAGAGACCCTATCTGTTGGATAAACAATCAAATCGTTTGCCGAGAAATGTTTCAGCTCCGGCGACAATTCCTGATTTTCTGGCAAAGTATGGAGCACCAACGTCTCATTATCGATCAAAATCTGCGAACCGCTGTCGGATTGGTGCATACAAGCGAGATATCCTTTTGCACACGCTACTTGGATCTTGCTCCGAAGTTCACCGATATTTCCTGGGTACTGCAAAAGCAGCAAACTTCTGACGGCCTCTGCTTTAATGAGGATCTCCCGTTTCACCCGAATGGACTCTTGGCGGAAGAAGGTCGTAATGATGTCGTATTTTTCATCTACTCCTCGAGACGACAAAGGGGGTACCGTGATCACCATAGGAATACGGCGCCGGAAGGTATCTAATAGACTCGTCTCTACATCCTCCGTCGTTGCTGCGATGATCATGACCTGTGCTTTTCTCAAATCACGATCTCCCAGACGACGATAGACCCCTTTATCGATTAATTGGAACAACATCTCTTGCCCATCTGGCGGCATCCGATGAACTTCATCAAGGAATAGAATGCCTTGATTGGCCTGATCGATCAGTCCTTCTCGATTGGATTCTGCACCTGTAAAAGCGCCCTTTTTGTAACCAAATAACTGTGCTGTCAGTAATTGTGGATTTTCTGCGTAATCTGCACAGTTCAACTCCACAAAAGGAATCGTTTCGTCTCTTTTGTTATTCACCATAAACTTGTACATGGCTTCTGCTAAGATGCTTTTTCCTACCCCTGTTTCACCCACGATCAAGGTATGTAATCCGATTGGCGGATACATCGCTGCTGCTTTTGATTGCTCTACCTGCATGCTCAAACTCCGCTGCGAACCGATGATCCCAGAGAAAGCATCCTTTTTCACTTCTTGAACAGCAGGCTTTTTCGTAGCTGCGCTCAAGCCTTTTTGATCCATAAAATGGATCGTACTGTTCAACGTGATGCGATACCCCTTTTGAGTCAACTCTTTCGTCAGCTGCGTCATGCTGATTTTAGAATCCGCTTTCAAAATTAACTGGATATCTTTTAATAAAACCGCTTCACGGCGTTCTCTGGAATTATCTATCCCCGCACTTTTCCGCATGGATGTTACTTTGCTTCGAGAAGTTCTCAATAATTCAGCAAGTTCTTGATCTGTCAATGGATTTTTAGGGTCTTCTGCCTCTACCAAACGAAGCAGATGTGTCCATCCCGATGATTTCATCTTTTCTCCTCCTTAAACAGATTTCAACAACGATAAAATAAGCGTCGTGATTTATTTCATCGTACTATGAAGTACCCTGCTGAATAAAGTTCTATTTGCATACAAACCTTACAAATTTAGAACTTCACGAAGCCTAAGAGGTCTAGGATCTTATACATTATGAAGGTGATTGGGTTCCCTCCCTCAGATAAACTACTGATTAACGACGTGCCCTCTGGAAGCTCAGAACCAACGATCTTCGCAATCTCTGTATGTGCACCTGCCATTGCTGTCGCACACCAAAAGTAAATCGCGAAAACCACCATTGCTGCTAAACAAATGTGTAAAATATTTTCCTTCGCATAAGCAGTTATCCCGATAATGAACCACGGAACCGCCACTAATGAAGCTGTCGCAAGCATTCGGTTGCCTGGAATAATCGACATGAATGTCACAACGGGTGTCATGATCAAAATAGAAGACATCGTTGCGGGATTCCCCATGATCGTAGAAGCATCGATTCCGATCCATACCTCGCGGCCCTTCATGTATTTCCCAGTAAAGATTTTTGCCTGATCAGAAATGGATATCAAGCCTTCCATCATGATCTGGATCATTCGAGGCAAAAGAATCATCACAGCAGCCATATTAAAACCAAGCAGCATAATTTTTCGTACATCATATCCTGCGACAATACCGATCAGCATCCCCAAAACTGCCCCGATCACGATGGGTTCGCCAAATATTCCCATTCGACGTTCCATTGTTTCCGGATCCGCTTTGATATCTTTGATCACCGGAATTTTTTGAAGCAGCTTCACGACTGGAATACCAATCATTGCAGGAGCAATGATCGCACCCGTCGGCCAGGAACAGCCTGGGATTCCATAAAACTCTTGGTATTTAGGTGCTACGATATCTGCCCATTTCAAGGATACGGCCATATAGATACACGCAGCTGCAACGGCGAATACCGCATTTTGAGTTGCTCCATAAATAAGTGCAGCACTGGCGGCAAATGACCAATAATTCCAAAAATCCACATCCAACGTCTTCGTAAAATTCAAGAAAATTAAAGCAATATTCGTGGCAATCAAAGCAATGATCACCATTCCAGACGCTGGTTGTCCCCAAGCCATTCCCATCAAGCCCCAACCAATGTCTACTACGTCAAGATTCCAATGCATCCGCTCAACCATCGCCATTGTTGCAGGCGACATCTGTGCGATCAACATATCTACAATTAAATTTAGACCAATAAAACCAACTGTCGCTGTTAATGCCGAACGAATTGCGTCACCAACTTTTAGCCCTAAAACAAGACCGATGATTAAAAGTGCCACACAAAGAATCCCGTTACTACCAAGCCCTGTAAACCATTGAAATCCCTGATTGATTACATCAAACATCAAGTTCCCTCCATTCTAACGATTCTTTTTCATTTTCCACCCATTTACTCAGCTTTAAGAATTTGACGCATTTCTTCTAACGCTTCTTCTTTTCCAATTCCTGAAATAAAAGGAACGCCATTGACTTTAGGTGCATTCAACTCCGTGGATACCGGTGTCATCAATAGATACATATCTGGTTTCATCGTACTTAACACAGTTTTTAATTCTGTCGCCCGCCGTTTGTTTAATTTAACTTTGATGCCTAATTCCTTTGCCAATTTTTTTACTTCATTTTCTCCTGCCGTCGATGTCGCAAACCCTGCCCCGCACACCACTACTACGATTTTTTCTTCAGCCATTTTTAAAACCCCTTTCTTTGATTACCAGCCTCTTTTTTGTTCACGTTTTGCAAATTCTTGGTGCATGATCGCTTCAATTTCTTTTGTTGTTTCCGCAGCCAATAATGCATTGACCACCTCTGAATCTTGAATGATCTCCATCACATCTTTGATCATATGCAAATGTTCATCATTCAGACTAGCCGCCAGCATAAAGACGACTCGGACATCTAATAAACACGTTGGATCTTCCATACTTGAGAACTTCACACTGTTTCGCAGAACGGCCACACCAATACCTGGTTTATATACCTGTGAACGTTCACTGTGGGGAATAGCAATCGGTACGGGCATCGTCGGAACACCTGTCGGAAACTCTTTTTCCCTTTCCAGTACAGAAGCTCCATAACAAGGCTCGACCATCCCATATTTAGCCATCTCAGCAGCCAGCAAATGAATCAATTGATCCCGATCTGTTTCCTCAGAAATCAATGCGTGAATGTCATTTTTACTAAAGATCTGATTTTCAGTAGTTGTTTTATCCAAACCGTACACCTCCTTTTTTACCTGAAAAACAGCTTTTGACTATGGAATGATGACTCCTTTGATCATTTTTCCAGCACGCATGTCCGCAAATCCTTGGGCCAAGTCTTTCAATTCATAGTTGTGCGTAATAAATTTTTTGGAATCCAATTGCTTGTTCAATACTAGATTAAGCGCCTTCCGATTGATCTCCGGCGAATAAGCAGAGGCTCCATATACCATGATCTCCTTGTAATGAATCGCATTTGTATCTAACAGCTTTGCACTAGATGGATGAATCCCGCCAAACAATATGACTTTCCCCCGTTTGCGTGCCAGATCCACCGCATCTGCTTGTGCTTGCCCTGCTGGACAGGCACTGATAACAACGTCCGCTCCCTTTCCATCTGTTTTTTCTAAAACAAGTTCTTTTAATTTAGGATCTGAACTGCTCATGTTGAGAACATTATCAAATCCTTGACTCCTAGCAAGCTCCGCCTTGTCACTATTCATTTCTACAATCACGACCTCTTTGACGCCGCGTATCTTCGCGATTTCACTGTGTAAACAACCGATTGTTCCAGCGCCAATGACCACAACCAAATCATCCATCACGATGTTTGTGTTGATCTGCGCGCATAAAACCGACGAGGCCGTCTCAGCAATTACCGTATCAATAGGATCGATATCTTTAGGAATAGCATTAAAACAGCCATGATCAATAATTTCTTTTGGAAATGCGATGTATTCTGCAAAACCGCCGGCGATCCCTTCTGCTGTTCCGATCATTCGAATGTTGTCGCATAAATTTTGAATGCCATTTTTACAATACCAACACTCTCCGCAGACAATTACAGGCGCAATAGAAAGCCTGGTCCCTTCCGGAAAGCGATCATACTGGCTTTCAATAACCTCCGCTACAATCTCATGCCCCGAGATCGCAGGTAAAATCGAATTTTTGGACCCTCCACCGTATGTCCGTAAATCAGAACCGCAAATTCCACAACCGATCACTTTCACTTTGATGCCATCGGACGGACACGAAGGTTCTTCGACATCCTCATATCGAACGTCATCCGGTCCGTATAACACTTCTGCTTTCATTTGATCACTCCTTTTTATTCTTCACTTTATTACCTAGCAAGAACTATGCCAAAAGTATGCAATAAAGCGTTTGTCCGCAACGAAGAAAGCGTTACCAATGATTTTTAGTAATTTTTTGCTTTCTATCTTGGCAAGAATGAACAAACAAAAGACTTCATTTTTGTTTGTTCATTCTTGCGACGCAAAAAAAGCCACAGAGAAAATTCTCCATGACTTTAAGAAACTATTGGTTAATCAGCCTAGCGCTACATCTAAAATCATCATGATTATGAACCCTGACATTGCACCGAATACACCATAATGATGTTTACTATCCGTCGTTGCCTGTGCTTCAGGAATCAGCTCCTCTACGACAACATAGATCATCGCCCCCGCCGCAAAGGATAACGCATAAGGTAATAACGGCTCGACACTTGTTACTAAAAGCGCCCCGATCACCGCCGCGATCGGCTCTACAAGACCGGATGCTTGCCCATAAAGGAAAGACCGTGTGCGGCTCAAGCCTTCCTGCCTCAAAGGAATAGATACGGCCGCGCCTTCTGGAAAGTTTTGAATCCCGATCCCTAATGAGACGGAGATCGCTGCTAGAACAGCGGCTGTTGGATTAGCTGCCTCGCTTGCGGCTCCGAAAGCAACCCCCACAGCTAAACCTTCTGGAATATTGTGCAGAGTGATGGAAAACACGAGCAAGATCGTCCGTTTTAAATGACTCGGCAACCCTTCTTTTTCTTTGTTTGGCCCAAAATGCATATGGGGAATCGTTTTATCCGCGAGATATAAGAACAAACCGCCCAAGCCAAACCCTAGACTAACGACTAACCAGGGGATCGATCCATTCTCTTCTGCGGCCACGATAGCCGGATCTAGCAGCGACCAGAAACTCGCTGCGATCATCACGCCAGAAGCAAAGCCCAGCATCAAATTTAATACATTCCGATTAATATTTTTAAAGAAGAACACCAGCGCTGCTCCCAATGCGGTCATTCCCCACGTGAACAATGTCCCTACTAATGCCTGTTGCCAAGCATCTAAGCTTAATAGCCACTCAATCATAACGGCCTCCTCATTTGATTCCTCGTTGTTGCCTGATCTCACATTCCTACAGCAAGCAGAAACATCTATTTACTGCCTCGCCATGAAAACGTTTATTCCCATTAACCATATCATGTTTTAGGCAACCCTGTAAACGTCTTTCGGAGACACATTCTTTGCCGGTTTTTTCAAGACGCGTTATACTTTCCGGGTAGGAAACTTACGAAAAGAAAGCGAGTGAATAAAATGTCAAAAATCAACGCAGGCGTTGCTATGGTCAATGTTTTAGAAGCTTGGGAAATTGATCATATTTATGGAATTCCCGGTGGATCATTCAACTCAACAATGGACGCTCTTTATCACGAACGCGAAACGGTTAAGTATATCCAAGTACGTCATGAAGAAGCGGGTGCTCTTGCCGCAGCAGCAGATGCTAAGTTAACAGGGAAAGTCGGTGCCGTCTTCGGTTCTGCGGGACCAGGTGCTAGTCACTTGATCAATGGCTTGTATGACGCGCAAATGGATCATGTCCCAGTTTTGGCTCTGTTAGGACAGGTTGCCTCTACTTCTATGAACTATGATGCTTTCCAAGAATTAAATGAAAACCCCATGTTCGCCGATGTCAGTGTCTATAACCGGACCGTTATGACGCCGGAAAGCTTGCCTCATGTCATTGATGAAGCAATCAAAGCCGCTTACAAAAATAAAGGTGTGGCTGTTGTCACGATTCCTGTAGACTACGGGTTTGAAGACATCGAAGACACAAAAGTTGCCACTGCGAAAAATCATAAAACAGGTGTCATCCTTCCTGATGAGGAAGACTTGAAGGCCGCATTGCCAGTGATCGAAGCAGCAAAACAGCCTGTTCTTTACATCGGACAAGGCGTGCGCGGCGGCTTTGATTCCATCAAAGCCTTCTCTGAACATTTTTCAATGCCGGTCGCAGCGGCTGTTTTAGCAAAAGGGATCGTCCCAGATTTATATGAAAACTTTTTAGGTTTTGCGGCACGTGTGGCAACCAAACCGGCCAATGAAGCGTTGGCGGATGCCGATTTGATCGTCTTTGTCGGCAGTGATTTCCCATTTGGCCGCTACTTCTTCAACCCAGAAGCGAAGTTTATCCAAGTCGACATCGATGCTTCTAAGTTCGGTCGTCGCCACAATGTGGATTATTCTGTTTTAGGTGACGGTGCGACGGCCCTTCGCCGCTGGGTAGAACTTGGCGAAGCACGTCCAGCAGATGACTGGTTCAAAGCAAATCAAGAAAATATCCGCAACTGGCACGCTTGGCGCAAGAGCTTCTATGATGACGACTCTACCCCATTACGCGCAGAGCCTGTTTTTAAAGAAATCAATCGCATCGCCGAAGAGGATGCGGTCTTCGTTAGTGATGTGGGGAATGTCACGGTGAATACGATCCGTCACTTGGAAATGAACGGCGAACAACAATACACGACCTCTGGCTGGTTTGCTACAATGGGAAATGGGGTTCCAGGAGGAATCGCCGCTCAATTGACCTATCCAGACAAACAAGTCTTTACCTTCAGCGGTGACGGCGGATTTGCGATGCAAATGCAAGACATCATCACTCAAGTAAAATATGAGCTGCCGATCATCAACGTAGTCTTTTCAAACAATGCCTTTGGCTTCATTGAAGCCGAGCAAGAAGATACAGAGCAGCAAAAATTTGGTGTCTTCCTAGAAGGTGCTGATTTCGGGAAAGTCGGTGAAGCAATGGGCGCAGATGGCTTTACGATCACTGAGTACAGCCAACTAGAGCCTGCATTCACAGCGGCCAAAGCAAGCAAGCGTCCCGTCGTGATCGATATCAAGATCAAAGACGAACGTCCATTGCCAGTCGAAGCTCTAGAATTAGAACCCGAAAAATTCTCCCCAGAGCAAATCACGGCTTTCAAAGAAAAATATCACGTTCACGACATGCCAACCTTGCGTGAACTCTTGAAATAAAGCAAAAAGGATGTGCCAAAAATTTTGGCACATCCTTTTTTACATTCTACGAATCGTTTGTTTTGCTTCTATTTCCAATTGCTTCGTCAATTCATCTGCCGGTAACTCTTGATTCACCAACGCCTGCAAGACCATCGGCAAGTTGACTCCTGTCACCAAATACTGCCGCGAATCATTGATCACACAATAGCTGGCGTAACGAAATGGCGTGCCGCCGAACATATCTACAAGCCAAACGAGCTCATCCACTTCATCCAAGAACGTTTTGGCAAACGCCTCGATCTTCTCTTGCAGACCAGTGGCGCCCGGTTCTATATTCATCGTCTTCACACCCTGTTGTTCGCCCAAAATAGATTCAGCCGTTTTTAACAGGCTGTCCGCTAAATGGTCGTGGGTCGCGATAATTATCCCGATCATACTGACACATCCCTTCATTGCCAAGTCTATCCTATTTTAAATCCCAAGTAAATTCTTAACGGTTGACTTGAAACTTCAGATGTTCCCCGATATAATGCAAAGAGGCCTTGCGCCAATACTGATAAAGCGAGGAAAATCATTGATTACAGTAAATGACGTTAGTTTACAGTTTCCTGACCGTAAATTATTTGACGACGTAAATATTAAATTCACTCCCGGCAATTGCTACGGGTTGATCGGAGCCAATGGTGCCGGCAAATCAACCTTTCTTAAGATTTTAGCAGGCGATATCCAGCCTTCTACCGGCTCTATTACTTTAGGACCCAATGAACGAATGGCTGTGTTAAAGCAAAATCATTTTGACTTTGAAGAGTACACGGTTCTTGAAACAGTCATCATGGGCCACGAACGCTTATACCAAGTCATGCAGGAAAAAGACGCCGTTTATATGAAGGAAGATTTTTCTGATGAAGACGGTATTCGTGCAGCAGAACTGGAAGGGGAATTCGCTGAACTGGACGGCTGGGAAGCAGAGCCAGAAGCAGCTGTCCTACTGCAAGGATTGAACATCCCTGAAGACTTGCATCAATTAAAAATGAGCGAATTAACGGCTGGCCAAAAAGTAAAAGTCTTGCTAGCACAATCACTTTTCGGCAAACCAGATGTTCTATTACTAGATGAACCGACGAATGGGCTGGATATCCAATCCATCAACTGGTTGGAAGAATTCCTGATCAACTTTGATAATACCGTGATCGTTGTCTCCCATGACCGTCACTTCTTGAACAAAGTATGTACACACATGGCGGACCTAGATTTCGGCAAGATCAAATTATATGTCGGAAACTACGACTTTTGGTTGGAATCAAGCCAATTAGCAACAAAATTACAGTCGCAGCAAAATGCGAAAAAAGAAGAACAAATCAAGGAATTGCAAGACTTTATCGCACGATTCAGTGCCAATGCATCCAAGTCTAAGCAAGCGACTTCACGGAAGAAAATGTTGGACAAGATCACATTAGACGACATTCAGCCTTCGTCACGTCGTTACCCATTCGTACAATTCAAACCTGAACGAGAAATCGGGAATGACTTATTGCAAGTCGATAATGTCAGTGTAACGATCGATGGCAAAAAAATTCTAGACAACATCTCTTTCACGTTGAATCGTGACGATAAAGTGGCCTTTGTCGCTGAGAATGACTTAATAACTACTACGCTATTTAAAGTCATCATGGGGGATCTTACACCCGACACAGGGTCTGTGCGCTGGGGTGTAACGACCAGCCAAGCCTACTTGCCGAAAGACACGACAAAAGAATTTGACAGTGCGATGCCGATTCTTGATTGGTTGCGTCAATATGCCAGCAAAGAAGAAGACGACAACACCTTCCTGCGCAGCTTCTTAGGTCGGATGCTGTTTTCTGGAGATGAAGTGATGAAGCCCGTGAATGTTTTATCCGGGGGCGAAAAAGTTCGCTGCATGCTTTCAAAACTGATGCTCTCTAAATCAAACGTCTTAGTCTTAGATGATCCAACCAATCACTTAGATTTGGAATCTATCTCTGCATTGAATGATGGGTTGATTGCGTATAAAGGCTCGCTTTTATTCGCCTCTCATGACCATCAATTCATTCAAACGATCGCCAATCGTATCATTGCGATTTCTGAAAACGGGGTCGTTGACCGTGCAGAAACGACGTACGATGAATTCTTAGAAAATCCAGAAGTCCAAAAACAATTGAGCCAATTGTACTAAGAAAAATCCAGACACCAAAAAAGCATCCGCGAAACTTTCGCGGATGCTTTTTGCTTCTTCTGACAGCTTAGATAAATTGAACTAATTCCATCAAGATCGGCACAACGACTACGAATAAGATCGTACTTGTTGTAACTAAGTTGGTGGCATATTTAACGTCGCCGTGAGCTTCATTTGCTAAGATCGGCAATACTGCCAGCATTGGAGTCGCAGATTGTACGACCAATGTTTGTTTCAATAATGGCGCTAAGTTTGCACCGAAGAAATTTGAGCCGATCGCAATCAAGGCAATCAACACAGCCGGTGCTAAAACGAACCGTCCTAATAGAGCAACAACCGTATCCCGGTCGAATCGAATACTCTTCAATCCCGCATCATACAAAACGATACCAATATAAAGCAGGGACAGCGGGGTTACGATGCTTCCGACATACCCAAGGGTGGCATTGATGAATCCTGGCACAGGGATGCCAATTAATAAGAAGACGATCGCTACAATAAATCCTAGTAAAGGTGGCGGCAATAATTTCTTCCAGTTTAATTTGGCTTTGTTTTCGCCCTTGACCTTCGTTGGGTCATCGTTTGAAATCAAGAATACTCCAAATGCCCAAGTGGAGACGGTGTTCGTCACGTAATATACCAAGAAGTAAGGCAACGCTTTTTCACCGAACAAAGCAATGTTCAATGGCAAGCCGATGAAGATCGTGTTTGCGTTGACGACCGCATTCATAAATATCCCGCGACGCCCTGGACGGATCTTCAATATTTTGACCAAAGCATAGGCCAAAATATAAGAAATAATCACTGCTCCAACCGGATAGATCAAACTACCCGATAATTGGAACAAGCTTTCTTTCGTTAAGTTCTTTAACACAGATACAAAGATCGAAGCTGGCAACGCCACGCGTGTGATCAAAGATGAAATACTTTTACCAAAGCTTTCATCAAACCAGCCTTGCCTTTTTAATATATAGCCTAAAGCAATCATAAGAATGATGCTTAATACACTTTGAATCGATTGAAAGAAAATCATCTTTTTTCCTCCTCTTAATCAACATCAAGCGGTTGGTATTCTGGATACCATTTCATATCTTCTACGGCTTGTTTGATGTCTTTGATTTCTTCTTTATTCAATTTTTGATCAACGACGCTTTTCACTACGACTTCAGCGATCGTTTGAGAAAATTCAGTTAATTTAGACACAGGCGGCAATACGGCTGCACCTGGTTTGCTCGTATCAACGATCCCGCCTAATGCGTGGCTGGCTTGTGAGAGCATCTCACCATTTACGCGTGTCGCAGTAGAAGCAATGATCCCAAGTCCTAAGCCTGGATACATCAGCGCATTATTTGCTTGACCGATTTGGTACGTCACACCATTGTATTTCACATCATCAGCCGGAATCCCAGTTCCGATCAAGGCTTTTCCATCGGTCCATTTTATCAAGTCTTCCGCAGTTGCTTCTGCTAATTTCGTCGGGTTAGACAATGGGAAAATAATAGGACGATCGGTATTCGCCGCGATTTCTCGTACAATTTCTTCTGTAAAGGCACCTGGTTGAGTAGATGTCCCAATGATAATTGTTGGGTGGATCGCTTTGACCGCCGCTGTAAGATTGGTTAATTCCTCCGCGTTTGAAAATTCACTGCGTTGACGAACAAATGCTTTTTGTCCTTCTGTCAGCTCTTCCGTATCTTCAAAAAGCACCCCTTGTTTATCTACCATATAGAAGTGTTTCCGTGCTTCTTCTTCTGATAACCCTTGACGTTTCATTTCATCCATCAATTGGTTCGCGATTCCAACGCCTGCAGTACCCGCACCAAAAGTCATCACCGTTTGTTTGGTCAACTCTTCTTGAGAAATGTTTAAAGCACCTAAGACACCTGCTAGAACAACGATCCCGGTTCCTTGAATATCGTCATTGAACGTAGTGATTTTGTCTTGATATTTCTCTAAAATCGTGGCTGCATTGGAACGACCAAAGTCTTCCCAGTGCAACAAGACTTCTGGAAACAGTTCTTCGACGGCTGCTACGAATTGATCGATCACTTCGTAGTACGTGTCACCATACACACGTTCATGTTTATTTCCTAAATATAATGGATCATTCAATAATTCTTGATTGTTCGTACCGGCATCGATCGAGACAGGTAATACTTGCGAAGGATTGATGCCCGCAGCTGCGGTGTACACCATCAGCTTACCAATGGCGATATCGACACCATTCACGCCCCAGTCGCCGATTCCTAAAATTCCTTCTGCGTCAGTGACAACGATCAAACGAATGTCACGTCCAGCAGCAGCATTCTTCAAGCTCTCTTTGATGCTTTCTGGGTCATCAATGGAGATAAATGCGGCATTTTGCGGTTCAACGAACAACTCATTGTACTGTTCGATCGAATCCGCTACCGTTGGGTCATAAACGATCGGCATGAATTCAACGACGTGCTGCCCCATCAACTTATAAAACAGCGTCCGGTTCGTGTTGAAGATTTCCATTAAGAATAGGCGCTTTTCCAAGTTCGTTGTTTTGCTTTGGTATTGACCATAGGTTTGTTCTGCCTGTTCGTCTAATGTCTGAACCTTTGATGGCAGCATCCCAGTCAACCCGTATTGCTTCCGTTCTTCTTTGGTAAATGCGGTTCCTTTATTTAAAAATGGATTGTTTAAAATTTCAATGCCTGTCATGGTGTACTCCTCCTTATTGATTACAGTTAGGACGATACACGCTTTTACAGTCTATAGTCAAAACAAAAGCTTGGGATAAATTTTATTTATATGATACGCTGTTTTCACAAAAGGAGATTGTTATGAACTTTAAAGACCTAGAATATTTTCAACGCTTAGTCCGTGAAAAGAACTTTACAAAAGTGGCGAATGCCTTTCACGTTAGTCAACCTACCATCACCTATGCGGTAAAACGATTAGAAGAAGAGCTGGGCACAGAATTGGTTTATCGGGATCAATCCCACAAACAATTGATCATTACGCAGTCCGGGCTCATTCTTTCTCGCCATATCTCAAACATTTTAAAAGAAGTCACGATCGCAGTTACTGAAATCGATCGCTTAAAAGAAGAAACTTTGGATTTTGGCCTACCGCCGATCATCGGAAACTTCTACTTTCCAAAGCTGTCTTCTTACCTGTTTAAAAATAACCTGATGAGTCATATTCATCTGGTGGACGGCGGCTCTCGAGACCTGTATGGTCTTTTACGTCGGGGAAAAATCGATCTCGCTTTACTTGGCTCCACCCAACCGATTCGTGACGATGATTTGACTAGTGAGATTTTGATCGAAAAGAAATTTATGATCGTCGTTAGTCCAAATCACCCTTTGGCACAACGCAAAGAAGTCGCCTTTTCAGAACTAAAGGATGAACCCTTTGTTCTCCTGAATGAACATTATGTCCACCCGACTGCCTTCAAAAAAATGGCGCAACAGGCGCATTTTGATCCTCAAATCATTTATCAAAATAGTAATTTGAACATTTTAAAAGGAATGATCCGTGAACAGATCGGCATTGGTTTCTTAGCAGAATTAGCTATTTCACCCGACGATCATTTAGTCATGATCCCTATCACCGATCAGCCGCAGCCGTCATTTATCATCTCGCTTGTCCAACGAGAGCAAGTGTTGAATTCAACACTACGGGGACAATTAATTGACTTGATCCGCGACTTCAGCCATCAAAATAGCGAATAAAAAGACGTCCCAAACTCAATTTGCGAGTTTGGGACGTCCTTTTATCTACAATCTGAGAAAATCCAATAGCTTTCCTCTTGTTTATTACTTTCGTTTTTCACCTCGTGTAAAAACAGCAATGCATCCTAGACCTGTATGACTAGCGATTGTCGTTCCTAGAGGAAAAATCTGCACTTCTTTTGGTTGGATACGTTCTTCCAAATGACGCTTCACTTCCTCAGCACCTTCTTGATCCCCACTAGTCGTAATGAAAATCGTTTGATTTGCTGGATCAGCTGTCGCTTCGCCGATTTTGTCAGCCACTAGCTGCAAGGCTTTTTTACGGCCTCGTACCTTTTCAACATTTTGCAATTTGCCCGCAACATCCACGGTAATGATCGGCTTGATATTCATCAATCCTCCGATCGCAGCACTTGTCTTAGAGATACGCCCACCCCGTTGCAAATGATGCAAATCATCGACCGTTACCCAGTGATGATACGTTAATTTATTCTCTTCTAACCACTGATGCAGTTCGGTTAAAGGCATTCCTGCCTGCTGTTTTTTTGCTGCTTCATAGACCATTAGTCCTTCACCGCCGCTAGCAGCAAGGGAATCTACGACATACACTTCAGCCGCTGGCAACTCCTCTTTTAAAAGTGCAACGGCTTGCATCGCGCTTTGATAGGACCCGCTCATACCTGAAGAGAAACAAATATACAAAATTGGGATATTTTTTTCTGCATAGCTGCGGAAAAACTCTACATAACGTCCAACATTTACTTGTGATGTTGTTGGCATCGCGCCATCTTTGATTTGTTGATAAAAATCATCGATTTTAAAACTGCGACCCAAGTCATCAGCGAATTCCTTGCCCTCTATTGAAACATACATCGAAATAAAATCAACATTGTTCTCATCCAGTATTTCATAAGGCACATCGCAACATGAATCTGTCAGAATCTGATACATTTTAAAATCCTCCAAACACCCACTTAGTAGTAAATCTATTTTACTCGATAATTGGTTGCTTGTCTCACAATATGTTAGATTTGTGCCCAGACACTTTCCAGAATGTTTGTTTGTGTCCGATCGGGACCTACAGAGAAGGTAGAGATGCGAACACCGACAAGTTCAGAGATACGGCGAACGTAATTCCGCGCATTTTCTGGTAAGTCTGCTAAATCACGACAACCAGTGATATCTTCACTCCAGCCAGGCAATTCTTCATAGACAGGTTTGCAGCGATTTAATTCTTTTAAGCTTGCTGGGTAATGATAGATCAATTCGCCATCTAACTCATATGCCGTACAAATTTTAACCGTTTCTAAACCGCTCAATACATCGATAGAGTTCAAAGATAGATTCGTGATCCCTGAAACGCGTTTTGAATGACGCATCACTACAGAATCAAACCAGCCAACACGACGCGGACGCCCTGTTGTTGTTCCGTATTCACGACCGACTTCTCGAATTTGATCGCCCACTTCATCAGAAAGTTCGGTTGGGAAAGGACCGTCACCCACACGAGACGTATAGGCTTTGCAGACACCTACAACTTTATCAATCTTCGCAGGTCCCACACCGCTGCCGATCGTTACGCCGCCAGCAACTGGGTTAGATGAGGTCACGAATGGGTACGTCCCTTGATCAATATCCAGCATCACACCTTGGGCACCTTCAAACAATACACGTTTTCCTTGATCCAAAGCATCGTTTAGAATAACGGAAGTATCTGTCACATATTGTTTGATTTGTTGTCCGTACTCGTAATATTCTTCAAAAATATCATCAAAACTCATCGCTTCATCGTCAAACATTTTAACGAACTGGCGATTCTTTTCTTCTAAATTGATTTTCAAACGTTCTTCGAAAATTTCTTTATCCAATAAATCAGCCACACGAATACCTACACGCGCTGCTTTATCCATATACGCGGGTCCGATCCCTTTGATCGTCGTACCGATTTTATTTTCACCTTTTGCGTCTTCTTGCAATTGATCCAATTTGATATGGTACGGCAAAATCACATGCGCACGATCCGAAATACGCAGATTATCCGTCGTGATCCCACGTTCGTGTAAATAAGCCAATTCTGTTACTAATGATTTCGGATTAACGACTACGCCATTTCCGATGACACTTGTTTTTTCTTTATAGAAAATCCCAGAAGGAATCAAGTGCAATTTATATGTTTCATTGTCAAATTTGATTGTATGACCGGCATTGTCCCCACCTTGGTAACGAGCAATGACCTCTGCATTCTCACTTAAAAAATCCGTGATCTTTCCTTTACCTTCATCGCCCCACTGCGTCCCTACAACTACTACAGATGACATCTGAACACCTCATTTAATTTTATTTAATCCTGAATCATTGTATCAAGAATACGCCTATACTTCAATGAAAATTCGAATATTAGAATATAAAGATTATAAAAACAGGCGAAATCACGAACATTATTTTCCAATATTCGTAAAAATGATTTAAATTTCGGATATCCCTTCTTTTACCGCCTGCTTCGAGTTAGGCGCAGACGGGATCACGCTTTCGGTTTGGACTGCGAAATTTCCAACAAAAAAAGCGCAAGATTTAAACTTGCGCTAAAAATCTTCTCTAGGCGATAAGGAAGAGAATTTATTGTATTGCTTGATAAAGAGCAGCTCAACAGTCCCTCGAGCCCCGCTCCGATTCTTTTCAATGATTACTTCGATCACATTTCGATTTGCTGCAGATTCTTCGTCTTCCTCGCCTTCACGATCATAATAGTCATCACGATACAAGAAAGCCACGATATCCGCATCCTGCTCGATAGATCCTGATTCACGGATGTCACTCAATACCGGACGCTTATCCTGACGCTGTTCAACACCACGAGAAAGCTGAGACAAGGCAATAATCGGTACTTTCAGCTCTTTTGCCAGCTTCTTCAACTGACGTGAGATCTCGGATACTTCTTGTTGTCGATTTTCACGCCCTGTTCCTTCGATCAATTGTAGGTAGTCGATCAATATCAAGCCAAGGTTTCCTTTTTCTTTGGCTAACTTGTGACACTTCGCTCGAATCTCAGAAACTTTGATTCCGGGAGTATCATCAATAAAGATATTGGCGCGAGATAGACTCCCCATTGCAACGATCAAGTTTTGCCATTCTTCTTCTGATAATTGTCCTGTTCGCAGATGACTCGCTTCAATAGACCCTTCCGCACACAACATCCGATTGACAAGTGACTCTGCACCCATTTCCAAACTAAATATCGCAACTGCTTTATCTGTCTTCGTGCCTACATTTTGGGCAATATTCAGAGCAAAGGCTGTTTTACCAACCGCCGGACGCGCTGCTAAGATGATTAATTCCTCCGACTGTAATCCAGCAGTCATTTTATCTAACGCAGCATAGCCTGTCGGCAGGCCGGTAATTTCTTCATCGTTTCTTGCTAATTGGTCAATATTTTCAATCGCGGTATTCAACACCTCACTGATGGTCAAAAAACCGCTCTTATTGCGTCGCTCTGATACTTCCATGATATTCCGTTCGGCAGCATCTAAAATCGTTTGTACGTCGTCTCCTTGCTCGAAACCCTCGGTCACGATATTCGTAGCCGTTTGAATCAAATTCCGCAAGAGAGATTTCTCTTCTACGATCTTCGCATAATAGCCTACATTGGCTGCCGTTGGAACGCTTAAAGCCAATTCAGATAAGTAACTTAAACCACCCGCATCTTCCAGCTGATTTTGTTGTTCTAGTAATTCTTTCACCGTTACTACATCGATCGCTTCGTTGCGGTCGTTTAGTTGAATCATTGCACGGAAAATCAATTGATGACCGCGACGGTAAAAGTCTTCTGGAACTATGTACTCCATAGCCGTAATCAACGCATCTGTCTCCAAAAAAATAGAGCCCAGCGTCGCTTGTTCGGCTTCAATACTTTGTGGCGGCACACGATCTTGTAACATTTCGCTCATGTTTGTTTACGCTCCTCTTCGTCCATCTATTTTACAAAATCTATCCACTAAATACAACAAAGAGTATAAGGAATTCTCTTACTTTCAAGAATCCTCATACTCCTCTTGTCATTATTCTTTTCGAATGATTTATTCTTCTACCACATGGACTTTAATTATTCCTTCTACTTCTGTGTGTAGTTTGACAGGAACGTTCGTATAGCCTAGTGTACGGATTGGATTTTCTAGCTCAATTTTGCGCTTATCAATTTTCAGATCATACTGTTTCTTTAAGCCTTCCGCAATTTGCTTCGAAGGAATCGAACCAAACAATCGTCCATCTTCGCCGCCCTTGGCTTTGATTTCGACAACCGTCTCTTCCTTTGCTAAAAAGTCCGCCAATTCTTTTGCTTCTGCTAATACCTCTGCAGCTTTTTTATCTTGCGCTTTCTTTTGTCCGCTTAGTTCTGAGATACTACTTTTAGTAGCCTCTTTCGCTAGATGATTTTTTAGTAAATAATTTTGTGCGTATCCTGTTGGGACTTCCTTAACGTCACCTTTTTTTCCTTTACCTTTAACATCTTGTAAAAAAATTACTTTCATTCTTCTGTCCCCTCCGTTAACTGTTTATTGATTGCTTCGAGCAATTGTTCTTTTGCTTCAGCAATACTGCTATCCTTCAATTGAGTAGCGGCATTTGTAAAATGGCCGCCACCATCCAATGCTTCCATCACAATCTGGACATTAATCGTCCCAGAGCTGCGTGCACTGATCGCGATTACCCCATCTGTACGTTTGATAATGACAAAGGCTGCATTGATATCCACCATCGACAATAATGTATCCGCAGTCTTGGCGGCTGTTACGCTATCGTACTCTTGGGTATCTGTCCCTGTAGCAACTACGATGTCATCCCTAACATAGTCACTCTCACCTACCAGCTTACTGATTTCCAGGTAAGACTGAATATCTGTACTCAATAAATATTGTACTAAAGAAGCATCCGCTCCACAAGTCTTTAAATAACTAGCGACATCGAATGTTCGAGCCGTAGTCCGTACTGCAAAATTTTTCGTATCAACTGTAATTCCAGCAAGCAGCAAAGTAGCTGTCATCTTGCTCATTCTTTGTCGTTCATTGCTTTCAAATTGAATCAACTCTGTTACCAGTTCTGAAGCGGAGGATGCAGAAGATTCAATATAAGTTAATAATGATTTCTCAGGAAATTCTTCTCCCCTTCGATGATGATCAATAATAACAATATTTTCAAACTGCTCATATAATTCCTGGTCAATGGATAACGAAGGTCGATGATAGTCTACCATCACTAACAGGTCGCCTGGCTTCCGCTGCTTCTTAGCCATTTCTGGTGAAATCAACAAATCTTCTAAATCCCCGTTTTGATGAATCTCTTCCAAACAGCGTTCTACATCAGGAATCGTCTCTTCTTCGTTGATTACAATTTGAACGTTCTTATCATGGTATCGGGCTAAACAGGCAACACCAAACGCCGAACCAATGGCATCCATATCGGGAAAACGATGTCCCATAACGAAAACATTGCCCGTTTGATTGAACACATTCTTCAATGCCGTTGACATGGCACGAGAACGTACCCTTGTTCTTTTCGCCGCACTCGCTGAATTTCCGCCATAGAAGACAGGTTTATTTCCCTCACCAGCATTTTTAACAACCACCTGATCCCCGCCTCGCACTAGGGCAATATCCAGATTGTTTTGCGCTTCATCGCCAATGACCTCTAGAGACTCCGTTCCATAACTGATTCCCATACTAACAGTAATCAGCATCTCTTGCTTCTCTGCTGAAACACGAATATGCTCTAACAAATTGAAATTATTCTCAATCATCTTTTCCAGATCATCGTACCTAGCGAAAAGAAAGAAACGCTCCGCATTCACACGCTTATAGAAAATCTGATAGGAATCCATCCAGTCAGAAATAATTGTTGTAATAAAGGAATTCAAATTTGAAATCTCCTTATCATCTCGACGATCTATCACATCATCATAATTATCGACAGAAAGAATCCCCACAACTGCTTGTTGTTGCTTTTCTTTATTCTCTAATGCGTATTCCTTCGTTATATCAATCAAATAAACGACACGCTTCTCATGATTCAAATCAAAATGATAGAGGATATCACCTATTTTGTAGATACTTTTTCCCTTTTCAGCTCGTTGCAGCAGCTCATTGACCATGTCCTGCTGATCCTCTTTTGTCAGATCTTGCACACTTTTTGTTATCGCTGGGTTTGTCCAAATAAACGTATTATTTTCATCCCAGGTAATGATCCCTACTGGCATATCCTCGGACACATAGTCCAACGCTTCTTGGGCACGATGAGAGGCATATTGAATTTTTTGCTGATTGCTGATTTCAATACGATTTCTCAAAAAGACCGTATAAATCCATAGCAAAAGGTCAATTAATATAACAATCCCTGCTGTCAAAATAGTAAATGGCAACAAAAAGATCGCTGCTAATTGAATCAATAATAAACAGAGGAAGAAAAAAGACCATTTTATTTGAGGTTTATTTTTCATTTATACCCTCCTATTTTAATCAAGCTTGTTTAACTACTAACAAGCATATTTCAAGTAAAACAAGTTAATTGTCCAACAGTGTAATTCTATCACAATCTCCTCTAGCAAGCGACTTTCTTGAATGTTTCACGTGAAACAAAAAAAAGAGACTTCAAAAATGAAGTCTCTTTTAAAATTACATTTTATTCTTCAGAAACGAATGCTAATAAGCCCATAATACGAGCGCGTTTGATAGCGATCGTTAATTTACGTTGGTTTTTAGCACTTGTTCCAGTTACACGACGAGGTAAAATTTTACCACGTTCGCTAATGAAACGTTTTAGTAATTCAATATCTTTATAATCGATGTACTCGATATGATTTGCAGCAATATAGTCTACTTTACGACGTTTGCGACCTCTTCTTTGTTGTGCCATTCCGTTTCCCTCCTATTCAATTGTTAGAATGGTAAATCATCATCTGAAATGTCGATTGAGGACCCACTGAATGGATCTGAATCTCGATCGAAGTCAGGCATAGTGTTCTTAGCTGACTGAGAGGATTGATCATAGTTGTTGTTGTTAAAATTATTTGACCCGCCTTGGAAATTGTCATTAGAATTGCTTGGATTCTGTTGACGTTGTTCACTCGCATTGCGAGATTCCAATAATTGGAAGTTTTCAGCAACAACCTCAGTCACATAGACACGTTGTCCTTGCTGATTTTCATAATTTCTTGTTTGGATGCGTCCCGTAACCCCTAAAAGAGTTCCTTTACGCGCGTAATTAGCTAAAGTTTCAGCAGATTTCCGCCAGATCACACAATTGATAAAGTCCGCTTCGCGATTCCCGCTTTGATTCGTAAAATTACGATTCACCGCTAAGGTAAACGTTGCAACTCCAGTACCATTTGCTGTATAGCGTAAATCAGGATCCTTTGTTAAACGACCAACTAATACAACATTATTAATCAAAGTAAAGCCAGCTCCCTTCTCGTCAATTGTTTCACGTGAAACAATTATTCTTCAATCTTAACGATCATGTGACGAATAATATCGTCATTGATTTTTGCAAGACGATCGAATTCGTTAACTGCACTAGCTGTTGTTGGTGCAGTTGCATTGACGATATGGTAGATACCTTCACGGAATCCGTTCATTTCGTATGCGAAACGGCGTTTTTCCCAATCTTTTGAATCGATAATTTCTGCACCATTATCTTTCAAGATTGTATCGAAACGTTCTACTAAAGCAGTTTTTGCTTCTTCATCAATGTTCGGACGAATGATGTATGTGATTTCATACTTCGTATTTTGACTCATTGATTTTCACCTCCCTATGGACTATAAGGCTCTTAAATTTTTAAGAGCAAGGAGAGCGATCTAAATTTTATCTAGACTACTCACAAATAATCATTATACATAATCGTCCTACAAAAATCAATTGTTTATTTACTTTAAGTTACGAAAAAAGACTGGGATTGCTCCCAGCCTTTAAAACTTTTTTTATTCTTCAGCATCTTTTGTTGATTCATCCGAAGTTTCAACCGTTTCATTTGTTTCGGTCTCTTCAAGTTCTTCATCTTCTTTATCAACGATTGCCATGGTCACGACTTTCGTATTTTCTTCCATCTTCATCAATCGAACGCCTAAAGTAGCGCGACCTGTTTGCGAAACACCCCCGACATTGAAGCGAATAATGACACCTTTGTCAGTAATCAATAAGATGTCTTCATCACCATTCACAACAGTCAATCCGGCAAGTGGACCGTTTTTATCTTTGACATTCGCAGTCTTGATACCTTTACCACCACGGCCTTTAATTGGGTATTCTGAAGCTTTGGTTCGTTTACCATAACCTTTTTCAGTAAGAACTAAGACCTCTTGATCCTCTTTCAATACTGCTGAACCAATCACATAATCTTCATCACGTAAGCGAATTCCGCGGACACCGCTAGCGGTTCTTCCCATATCACGAACGGCTTTTTCTTTAAACGTTACAGAATAGCCATCATGCGTCCCGATGATGATTGTTTCATCACCTTCCGTAGACATTACATTGACCAGCTCATCGCCTTCACGTAAGCCAATTGCGATCAATCCATTGGCACGAATATTTGAGAAGGCTGTTACAGTTGTTCGCTTGACAGTTCCTTTTCTCGTTACGAAGAATAGGAAATGGCCGTCTTCTGCTTGCCCATTAACCGAGATCACTGCTTGAATCGTTTCACTTGAATCGATCCCTAATAAATTGATAATAGGAATTCCCTTGGCCGTGCGTCCGTATTCAGGAACTTCATACCCTTTTGCCCGATAGACACGACCACTGTTTGTAAAGAACAGCAACGTATCGTGCGTGGAGCAGGAAATCAATGTCTTCACAAAGTCATCATTATGGATCCCCATTCCTTGAACGCCGCGTCCACCGCGGCGTTGTGCTCGGAATTCCGTTGATGCGACCCGTTTGATATAGCCGTTGTTCGTCAAAGTAATGACAACATCTTCTTCTTCAATCAAGTCTTCGTCTTCAAGGCTCAAGACCTCGCCCACTAGCAGCTCTGTTCGACGAGCATCGCCATATTTTCCAGCAATCTCTGCTAATTCCGTACGGATGATTTCTTCCACACGCTCAGGACGCGCTAGAATGTCTTCTAAGTCACTGATCGTCTTCAACAGCTCTTGGTACTCATTTTCTATTTTCTCGCGTTCTAAGCCCGTTAAACGGCGTAAACGCATATCTAAAATTGCTTGCGCTTGACGATCAGATAATTCAAAGCGCTCAATCAACGTGGCTTTTGCGATATCATCCGAAGCGGAGTTGCGAATCGTAGCAATGATCTCATCGATATGATCCAATGCGATACGCAGACCTTCTAAGATATGTGCCCGTGCTTCGGCTTTTTTCTTATCAAAGATCGTCCGGCGAGTAATCACATTTTTTTGATGCTCGATATAGTTTTCTAGAATTTGTTTCAAGTTTAATATTTTTGGTACGCCTTTTTCGATTGCTAGCATATTAAAGCTAAACGACGTTTGCAGAGAAGTCATCTTATATAAGTTATTCAAAATGACTGAGGCACTAACGTCGCGGCGAACCTCGATAACAATACGCATACCTTCGCGAGAAGATTCGTCCCGAAGATCAGTGATTCCTTCGATTCGTTTATCCCGGTGTAATTCAGAAATACGTTCAATAAGTTTCGCTTTGTTGACCATATAAGGCAATTCGGTAACCAGGATTCGTTCTTTCCCGTTCTTTTGTTCTTCAATCTCAATTTTTGCTCGTACGGTAATTGAACCCTTCCCTGTTTCATACGCTCGACGAATACCGGATTTCCCCATGACTAACCCGCCAGTTGGGAAGTCTGGTCCTGGAATGCAGTCCATTAATTCTTGCGTTGTTGCCTCAGGATTTTCCATCAATAGTTCGATTCCAGCTGTAACCTCTCTCAAGTTGTGAGGCGGAATATTCGTCGCCATACCGACGGCGATCCCAGTTGCCCCGTTGACCAGTAGATTAGGGAATCTTGCTGGTAACACCACAGGTTCCTGCTCACTGTCATCATAGTTTCCTTGAAAATCAACAGTATCTTTGTTGATATCCCGCAACATTTCCATTGCGATCTTACTTAAACGCGCTTCGGTATAACGCATCGCCGCAGCACCATCACCATCAACAGAACCAAAGTTTCCGTGACCATCTACTAACATATTGCGATAGCTGAAGGACTGAGCCATCCGAACCATCGATTCATAAATGGCACTGTCTCCGTGAGGATGGTATTTCCCCATGACATCCCCAACGATACGGGCTGATTTTTTGTGAGGCTTGTCTGGTGTCACTCCTAGTTCATTCATTCCGTATAAAATCCGACGATGAACGGGTTTTAAGCCATCCCGAACATCTGGTAAAGCACGTGCTACAATAACGCTCATCGCGTAATCAATGAAGGAGTCTTTCATTTCACTGGTTAGATTGACGGCTTGTATATTCTCTCTTCGATCTTCCAAATCGATCCTCCTCACTAAATATCCAGGTTCTTAACGTAGTGCGCATTTTCTTCAATAAACGCACGGCGCGGCTCTACTCGATCGCCCATCAGCATTTCAAAGACTTGATCGGCTTCGATCGCGTCATCAACACTTACCTGCAGCATCAAGCGATTATCTGGATCCATTGTTGTTTCCCATAATTGATGGTCATCCATTTCTCCTAACCCTTTGTAACGCTGAACATTGGGTTTCGGTGTTGCTGGCAGTTCAGACATTTTTTGTGACAATTCTTCTTCTGCATTTTTACTTGGTTGGATATAAGTAATATTCTTTCCTTGTTTAATCCCGTACAACGGTGGTTGCGCGATATAAACATACCCTGCCTCCACGATTGGGCGCATGTAGCGGTAGAATAACGTCAACAGCAACGTCCGAATATGAGCCCCATCGACATCGGCATCTGTCATGATAACCAATTTATGGTAACGTGCTTTCGATACATCAAAGTCTGCTCCAAAACCAGTTCCCATTGCTGTAAACAATGATCGAATTTCTTCGTTGGCCAAAATTTTGTCCATGGAAGCTTTCTCGACATTCAAGATCTTCCCACGAATCGGTAAGATTGCTTGAAATTCTCGATTCCGACCTTGTTTCGCTGAACCACCAGCGGAATCTCCTTCGACGATGAACAATTCACATTTCTTCGGATCGTTACTTGAACAATCGGCCAATTTACCTGGCAAGTTGCTGATTTCTAACGCACCTTTACGACGTGTCACTTCACGAGCGCGTTTTGCTGCCAAACGTGCCTTAGCAGCAAGGATTCCTTTTTCAACGATTCGACGGCCAACAGAAGGATTTTCCATCAAAAATTTCAAAAAGTTCTCAGAGAATAAACGATCTGTAACCGTACGAACTTCAGAATTCCCAAGTTTTGTTTTTGTTTGTCCTTCGAACTGTGGTTCCGGATGCTTAATCGAAATAACCGCTGTTAATCCTTCTCGTACATCTTCACCAGAAAGATTTTCATCATTGTCTTTCATGATTTTCTGCTTGCGTGCGTAATCATTGATTACACGCGTCAACGCTGTTTTAAACCCAAATTCATGCGTTCCGCCTTCATACGTATGAATATTATTAGCAAAACTCAAGATATTGGTATGGTACCCATCTGTATACTGCATGGCTACTTCAACCGTGATATCTTGTTGCTCCCCTTCAACATACACAGGCTCCTCAAAAATGACTGCCTTACTATGGTTCAAATGTTCAACGTAACTTTTGATCCCGCCTTCGTAATGGTACTCACGCAAAACCGGTTTTTCTTCACGTTTATCTTCTATCGAGATCTTCAATCCTCGATTTAAGAAAGCCAATTCTCGAACCCGAGTAGCTAATTTATCAAAGTTAAAGACTGTTGATTCTGTAAAAATCTCAGTATCCGGCATAAAATGAACCGTTGTTCCATGCTTCTCTGTTTCACCGATCACTTTTAAGTCATCTACAACAGCACCGCGACGATATTCTTGGAAATAAATTTTTCCATTTTTAAAGACGCGTACATCCAAGGACGAAGACAACGCATTTACGACTGAAGCCCCCACACCGTGAAGCCCTCCAGACACTTTGTATCCGCCGCCGCCGAATTTCCCACCGGCGTGCAAGATTGTATAGACGGTCTCCAAGGCAGGACGACCTGTTTTTGCTTGGATATCGACGGGGATTCCCCGGCCATCATCGCTGACGGTGATACTATTGTCTTCTTCGATCACTACATGAATGTGAGACGCAAATCCCGCTAGAGCTTCGTCAATGGAGTTATCCACGATTTCCCAAACAAGGTGGTGCAACCCTTCTGTACTGGTTGAACCAATATACATCCCAGGACGTTTTCGAACTGCTTCTAACCCTTCTAGTACCTGTATCTGACTAGCATCGTACTCTTGGGCACGTTCTAATAAACTCTTTTCCTCTTCTGTCATCTATGTCTCTTTCCTTTCTATCTGCCCTTGATGGACATAAAAAATATCCGGATGGACCGTCATTTTCCCTTTCACATGATTCAATGTTGTTGTTGTTAAAAATGTTTGGACCTTGTTTTCGATCGTCTCCAATAAATGGATTTGACGACTATCATCAAGTTCACTCATGACATCATCTAAAAGTAAAATCGGATATTCACCTGTTTCTTCTTTCATCAAATCAATTTCTGCTAATTTGACACTTAGCGCAGTCGTCCTTTGTTGACCTTGTGAGCCATAGGTTTGGACGTTCTTTTGATTAACTTTAAAGATTAAATCATCTCGATGAGGACCTAAAAATGTATTTCCTTTGAAAATTTCCCGCTTGCGGTTTTTCTGTAATTCTCTTAGAAAAACTGTACGGATTTCTTCAACACTTTCATTTTCAAGCGGAAGACTCGCCTCATATTCGATTGCTAATGCTTCTTTTTGGTTCGTGATCTTCCCATGCAAGTCATTAGACCAACGTTCTAGCTTTTTAACAAACTTCAAACGATTGGCTAAAACTTTACTGCCAAAATCTACCAATTGCTCTGTTAAAATATCAAGATATATCTCATCCGTCTGCTTTTTCTCAGATAATTGTTTTAGATAAAGATTTCGCTGCTTTAACGTCTGTTGGTATTGAGCCAAATCATAAAGATAGACTGGATTGATTTGGCCTAACTCCATATCAATAAAACGTCGTCTGGTCTGCGGACTTCCTTTTACTAAAGACAGATCCTCAGGTGCAAACAAGATAACATTCAACTGGCCAATATAGCTGCTCAGCTTCTTTTGTTCAATATGATTAACTTTGGATTTGCGCCCTTTTTTAGTCAACAGCAATTCCAATTCCAGCTCGCTTGTCCCACGTTCTATACGCCCTTTAATTTGAGCGAAATCATCCGTCCAGCCGATCAATTCTTGCTCACTGCTCGTACGATGACTACGGGTCAATGCTAAAACGTAAATACTTTCCAAAAGATTGGTTTTTCCCTGAGCGTTTTCTCCTAAAAAAACATTTAATCGGTTAGGAAATTTCAAGACCAGCTCTTGATAATTACGATAGTTTTTCAACTCTAGCTTATTCAGCTGCATCGTGTTCTTCCTTATTTTTGACCATAAAAAAAGTTCCTACCTCAGGAATCTCAATCATCATTCCAGGATAGAGCTTTCGGCCGCGGCGATTTTCTAACTCGCCATCTACAAATACTGTTTCTTCTGCTAGAAACCACTTGGCTTGTCCACCGCTAGAGATTACATTGATCTCTTTCAATAACTGACCAAGCGTCATGAACTCTGTTTCTAAAAAAATTTTTTGTTTCACATTCATCCCTCATTTTCATGCTAGAAACACCTCTTTATTATACCCTTTTTTAAGAGATAAAACAAATTAACTCGTTGTATTTTTCGATTTAAGAAGTTCTAAGCCGTTTTTATTAATTCACTCAAAAAAAAGTAAAAGGCCTTAAAATCGATTTTAAGACCTTTTACTGGAATTGCGTATTTTACAAAATATTTTCATATTTTTCAAAAAATTTGTGAAACTCACTAGATTTCCTTTAATTTGTGCGCACTGGAGTAATTAATTGAATAAAGGATACGTCCCCTTCACTTGGTTCAAGAGTAAATGGACGGATTGCTGAAATAAATTGGATCTTGATACTCATATCCCCAAAAGCACGAAGAGCATCTTTCATATAGTCAGGGTTAAAAGAAATTTCTAACGGGTCTCCACTCACTTTTTCGTAAACCAATTCTTCTTCAACTTTACCAATTTCTGGCGAGTTTCCGTAAAGAATGACTGAGTTATCGGCAATTGCTAAGCGAACGATATTGTTGCGTCCTTCATGAGAAAGCAACGATGCCCGTTCGATTGCAGCTAAAAATGTTGGAACAGAGAACGTGATTTCCGTATTAAAGCTTGTGGGAATCAAACGATTGGTATCCGGATAATTTCCTTCAAGCAAGCGAGAGTAAAAATACATCGTAGGTGTTTTAAATAGGACTTGGTTTTCCATGATGCTGATTTCGACTTCTGCTTCTTCATCAGATAGTGAACGAGAGAGTTCCACTAAGCTTTTCCCAGGAATAACAATATCAAAATCTTTATTGGCATTTTCTATAGGAACAATTCGTTGACTTAATCTATGGGAATCCGTCGCTACAGCTAACAATTGTTCGTTAGACATTGTGAAATGAACCCCTGTTAAAATTGGACGACTTTCGTGTTGAGAAACAGAGAAAACTGTTTCTCCGATTAATTTTGTCAACATGTGGACAGGCAATTTCAATTGATTTTGCTCTTCTACTACTGGCAAATGTGGATAATTATCTGCATCTAAACCATTGACTGTAAAGTGAGCCGCACCAGATGAAATCAATACTTGATAATTTTCTTGTACTTCTAGAGTAAACGTTGTTTCTGGCAAACGTCGGATGATTTCGCTAAAGAATCGCGCTTGTAATACAATCGTCCCCGGTTCAGAAATCTGTAATTCTGCTTTTTCATCATCCGCAGCTAGAAAGGTTTCTATGGAAATATCTGCATTACTACCTGTTAAGTTCAGTCCTTCGTTATTTAGTTCAATTTTCACTCCCGTTAAGATTGGGATTGTTGTTTTAGTAGAAATAGCTCGTTGCACTGTTTGTAATTCTTGAATAAAGCGAGCACGGTTAATCGTAAATTTCATAATGAAACTCCTTTTTAAATTATTTATTTATTTTTAGTGAAGCCGTACGTACGTAAAAGGATACTGTGTGATCACAGGCCTTTTCTTTTTATTTATTTAAGTAAATTAAATAATAAAAGTAGTAGGTCCTGTTAATCTTGTGGAAAAATCAGGTTAAAGATTGCTGCATCAAGTTTTCCACTTGTGGACAACTTGTGGATAAACAAACTCTTTTTTTATTATTTTCCACAAGCTAACCAAGAAGCAAATTTTTGATTTCAGCGATTTCTTGTTGAATCGTGCGATCATTTTTCACCAATTGGCTAATTTTTTCATGGGCATGGATAACGGTTGTGTGATCTTTGCCTCCAAATTCAGCCCCGATTTTTGGTAGTGAACTTTCGGTCATTTCGCGAGCTAGATACATAGCAATTTGTCGCGGAACAACAATTGCTTTCACTCGTTTTTTCCCTTTTAAGTCCTTTACTTGAATATGATAAAATTTTGCCACCTCTTCTTGGATTTTACTGATGGAAAGCTGTGCATTGCTTGTTCCTTTTAGACTTTTTAACGCGTCGGCAGCGATGCTAGTTGTAATATCTGCACTGTTCATTGTGGCAAAAGCCTGCACACGGACCAAGGCCCCTTCTAGCTCACGAATGTTTGAATCAATTTGTCCAGCGATATAGCTCAAGGTATCATCAGGAATTTCAAGATTCTCAGCTTGGGCTTTTTTACGCAAGATAGCCGTCCGTGTTTCTAGATCTGGTGGCGTGATATCTACGGATAGGCCCCATGCAAAGCGTGAAACCAAGCGTTCTTGGAGTTTCGGTATTTCATTTGGTAAACGGTCGCTAGTCAGTACAATTTGTTTATTGTCATTATATAAGTTCTCAAATGTATGGAAGAATTCTTCTTGTGTCGCTTCTTTATCTGCGAAAAATTGAATATCATCAACTAATAATAAGTCGACTTTGCGATACTCTTGACGAAATTCTTCTGAAGTCTTGTTTTTGATCGAGTTGATAAAGTCATTTGCAAACGTTTCACTAGAAACATATTTAACTTTTGCATGAGGATTAATGGCTAACATTTGATGACCGATCGCGTGCATCAAATGTGTTTTCCCTAAACCGACACCACCATAGAAGAAGAGCGGATTATAAATTGATCCAGGTTCTTCTGCAACAACTAACGCAGCAGCGTGTGCCATTTGATTTCCTTTTCCGATTACGAAGGTATCGAATGTGTATTTCGGATTAAGCATAGCTCGCTTTGTAGTATCTACTTTGGGAGCTTCCTCTTTTTCGACAATGCTAATCGGTGGAGCTTCATCAGGTGTTACAAAGAGAGGCATAATTTCATCTCCTGTTACTTTGAACCCGATTTCGACGATTTTTGCTGCTAAATGCTTTTCCCAATAGCGCTTATGCAAATCGCTTGTGACTTCGATCGTTAATTGATTATTTGTTAAAGCTAACGGTTTAGCTGTACCAACCCAAGCGTCATAACTGGCAGGATTAAGGTCATTTTTATAACTGTCCTTCAATTCCTGCCAGAAATTATCCAATGAGGTCAA